>NZ_CP090003.1:2687500-3287500 GCF_021390195.1 Flagellimonas sp. CMM7 | reverse complement strand
GCAGATACCAATAAGGCCGCAGATGATTACAAAAACTTTGAGTTTGAATTAATCAAATATTTTTCAATTACTTCTCCTGTAACAGAAGAGGAATTTAAAAAATTGAGCTTCCAAGATATTGCTGTCAGTGTCTACAACGCTGCTTATGATTTCTATCAGCAAAAAATGGAAAGAAGTGCTACAGTAGCTTTTCAGGTGATCAAAAAAGTATATGAAGATCAATCCAATAAGTTTGAACGTATAGTGGTTCCATTTACAGATGGTATTAAATCCCTTAACGTTGTAACCAATTTGGAAGGCGCTTACTCCAGTAATGGAAAACAGTTAATTACAGATTTCGAGAAAAATATTTCTTTGGCTATCATAGATGATTCTTGGAAAACGCATTTGCGCAAAATGGATGAATTAAAGCAATCTGTACAATTGGCCGTTCATGAACAAAAAGATCCTCTTTTAATATACAAGTTCGAAGCTTTTGAACTTTTCAAAGAAATGATTGACAAAGTGAACAAAGAGATTATTTCCTTTTTGTTCAAAGGAGAATTACCTACAGAAAATACAAATCAGATCCAAGAGGCTAGAAATGTTCGTAGGCCAAAGGAAAATATACAGACTTCAAAAGAAGAAATACCCAATAGTGATGAATTGGCCGCTCAAAATAGAGCTGCTGGTCAAACTCGGGGAGGAAGACCACCTGTTACAGAAACTATTGTTAGGGAGAAGCCAAAAATTGGAAGAAACGACCGGGTCACTATAAAAAATGTAATGTCAGGTGAAAGTAAGACCGTTAAATACAAACAAGCTGAGCCTCTAATACATAAAGGTGAATGGGTGTTGATGGAAGACTAATCCCAAAATATTTAAAACAATTAAACGACAGCTTTTTAGGGCTGTCGTTTTTGATTATATAAAAAACATAGTTAGATTTATAGCTTAAACACCCCATAAAAAGCTACTTTTACCACCTCTTTTTAACATAAATCTGTGGTAAAGGAGAACAACCAACGCAGCATATGAAAATTCCTAATAAGGACAAATATCGTTTACAGGACAAAATTCAATTGGTGCTCAAGGTCAACTACAGTTCTTCTTTATTTGCGGTTTTACTAGGTCTAATATGCATATTCCTGTTAGATGTAAAAGGAATAATCCCCTACACATTTTTTGGTTTTGCAGCCCTAAACCTACTGAATACCTTTTTATTTGGTAAGCATGGAAATCTAACAATAACATATAATATTACATCCATACTGGCCATGGTTGGTGCCACCTTAATAACACTATTTAGTGGCGGTATTCAAAGTCCCTTCATTTTTGTATTGGCCATAGTAGTTTTTGCCGGATATGTAACCACAAAAGTTTATGGACAGGTATATCTTATTATTAACCTGGTAGTTGTTGCCATTATATTTCTATATGACCTAAGCGATTTCAAAATCTCAGGAAATACGGTCCCTCTGGAATCGAGAAGTTGGTTTTCCTTTATGAGTGTAGTTTTTGCAGTTTATTTATTGGGAGGTGTTTTTGGAAAGAATTTATTGCGGGCACACCATAAACTATACAAATCCAGGCGGGAGATTCAAGAACGAATTGATGAGAAAGAAACACTACTAAAAGAAGTGCATCATAGGGTAAAAAATAACCTCCAAACTGTTTCAAGTTTATTGAGTCTACAATCTAGGTCCATAGCGGATAAAAAAATCAGCAGTATTATCAAGAGTAGTCAGAATAGAGTGGTTTCCATGGCAATGGTTCATGAAATGCTTTATAAGCGAGATGATTACTTATCAAAGATTGAGCTAAAACCTTACGTAAAAGAATTATGTGAATATTTGGTTCGATCAGTAAAAGGAAACACCAACAATGTAAAGGTAAAATTGGATATTGATGAGAACAAGCTAAGTATAGATACTGTAATCCCCCTTGGCCTTATTATCAATGAAACGATTACCAACGCCCTTAAATATGGCATTACGGAAGACGAGGCCGGAGAAATCCAAATCTCGCTTCGCAAACTATCAGAAAAGCGCTATGAAATGTACATTGGTGATAACGGTATTGGATATTCCGATGACATTGACCCTAAAACTTCAAAATCATTAGGGTTAAAACTTATCTACAACCTTGCCCGCCAATTAAGAGGTTCCATCACCAGGGACTCAGAAAAAAAAGGAACCTATTACAGAATGGAATTTGAGGAAATAATAGAAGAATTCAACTCTGTCGATTAAAACCTTTTCATATCTTTAGAAGATTAACTAATCTTCTAATTTATGTTGAAAAAATTACTCCTTGGAGCACTATTTTTAAGTACTTCCCTTTCAGCTCAGGACTACTTCTTTAAAAAATTTCACCCTTTCAATTCTAACATTCCATCACCTGAAGAATTTTTGGGATATAGTATTGGTGAAAGGCACACAAGACATGACTTAATTGTAAGTTATCTAACCAAACTTTCTGAAGTTTCTGATAGAGCTTCCATTTACGAATACGGAAGAACCCATGAAGGAAGAAAATTGGTTATCCTAACGATAACTTCTCCTGAAAATTTGGGGAATTTAGATCAATTGAAATCGCAACATCTGGACTTTACGGATCCAGCTAAAAGCCCGACCAACTATGATGATGTGCCCATATTTATAAACCTGGGATACAATGTACATGGCAATGAACCCTCTGGTGGAGAAGCAGCAATACTTATGGCCTATACCTTGGTTGCTTCAAACAACCCGGAAATACTGAATTATTTAGAAAAAGGAATCATTTTTATTGATCCGACGATTAATCCAGATGGTAGGGATAGACATACACAATGGGCAAATATGTACCAAGGTAATCCCTTAGTGGCGGACCCTCAAGATGCTGAGCATAATGAATATTGGCCACGCGGAAGAACCAATCATTATTGGTTTGATCTTAATCGTGATTGGTTGTTGGGAATAAATCCCGAAAGCCGAGGAAAATTAGGTTGGTATCATGAATGGTACCCCAACGTTGTTACGGATTTTCATGAAATGGGTACACAAAGCTCCTATTTCTTTGAGCCGATGAAAGATAATGGTTCCTTGAACCCAATAATGCCAAAGGAAAATTACATTGACCTCAACAATCTATTTGGTGATTATTTTTCCAAAGCATTGGATAGTATCGGTTCATTTTATTTTACAAAAGAAGTTTTTGATGGCACCTATCCAGGTTATGGTTCCTCCTACCCTGATTTACAAGGCGGATTGGGACTGCTATTTGAACAGGCAAGTTCCAGAGGACATAAACAAACCACGGATTTTGGTGAAATCACTTTTCCGTTTACTATCCGAAATCAATATATCTCTAGTATTGCCACGGTAAAGGCTGCAGTTGAAAATAAGGCACTGTTGAGGAAATATCAACAGGATTTCTTTAAAAGCGCTTTGACCAACGCTTCACGGGGCAAGATAAAGGGATATACCTTCAAAGAAGAATACGACGCAAACAGGACCAAGGCTTTTGTGGACAAACTACTTCTTCATAAAATTGATGTCTATAAAAATGGAAATAGTTTCACGGTTCCCACAAGACAACCTCAATATAGAATGGTACAGACTATGTTTGAGACGTATGAGAAATACCGCGACAGCGTTTATTACGATGCATCTGCTTGGTCTGTAGCCAACTTTTACAATATGAAGTACAAACCAGTTACCTCCTTAAATCTCGGTGAGAAGGTTACATCACTGGACAATCTGGTAAAAACAACGGCCGTAAGCAAATCTGAATATGCTTATATCATTGATTATAATGATTACAATGCAGTAGCTGCGCTCAATCATTTACAATCTAAAGGGCTTGTTATTTCCTCTTCTTCTAAACCTTTTACGGCCAATACTTCTGTGGGTAGTCAAGAATTTGGTTATGGTGCACTGGTAATTCCGGTAAGCCTTCAAAAAAAGGATGCAAATGCGGTTTATGAGTTAGTTCAACGAGTACAAAAGAAATACCATGTTCCCATATATGCTGTTAACTCAGGATATAGCTTAAAAGGAATTGATTTAGGAAGTAGGTGGATTTCTCCTCTAAAAAAGCCTAAGGCTGCCATGATAATAGGCGACGGGGTACGTTCTTATGAAGCTGGTGAAGTATGGCATCTACTGGACACTAGAGTGCATATGCCAATAACCAAAATCCCAATTCGAAACTTTGGAAGAGCCGATTTGGATAAGTACAACACTTTAGTGATGGTTTCTGGAGGATATAATTTCAGCAAAAAACAACAAGAAAAAATAAAGCATTGGGTCAGCGAAGGCAATACGCTGATTACTATCGGAACTGCTTCAAAATGGGCCGTGGACAAAAAAATAGTTGAAGAAAAATTGATTGAAAAAGAAAAAGATTCAACAAAAACTGTTCAACGAAAATCGTATGTAAATGCACCTGAAGACTTAGGAAAAGAAAGCTTAGGTGGTGCAATTTTTAAAGTGGATTTAGATATTACCCATCCTCTAGCATTTGGTTATAATGACACTTCCATTCCAGTGTATAAAAACAACTCTGTTTGGTTGGCACCCAGTAAAAATGAGTATGCTACAGTAGCAAAGTATGCCAAAGATCCACACATTGATGGGTTTATTACCAAGAAGAACATGGAAGAAAACTTAAAGCCTTCGGCTTCTCTAATCGTAAGTAAATTAGGAAGTGGCAGAGTAGTTTTATTTGCAGATAACCCCAATTTTAGAGGATCTTGGTACGGTACCAACCGTTTATTTTTAAATGCTTTGTTTTTAGGACATAAAATCAGAATTCCAGAATAATACACTTATGAAAAAATTACTTTCTTTTTTACTTCTTTTCCAATTTATTTTAAGTTATGGACAAGAAAATATGAGTGAAGGTCCTTTTCCTCAGCTCATTATTAGAGGTGTTACACTAATCAATGGAAACGGTGCACCACCTCGTGGCCCAATTGATATAGTCGTAGAAAACAATAAAATTGTAAAAATTCAGGTAGTTGGTTACCCAGGCGTTAAAATTGAAGACTCCAAAAAACCAAAGTTAAAACCAGGCGGCAAAGAACTTGACTGTAATGGCATGTACCTCTTACCAGGTTTTGTAGACATGCATGGCCATATTGGAGGAATAGCACAAGGTGCAGATTATGATTATGTTTTTAAACTATGGATGGCCCATGGCATCACTTCAGTAAGGGAACCCAGCGGGCGTGGGGTTGACTGGACCTTGGATTTAAAGCGAAAAAGTGAGAAAAACGAGATTATAGCACCCAGAGTCTTTGCATACACTGGTTTTGGGCAGAAAACCAAAGATTTTAACCCATTGAACGATGCACCTATAAGTACTCCAGCTCAGGCCAGAAAATGGGTAAGGGCCAATGCGGAAAGAGGAGCAGATGGAATTAAATTTTTTGGAGCTGCACCAGAAATAATGGCGGCAGCTTTGGATGAGAATAAAAAACTAGGCTTACGTTCTGCTTGTCACCATGCACAATTGGATGTTGCCCGTTGGAATGTGTTGCACTCTGCAAGAGCGGGTTTAACCAGCATGGAGCATTGGTACGGACTTCCAGAGGCTTTGTTTGAAGATAGAACGGTTCAGGACTATCCCTTGGGATATAACTACCAAAATGAACAACATAGGTTTGAAGAAGCTGGTAAATTATGGAAACAGGCCGCAAAACCATATTCCGAGCATTGGAACAAGGTTATGGACGAGCTGATAAGTTTAGATTTTACCCTTGACCCAACTTTTAATATCTATGAAGCAAGTCGTGATTTACATAGAGCCAGAAGGGCAGAATGGCATGAAGAATATACGCTTCCCTCCCTTTGGGACTTTTATCAGCCAAGTAAGATCTCCCACGGCTCCTATTGGCATGATTGGGGTACTGAGCAAGAAGTGGCGTGGAGAGAGAATTACAAGCTTTGGATGACTTTCGTTAACGAATACAAGAATAGAGGCGGCAGAGTTACTACTGGCTCAGATTCAGGCTTTATTTTTCAATTGTATGGGTTTGCATACATCCGTGAAATGGAATTGCTTCGCGAAGCGGGCTTTCATCCTTTGGAAATTATTAGATCATCTACTTTAAATGGTGCCGAAGCCTTAGGAATGGCAGATAAAATTGGAACCGTAGAAGTAGGGAAATTGGCAGATTTTGTAGTGGTATCAGAAAACCCACTTAAAAACCTAAAGGTATTGTATGGAACTGGAGCCGTTAAATTAACAGAAGATAACGAAGTTGTACGTGTTGGTGGTGTGACCTACACCATAAAAGATGGAATTATCTACGACGCGAAGGCACTTTTGCAAGACGTAAAAACAACAGTACAGCAGCAGAAACAAAAATTAAACTACAAAATAAAGCAACCGGGATTAAAATAGCGTACATATTTTAGAGGTTTAAATATTAAGTTGGTAAAAGTATTCTAACTGATTTAAGAACTACTTAAATATCGCTCCGTTACAGTTTTTTCCGATTAAAGGTTATAGTGGGTCATTTTAGTTAAAATGGCCTACTTTTTTTTTGATGTACTACTGGAATCTTTTTTTTTTCGAAATGAAAAAGCAATCGACGCAATAACAAATGCCGTGCTAAAAAATAAAGTAAGTGGAATAGCGATTCCCATTATCATGATTATGCCAATTTAGATTTGTTTCTCTTAGTTCTAAAAGAAAGCTCTTTTTTAACTCTAGAGTTTTTGAACATATAAAGTCTAGCAATCTCAGTTTCTGTTTCCTGAATTTCAATATTCAATTCAACACCAACAGTAATAGTTTCAGCTTTTACTTCCTTAACAGTGTCTTGTGCAGTAGCTAGAGTTCCGAAGAAGATTATTGCGATGATGGTTAAAATTGCTTTCATGACTTGGGTTTTTATTACAATGTAAATGTACCCTCACATGCCATGTAGCCTGGATTTAACTCGTTTAACCTTCTTTTTTTTTCGGTGTGGGAACCTTTTTCAGGTAAAGTGTATTTTATCCTCGACAAACGTTTTTAAGGTCAAAAACACCCTGCCGATTCCACGTGCATTTCATCGATGTTTTAAAAAGAGAGTTTCAATAAAAGGTTGGGATTTGGACAGTTTTTTTGATAAAAACCTAAGTCATTCTTGGAAGATACCCCTGGATAGTCCCCTTTACATCCTTGTAAATCCGATATGATTTGAAAATGTAAATGCGGGGCATAGTTCACATTTATATCTGGAGTACCTAAAGTTGCAAGCACCTCTCCTCTTTTAAACTGGGTTCCAATTTGAAGTCCGTCAATCGACTCCAAAGAAAGATGCCCATAAAGGGTATAGAAGATAGTTTCCCCTACTTGATGCTCTAAAATGATGGTTGGTCCATAATTGCCCATATCATGATTATTTTTAAAACTAAGGACCTTTCCGTCCAAAGGAGCAATTACCTTGGTACCTGCTTTGCACCAAAAATCCATCCCTAGATGAATGTTGCGTTCACCTGTGGTCAAAAATCGTTCAGATTTAGTGTATAAGGACCTATGTTCCAAGTATCCACCAAAAGCAACGTTAGCATTGTGTTTGGAGAGAACCTCATCCACATACTCTTGACAGGAGTCTGGCGAAGTAATATCAAATCTTTCTAAATCTTTGTTCTTTGAAGACAAATCAATAAGACAGTAGTCAGACAGCGGTATGTCTGAATCTAATATGGATATAGGACTGGTATCATATTCCTTAAGCAATACTTCCAAGGTATTCATTATGTACAAAACATTGATGGATTAACAATTTTTAACAGCAACACAAGTAATACTTCTTATCTTGATGCTACTAAGCAATAAAACCAAGATGAAGATAGCAAGAATTACTTTTTTAATATCTGTTTTATTGGCCTCTGCTAGTTGCCAACCCAAAAACACTGCAATTAAACCCGTTCTTGCCCAGCAAGAGACCATAGAAAAAATTGAACTCACCGTTGAGGAGTTACAAAATTACGAGACCGCTTATTTTGCAAGTGGTTGTTTTTGGTGTGTAGAAGCCATTTTTGAAAGTGTAAAAGGGGTAAAAGAAGTTGTTTCTGGTTATTCTGGCGGAACTGAAGAAAACCCTACATATGAACAAGTGGCCTATGGTCGTACCAGACACGCAGAAGCTGTAGAAGTGTTTTATGACCCAGAAGTTATATCCTTCACCAAATTGGTACAGGTATTTTTTGGTTCTCACGATCCTACGTCCTTAAATAGACAAGGGCCTGATCGGGGAGCTCAATATCGTTCCATCGCTTTTTATAAAAATGAAGAGGAAAAGAAAGTTATAGTAGATTATGTAACACTTTTAGAGTCTAAAAGTGTGTATGATCGTCCTATAGTCACGCAGGTTAAGGAATTTGATGTTTTTTACAAAGCAGAAGATTATCATCAAGATTTTGAAAAGAGAAATCCAAATAACTCTTATATACGAAACGTTTCAATCCCCAGATATAATAGGTTTAAGGAAAATTTCAAATCCTATTTGAAAGAAGAATCGCATTAACAACTGTAAGAGGTTTTTTAAAATAGTTATCTTAGGGTCATGCAAAAATATATAAGCTTGGCCCTTTTTTTAGTGCTAATAGGCTGTTCTCCCAATCAAAAAGAAGACCATCAACTAATAGAAGTAAAAAAAGCTCAAAAAAGCCCAACTATTGATGGGCAAGCCCTTGATGCGTGTTGGGGCAATGCTGAATGGTTGGCCCTAGACCAACTTTGGCTTGGAAATGCCTATACCAATGATGACTTTAACGGTAGGTATAAGTTAAGTTGGGACGAGGACGCACTTTACCTTTTGGTTGAAATCACAGATGATGTCCTTTTAGACCAACATAAAGACCCATTAAAATTGTGGTGGGATGATGATTGCGTAGAAGTTTTTGTTGACGAAGACAACTCCGGAGGAGCACATCAGTTTACACATAATGCTTTTGCCTATCATGTAGCCATAGACGGAAATGTGGTTGATTTGGCTACAGATGAGAAACCAAAACTGTATAATGATCATGTAACGTCTAAACATGTTACAAACGACAAAACCACAACTTGGGAAATAGCCGTAAAACTTTTTTCTGATGATTATATGGATGAAAAAGAGAATACACCCAAAGGTTTATCAAAAAATAAAAAGATAGGGTTTGCCTTGGCTTATTGTGATAATGATTCCAGTAAGGAGAGAGAGAATTTTATTGGGTCTGTATTTGTTCCTGGAGAAGATAAGAATCAGGGGTGGATCAATGCAGATATTTTTGGGACATTAATACTTAAGTAAATCTTATTGCTTTAATACTACTTCACTGTATTTAGAATTGATTTTGATTGATTTACCTTCTTTGTTATTGATATGGTATCCTTTATGAATTATAGCGCCATAATGATTGGAAGACCCTATCGCCAGTATTTCTGGATATTTAAATTCCGAAGCTCTTTCAGTAACATATATTGAAAAAGGTGTTGAAGGAATTTTACAACTGACCTCTCCATTCTCCACAGAAATATCAACCTTAGAAAAACCATTGGCTATTGAATTAATGCTTAACTCTCCAAGATTATTGGTGACCACTACTTTCTCCTCCAACCTATCAATGATTATATTAGAAGAAATAGCATTCAATTTAAGCTCTTTCACTTCTTTTAAATTGACCAAATCTGAATAGTCGGTTTTTAATTTTCCCAAATTCCATTTCTGAACAATTACCGGTGAATAGGATGCTCTTATATCTGTTCTTTCACCATCAATGGTTGAAGCATGCAAGCTTGCGTATGACAAGCTTGCATTAATGTTTTTGGTGTTAGCAGCCAATTTTACTTCTCCGTGCCTAACGTTCATTTTCAGCTTAACAGACTTAGGCATCTTTATCTTAATGCTCTTTTTTACCTTATATTTTTTGTTCTCTCCATCCGAAGAAAAATAAAACGTATCGGAACCATTGCCATTTCTAATGGTAAAGACCCTTTCTGATCTAGCTTCCTCTCTTACCTCATTTCTTGCGGCCCTGAGTTCATTGCGTTGAGCTCTGGCATCATTGCGGGCAGCACGCGCTTCTTCACGCAATTCATTACGTTCTTCCAAAAGTTTCTGTCTTTGTTCTCGGCGCTTTTCATTTTGTATCTCTCTTTCTTCTGCCATTTGCTCCACCTCTTCACTCCATTCTTCAAAACGATTTTGGTATTCTTCATCAAAGTTTTTATCAAAATCTTTTTTCCATTCCTTAAGGTACTTTTTTCCATCTTTTTTGTACTTATCATAATCAAACTGAACAAAAGGCATTGGAGGCATTGGAGGCATTTCTGGAATTACAAATACTTCAGGTACTTCTGGAATCTCTGCCAGTTCTGGTAACTCAGGAATTCTTATGGTTTCAAAAAGTGGCTCAACAAATGATACATCTGGAACAACAATGTCCAAATCTCCAAAATCAAATGAATTTCCAAAATTCACTCCTGATGTTCTTACTGTAATTTCTTTACTGTTTCCAACAATTTTAATGGCGTCTTTCTTAAAATAAGACTCGGCCTCCTCATCTGTTGCTTCTTCTAGTTCAACTATGGCAATAACCTCTACTTGATTTTTATCCCAAGTCTCAAACTCAATATCAGCATGGCTGGTATCAATATTTAGTACCGCGTCCTTACTTACATTAAAGGTCTCCTTGTACGTTTTAGATTTTTCCTGACCATAGCAGACAACACTGGCCATGGTAAAAAGAAAAATATTAAACAATATTTGATGATTTCTGTTCATTTTTTGATGATTTTAATTGATTCAACTTCGTTTTTAATTTTTGTAATAGTTGTAGCCTCAACTGAAGATTTTTAACCAAGGCAGCAATAGTCTGGTCATTGGGTCCAATTTTATTGAGCTCTATATTCAGTTCATTGTATTCTTTATCAAGTTCCCCAAGCCTTTCCATATAGCCATCTATAACTACTTTATTGTCTCCAGTAAATTCCAGATCAGATAACTCTAAATTAATATTGGTAACATAGTAGCTTTCTATTTTCTTTAAATCTGGCGAAAGATCCCCCAGTGAAATAGTTTGTTGTTCATTTTTGGAAGTATTGTTTTCAACCACGGTTGGATTTAAATTTGAACCCACATTATCTATAGAGGAGAAATAGTAAATCCCCAAACCTAGTATCACCACCACAGAAGCTGCAATGGACAGCCAGAGAAAAGAACCTGACTTTTTCTCGGTTGGCATTTCCATTTCCAACTTAGACAAGAAACGATTTTCATATCCGTCCTTCATCTTGTGAACTGCTTGCTCACGTTCCTTCTCAAATAATTCTCTAAGATCCTGTGCCATAAGCTCTATCTTTAAGTGTTTCTTTTAATCGTGCTTTTCCACGTAACAATCTGGTTCTTGATGCTGTATCCGAAATTTCCAGTATTTGTGCAATTTCAGCATGATCATACCCTTCTAAAAGAAACAATTTCACTACATATTTATATTTGTCCGGTAATTCTTCAATTGCCGTTTTTACTTGTTCAATAGAGATTCCATCTTCTATGGTCCAATCTTCATCCTCCGCAAGATGTAAATACCCTTCATTCAATTCTTCCGTTTTTTGATGCTTTGACTTTAAAAAATCGATACTTCTATTCACTACAATTCTTTTTAACCAGGCCCCAAATGTTACCTCTCCCTTAAACTGACTTATTCGCTGAAATGCCTTGATAAAAGACTCTTGCACTACATCTTCTGCATCATCTGGGTTTTTTAAAAAACGCATCGCCACGCAGAACATACCGTCACAATATTGCTTATAAAGCTTTAATTGTGCCTTTCGGTCATTCGTTTTACATTGTTCTACCAGTTCAATTTGAAACATGGTCAGCAGTTATTTGGCGTTTTGGTTGTCTATGTTAAGGACGATGTAAAAAATGCATCGTTGCAAAGTAGCCCTCTTTTATGTGATTTTTAACAAAAAAATCCCGTTGAAGTCTCAACGGGATTATGTTGTGAAGCATTTTTACCTTGTTAACCGTCCATTACTAAATTTAAGTGAACAGTAATATTATCCCTTGTGGCCTTACTGTATGGGCAAATCTCATGTGCCGCATTTATCAAACTCTCACCGGTATTTTTATCTACTGTTGGCAAATAAGAATCCAATGTAGCTTCTAAGAAAGCGCCATCCTCTTCAGTATTAAAAGATATAGTTGCCGTTACATTAAAATCACCCAAATCATCAACATGGTGTTCTTTGGCCACAACCTGCAGTGCGCCAGCAAAGCAACTGGAATATGCTGCGGCAAAAAGTTCCTCTGGGTTGGTCGATTTGGTATTAGGTTTGCCTTTGGAATTGGGCATACTAATATCAAAATTCAATACTCCATCCTCACTTTGAACATGTCCCGACCTACCTCCTGTATTGGTAGCTTTACTTTCAAAAATAGTTTTCATCTGTAAGTCTCTTTAATTTTTAATTCTTTGAAACAATTGACCGTACAAAGCAAATTGCTCGATTCATTTTATAATTAACCAGAGAAGTTAACACTTGCAGGGGAATAGTACCTAATGTCTTTCTTTAAATTTGTGTGAAATACATCGTAAATATTGTTAATCCGGCAAAACAATAATCAGTTTACGCATTTTAACAACAACCAGCAATCCATAAAACAGCTGAAAACTTTATACCTTAGTAATGAATTCTTTGAACTTTATCCTTGGCAAGTAAAAAAGATATACCCACAAATACGGTTTCAAAAATAAAACAGCTTCGAAAGCAAGAAATATCAATCAAATCATTGGTTGATGGTATTTTTCATGGAGACAAGGCCATTCTTGCAAAGGCCATTACTCTTCTAGAGAGTTCTAAACCCGAACATTTTGAAAAGGCCAATGCTATAATTGAAAGATGTCTTTCTAAACCCAATAAAAGTATCCGGATTGGAATTACTGGAGTTCCCGGTGTAGGAAAGAGTTCCTTTATTGAGGTATTTGGAAAAACGCTTACCAATCTTGGTAAAAAAGTAGCTGTTTTAGCCGTTGATCCCACTAGTACCCTAACCAAAGGGAGTATTCTTGGGGACAAAACCAGAATGGAAACATTGGCAAAAGACCCCAGTGCCTTTATTAGACCTTCACCTTCGGGAGAATCTTTAGGTGGCGTTGCTAGAAAGACTCGAGAAAGTATTATTCTATGTGAAGCAGCTGGTTATGATATTATACTTGTAGAAACAGTAGGTGTTGGACAGAGTGAAACCGTGGTGCACAGTATGGTTGATTTTTTTCTTTTACTGAAGCTATCCGGTGCAGGTGATGAGTTGCAAGGTATTAAAAGAGGCATTATGGAGATGGCAGATTCCATTGCCATTAACAAAGCTGATGGTGATAATCTTAAAAAAGCAAAACTGGCGGAAACAGAGTTTTCAAGGGCATTGCACCTATACCCTCCAAAAGAAAATGGTTGGACCCCAAAGGTTATGAGCTGTTCATCAATCGAAAACAAAGGGATTTTTGAGATATGGGAAATGATAGTCGATTTTATTTCTAAGAATAGAGAAAATGGTCATTTTGAAAAAAACAGAAAAATCCAAAACAAGAATTGGTTTCTTCAAACTGTGGATGAACAACTAAAGCAATTCTTCCATCAAAAGAAATATTATAAAGAGATGAAGGAAAAAATGATACAGGCGGTTGAGCAAAACAAAATATCGCCTTTTTACGCTGCCAAAACACTACTGGACAACGTCACCAAGGAACTTAAATAAAAGAAGTAAATTTGCCCAGATCATAAGACAATACATGAGCATCGCCACCAACTCCCTCCTATCTATAGTAGTTCCTTTGTACAATGAAGAAGACAATGTGGTTTTATTGACCGAAAAAATCCATGAAAGTCTTGTAGGGTATTCATATCAAATAATTTACATAGATGATTTTTCTTCGGATAAAACCCGAAAAGTTGTCAAGGACATGGATGACAACAAAGTCCATCTTATTGAGTTGAAAAAAAATTACGGCCAAAGTTTGGCATTGGCAGCAGGAATTGATTATGCCGAAGGAGAATATATTATTACCATGGATGGTGACCTTCAGAACGATCCTTCTGATATTCCTCAAATGCTTGAATATGCTGTAAGTGAAGAATATGACCTAATAACTGGAATACGTCAAAAAAGAAAGGATTCCTTGGTTAAGAAAATACCTTCTAAGATTGCCAATTTCTTGGTAAGAAGAGTTACCAAATTAGACATTAAGGATAACGGCTGTGCATTAAAGGTTTTTACCAAAGACATTGCAAAAGGATTGAACCTTTATGGTGAAATGCATCGTTTTATAACTCTTCTGGCCCATTTGGAAGGAGCGCAGATAAAACAAGTGCCTGTAAAACATCATGCCAGACATGCAGGAGTTTCCAAATATGGATTAGAGCGCGTTTTTAAAGTAGTGGCAGACATGATGCTCTTACTTTTTATTAGAAAGTACTTTCAGAGACCTATTCACCTTTTTGGAATTTTTGGAGTATTATTGATTATTCTCGGATTCTTTATTAACATATACTTACTTATAGTAAAATTGGGCTTTGGTGAAGATATTGGCAGTAGACCTTTGCTAATTTTTGGAGTAATGTTTATTCTGGGAGGTATTCAACTTTTCACTATTGGTATTGTTATGGAGTTGCTCATTCGTACGTACTATGAATCTCAACAAAAAAGACCATATCGTGTCAAAAAAATTACAATAGGTGACGGAAAAGCTGCGTAAAAAGCTCATCACTGCATTAAAAATCATTGTTAGTGCAGCTTTGATTTATTTCATTTTCACCAAAATCAGTCTTGAAGATATTGTTAGTACTTTAAAGAAGAGCAATCCCCTCTATTTGGTTTTAGGGGTTTTACTTGTTGTTTTTTCTAAAGTAATGGCAGCATTTAGGCTCAACCTGTATTTTCATGAAATTGGTGTAAAGATTACCCAAATCAGTAATTTAAGACTATATCTGCTTGGCATGTTCTATAATCTTTTCTTGCCCGGCGGAATTGGCGGAGATGCTTACAAAGGTTATGTTATTCAAAAGGAATATAAATCAGGAACCAAAAAAGTAGTCTCAGTATTGTTGTTAGATCGCTTAAGTGGAATGTTATTGATTTTTATATATGCTTGCTTCTCGGCACTTTTAGTAAAAAGTAGTTTCTTTCAGGATTTTATATGGTTAATCGTATTTGCAATACCTCTTAGCATAGTTACATTCTGGTTCCTTCACAAAAGATTCTTTTCATACACTTTGCCCATTTTCTGGAAATCTGTCAGCTATTCAGCACTTGTTCAACTTTCCCAGCTTATTTGTATTCTTTGCATTTTAAAGTCGTTCTCCATTAACCTGGCCACTTTTGAGTACCTTTTTGTATTCTTAGTTTCTTCAATAATATCCGTGGTTCCTTTAACCATTGGTGGAATTGGAAGTAGAGAGGTTACTTTTTTATATGGTGCTGAATGGCTTGGACTGGATGCAAACACATCCATAAGTATCAGTTTTGTATTCTTTCTTATGACTGCTTTAATTTCCCTGTTTGGGATAATTTACCATTTTAAGAAGCCGAAATTGGAGGTAATATCTTAATCCAAGTGCACCAAATGCATTTTATTCAGTTTTTTGGCACGCGTATGTGGATTTAAAAATTTAATCTGTAAACGAGTAATGCGGAACTGGTCTACGGTTATCTGCTCATGCCAATGGAAATCTGAACCTAGAAGTTCCTGTAACTCTTGATCGGTAGCATAAACCCAAACATCACTTTTATCCATTAACTCAGTTTTGGAAATAATGTTTACCGGGTTTCGGTTATAAAAATCCAAGGCCCAAGTATGTCTTTCAGAAATCTTGTAAATGTTATCCACAGGAATATCATGTTCAGAAACTTTTTCTGCCATGGTGGAACCAGCCTGATACTTTAGCAAAGAAGGATAAAAATGTGTGTTCAGTACCCCGTTCAACAACAAAGAACTATACACTGATAAAGTGATGATACGCATATAATATTCTTCTCGCTTTAAACAAAAATAGGTTATGACTGCAAGTACGCCCAATAGGATTATGTAGCAGTGAATACGGTCAAACTTAAAAACATGAAAACACACCAATAGCGTAAAGATGAACACCAAACTGAGGACAAAGTATTGTACCCCTAGAATTCCTTTAATAATAGAATGCTTAGCGTGGCGATATAAACTGAACAGGTAAGATGCAGTTAATATGGAGTACAATGGTATTAGAATGTTTATATAATGTGGAAGCTTAAATTGAGCAAAGCTTATCAGGAAAAATATAATTGTAATGCCTCCCAAGGTTAAAAACTCAAATTGTGGTCTATATGCAAACCGCATTTTCCAAAATGTCTTTGCTCTTCGCCAATAGGCAATTAAAGCTAGGACAGTCCAAGGTAAAAAGACCCATAAAAAAGTATGAAAAAAGAAAAAGAAATCATTACTGTTCTTACCTACCCCCTCTCCACTCAATCTTTCAAAACTTTGTTCCCAAAAAATAAAAAAGATTCCACTGCGGTTGCTCTTTCCCCTAATAACTTTTTCTGGATGTAAATCAAATTGCACATAATATGCATAGAGCATAGGCGTTATGGTCAATCCAAAAACAAATAAAGCAATTAAGACTTTCCAATTTAACAAGCGTGTCCACTTACGCGTATACGCCAAATGACAAAGAATAGAAATACCAATAACGACCAAGGCAATCTGACCTTTAGTGGAAAAGGCTATACCTGCTCCAAAAGCGCCCAACATAATATTTTTGAGTGTATTTCTTTCAATATATAGAACAAGTTGCCAGATAGAAAAAATGGTAAAACCGGTAAGTACTGCATCTGTACGAACATCTATATTGGATAACACAATCGTTTGGGCCGTCATGAAGATCAGTGCAGAAAACTTACCAATATCCTTATTGTAAAGTAACTTCCCTAAACCATAACAGCTATATGCTCCTAAGAGAATCGCCAAAATTCCCGGTATCCTATAAGCCCAATCATGGATGCCAAAAATTTTGAAAGACAAGGCCGCCAACCAATAGTGCATATGGGGCTTGTCCAAATACTCTTCTGTACCTTTAATTAAACTGAAGAAATCATTTTCCTGAACCATTCTCATGGCCATTACTGCAAATTGAGCAGAATCATTCTCAAAAAGGGTTACGAACATCCCGGCAATATATACCAGAACTACAAGGGAAAGTAAAAACCAATATCTGGCTGAAGATATCATGTCCCAATTTTTTGGAATGCAAATATAGCCAACTTCGCAAATAACCATCCAAAAACAGCGCCAATTACAATTCCTGTAACAACATCTAAAGGAAAATGAACTCCTATGTATATTCTACTATAAGCGACAATGAAAGCCCATAAAATGAGAAGGTTACCAATGTATTTTACGTTTTTATAAAAAAGAATTGAAAAAAAGGTGGCAGGAGCAAAAGAATTGGCCGCATGCGCAGAAAAATAACTGAATTTTCCTCCACAATAACTCTTAACCAAACGCATGATGCCGCTTACCTCAGGATCATGACATGGCCTTAAACGACCAATACCATATTTAAAAAAATTAGACAATTGGTCTGTACAGGTAATCAATAAGGCTATGCTTACCAAAATCACGGCTGTCTTCTTTAATCCAAAATTCTTAAAGGATAAATAAAGTAATAGAAGATAAAGAGGAGCCGAATTTCTGGTCTTGGTCATAAACATCCAAAAACCATCCCATGTTTCTGTCCCTAAACCATTAAGGAACAAAAAAGCTTCTTTGTCAAATTGTATAAGTTGTTCAAGCATCTTTACGAGTCATATCTAGACACTTCTCTATCGTAAAAGGCGGTGGCCGCTTCTATTTGAATTTCTGCCTCTGCAGATAACTCTTCTTCATCTTCTTTTGAGAATTCTTCCAACCATTCTACTTCATCATTTTCTAGGTTGATAATAAAACGTGGATATTCTGTATGGACAATAAAAATTGAATTGGGATGATCCGTATTGTCTCCTAATAGAAATTTAGGTAATTCCATTTTATTTAAGTTGAATTCCAATAGTTGGAATTTAGTTTAACCTTTAATCAATTTATTAGTCAAATAGTTGAATCGAATATACAACATTACTGCTGATGCCGTTAGTCCCAACAAAAGACCCATCCAAATACCTGTGCTCTTAAATTCTGTAAACAATCCAAAATAATAACTGATTGGGAAACCAATCAACCAATAAGCAATAAACGTAATCAAGGTAGGAATCTTTACATCTTGAAGCCCTCTTAACGCTCCTAAAACCACTACTTGTATCCCATCAGAAATTTGAAAAAATGCAGAAACCAACAATAGTTTGGCCGCAATGATTATTACCTCTGTATTATCTACTTGGTTGACCACATCATCCACATCTAAATAAATGGTAGGCAACCAATATCTTCCAATAAGGAAGACTGTAGCAAACACTATTTCCAGTAAAAATGTTAGAAAAAAAATGGATTTTGCAATCCTTCTTAACTCTCTAAAATTTTGCAATCCTTTTTGGTTCCCTACCCGTACCATGGCAGCAACGCTCAAGCCCATACCCACCATAAAGGTCATACTACTCAGGTTAAGTGCAATCTGATTTGCTGCTTGGGCATTTTTTCCCAATACACCACTTAGCCAAATGGCCGCGGTGAAAATTGCCACTTCAAAAAACATTTGCAGTGCAGACGGAAAACCCAAACTGACTATTTTTTTGATGACCTTTTTTTCAATCAATCTAAAATTGAAGCCGGTCACATAAGTTTCAAACTTTTCTTTGCGCTTCAACAAGAACCAAATATACCCTACCATTATAAATCTGGAAGCCAGTGTACCTATAGCAGCTCCTACAATTCCCATTTTTGGGAATCCAAAAGAGCCAAAAATCAACAAGTAATTAATAACTATGTTCACCACATTTGCCAGAATCGTAGCATACATGGGGTATTTAGTTTGGGAAAGTCCTTCTGAAAATTGTTTGAATGCCTGAAATATAATAAGAGGAACCAAGGAAAAAGCAACTAACTCTAAATATGGGATGGCTAGTTCCACCACCTCAGGAGGTTGCTTCATATAATGCAAAAGTGGTTTGCAAAGCAGTATGATTCCAAAAAGCGAAAGTCCAAGCCCTGTGCATAGCACCAACCCATGTTTTAACGCGCTTTTTCCATCTGCTTTATTGCCTGCACCATCCGCCTCAGCAACTAAAGGAGTTATTGCCGTGGAAAATCCTATACCTAAAGACATGGCTATGAAAACAAAACTATTACCTAGGGAAACTGCTGCCAACTCTGCGGTACCTAGCTGACCAACCATAATATTGTCCGCAAAGGCAACAAATGTATGACCCAACATCCCTAAAATAACTGGGTAGGCCAGTTTTAGGTTATAGCGAAACTCTTTAAAATAACTTTGTAGCAACCGTACTTTAATTAAGTTGCCAAAGATACAGTTTACATTAACCCTTCTCGAACAGTTTTAGTGATTTTTAAAGCGATATTTATTCAAAAGAAGTGCTCAATATCTCGTTCATTACAGGGTAATCCTCGTCTAAGTCTCCATATCTTATACGCTCATCTTGTAAACTTTTTTTCATGGTCTCAATTATGGATGTATATTTTTCTTCATGAATGGCATTGTGCAGTTCTTTAGGATCTTCTTTAAGATCATAAAACTCCCATTCTGGTTTGGTCGTGTCCGTCGACGTTCCTTTTTTATCTAAACCCTGTCCATAGAATAATGCCAGTTTATAACGATCATCTCTAATACCAAAATGAGCAGGTCTATGCGGGTGGTGCAACCAATACCTGTAATACATTTGCTTTCGCCAATCCTTTGGTGTCTTACCCTCTAGAATATCTCTAAAGCTTCTCCCCTGCATATAATCAGGTTTTTCAAGCCCTGCATAATCCGCCAATAAAGGTGCAAAGTCAATATTTAGAATTATATCATCAATTCGCTGCCCTTTCTTTATTTTTTTAGGATATCTAATGACAAAAGGCATTCTAAGGGATTCTTCATAAATAAGTCTTTTATCAAAAAAACCATGCTCACCAAGAAAATACCCTTGATCCGCCGTATAAACTACTATGGTATTATCGGCTATTCCTTCTTCTTCCAAATAATCCAGTAATTTTCCAATGTTGTCATCTATGGCGGCACCACATCGCATAAAATCCTTGACCAGTTTTTGATAAATCTTTTTTCTTTTCTGTATACTGTCCAGTCCTTCCAAGGAATAAGGTAAACCTGGGTAATCTGTCCAAAATTTATCAGGATTTTTTGTTGCCTGTTCCCAGCGTGAGCCCAGTCTCTCCAAAATCTGTCCTCCAAAAGTTCTTCCTGTAGTTTCTTTACCAAAATCGAGTAATGATTCCGGTTCCGGTATTTTCATATCTTCATATAACCCGGCAAACCTTTCTGGATAATCAAATGGTTCATGGGTCGCTTTAAAATTGCAGAACATCAAAAAAGGTTGTGTGGTGTCACGCTTTTTGATGTGTGAAATAGTTAAATCAGTAATCACATCTGTTGAAAAACCTTTATGTTCTATGCCACCTGTTGCATCATATCCATCTACCCAATTCTCTTTGGTTTTCATAATTGGGTTCCAGTAAAGTCCTTGGCCCGGCAACACATTAAAATAATCAAAACCTTCAGGTTGCCCTACCAAGTGCCACTTGCCTATCACTGCTGTTTGGTATCCATTTTCGGAAAGGGACTTGGCAATATTGGGGTGACCTTTAGGCAAAGGTTCACTTAAAGTATAAACTTGATTTATATGACTGTATTGACCTGTTAGGATACTTCCCCTGCTTGGCGTACATATAGAATTGGTGCAAAAGGCATTGTTCAATACAGCTCCTTCACTGGCCAAACGTTTTAAGTTATCGTTCTTTACGTAATCTTCTAAAATACCTCCATAAAGGCCCCAAGCTTGAGAGGTATGGTCATCTGAAAGGATGAAGAGAATATTGGGTTTTTCAATTACTTCTTCTTCCTTTTTCGAATTGCATGATGAAACAACAGCAAGAATGAAGAATATCAAAAAACTTTTAAATGCACTTTCTATGTTCATATTCAATTCTTTAAACATATAAATCTATAGAAAATACGAGATACAGAATATCCATAAATGGAAAACTTATATTTTTTTGGCTTCCTCCCAAAAAATATCCATTTCTGCCAAAGTCATGTCTTTTAAAGATTTTCCGGCTTGTTTGGCTTTGCTTTCTAAATACTGAAATCTTTTGATAAATTTTTTATTGGTTCTTTCCAAAGCATTTTCCGGATTTACGTTCAAAAACCGTGCGTAATTGATCATGGAAAAAAGTACATCTCCAAACTCAGACTCTAATCTGTCCGGATTTCCTTGTTTGATTTCTACCTCCAATTCTGAGAGTTCTTCTTTTACCTTTTCAAAAACCTGCTCTGGATGCTCCCAATCAAACCCCACACCGGCAACTTTCTCTTGAATCCTATTTGCCTTCACCATTGAAGGCAAGCTATTGGGAACCCCTTCCAACACACTTTTTTTCCCTTCTTTAAGTTTGATGTTTTCCCAATTTTGTTTTACTTCCTCTTCATTTTCAACCTTTACATCTCCGTAAATATGAGGATGTCTGTTGATTAGTTTTTCGCAAATACCATTAGCTACATCTGCAATATCAAAATCTTTGGTTTCTGAGCCAATTTTGGCATAGAAAACAATATGCAACAACAAATCTCCGAGCTCCTTCTTAACCTCTTCCAAATCTTTTTCTAAAATCGCATCTCCCAACTCATACGTTTCTTCTATAGTCAAATGCCTAAGGGATTCCATAGTTTGTTTTTTATCCCATGGACATTGTGTACGCAACTCATCCATTATGTTCAGCAGTCTATCAATAGCCTTTAGCTGCTCAGCTCTTTCATTCATCTATAAAATTTTACCTAAAAATACAAAGACCGTATATTAGTGAGTGATAGATTTTGGCTTATTTTAGAAGACTATCAACACTTTTTAGAATCATGAAAGCTAACCTGTACTATCTTCTCATAATTTCACTTTACTTTGCATGCTTTAACAATTGTGTTATGGCTCAAGAAAAAAGTATAGAGGATAAAATAAATTCATTGTTACAACAGATGACCTTAGAGGAAAAAGTAGGTCAAATGAACCAATACAATGGGTTTTGGGATGTAACAGGTCCAGCTCCCAAAGGAGGTAATGCAGAAACCAAATATGAGCACCTTAAAAAAGGGCTTGTTGGTTCAATGTTGAATGTAGTAGGTACTGAAGAAGTAAGGAAATTGCAGAAACTTGTAGTTGAAGAGACCCGTTTGGGCATCCCTTTAATATTTGGATATGATGTTATACATGGATATAAAACCCTAGCCCCAATACCTTTAGCAGAAGCTGCAAGCTGGGATATGGAAGCCATTGAGAATTCTGCAAAAATAGCTGCTCAAGAAGCCTCTTCTGTAGGACTTAATTGGACTTTTGCTCCTATGGTGGATATTTCCAGAGACCCTCGTTGGGGCCGTGTTATGGAAGGTGGTGGGGAAGACACCTATTTAGGTGCAGAAATTGCCAAGGCCCGGGTTAAAGGTTTTCAAGGCGATGACCTTTCCAAGCCTAATACTCTTGCTGCCTGCGCCAAGCATTTTGCAGCCTATGGTTTTGCAGAAGCTGGTAAAGAGTATAATACCGCAGATATTGGCACTTCCACACTTTACAACACCGTGTTACCTCCATTTAAAGCTGCAGTGGATGCCGATGTTAAAACCTTAATGAATGGTTTCAATATTCTTAACGGAATTCCCGTTACCGGCAATAAAATGTTACAACGAGATATTTTGAAAGAAAAGTGGGGTTTTGATGGTTTTGTAATATCAGACTGGTCATCCGTTGGAGAAATGGTGCCTCATGGATTTGCGGAAGATTTGAAGCATGCTGCAGAAATTGGCGTCAAAGCTGGTTCTGATATGGACATGGAGTCTTCTGCATACGTATTACACCTGGCAGAAAATGTAAAAGAAGGTAAGGTGGATGAAAATTTAATAGATGATGCGGTAAGACGTATTCTAAGAGTGAAGTTTGAGTTGGGCCTTTTTGAAGATCCCTATAGGTATTGTAATGAAGAAAGAGAAAAAGATGAACTATATCATACAGATCATCAAGCTGCTGTTTTGGACATAGCACTAAAATCTATTGTACTTTTAAAAAACGACGAGAACCTTCTTCCTCTTAAAAAAGACCAGCAAAAAATAGCAGTTATTGGTCAATTGGCAGACGACAACAACAGTTCACTTGGAAGTTGGCGATTAGGCTCAGATGATAATACTGGAATTTCTGTCTTAGAAGGCCTAAAAAATCATTCCATAAACTTCTCTTATTCACAAGGACCGAAAGTATTTGAAGATGCCAATTTTTTAAACGAGGTAAAAGTAAATGAAACAGATACTTCTGGTATGCAAGAAGCCGTTGCTCTCGCCAAAGAATCCGATGTTGTTCTGATGGTTTTGGGAGAACATGGGTTCCAAAGTGGAGAGGGACGTAGTCGTACTAAACTGGATTTACCTGGTTTGCAATTAGATTTGTTGAAGGCAGTCCATGAAGTCAATAAGAATATCGTGCTAATACTAATGAATGGGCGTCCTCTGGCAATTAATTGGGAGGCAGAGAATATCCCTGCCATTTTGGAGACTTGGCAATTAGGTTCTCAAGCTGGGAATGCCATAGCCGAAACCTTACTTGGAAAGCATAACCCAAGTGGAAAACTACCAATGACCTTTCCAAGAAGCGTTGGTCAAGTACCTATTTATTATAATCATTTTAGCACAGGAAGACCCGACCCAGAATCTACAGTGTTCTGGACACATTATGGTGATGAAAAAAATGAGCCATTATTTCCTTTTGGCTATGGATTAAGTTATACCACATTCAAATACACCGATTTGGAAATTGACACAAACGATCAAAATAACATTAAGGTTTCCGCCACTGTCCAGAACACAGGAAAAGTAGTAGGAAAGGAAGTGGTACAACTTTATGTTCATGATAAAGTTGCTAGTGTAGTTAGGCCCGTGAAGGAATTGAAAGGTTTCCAAAAAATTAGTTTAGCTCCAGGAGCTTCTCAGAAAGTGACATTTGTTTTGACTAATAAAGAACTTGGTTTTTATAATCATGATTACGAGTTTGTGGTTGAACCGGGAACGTTTGGAGTTATGGTGGGAACAAACTCACAAGAGGGTTTAACCGACACATTTGTTTTAAAATAATAGGTCAGAAAATGATAAGGTATTTATTGCTTCTCTTTTTATCGGTATTGACTATAAACGCTCAAGAAAGTTTACCATTTGCCAATGAGGTGAAAGAAGTGCAACAAAAGACAGATTCTATTTGGGACGCTTCAAAAAACACCATTGTTTTTACAGGTAGTTCCAGTATTCGTCTTTGGAAAGATTTGCAGAAAAGATTTCCCGAACACCAAATTCTTAATACTGGTTTTGGAGGATCTCAATCTTCTGATTTAGAACATTATCTAAATGAATTGATTCTTAACTATACTCCAACCAAGGTCTTCATTTATGAAGGAGACAATGATATAAGTGCAAAAAGAAAACCGAAAGCTATTATTGGTACAATAGAGCGAATTTTGAAAGATCTACACCAAAAAAGACCAGAAATGGAAATAGTTCTTATCTCTGCAAAACCAAGTATTTCCAGATGGCATTTAAAGGGTAGGTACAAACGTTTAAACAAACAACTATCCAAATTGGCTTCAAACAGTGATGGTGTCCAATTTGCCGATGTATGGAATATCATGCTAAACAAAAGAAAACTAAAAACAGATCTTTTTATAGCGGACGGACTCCATATGAACGTCAAAGGGTATGATCTCTGGTATGAGGTCATTAAAAATTATATGAACAAAACCAATCCTTAAACATGTTATCTAGAACAGTGTTGATTTTTACCGCCATTCTCACCATGGCGGCCTGTCAAACCAAAAAAAAGGAAATTAATTTTCCAAAAACTGACCTTTCAAACACTGCTTTAATCCCAAAGCCGCTAAAAACAGTTTCAACAAACAGTGCATTTGGTTTATCTAAAAACACGGTCATTTACACGTCAAGTACAGATTCTAAATTTGAACAGGTCGGCCAATTTCTCTCAGAAAAAGTAAAATTGAAAACAAATTTGGATATTGCAATCAATACCAGCAATAGTGAAAACCCTGTAGACAGATTTATATACATCAACCAATCTGACAGCGTTGCACTAAAAACTCCAGAATCCTATCAATTATACATCAAAAAAGATTCTATTTTTTTGAATGCAAAAACTGCATCAGGTGCATTTAGAGGAATACAGACCTTAAGACAGCTTATTCCAGAAAAAAGCAACGACACCTTAACAGACCACCCGTTATGGTTGATTCCGACAGGGAAAATATTCGACGAACCAAAATTTGAATATAGAGGAGCCATGTTAGACGTTGCCAGACATTTTTTTACTGTTGATGAGGTGAAAAAGTATATGGATATACTCGCATATTACAAATACAACGTTTTGCATCTTCACCTTTCTGATGATCAAGGGTGGCGTATTGAAATAAAATCCTGGCCTAAGCTTACCCAAATTGGCGGTGCAACTGAAGTTGGTGGAGGCACTGGAGGTTATTACACACAAGATGACTATACGGAACTAGTGGAATATGCTGCCCAAAGACATATTACCATTATCCCCGAAATAGATATGCCCGGACATACCAATGCAGCTACTTTAAGCTACCCTTTTTTAAACGGAAATGGTAAAAAAGTAAAATCATATACAGGTACTCGCGTAGGTTTTAGCACTTTTGATGCAAGAAAAGATACGGTCTATTCATTTTTAGATGATGTTATTAGAGAGGTTGCCTCCCTATCTCCAGGACCTTATTTTCATGTTGGCGGTGATGAGAGCCATGTGACCAAAAAAAGAGATTACATCCATTTTGTAGAAAAGGTTGAAAAGATTGTCCAAAAACATGGTAAACAAATGATGGGCTGGAATGAGATTGCCCAAGGCAACATAAGCGCATCAACCGTTACACAACTATGGAATGAACCTCACAATGCTCTAAAAGCAGCCAAAAATGGTTCTAAAATAGTGTTGTCCCCTGGAGAAAAGACTTATTTGGACATGAAGTATGACTCATTATCCAAGTTTGGGTTAGATTGGGCAGGACTCATTCCTGTTGATGTTGCCTATAAATGGAATCCCGAAACATACGTTGAAGGCTTATCCATTGAGAGCATTTTAGGTATTGAAGCCCCTCTTTGGTCAGAAACTATTTCCAACAGTGAGGAACTGGAATATTTAGCCTTTCCAAGAGCAATTGGTTATGCTGAACTAGGTTGGTCAACTTCAGAAAATTGTAACTGGGAAGACTATAAAGCACGTCTTACCAAACAGGTTCCTTTTTTAAATCGAATGAATGTAAATTATTATCCGACCGATTTGGTGGATTGGGAATAGTGGCTATTCTTCCTCATCAGAGGAAACCAAAACCTCTTCATCATCTGAATCGGAAAAATCATTGATTTTATTTTCCGTTAGAATATTATACCATTGAATAATTTTCTTTATGTCACTGGTATATACTCTATCCTCATCATAATTGGGTAGAATTTCAAAGAAGTATTCCTCTAGTTGTATTTTTTCGACCTTGTGGCTAATGCTGGTTTTTTTACCACCTTCTTTTTCTTTTATCTTTTGAAAGACCTCTCTAAGCGGCACTTCTTCTTCTAGAGTGTAAATGGCTATTTCAGACAACACACTTACATTGCTTCTGATACCAACGGTCACACGCTTTCCATCCAATAGAGATTCTCCAACAAAACCGCTCCTTGTTTGGGTCAACAACTTAAAAAGTCCAGGTTTACCACCGATTGATAAAATCTTGTCCAGTACCATCTTTTCTATTTTATCCGCGCAAAATTATACTTTTATACCAAACACCGTTTTTTTTAACGTCCTTTTTTGATATTAGGGAATCGCATTTTGTAATCCACACTAATTTTACCTTTGGAAATTTTGTCCAATCTGCTTTTTAAAAGTCTTTTTTTTAACGAAGAAAGCTTGTCGGTAAAAAGAATTCCCTCAATATGGTCGTACTCATGCTGAATGACTCTTGCCAAAAGACCATCGTACGTTTCGGTATGTGGTTTAAAATCTTCGTCTAGATAACTTATGGTGATTTTCGGTTTACGTTTTACATCTTCCCTAACATCTGGAATACTTAAACAACCCTCATTAAAATCCCATTCGCTACCCGTTTCATCTTCAATTTTAGCATTAATGAATACCTTTTTAAAACCATTCAAGGCTTCTTGATCCTCTTTGCTCAATTCCTCATCATCAGAAAATGGTGTGGTATCAACTAAAAATAGACGGATGGGCAATCCAATCTGTGGAGCTGCTAAACCTACCCCATGGGCATTATACATGGTCTCCCACATATTTGTTATCAACTCTTCCAATTTGGGGTAATCCGTTGTAACATCCTTTCCAACTTTACGTAAAACAGGTTCTCCGTATGCAACTATGGGTAAAATCATAAAACTAAATTCTGTTAAGGTATGCCTGCAAAATTAGCGTAGCACTTATTTCATCAACAATAGCCTTGTTTTGTCGTTTTTTCTTTTTCATTCCGCTGTCCAACATGGATTGAAACGCCATTTTGGAAGTAAAGCGTTCATCTTGGCGCTCTATTTGGATTGTTGGAAACTTAGCCAACAACTTCTTTAGAAAAGCTTGAATCAATTCTTCGGATTCTGATGGCGTATTGTCCATTTGTTTTGGAAGCCCAACCACAAATTTTTCCACTGCTTCCTTTTCAAGGTAATCAGTAAGAAAAGCAATTAAATCCTTTGTTTCAACAGTGGTTAATCCAGAAGCAATTAATTGCAGTTCGTCCGTAATGGCTATTCCCGTTCTTACTTTTCCATAATCCAAAGCTAAAATTCTTGCCAAGTCTAAAATTTTGGCAAAAATAAACCTAAAAATGTTATGCTTTTAAAATAAGCGTTAATATTCTAATCTGCAGATTATCTTTGTCAAAATTTAAAAAAATGACACAGCTAAGAGCACTTATAGAAAATGCTTGGGATAATAGAGATTTATTAAAAGAAGAAGAAACCCAAAATGCAATTAGAGAGGTAATCAATTTAATTGATTTGGGTAAATTAAGATGTGCCGAACCCAAAGAAGACGACTGGCAAATCAACGAGTGGGTTAAAAAAGCTGTTGTACTTTATTTTCCAATTCAAAAGATGGAAGTTTTGGAAGCTGGTATTTTTGAATACCATGATAAAATTCCTTTAAAGAGGGGATACCAAGAAAAAGGCGTTCGTGTGGTTCCCCATGCTGTTGCCAGACATGGCGCTTATATTTCCCAAGGAACTATTTTAATGCCAAGCTATGTTAATATTGGTGCCTATGTAGATGAAGGTACTATGGTAGATACTTGGGCAACCGTTGGCAGTTGCGCACAAATAGGTAAAAATGTCCATTTGAGCGGTGGAGTAGGAATTGGCGGTGTTCTGGAACCCTTACAAGCCGCCCCGGTAATTATTGAAGATAATGCCTTTATTGGTTCGCGGTGCATTGTTGTGGAAGGGGTACGAGTAGAAAAAGAAGCTGTTTTAGGCGCAAATGTGGTTCTAACTGCCTCTACAAAAATTATCGATGTAACAGCAGAAGAACCAATAGAACTAAAAGGCAGGGTACCTGCAAGGTCTGTGGTTATTCCTGGAAGCTATACCAAAAAATTTGCTGCTGGTGAATTTCAAGTTCCTTGTGCTCTAATTATTGGAAAAAGAAAGGAAAGTACTAATAAAAAAACATCATTGAACAATGCGTTAAGGGAGCATGATGTAGCGGTTTAACCCTCACTACTGGTGTTTTTGCCTTGTATTTTGATAATTTGTCCACTATTGTATTTGAAAGCATTTAATTTTTCTTTCCAAATTAAGCAACCTATTGACATTTCGCCATCTTTTAAACGCAACAACAACCTAGATTTTTAAAAATTTTACTGAAAAACAAGGGATACTCAAAAATGTCCATTGTGTAAGAAAATTACACCTAAAAACAATTTTCCTTGCATTTTTTTGTTATAATTTTGTGAATACCAAATACGAATACCAATAAATATGACTGGATTGAGCACCCCAAAGCAAAAATTATCCGCGTTGATCATAACTTACAATGAGATGGGTTACATTGAAAAATGTATAGATTCCATATCATTTGCAGATGAAATCATCGTTGTTGATTCCTTCAGTACTGACGGCACTTACGAATACCTACAAAAGCACCCTAAGGTCAAAGTAATTCAAAATCCGTTTGAAAACTTTACGGCGCAAAAATCATATACCCTTAAACAAGCCACAAATGATTGGATACTGTTTGTAGATGCTGATGAAATTGTTAGTGATGAACTTCAAAAAGAAATATCCAAAACAATAAACAATCCCGATGCTTGTGAAGCATATTGGTTCTATCGTAAGTTCATGTTTCAAAATACTCCACTAAATTTTAGTGGTTGGCAGACAGATAAAAACCATAGGTTGTTTAGAAAAAGTAAAGCTCAATTTACAGATAAAAAGATTGTGCATGAAACTTTGGAAGTTGACGGAAACTCCTGTATTCTCAATGAAAAGCTTACTCATTATTGCTACAAAAATTATGAAGATTACAAAGGTAAAATGCTTCGTTACGGTCAATTAAAGGCGAAAGAGGCTTTTTATAAGGAAAAGCACTTCAACTATATCTCCATGACAATAAAACCCATTTGGAAATTCTTCAATCATTATGTCTTGAGATTAGGCTTTCTGGATGGCAAAAAAGGTATAACGATTTCATATCTAAATGCTCTAGGCGTCTTGGAAAGATATAGAGAGTTGAAAAAATTGGAAAAGAAAAATGAGCTTACCTATTACTTGGTAATGCCATAGTGGGTCCAAACTAGTTTTTTGTTTCTTGTCTCCCTTCTTATTGCAGTGTTTTTTGCAATCGATTCTGGCGTTTTATACCCTCTCTTATGGTCAAGATGAACACAAACGGCACTGTATCTTAATTGCTTTGATTTTAAACCAAAATTGAACATACGCTCGCCTAATTCTCTATCCTGCCCTCCGTATTGCATTCGTTCATCAAAACCGTTTACATTTAAGATATCCTTTTTCCAGCCTGAAGAGTTATGGCCGTTCCAACTTGCATTGGTAGGAGTAAACGTATTCAAAAACTTAGATATCAAACCATTAGCAGTAAGTTTATTGTTTTTAAATGTCTTCGGAACCCCTTTCTCCTTGAGCCACTGAATATTAAAACAGTTTTGTTTCTGAATATCTTCCAATGTAATCATCTTTGAGATATTCATGGGAAGCATATAATATCCCCCAGAAATAAAATACCCCTTCTCTTTGTTTATGTAATGTACTTCCACAAAATCCTCTCTTGGAATACAATCACCATCCGTCATTATAATATAATCTGCGTTACATGCTTCAACAGATTTATTCAATATTCTCGATTTTTGAAAACCTTCATCTTCTTGCCAAACATGGACTATTGTATAAAAAACTTCTTTGGACATAGTATCCAGAAGTTTTTTAGTTTTAGGGCCAGATCCATCATCAGCGATAACAACTTCAAAATTTTTGAAGATTTGACAGTTAAAGCCCCAAAGTACTTTTTTTAACCATTCTTCAGAATTATAGGTACTTACTATAATTGATATTTTAGGATTGTCCTTTTTGTCTTTGTTCATCATGGCAAAAATAGAAATATTAAATATTATCGCATATCCTTAATTTTGTGTTTTAAAATATATCCGATGAAGGTAAAAGAAATACCCATTTCTCTTTTTAACCATGTTAAATTATCAAATACCTCCAAAGAAAAGTTTCTGAAAGAAAAAAAGCAAATTCCCGTAATCGTGTCATTGGCTTCAATACCATCTAGACTGCATATAGTGCACCTTACCATCAGGAGCCTCTTAAACCAAGATGTCCTGCCAGAACAAGTAGTTCTTTGGTTACATGAAGATTTGGAAAATAACATTCCAAAAAAACTCTCAAGTTTAACCAGTTCCATGTTTTCAATTAAATTTTCAAAATACACCAGCTCACACAGAAAATTGGTAGAAACACTAAACATACTTCCAAATAATGTAGTTGTTACTTGTGATGATGATATGATGTACAGAAAAGATTGGCTATCCAAGTTGCATGAAATTCATCAAAAACATCCAGCAGAAATTATCGGAAATCAAACAAGATGTATTACGTATAACAATGATGAGGAGCTATTACCATATAAAGAATGGCGTTCTGGAAATAAGCCCTGTACAAATAAAGATAGTACATTACCTATTGGTGCTGGCGGTACCCTCTACCCTATCAATTCTCTGGATGAGCAAGTTCATAATCAAGAACTTTTTATGAAACTTGCCCCAAAAGCAGATGATTTGTGGTTCAAGGCAATGGGGCTGTTAAAAGGAACAAAATCCATACAAGCCGAAAATAGTGGAAAAGAACCTATTCCTATATGGGGGTCTCAAAAGGTATCCTTAAAAAAAACCAATATTACAGAGGATAAAAACAGAATTCAGTGGCAAGCTTTAGATGATCACTTTAACTTTAAATTGAATAAAATTGATTGAACAAATCAACAACTGCATTAGAGAACTAAAAAAAGGGAATTTAATCCTTTACCCTACCGATACGGTATGGGGGATTGGTTGTGATGCCACCAATGAAGCCGCAGTTAAAAAAGTATACGAACTAAAAAAGAGAGCTGACAGTAAAGCCTTGATTTGTCTTGTTGCCCATCAAGCTATGTTAGAGCGTCATGTAAAAGAAGTGCCAGAAGTTGCTTATGACATCATGGATCTTGCAGAAAAACCGACCACCATTGTTTTTGACCATCCAAAAAATGTTGCCAAAAATCTAATAGCAGAAGACAATACTTTGGCTATACGTGTGGCATCTGATAAGTTTTGTCAATATTTGATTAATAAATTTGGAAAACCTATCGTATCCACATCAGCTAATATTTCTGGGAACCCAACACCCAACAACTTTAAAGAGATAAGTTCAGAAATTATAAAAGGAGTGAACTATGTGGTAAATTTGCAGTTAGAAAACAAAAATCCTTCTCCTTCATCTATAATAAAGCTTAGTAATGATGGCCAGGTTAAGGTAATCAGGGAATAAAATGACGCAGGAATTCCATAAAGAGGCAATACAACATCCCATTTTTAAACTCATTGGAGAAACTTCTCAAGAACTAGGTGCAGATTCTTTTGTTATTGGAGGGTTTGTTAGAGACTATTTGCTTAAAAGAGGCACTCCAAAAGATATTGATATCGTTGTAATAGGCAGCGGAATTGAACTTGCAAAAAAAGTAGCTTCCAAACTTAAAGGAAAGCCCCAAGTTTCAGTTTTTAAGAACTTCGGCACTGCCATGATCAAGCACCAAGAACTGGAGTTGGAATTTGTAGGAGCCAGAAAGGAAAGCTATCACCATGATAGCAGAAAGCCAGTTGTGGAGGATGGCTCCCTTGAAGATGACCAAAACCGAAGGGATTTCACGATAAATGCCATGGCCTTATCCTTAAATCAATCAAGCCATGGTCAACTATTAGATCCTTTTAATGGATTAAGCGATTTAGAAAAAAAACTCATAAAAACTCCACTGGAGCCAGGTATAACCTATTCAGATGATCCTTTGCGTATGATGCGCGCCATACGTTTTGCCACTCAATTGGATTTTGATATTGAATTAAAATCGCTTCGGGCTATTACCGAAAATAAAGAACGCATCAAGATTGTTTCCAAGGAAAGAATTGTAGATGAGCTTCATAAGATAATTCTAAGTAAAAAACCTTCCATTGGTTTTAAATTGTTGCACCAAACCGGATTACTACCAATCATTCTTCCTGAGCTTACTGCTCTGCAGGGCATCGAAGAAATTGAGGGACAACGTCACAAAGATAATTTTTGGCATACGCTAGAAGTTGTGGATAACATTTCGGAAAATACGAATGATCTCTGGTTAAGATGGGCTGCATTGTTGCATGATATTGGAAAAGCCCCGACCAAACGTTTTCATAAAAAAATTGGATGGACGTTTCATGCACATGAATTCGTAGGATCAAAGATGGTCTATAAACTTTTCAAAAGACTAAAAATGCCACTGAACGATAAAATGAAATTCGTTCAAAAAATGGTATTGATGAGTTCAAGACCCATTGTTCTGTCTGAAGACCATATAACCGATTCTGCCGTACGTCGTTTGGTTTTTGATGCCGGAGAATATGTGGAGGACCTTATGACCTTATGTGAAGCGGACATCACTACAAAAAACCCAAGAAAACAGCGAAAGTACAAGAATAACTTTCAAATTGTTCGAAAAAAAATAGTAGAGGTTGAAGAGAGGGATCACGTACGCAATTTTCAACCACCTGTAACTGGAGAGGAAATTATGCAGGTATTCAATCTAAAGCCTTCTAAAGAAATAGGAATCATAAAAGAGGCTATTAAAGAAGCTATCTTGGAAGGTGAAATTCCCAATGAATATGAAGCCGCATATCAATTTATGCTTGATAAAGGCAAGAAAATGAACTTGAAAACCGATTGATATGAAAACTAATAAATCCGTAATATATTGGCTGTTAGTTGGTTGTATTCTAATTTTTATCATGGTTCTTGTTGGTGGTATTACCAGATTAACCCATTCCGGACTTTCTATGTCCGATTATAAATTAATCAGTGGCACATTACCTCCAATGAACGAATTGGAATGGCAGGAAGCTTTTGATTTGTACAAACAGTATCCTGAGTACCAAAAACTGAACTACCATTTTTCCTTGGATGATTTTAAAAGCATTTATTTCTGGGAATGGTTTCATAGAGTCATTGGTAGATTCATTGGCATTGTTTTTATTGTTCCATTCGTTTTCTTCTTAATAACTAAAAAATTAGATAGACCAACCATAAAAAAATGCGTGATACTGCTCGTTATGGGTGGCTTTCAAGGTTTTTTAGGTTGGTATATGGTAAAAAGTGGGTTGGTTGACCGTCCAGACGTTTCTCATTATAGGTTGGCTGCTCATTTAACCACTGCCTTTCTGACTTTTGCCTATAGTCTTTGGGTTGCTTTAGATTTGATTTATCCATCAAAAAAGGAAGTCAATAAAAGCATCCGTAATTTACTCCGAATCGGATTGTTTGTTCTTGTTGTTCAAATTGTTTGGGGCGCATTCGTTGCTGGTTTAGATGCAGGGTTTATCCATAACCACTGGCCGTTAATGAGTGAAGGAAAACTAGTTCATGAAACCGTATATATAGAACAACAACCCTTTCTTAAAAACTTTATAGAAGGCAAAAGTGGGGTTCAATTTGTCCATCGCTATCTAGCATATATAGTGGTTGGGATCATTGCTCTCTTGTGGTTCAGGGCCAAAAAATTTGTACTTACTCCCTTGCAAGAGAGCGGCATCAAAACTTTGCTGGCTTTAGTTGGTTTGCAATTTTTGTTGGGTGTTCTAACGCTGATATATGCTGTACCCCTATGGCTTGGGGTTGCTCACCAAATAGGAGCATTTTTTCTGTTGGCGGCAATGACTTTTACTTTGCATAGGTTCACTAAATGACACACTATTTGTTGTAACTTTGCGTCCATTTTAAAAATTCGAGGATGATTTATAAAATAAGGATAATACTTGATGCAGAGGATGATATCTTTAGAGATATTGAAGTGGAGGATGCCAGTACCTTAGAAGATTTTCATAATGCAATTACTCAGGCTTTTGGGTTTGGTGGCAGTGAAATGGCTTCCTTTTATACTTGCGATGAGGAATGGAACCAAGATGAGGAAATCGCACTTTTTGATATGAGCGAGACAGGTTCTGATATTAGATTGATGAATGAGACCGGGCTCAGCGATGTGATGACAGAACAAAATCCAAAATTGATTTATGTCTACGACTTTTTTAGCATGTGGACGTTTTTTGTTGAATTGGCAGATATCATTGAAAAAGAAGATGGAAGAATCTATCCAAACCTTCTCTTCAGTTTTGGTGAATTACCTGATTCTCCGCCTGAGAAAAAGTTTGAATCCAAACCATCAATAGATTTTGATGATTCGCTTGATAATTATGAGGACCTGGATTTTGATGAAAACTGGAACTAACAACTAACCTACCCATAAAAAGTACCATATGCTAAACCTGTATCCTGCCCAAATCGAAAGTGTTTCACTTCACAGAGTTGGCAATAAGAGCAAGAACGAAGCTATTTTTTTATCCGCAGAACCTTTATCATTAAATGATGAAATGTCGGGTCTGTTAAAAGAGTATTTTTTTAAGCCTTTTAGGGAAAAGGAAGAGAACTATTTCAAATTTTCTCATGAGGTGGATTTGGAATTTAATGAGATCTTTAAGTCTGTTTCCGAGCTTTTTGAAGACGGATCAAAATCGCATTTAATTTCTAAAAGAATTACAACCCTGCTTTATGAAGAATCCAATCACCCGCACATAAAGAGCGGAGAGGTGTATGTTGTCCATTTTTCAGATATGGTTATCGACAATCAAAAGACAGATGCCATAGGAATTTTTAAAAGTGAACTGAAGCATGATTTTTTACAGTTCAAAGAAAAAGACCAAAACTTGGAAATCTTGATCCGTCAAGGCATCAACATCAATAAATTGGATAAAGGATGTATTGTATTCAATGTAAATAAAGAAGAAGGGTACAAAGTTCTATCTGTAGACAGTAATCGTTACGATGCTAAATATTGGTTGGAAAACTTCCTGGGACTATCGCCTTTGACCGATGAAAATTTTTACACCAAAAATTACCTGAAATTCTGTCAAAACTTTGCAAAAGATGTGGTTCTTCCTGCTGAAGACAAACAACAAGAGGTACTCTTTATGAACAGGGCGGTAAACCATTTTGCAAAAAATGACGCTTTTGAAGAGAGTTCTTTTTTAAATGAGGTAATAGAAAATCCTGAGCTTATTCCAGAATTTAAACATTACAAGGTTGAAAAAGGGCCTAAGTTTAGCATTGAAGATGTTTCCAATTTTGATATTGCCAATAAAGCAGTTTCAGATGCGCGTAAAAAAATAAAAAACGTCATCAATCTAGATACCAACATTCAGATAAAAATGGATTTTATCAACCCGGAATCTGCGGAAAAATTTGTAGAAAAAGGTTGGGACGAAGAGCGGCAGATGTATTATTACCTAGTGTATTTCAATAAAGAGCAAAAGACTTAAGGTTCATTATTCAAAATCTGCTTCATATTTACATCTTGGTAGTTTCGCTTCACAAAATCTAGAGCCAAGGATAGCACTTCTCCCATTGTGGTGCTCTTTTTAAAGTCGAGGTCTTTGGTTAGTTCGTATATCTGAAGTTTGAGCTGATCAATATTTTCTTTCAAAGAAATATCATCTGTTTTGCTTATACTCACTAATCTTTTAATTCGGTTACCCGAACTTAAAATCCGTTTGGCCACAATGGAGCGTTCTTCAATCTTATACTGATCAACAGAATTCTTTTGCAGTTTTGTCCTGACCAACTCCACCATTTTAAAGTTTTCCTTAAAAAACTGAGGCCTGTAAACTTTTAATTTTCCTTCAAAACATTGCTGGTCAAAATCTATCGCCCTAATCTTATAAACCACATGATCAAAATCATGCACTGGTACGATCACGTAATTATAAGATCTCATATCTCCTAGCAGACGAATCATACAGCGTTCATTGAATTTCACAAATTCCTTCGCCAACTGTGCCTTTTCAGCCTCCGTACATTTGGGCAACATATCACTGATAAAAACATCTCCAGGGATTCCCGCAATATGTTCTTCAATCAATGTATCTCCGTAAACCAAAAAATTGAGATTATAGGGTGAAAGCATATGTTCCAGTTCTAAACCATAAACTCTAGATGCATCTGTCTTTTTTACATAGAAATAAGTGAAATTGTCATTTAAAATGTTCCGAACCTTGATTCTAAAAGGTTTAGAGTTTCCAAAAGTGCAATAATCAACAGCATCCACACTAAGGAATTCTAAAATACCATCACTACCATCTGAATGTAAGATAGAATAGACCCTTTTAAGGCTCAAATCAATTTCTTCGCGCTCAAAATCAGAGTAATACACCCGAACCCAAAGTGTATCTGCACCTTCAGAATCATAAACTACTATAGAGCCCGCAAATCTTAATAGGTCTTCATAAAAAATGGGAATTTCAATTTTTCGATTATAGCGATGTAGATATCCATCCAATTTTTTATTGACTGGGTAAGCAGGCTTTTTTTTCGACATTAATTTTTCCTCGGACATTCTTTCCCTATTTTGTAACAAAATCCATAATACCTCGTCAAGTTACTATAAACAAATCAAAAAACGATTCCCACTTTGGAGACAATACTGACCGTAAATCATCTAACAAAAAAATTCGGCTATCTCACCGCCGTGAAAGACCTGACTTTTACTATAGAAAAAGGCAATGTCTATGGCATTTTAGGACCTAACGGCAGTGGCAAGTCCACCACATTGGGTATTATTCTAAATGTTGTAAACAGAACTTCTGGTGACTTTAGCTGGTTTGAAGGTAATACCTCTACACACGAAGCTTTAAAAAAGGTTGGAGCCATTATAGAGCGACCCAATTTTTACCCTTATATGACTGCAATACAGAACCTTAAACTGGTTTGCAAAATAAAAGAGGTGCCAGAAACCAAAATTGAGGAAAAATTGCAACTTGTTGGTCTTTGGGAAAGAAAGGACAGTAAGTTCAAAACCTATTCTTTAGGGATGAAACAACGTTTGGCTATTGCCTCTGCCCTATTGAACGATCCTGAAATTCTAATTCTAGATGAACCTACCAATGGGTTAGACCCGCAAGGTATACATCAAATTAGAGAAATTATTAAAAAGATTGCAGGTCAGGGGACAACCATCCTATTAGCCTCCCATTTATTGGATGAAGTTGAAAAGGTGTGTTCCCATGTTGTAATTCTTAGAAAAGGAGAAAAACTTTATTCTGGTCCTGTAGATAGTATGCTGGCCAGTCATGGTTTCTTTGAGTTAAGAACAGTAGACATGGAAAAACTGGAGGGCTTACTGGAGAAAAATGCAAGTTTTGGAAAAATTAGCAGAGAAAACGGTACCATTACCGCTTTTCTAAAAGAAGAAATGAATGCAGAAGAACTCAATAAAATGTTATTCAATAAGGGCATAGTTCTTTCACATCTGGTAAAACGCAAAGAAAGCTTGGAAGAACAATTTTTGGCCTTAACCAAAAACAACTAATCAAAAAAACGAATGGTACGCTTACTACAAATAGAATTCATAAAACTTTGGAACAATAGAGCAAGTAAAATATTGATTACTTCTTATTTCCTGCTTCTAACCTCAATTGCTTTAATAGCTGCTATAAAGTTTGACATTGGTCCCGTAAAATTTCATCTGGCAGATCAAGGGATTTTTAATTTCCCCTATATCTGGCATTTTAACACCTTTGTAACTGCTATTTTCAAACTATTCTTAGCCATAGTAATTGTCTCCATGATGGCAAATGAATACAGCAACAAGACCATTAAGCAAAATCTAATTGATGGTCTATCCAAAAAAGAGTTTATCCTTTCGAAATTCCTTACCGTTATATCCTTTTCATTTATTTCAACTGTATTTGTTTTTGCAGTATCTATGATTTTAGGCCTTGTATACTCGGACTACAATGAGTTTTCCATTATTTTTTCGGATTTAGAGTTTCTACTGGCCTTTTTTGTGAAATTGGTCGGATTCTTCTCTTTCTGTCTTTTTCTAGGGATTTTTGTAAAAAGGTCTGCATTCGCATTAGGTTTTTTAATATTATGGGTAATTCTTGAACAGCTGATTTTTGGATTACTTGGCTGGAAAGTTATGAGTTGGCCAAATGCAAAACTTGTCAAGGATTTCTTTCCGCTTGAGTCCATGATGAATCTTATAAAGGAACCCTTTACTAGACTTTCCGCTGTGCAAAATATAGGAGAACAGATAGGAGAGAATATGAGATTTGATTATCATGCGTACTGGTATGAGTTTTTGATTGTCATCTTTTGGACAGCTCTTTTCATCTATTTATCCTATGCATTATTGAAAAAGCGTGATTTATAGTATCTTGTCAGGTACTATTTATTCGTTGAATGTCAAATAAATACATTTTTTTACTTCTTTTATTCCTGTTTTCCTTTTCTGTTTTTGGTCAAGGTGAAACGGCCAATTGGTATTTTGGAAATGGTGCTGGAATAAAGTTTAACAACGACGGAACTGTTGTACCGCTCACCGATGGCAGAATAAGCACGTTTGAAGGTTGTGCCTCTATTTCAGACGCTGTTGGTAATCTTTTGCTCTATACGGATGGTATTAGAGTTTTTGATAGGAACCACAACGTTATGCAAAATGGAACCGGGCTTTATGGAGACCCTTCCAGCACACAATCTGCCATTATAGTTCAAAAACCAGGCGACCCCAATATCCTGTACATCTTTACCGTTGATACTTCTACTGCTGAAAATGATCCCAACTTCGGATTAAATTATTCGGTTGTTGACCTTTCCCTTAATTCAGGAAATGGTGCTGTAACACAAAAAAATATCAATCTTTTAAAATTCTGCTCAGAAAAAATATCCGCTGTTTTAAAAAACTGTTTGGACAAATCCATTTGGGTAGTTGCACTTGGACTTGAAAATCCCGATACAGGCCCATTCAACACCTATCATGCCTTTGAAGTAACATCAACTGGAGTTAATACAACACCTGTCAATAGTAAGTTTAGCAATCTAGAAGTTCTTGATCCAAGAGGTTACTTAAAATTCTCTCCAGATGCTATGACATTGGCAAGTGCAAATTCAGCTTCAGGGTTATATTTATATGATTTTGATGTAAACACAGGAATTTTATCCAATCAGAATCGAATACTTGTATCAGCCCCAAACAAATTTCCTTATGGTATTGAGTTTTCACCAGACCAAAGATTCTTATATGCCCATACCTCTAATAACGAACCCGCCGGTCAAGTAGGAGGACACTCTTCATCACTTGTTCAATATGACTTAACAGCCCCAAACATTTCCGCATCAGAAGAAGAAATTGATAGAAGACCAATGTACAGAGGTGCACTGCAACTTGCACAAAACGGTAAAATATATAGAACAATTGCCGAAAACTATCTAATAGGAACGCCATATCTAGGGGTAATAGAAAACCCAAACGAAAAAGGTAGTGCCGCAAATTACAGACATAATGCCGTTTATCTAAATGGAAGAAATGCAACGCAAGGACTCCCTCCTTTTATTCAATCCTTTTTTGATAGAATAGAAATAGTTAAAAACTCTGATGGTTCAAGAGGAACATCACTCACCATTTGCGAAGGAGAACCATTCACTCTTGAAGCTGAGAATATTCCTGGTGCAGTTTATGCATGGGAGAAGGATGGAAATCCAATTGGCAATTCGACCAATGTATTAACCATAAATTCTGCAGGTGCAACTGATTCAGGACGTTATAGCTTGGAAATTACATTAAGTGACCCTGGAGAATGTCCAATAATTGGAGAGGGGTTCATTTCTGTAAACCCATTGCCCACAGCTCCTTCAATTTTTCTTACACAATGCGATGTTGACACTAGTAACGCTACAGATGGTTTAACGTCTTTTAACTTGGAACAAGCAATATTCAATACTGCTTATACCTTTTCATTTTACGAATCTGTTGCTGATTTGAATTCAGATAACCCTATAATCAATCCCATAGGTTACATTAACTCCACACCATTTAACCAGACCATTCAATATAAAATTATAGATGAAAATGGATGTGAGAATTTTGGTGATTTGGAACTTCAAGTGCGATCCGTTGTTTTGGATCCAAATGATGAACTATTTTACTACACTTGTGATGATGTTCCGGAGGATCAATTTTTGGAAGGGACTTTTGATTTGAATAGTTTTCAAGACACAAATTACCCCAATCAAGATATTGCATTTTATACGTCCTTGGAAGACGTTAGTCTAGAGCAAAATCCTATTTCTGGAGATTATAAAACTTCTTCTACGTCTATTTTTGTTAGAATAGAAGATACAAATGAATGTGAAGATATTGATGTTGTTAATCTAATTGTTAATCCCACACCTTCTTTTACTTTTGATAGTGAAGTAATATGGTGTACCGATGGTCCCCCTCTGCCAATACAAGCTCCAGATGGTTTTGACTTGTATCGCTGGTACAAAAATACAGGAGGATCTCCTCAACAGGTCGGAAACCAACAAGATTTACAAATATCTTCCGTTGGTAATTACATTTTGGAAGTAGGGTACAGCTACGCCACCAATAATGGGATCTTTGAGTGTTTTAATGAGATGAACTTTGATGTGCTACCTTCTAATATTGCAATTATTGAGAATACACTTGTAGAAGATATTTCTGATGACAATTTAATTGAAATAATGGTTTCGGGTGATGGAGATTATGAATACTCCATAGATGCCGTTAGCTATCAAGACTCACCAATTTTTGAAGATATATTGCCAGGATTCATCACAGTGTATGTAAGGGATAAAAATGGGTGCGGCGTTGTCAAAGACCTCATTTCAGTAATTGGATACCCTAAATTTTTTACTCCAAATGGCGATGGCATTAACGATTCTTGGCAAATAATAGGCATTGATGATCAATTTCAGGCAGAAAGTCTCATTTCAATTTACAACAGGTTTGGAATGCTCATGGCTCAAGTAACTCCACAAACAGAAGGTTGGAATGGCACTTTCAACAACAATGAATTACCTGCCTCGGATTATTGGTTTAAGGTCGCCTTGGAAGATGGAAGAGTGTTTAAGGGGCATTTCGCCCTAAAGCGCTAGATTATGAAAAAAGAAATGATTTAGTTACAAGTATTTGATTTTTATCAAATGTTAAAAAAATTGCTGTACATAGGGCTCTTATTAGCCCCTCTTTTGGTTGTTTCCCAAACATGCCCAAGGTTATTGAATCCTGTTGCAGGAGCTAATAATGTTTCCGTGGGAACTACAATAACTTGGCAAGAAATCATAGGTGTTCCCAGTTATAACATTTCAATTGGAACAACCCCGGGAGGTAGAGATATTGTAAGTGAAGCTGCAGTGGGAACAAATACATCTTATACCCCTCCATTTGGGCTACCTGATGATACCGAAATCTTTGTTACAATCACACTGTTTTTCTTTAGCAATCAAAATCAAAATGTCGTTTGCCCAAGCATTTCGTTTAGAACCGAAGATGTAATTACTCCACCTAATTGTACAAATATTCGCAGTCCAGCAAGTGGGGACACAGATATTAACTTCCGTTCAAATATCAATTGGAACTACTCTCCTGGCGCTTTGTCCTATATTTTGAGTATTGGCACCACATCTGGAGGAACAGATATTTTTGCAAGGACAAATGTGGGTAACGTGCTAACCTTTAATCCGCCTCAAGATTTACCTATTAACACTGAAATATTTGTCTCGGTTACCCCGGTAAATGAAAACGGAGAAGCGCAAAACTGTATCGAGGAGTCTTTTTTTACTGCAGATATAGCCCAGAGTTTAAACTGCACAAGATTGACATCCCCTATTGATGGAGGCACTAACGTACCTTTGACACCTTTGTTGGAATGGGAGGAAGTGCCAGGTGCCACTGGGTATAAGGTAACCATTGGCACCACGCCTTTTGGAGATGAAATTGTAAAAGATAGAATCTTTAGATCTACAAGAACATTCGTTATTGACTTTGAGCCCAATGCTTTACTGTTTATGACGATTGTACCCTTCAATGAACTGGTAGAAGCTACTGGTTGTATACAAGAAAGTTTTTCCACTGCGGTGGGCTGTGGTCCTTTTCTTGATCCTTCAACAGGAGAATTTGTAACCCTATCTCCTGAACTTGACTTTCCCGAGACTTTTACTTTATGTGAAAACTCAGAGCCCATAACCTTATCAACAAGTGTAATTTCGGAAACATATAGATGGGCAAATGTTACTTCTAGGGGAACAGAAATAGAACTACTATCAGAAACATCAGAAGTTAAAATATCTGAAGGGGGGTTGTATAGGCTGGATGTTACAAATTTTGCCGATCCAAATGGAAATAACATTCCCTGTACCACTTCGCAAGTATTTACCGTTGAAGTAATCCCTGGCCCTAACATAAACTCTATAGGTGTAGAAAGAGATGGAGATAATCTTAGGCTTACGGTAAATGTTTCTGGCAGTAGCGAGTACGATTTTGCTTTAAACAACATCAATGGCCCATATCAAGACAGTAATGTTTTCACCAATGTTCCTCTAGGAAATAATACAGTGTATGTAAGGGATAAAAATGAGGACGGTTGTATTCTTGCTCAAGATGTAGAACAAGATCTTATTTCTGAAGGTTTTCCAAAATTCTTTACACCAAATGGCGATGGATTTAATGATTTTTGGCAATTTATACCTCCTCCAAATGCTGAAGATTTTGAGATTTTATCAATTTCAATATTTGATAGATTTGGAAGGTTACTCTCTCGAATAGGGGCAGACTCTATTGGATGGAACGGTTTGTACAATGGACGTCCTTTACCTTCAAATGACTATTGGTATAGAGCAATAGGAGTTGACAATCGAGAATTTAAAGGTCATTTTGCGTTAAGACGATAGCATTTTTCTTTCTAAGTACTTTTTTGCTTCGTAATTTTAAACAATGAAATTTCAGGTAGTATCAGATTTTAGCCCAACTGGCGACCAACCCCAAGCCATAAAACAATTAGTAGATGGTATTGTTGAAAAAGAGAGCCATCAGACATTACTTGGTGTAACCGGTTCTGGAAAAACATTTACCGTTGCCAATGTCGTGGAAGAAACGCAACGCCCAACCCTTGTTTTAGCACATAACAAAACTTTGGCCGCACAATTGTACTCGGAGTTTAAACAGTTTTTCCCTAACAATGCCATCGAGTATTTTGTTTCCTACTACGATTACTATCAACCTGAAGCCTATATTCCAACAAGTGGACTCTATATAGAAAAAGATCTATCAATCAACGAGGACATCGAAAAACTTAGATTAAGCGCTACATCTTCACTATTATCCGGTCGAAGAGATGTATTAGTGGTAGCATCGGTATCTTGTTTATATGGCATTGGAAATCCAGTCGAATTTCAAAAGAACGTAATCTCTATCCATAAAGATCAGGTAATCTCAAGAACCAAATTTCTTAAGCAATTGGTGCAAAGTTTATATTCTAGGACTACTGCCGATTTTAGAAATGGAAATTTCAGAGTCAAAGGAGATGTAGTGGATGTATTTCCGGGTTATGCCGATCATGCATTTAGAATTCACTTTTTTGGTGATGAAATTGAAGAAATTGAAGCTCTAGATCCTTTCAACAACAATGTAATAGAGGTTTATGATTCACTGAATATATACCCTGCTAACATGTTTGTTACTTCTCCTGATATTCTTCAGAATGCCATTCATTCAATTCAGGAGGATTTAGTAAGGCAAATAGATTATTTCAAAGAAATAGGCAGACCTCTTGAAGCGAAACGTTTGGAAGAACGAACCAATTTTGATTTAGAAATGATAAGGGAATTGGGGTATTGCTCTGGGATTGAAAACTACTCAAGATATCTAGATGGTAGAGAACCTGGCACTAGGCCTTTTTGCTTATTGGATTATTTTCCTGATGATTTTTTAATGATCATTGACGAAAGTCATGTAACTCTTCCACAAGTTCATGCTATGTATGGAGGCGACCGTTCTAGAAAGGAAAATTTAGTGGAATATGGTTTCCGTCTTCCCGCCGCAATGGATAACAGACCTTTAAAGTTTGAAGAATTTGAAGCACTGCAAAATCAAGTAATCTATGTGAGTGCCACACCAGCAGATTATGAACTGCAGTTAAGTCAGGGAGTATATGTAGAGCAGGTAATAAGACCCACAGGCTTGTTAGATCCGATTATTGAAGTACGGCCCAGCCAAAATCAAATTGATGATTTAGTTGAAGAAATTCAACAGCGTGTCGACAAAGATGAACGTACCTTGGTGACTACATTGACCAAACGAATGGCTGAAGAATTGGCAAAATACTTGACAAGAATTGATGTTAGGTGTCGCTACATCCACAGTGATGTGGACACTTTGGAACGTGTTGAGATTATGCAAGACCTAAGAAAAGGAATTTTTGATGTTTTAATCGGGGTAAACCTTTTAAGAGAGGGACTGGATCTACCCGAAGTATCATTAGTGGCCATTTTGGATGCGGACAAGGAAGGTTTTTTACGCAGCAACCGTTCTTTAACACAAACTGTTGGTCGTGCTGCGCGTAACTTAAATGGAAAAGCCATTATGTATGCGGATACCATAACAGCCAGTATGCAAAAAACCATTGACGAGACCAACTACCGGAGAGACAAACAAATGGCTTACAATACTGAAAACAACATTGTCCCCAAAGCATTAAACAAAAATTTAGATAGTGCGTTGGTGAAAAATTCTGTTTCTACATATCATTTCCAAAAGGAAGAATTACGTGCTGCTGAACCAGATTTGGAATATCTTACCCAAGATCAAAAGGAAAAAATGATACGGGAAAAACGTAAAGAAATGGAAAAAGCGGCCAAGGAATTAAACTTTATGGAAGCTGCCAAACTAAGGGACGAAATCAAAATATTACAAGAATCATGATAAAAAGCCTTTTACCCAACCGTTGCGTGCTGGTTTTAGTCAATGTCCTGCTTGTTTTTGCCACACAAGCACAAAGTCTAAGCAAAAAGGAGATCGAAAGTGCCGCTGAAGATGCCTTGCCAGATGCCGTGAAAGACTTATTCGAATTTTTACTAATTCCCAATGATGGGAATTTTCCTGAACACATTGAGAAAAACTTGGATAGATGTACGGTTATTTTCTCTGATTTGGGGTTTAATATCCAAAGATTAGAAACAACAGGTGCTCCACTGCTTTTTGCGGAAAAAACATATAAAAAAAAGGCAAAGACCATGTTGTTTTATCTACAGATTGATGGTCAGCCAGTTGATACTTCCGCATGGAACCAACCCAGTCCTTATATACCCGTAATCAAGAAAAAAGTTAATGATAACTGGGTGATTGTTCCTACTGTTGAAAACAGAGCAGACCTTGATAAAGATTGGAGAATCTTTGCACGCTCGGCATCAGATTCCAAAGGACCCGCGATGGCATTTATCTCCGCATTACGAGTTTTGGAAAAATTAGGTGAAAAACCAGAATACAACATAAAGGTAATTATGGATTTTCAGGAAGAACTTGGATCACCAGACCTTCCAGGCCTGGTTAAAAGTTATAGCACACTTCTTAAAGCTGATGCCATTTTGATTATGGACGGTACCCGACATCTATCCAATTTACCCACCCTTACCTATGGAGCACGAGGAATTGCAACAGCTACACTAAAGGTTTTTGGTGCCAAAAGATCCTTGCACAGTGGGCAATACGGGAACTTTGCCCCAAATCCAGTTTTTGAGACAGCCCGTCTATTGGGATCCTTAAAAAATGAGGAAGGAAAAGTTATGATCCCTGGGTTTTATGATGGTATTGAATTAAGTGCCATTGAAAAGGAAAAACTGAATCAAGTTCCAGAGGACATGGAAGTCATTAAAACCTCTCTTGGAATTTCTCAGCCAGATATGGTGGGAGAGACTTATCAGGAATCGCTTCAATACCCTTCATTAAACGTTCGAGGATTAAAGGCCGCATGGGTCGGTCAAGAAGTACGCACGCTCATTCCATCCGAAGTTATTACGGAAATTGATATGCGGTTGGTTCCTGAGTCTGATGGGAAAAGATTAATGGAATCACTAAAGTCTTACATCATAGATCATGGATTTCATATTGTAGACTCCATTCCAACAGATGAAGAACGAGCCAAGCACAAAAAATTGGCTTCCTTTAATTATCGTCTAGGTTCCAGTCCTTTTCGTACCTCCTTTGATTCTTCTCTTGGTAAAATGCTAAATCGAGCAATGAATCATTTATTTGATGATAACTACATCAATATGAGAACCACTGGAGGATCACAACCCATTGGCCCATTTATAAATACGCTTGGTGTGCCGGCCGTAGCCTTACGAATACCCAATCCTGATAATAGTATTCATGCACCAAATGAGAATTTGAGGATAGGGAATTTTTTAGAAGGCATTATGTCCTGCATAGCTGTTCTAAACCAACCCATGCCGTAAGCTTTATCTTTTATTAAAACAAAAAGAAAGCGCGCTCCCAGCACAAAATGTGCAGGAACGCGCTTCCAAACTAACCAACCAAACCAATCATCATGAAACACCTAGTTAGGTGCTCTTTTAATATTTTCTTAGACTTACCCGATTGTAATCAATCGTTTAGGTCTTGGTAAAGCTTCTTCTTTTTTAGGTAAAGTCAACCTTAGAATTCCATTTTCGTATGCGGCATCAATTTTAGTACCGTCAACTGTTTCTGGTAGTGTAAAAGCTCGTTTAAAAGAAGAAAATGAAAATTCTTTTCTACTATAATTTTCTTTGATTTCCTTATCCTCCGTTTTCACCTCTGTTGAAATAGTTAAAACATCGTTATCCACTTCTACTTTAAAATCATCTTTGTTACCGCCTGGAACCGATAATTCTAATTCAAAATTTTCTGTGTTGTTCTTTATGTTGACAGCAGGTAAGTTAGTATTCAGGTTTTCCATACCTCCAAACCAGTCGGGTCTTGCCAAATCATTCATTAATGATGGAAAAAACAAGCTATTTCTTTTTACTATACTCATGTTGATTCATTTTTATATTAAACATTCAAATCAACCAACTATAGTCAAATCCTATACCATTACAAATATCATGTCAATTTGACATTTTATTAACAAATAATACTGACATAATGTCTTTAGTTGTAGTGCGCTTTAAAAATATTAATGAGCACATCTGGCGGAACAACCTTATCTGGGTATTTGTGCATCACCTCTAAAACTTGCCCAATTGCAGATGGGGGAAGCCCCATGGCAAGACCAATATTATGTAGTGTGTGTATTTCTTTTTCATGTTGCTCTTGATCTATATTCATTAAAAGCAACAACCTATTAAACTGAACAATGCGCTCTGCCTGTGACTTTAGAACTACTTTGGGAGATTTCTCCTTTAAAAGCGCATCAAATGTTTCTTTTTCAACACCTAAATTTGAAGCCACCCCAAGCAAAAAATCATACTCCGACTCTTTAAGTGAATAATCCACCCTAGCAAAAGCAATCATTTCTGAAAGAATGCTTAATTTTTCTTTTTGAGTACCCATTACGCTGGTTTTGAGGCTTGGTTCATATAAGATAACTCCAAAACAACCCACTTTAGTGCCTAAAAGAGCTTGAATTCCTTAGGGGTGAAACCAGTTAACTCAAATAATCATAAGGAATTACGCAATGTACTCTTAACGAGACCGTGTAAATTCCACCCTTCACCATAGTATTTAATTTCGATTCTTCATAATGCAACCTGTATTTGCAATGAAACATATCTGTAGAAATTGATGGAAAACAAAAAAGGGCAACGTTAACAAAACGTTGCCCCTAAGTTTTTCAAGATAGAAAAGTTATCCCAATACTTCTTTGACCTTATCAGCCGCTTCTTGAAACTGAACCGCTGAATGTACAGCCAATCCAGAGTTGTCTATAATTTCTTTGGCCAATTCCGCATTCGTACCTTGTAACCTTACTATGATTGGCACTTTAATAGCATCTCCCATATTTTTATAGGCATCTACAACACCCTGCGCTACACGGTCACAACGCACAATACCACCAAAAATATTGATAAGGATTGCCTTTACATTAGGGTCTTTTAAAATGATACGGAAGGCCTCCTCTACTCTTTTTGCATCTGCGGTACCTCCAACATCCAAAAAGTTAGCTGGTTCACCGCCTGCCATTTTTATCAAATCCATTGTCGCCATAGCAAGTCCGGCCCCATTCACCATACATCCTACATTACCATCCAAATCAACATAGTTCAATCCTACTTCCCGGGCTTCAACCTCAATAGCGTTTTCTTCGCGTAGGTCACGCATTTCAGCATAGTTCTTTCTTCTGTACAACGCATTATCATCTATAGACACCTTTGCATCCACAGCCATTATTTTATCATCTGATGTCTTTAAAACCGGGTTTATTTCAAACATACTTGAGTCACTTTCAACATATGCCCTATAAAGTGAGGAAACAAACTTTGTCATTTCTTTGAAAGCCGTACCTGATAATCCCAGATTAAAAGCAATTTTACGGGCTTGGAAAGGCATTAATCCTGTTGCAGGGTCAATCTCTTCAGTGAAAATCAGATGTGGAGTCTTTTCCGCAACTTCCTCAATATCCATTCCTCCTTCTGTAGAATACATGACCATGTTTCTACCAGTAGCCCTATTTAATAAGACTGACATGTAAAATTCATTGGTCTCACTATCACCAGGGTAATAAACATCCTCAGCTATAAGTACTTGATGTACTTTTTTACCTTCTGCAGAAGTCTGAGGAGTGATTAGATTCATTCCTATTATGTTTCCTGCTATCTCTTCTACTTCTTTCAAGTTTTTGGCCAGTTTTACCCCGCCACCTTTACCTCGACCACCTGCATGGACCTGTGCTTTTATTACATGCCATCCTGTTCCTGTTTCCTGTGTAAGTCGTTTGGCAGCATCAACTGCTTCTTTAGCATTGCGAGCAACTAATCCGCGTTGGATTCTAACTCCAAAACTTGCTAAAATTTCTTTCCCTTGATATTCGTGAAGATTCATCTGTGAACTAACTTTTATTTGCAGACAAAAATAGAAAACGACATTGACAAATAGAAGGTGAAGAAAGAATAATTAGAAATGAGTTTCGTTTTGATGAGGTAATTGAAAAAAGCACCTCTAAATAGTGCTTAAGAAGGCAATAAATTAAACAGTGAAATTTTTAAAATCCAAAGGGTCAAAATTTTTAAAATGTCCATTCATTTCAATAATTCCTTTTGTACGGTTAACCTCACTCAGCACTGTTGCAGTAGCTTTTAAATGGCTTTTGATAAACAACAATCGGTCTGTCTCATTTGAAATCTGAAGAAGTTCATATTCCTGTTCAAAAGAAAGTCCCATTTTATGGGCAAGAGAATAACTATTAAACTGCTTAGGAGAGATTTTAGTGAAAGGCACATCCATTAGGTCGTATAATTTTTCAACCTGAAGCAGCACTTCTTTCCTCAATCCTTCGTTCGCATCATTTTCAACATCCAAAAATTCAACATCTCCTCCTGCATAAAGCTTTCCTTCCAATTGATTCTCAAAAGATAGAATTTTAAAAACTTGTCGCGCCACACAAACCACATCCATTTCTCCGCTTTCATAGGTTGTTACCACTTCAACCAATTGCACCTCGGTACCATAAACAAGGGTGTTATTTATAAAAACAGGGATACCAAATGTTATGGCCTCCTGCCTGCAATCATTAATCAATTGCTTGTAGCGTTCTTCAAAAATATGCAGTGGTACGGTTTCTCCTGGAAAGAAAACAGATTGCAATGGTAATAGGGGTAATCTCATCATTGTAATTTGTGATAAATGTACAATGCCAAGTTTAAAGGAACAAGTGATAATTAATTATCACTTGTTATTTTTAAAACAAATTGTTATATCTATATTATTTAGGATGATATTCTTGTAGAACTAAATCGCAACGTTTAGATTTGTTCAAAAGATTAATAGTTTATGAATTCCTTAAGTCTATTGAAAATTGCCAAGCAATTTGATGCACCACTATATGTATACGATGCTGAAAAGATTTCTTCACAGTTTAAACGTTTGACCAATGCCTTTAAAGGTGTTAGCAACCTGCGTCTAAACTATGCGGCCAAAGCACTTTCCAATATATCAATCCTTCGGTTGATGGACCATTTGGGTAGCGGCTTGGATACCGTTTCCATTCAAGAAGTAAAACTAGGACTTACGGCGGGCTTTAAGCCAGAATCTATTATCTATACACCTAACGGAGTTTCTTTGGAAGAGATTGAAGAAGCTTCAGCTCTTGGTGTGCAAATTAACATCGACAATCTATCAGTTTTAGAACAGTTTGGCAGCAAACATCCAGATGTTCCAGTCTGTATTCGAATTAACCCGCATGTAATGGCTGGCGGTAATTCCAATATCTCTGTAGGCCATATAGATTCAAAATTTGGCATAAGTATCCATCAGATTCCGCATTTATTGCGCATTGTAGATTTAACTCAAATGAACATCAATGGTATTCATATGCATACTGGAAGTGATATTTTAGATATTGATGTCTTTCTTTATGCATCTGAAATCTTGTTTGAAACAGCCAAAAATTTCAAAGATTTGGATTTCATAGACTTCGGAAGTGGTTTTAAAGTTCCCTATAAAGCCGGAGATATTGAAACCAATATTGAAGAATTGGGAAGGAAATTAACAACCAGATTCAATGAATTCTGTAAAGAGTATGGAAAAGAACTTACATTGGCTTTTGAACCAGGAAAGTTTTTAGTGAGTGAGGCGGGTCATTTTTTAGCCAAGGTCAATGTAGTAAAACAAACAACCTCCACTGTTTTTGCCAGTGTCGATTCAGGATTCAATCATCTCATTAGGCCTATGCTGTATGGAGCATCACATGAAATAAGTAATATTTCCAACCCAAAAGGAAGAGAACGTTATTACTCCGTTGTTGGCTATATATGTGAAACGGATACATTTGGTAGTAACCGAAGGATTAGCGAAATCTCTGAAGGTGATATCTTATGTTTCAAGAACGCAGGTGCCTATTGTTTTTCCATGGCCAGCAATTATAACTCCAGATTTAGACCTGCTGAAGTACTTTGGCATAATGGAAAGGCCCATTTAATAAGAAAGCGCGAGACTTTTCATGACATCCTTAGAAATCAAGTGGATGTAAAAGAACTGTTTGAGTCTCCAGAAAAAATAGCTACAAAGTAGCATGGGAGTTATTGCTCTATTCATATCAATAACTTTAATCTTCTTAGCTAGCTTACATTTTTATTGGGCCATATTTGGCATCAAGGATCCTTCATCTGTGCTTCCTACAAACTTAAAGAGCAATAAAGTAAAATCCCCCGGGAGATTTGGTGCTGTATTTGTTGGTTTTGCATTGCTTTTCTTTGCCTTTGTTTTTATTAACAAAGTATCCGTTTATATTGAATCAGATTGGCTAAACTATGCTTCCATTGGTATTGGGCTTTTGTTTATCATTCGTGCTTTGGGAGATTTTAAGTATGTTGGTTTTTTTAAATCTGCCAAGAACAGTCGGTTTTCAGCTTTGGATACCCGATACTATTCACCTTTATGCCTGCTTCTGGGTGCACTTATCCTAATTTTAGAGCTTTTGGGTTAAATACTATTTTGGCACAATTTTCGTTAGTTTTGTAATAGTCGTAAGACTAAACCCTCAAAACAAAGAACGATGCGCGCAGTTTTTACCTACACTACTCAAATAAGTTTACTTCTTTTTCTTTTGGTTGGATTTCAAACCCAGGCCCAAAACGTGGAATGGCTAAGTTGGAATGAAGCGGTTGAATTATCCCAAACTGATGCCAAACCCAAAAAATTGTTTATTGATGTTTACACGGACTGGTGCGGCTGGTGCAAGAAAATGGATAAGGATACTTTTCAAAATGAAGAAGTTGCAGCATATATGAGAAACAATTTTTATATGGTAAAATTGGATGCAGAAGGTAAGGACCCAATCGATTTCCAAGGTGAAACTTTCAATTTTGTAGCTTCAGGAAGACGAGGATACCATGAGTTTGCCGCTGCTTTGTTACAAGGTAAAATGAGTTATCCTACAGTTGTATTTCTAGATGAAAAATTAAATATGCTTTCTCCAGTACCCGGATATCAAAAAGTAAAACCCTTTTTACAGATCGCTCGTTATTTTGGTGACAATATTTACAAGGATAAAGATTGGAACACTTATGCTGGTCTAGGCAAATAGATAAGCCTTTTTTTACAAAATAGAGACTACCAGAAACCCTAAATACGTTCCCAGAGCATTCCCTAAGGTACCAACCAGTATTGCAGGTAAAATCAATTCTTTTCGATTAAACGTTTCAGCAAGTGCAATGGCAGAAGTTCCACCGCCAATATTCGCCTGACTTGCAATTGAAATCATATCCCAATCCCTAAACGTAAATGTTCCTAGCAGAATTATAATACATCCATGGATAAAAACGGCTATTGACGTAAACAATAATAGCGTAAGCCCAACTTCTTTTAGCGCTATTACCGAACTTATTTCACAATACGCACCAATTACGGCAAGAAATAGGTAAACCAGATATAGTCCCAGTGTATGACCTCCTTTTAATTTGGAAACAAAAGAAGTCTGTGCGAGTATAATACCCAAAGTAGAAAGTGTAATGATGGACGGTATTTTTGGAAGAACCTCGGCAATAAGTTCGGAAACCAAGAATGCCGCCAAACCAATAAACAACAACCAACCCATGGATTGTAAATCGATCGCATCATTTTCCGTTTTATCATTTTCAACAGGAGAAGCACTGATTTTTTTGTCTTTAAAAAAGCGTCTCAGCAAAACGGGGAACGCTATCGTAACAATCACCCAAATTGCGGTAATTACATTATCTACGGCAATGGCTCCAGCATAGAGCGTTCCACGTTCCTGAAAGTCATATGCCAATGCAACCGCATTAAAATTAACGCTGCCTCCAGTATAAGTTCCTGTGAGCATTCCTGCCAATATTTTTCCGTCATCGCCCAAAACATTTTGTGGTGAAACCAGGTACCATGAAACTAAAATGCCCAATACGGTAGCCAATGAACCTATTAAAAACAAACCGATCATAGGTGCGCCTGCTTTCTTAATGGACCTTAGGTTTGCCCCCAATAATAAAAAGAATATGGAAATAGGCGCTAAATAGCTAAAAATAGCATCGTACAAAGGAATTGTATTTGAGGCAGAGGGAATAAGTTTCAGATTGGCAACAACGGCGGTAAAAACAATGACCAACAATGCAGTACCCATAGGTCTTCCCCACTTTGTTTTAGCTGCATATAATGATAAAATTACCATCAAACATAAAACAGTTAATACGTAAACAGGGTTTTCTATAAAATTCATGCGTTAGAATGCCAATAGAATAGCAAACATAACGAATTGGTTTAGTTATTCAACCAACCGCTTTTGGCAACTAGCCAAAGACATTTAAGCTCAGATTATGGATTACCTACTATAGTTTGGGCTCTCTTTGGTAATGGTAACATCATGTGGGTGACTTTCATTAATGCCACTAGCAGTGATTTTTACGAAACGACCAGATTCTTTTAAGGTTTCAATATCTGCAGCTCCGCAGTAGCCCATACCAGCTCTTATTCCACCAACAAATTGATGAATACTCTCAAATAAATCTCCTTTATAGGGTACGCGACCTACAATACCTTCTGGGACCAATTTCTTAATATCGTCCTCCACATCTTGAAAGTAACGGTCCTTACTACCTTCCTTCATGGCTTCAACAGAACCCATTCCGCGGTAAGATTTAAATTTTCGTCCTTCATAAATAATGGTTTCGCCAGGAGATTCCTTGGTTCCTGCCAATAATGAGCCCAACATAACAGTGTCGGCTCCTGCTGCAATAGCTTTTGGAATATCACCTGTGTACCTAATTCCACCATCTGCAATTACGGGCACTCCACTGCCTTTTATGGCAGCAGCAACCTCTAAAACTGCTGAAAACTGTGGAAACCCAACACCAGCAACCACTCGAGTAGTACATATAGAACCAGGGCCAATACCTACTTTAACGGCATCTGCTCCAGCTTCAACCAAATATTTTGCTGCTTCTCCGGTAGCAATATTTCCTACAATGACTTCCAATTCAGGGAAAGACTTCTTAACATTTTTAAGGACATTCACCACTCCTTTGGTATGGCCATGTGCGGTATCAATTACGATAGCATCCACTCCGGCATTAACCAATGCTCCTGCCCTATCCACTGCATCTGCTGTTACACCAATAGCTGCAGCCACTCGCAGTCTCCCATATTGGTCCTTATTGGCCATTGGCTTTTGAGTAAGTTTGGTGATATCCCTAAAAGTAATTAACCCAACAAGTACATAATCATTATTAACAACCGGTAATTTTTCAATTTTGTTTTTTTGCAAAATCACCTCTGCATCTTCTAGCGAAGTACCTTCTCCAACGGTAACCAAATTATCAGAAGTCATTACCTCTGTAATAGGTCGATCATCATTTTTTTCAAACCGTAAATCACGATTGGTAACAATTCCTATTAGTTTTTTATTTTCATCTACAATAGGGATTCCGCCAATACTGTGCTCTTTCATGTTTGCTTTGGCGTCCCTAACAATCGAATTTAATGGTAGCGTAACTGGGTCCATTATCATTCCACTTTCTGCCCTCTTGACCTTTCTTACCTTGACAGCTTGCTGCTCAATGGTCATGTTTTTATGCAGAACACCAATTCCCCCCTCTTGAGCCATGGCAATAGCCATTTGGGATTCGGTAACGGTATCCATCGCTGCGGAAACAATAGGTACATTAATGGTAATATTTCTTGTGAATTTTGTCTTGATACTAACTTCTCTAGGGAGTACTTCTGAATATCCAGGGACTAGGAGAACATCATCATATGTTAGTCCTTCTCCAACAATTTTTTTAAGGTGGGCTTCCATTGCAATTACGGATTAATTGCGTGCAAAGGTACCATATTTTATTTCAAATTTTCCTATTGCTAAAATGGTGTTAGTTTTATAATTATTTTTATTTAGACTTATTATAAATAATATATCTTTACACTATAACTTTTAGCTTATGTGTCCTTCCATAAAAATATTGAATCAGTCCAAAAACGGGATATTTACCTTCTGTAATGAGAGTAAACTTTTCCAAATGATTTTCAACAATTTGTGCTTTGAATTTTATGAATGGGAACTGGAAGCATTTAAATCCCATATTTCAGAACTGGATTTAGAATATTGGGAAAAAACTCTGATGAGTTCATTACATCAGCGAAAAATACCTATCTCCATCGGTAATAAACATTTTATCATTCTTGTAAATAGACAGGAAGTATGCGAAATAAAGTGCTTGCTAAACATTCATAGGAATCCAATCCCGCTATTGAAATCAAAGGATATTGACTATACTTCTATAGAAAACTAACTCCTAGATGTCCTCTGGCTTTAGTAGATTTGGAAAGCGGCCATTGGATTCAGCTGCTTTCTTTTTTTATGAAATTCCTTTATAGCTTTATCTGTAAAGTTGTATAAAAAGTTCGTGGTTCTGCAGGAATGATGCCCGGTCCAGGATATCCTGTAGCCCTTCTGGAAAAATATGAATTATCCAATAGGTTATTGATACCTGCTTCTAATTTGAATTTTTTATAGGTGTAAGACAATGATAAATCCATAATATCATAGGAAGGTATTGCTCCCTCAATACCTCTTTGATTGTCATCTATATCTTGAGGTGCATTTGTAGCATCCGTAAATTGTTCCGATAAATAGGTATATTGAATACTGCCCAGCAAATTCCCATACCCAAAACTAATTCCAGTTTTTAAATTAACTTTAGGAATAAATTCTACTTGGTTTCCTTCTACATTGTTTTCCTCAGAAGACAGGTATTCTGAATTGGTTAAAGCAATATTTGCGAAATAATTCAACCTTACCTTATCATTATCTTTAAAAAAGAATTCTTTCAGGCTTAAATCCGCAAACCCTTCAAGACCGTACATGAAGGCAGTTCCAATATTTCCCCTAAAACGGACTATTCTGCCAGTTTCAACCAATTCACCCAGAGCATTAAGTCTGGTTTCACTTTGTAAAACCTCTCCTAAACGGTCATCGTACAACAACCCAAAGGCACTTACATCATAGTTAAGGTAATTTCCAAGTCTTCCTCTAGCTCCAATATCTGCCGTAAATCCATCTTCATCCGAAATATTTTCATCTATCTGAAAAGAAGGGTTCACTACTCGAATATCATTAAAGGTTACAGAACGATAGTTTTGAGAGAAATTAGCGTACAACTCCATACCCTGAGCTAGCTTATATGAAGCACCTATTCCCAATAGAAAGAAACTTCGCTCAAATGTTCTATCATCAGCAATCTCTTCATTTAAAAGTGGGTTTCCGGCCAAATCCAAAATAATATTCCTAAAACTCCCTTCGCTTCCGGTTTTGATATATTCGAATCGAAAACCGGGAGTAATTGAAAATTTATCTGATATATTAAAAATATTCTCTCCAAAAACCGCCAAATTCAAATTGGGGAACTCAAACTGAGATTGTCTTTCATAATTGGGAAACTCATCATCTGCGAACTCAAACTCTGGATCAGTGGAGGCCGTTCCAGGTCCTTGTCTTTGATCATTTGAAGTTTGATAGTATTTAGACCCTATCAAAAAGACCGCATCCTTTTCTCCAATTCGGTATCTGGTAAGTAGTCTTGCCTCAGCTCCCCAATTCTGAAAATTATCCACTAACAGTTCTCTTGGTTCGTTAACGTCATCTGGTTGTGAAACTCTATTAGTTCTAAAACCAAGCGCATTTCTAGAAGCATCCAAGGTGAAAAGATTTAAACTAAAATCTGTATTTACAGAGAATCGATGATCTAAGCGTAATGAAAAGAGTTTCCAATCTACATTGAACCAATTTCTATCTCTGTTGCTAAAAGTAGGGGCATCCAAAAACTGGGCATCTGTTAATCCTCCAGGTTGCTTGGTTAAATAATTGAATAATGTAGCTTCAAAAGTCAGTTTGGTTTTATCAGATATTTGATATCCAAAATGACCATAATAATTACGACTGTTGAAATTTGAATTAGGCCGAAATCCATTTCCTTCCTTATAATTGAAGTAAGTATAATAGCTAAATTTACCCGCAGTACCGCTTAAACTGTTAAAACTGGTCAGCAAATCATAAGAACCCACCGTCTGCCTAGAGACCAATTCTATTTTTTTTGATGGATTGGGCTTTTTAAACTTAAAATTGACCAAGCCTCCAAACTGTGGCCCATATTGTAATGACGCTGCTCCTCTGACCACTTGAATTTCACTTAAAGCCTCAGCAGGAGGTGTATAATAACTTTCCGGGTAACCCAAAGCATCAGCACTTATATCGTAACCGTTCTGACGTACATTAAAATTAGCTGTTCGATTGGGATCCAATCCACGGCCGCCTATATTTAACTGCAGGCCTGCATCTCCGTTTTCATAAATATTTAATCCAACTACTTGGCTGTAGATTTGTCGCGGGTTGTTTGCTGCCAAATTGCCTGTTAAATTATCTATCAGGATTACTTCACTTTTTTTGCCGGCATAAATAGCGGTGCCTTCCACTTTTTTAAGCTGTTGAAGTCTAAAAACTTTCTCTCGTTCCTTTGTTAAGACAACCTCGGATAATTGCTCGCCTAAAGGCTGTAACAAAATATCCGTTTTTTGATTTGCCGATATTTGAACCGATTGTTCATATACCTGAAATCCAAAAGCGAAAACTACCAGATTGTATGCTCCGCTAGAGATATCGTCAAAATAAAAGTTACCAGTTTCCGAAGTCGATGTCAACAATTGTAACTCTTTAATATATACTTCGGCATCCGTAATTGGGGTGTTGTTAGAATCGCTAACAACTCCAGAGAAGCTATTTTGCCCCCAAGCAAATGCCGAAACAAGTAAAAGGAAAATGGTGCTCTTAAATACCTTTGATGTCATCATTGAATGGTAATATCCACGTTTTGTGTTCAAATGAATCATGTTCTTTTGTCAAATCTATATTTGGGTCTATGTACGGTTGGCTCACCCTACCATTTAAAGCCACAAAGCTTTCTACATAAATGCTAATGTTTTTATGTCCTTCTTTTTCAAAATGGTCTTTTAAGTAGTGAGCATATTCTATAATGAAATCTGGTTGGAAAGCCATTTGCTTTTCCTGAAAAGTTGTCAAAAAGTCCGTGTTGTCCACATAAAACCATTTTCCACTTTTTTGATCAACAATTTTGAATTGTGCATATCCTGACTTTTCCATTAGCATTACACGCCATGAGAACCGATACCCTTCTTCCGTCCAAAACAATTCTCCAGGGTATGCTAAATACCTCCAAGGAAAACCCAATTGTATTACAAAAAAGAGCGCTATGAGCGTATATTTTAACTTGTTCAATGCTCCATTTTGATATCTAAGCACTTTAGTATTTTCAAATTGAGGTTTGGAAACTTTAACCACCCTAGAAATAAATTCCAAGATTTTGTGATGAAATTTGACATCAAAAAAGATAAGAGCGGAAACAATCATAATATACGGGAACATCCCAATTGGAAACAGTACACGCGTTAGCAAATGAAACACCACTACTAGAAAAAAGGCAAAATATCTGGTTCTTGAATAAAGCAGTAGAAAAGGAATGGCAAGATCATACACTGCTCCTCCCCAACTAAAGGCAAAATGCACCCATTCTTTTCCCATAAGCTCCCCTATCAAGGGAATATCAAACTTTGAGGGTAACCAAATCTTTAAGGGCATTGCTTCTACAAGCCAGTCCGAATTGAGTTTTGCCAGTCCGGCATAAAAGTAGACAGTGCCCAATAACAATTTTACACTATCAACTGTCCACTTTGGGACAAATTGAAATGCTTTTTTTGGATTCCTTTTTGCATCAATGGAAAAGTATGCATCAGCTGGAAGAAATATCATTAAAAAGGACAATGCACTAATAAAATAGTAGTGGTTTAGATAAGTGGTTTTGTCCATTAATTCTATATAGGTAAAAGATAAAAAGAACAATACTATGCTCAAGCGATACTTATACCCCAATGCTATACCTATTGCAGAAATGGCACAAACCACAAAAATTAAATAGGTTATGGAACCTAAAGGTTTCACCCATTCAAAACCATAGTATGAGAAATGAAATTTGGGCTCCAGATACAATTTTTCTATCCATCCATTGGCCCAAAAACGAACAATGCTCAAAAGCATCATAATTCCAAAAAAAATACGAAAGACCGCCAAAGGGGCGGCCTCAATGTCTTTTTGAAGGTATTTGGTAAAGTTTAAATTCATTTAATCTCCATCGGCATCAACAAAATCAATACTGATGCTCATTGCAGACACCATATCTACCTTAAATGAAGGTACAACTCTTTGCACCTCATCATAGGATAATAACATATTTGTTGGAGGACTATTATTTTCTATTTCATTCCTAAAGGTATCCAAAGCCGTTACCATACTGCGGGCCTCATCTAGCTGATCATTAATGAGCTTGGCTAAATCCTCTCCATCTTTTACCGTGTTTAAGTCATCCAAATAAGAGGCTAGACTTTCACCAGTAGGTGCTGCGCCAAAATGCTTTCCGTTAAATAAATCTTGAACTGCGTTCAATCCTTCTAAAAACAACATTTTACTTATATCTGCTTTATGAAAAGCTTCTATCGTATTAGGGGCTGGAGTGCCTGTGAAAACTCCCAATGGAATTCCCATTTTTCCAGCTCTAAGAAACTTTTCATAATAGAAAATGTAGTCGTTTACAAACCGATCTACCGAAGCCGTTGAGGACGAACCATCATTATTTACAAAAGTGTCGCGATATGTACCTTCCCATTGGCCTACAACATCATCTGTTAATGACCTCATATCTGAAAGAATGTCATCAATATAATTCAATGTATTATCTGCATCTGTTCCACTTGCCAATCTGGCAACCAATGCCGTATCATCACTTTCCAATCCGTTCAACAAATAATCCAATGCAGGAAACCCTTTGGTATCTCTATTGGATGGTAGGGAAAGGTCATATCCCCCCATATCAATATGTAATTGAATTAAATCGGTATCTGAAGGATATGTGTTCATGTTCAAACGATATCCAATGACCTCAGCCGGTCCTGTTTCAAACAAAGAAACCCGTTGCCAAGCCAAATAAGCGTTTAACCATGCTGTACGGAAAAAAACTAAGTTATCCACACTCCTATCGGCTGAGAAAGTGGTGAACGAAGCCTCTAAAGTTGAAAGTTCCGTTGAAAAAGATTGATATGCCGGAATAATGATGTTATCTGCCCAGTTGACCAACATGGCACCTCTATCAAAAGTAACTGGCACTTCATCATCTATAACACTAACATCATCATCTGTTCCGTTCTCTCCCGAACTATCCGAAGAACAAGCCCAAATCAGGAATGGAATTGCAAATAACAGATACCAATACTTTTTCATTCTTTATTTTTATTTATTCTAATTAAAAGCGTTCAAATATAGTAAAAGAGATGAATTAATCCTTTGGAAATTCATCTCTTTTTACTCATTCTGAAAGAATTAAATTTTCCTTGACCCTTCTACTCTCCTGCCTGCTCAACGGTGAAGCTAAATCTTTCTGCTATAGCCTCTGCAATGTCGTCCAAAGTAGTTGGTGTTACATCCCAAAGTCCGTTAACGCCATCATCAAGCAAGTCCACTAAAAATGCATCCACTTCTGCTTTGGTGAAATATGGTTCATTAGTGCCTGGTTTTCTGGTAAATTGAAGACTATAAATAAATCCATAACCTTCTGACAAATCATGAAATGCACCGCCAAATTCAGGAACTACCTGATCTATTGCGTTCTTACCTTGTTGCAGATAAAATACAGCTCTTATTGCTATCACCTCAGAAATTAAACCTCGTATAATTTCTGCTTGTTCATCACGTACGGTATAATTTTTAGCTACAATAGCTGCCCTACCAAGTTTAAAAGCTTGATAAATATCATCAGCAATACCTTCAAAATCGGTATCGCCTTCTACTCTACCAATATATTTGTTCAAGAAACTATCCGCTCCTAAATCTGCATTGGGATCAGCGGAGTCAGCATTAATTCCATAGGCATATCCATAAGCTTCGTCCCACTTGTGCTCCATATTGGTATATGTTTTACCTTCAGCTACAGTACCTGCATCATTATCAGCAACATTATCTCCAGCTTCCAAAACATCGGTGCCTAGATAATTATTTAAGGCTTGATCCACCATAAGCGCTCCAATCAACCCTTTATTAAACAATTGATTATATTCCAGACCTTTTGCACTAATATATCTTGTTGAAGTACCATCTGCAATTTGACCAGCAGTACCAGCCGTAGCAGCTATATTCCAATTTGGAAAGACATCATCCACTTGGGACTTAATCCAACCTTCAAAATCTGCACGAATCAATGCTTGGTCCGTCGCATTAGAGGAAAAGAAATCATTTGAGGCTGCGGTCTTACTTCTAATACTCTTATCTGAAGCATTCAAATCTGGATCTTCAAAATCAACAGCTCCTTCTACATGGGCAAACATTGCATCTAACACCGCTTCTGTTGTAGTTTCATCCTTAAGTTTCGCTATCAACTCTTCTCCCATTAGAATTCTTGTTGTCTGACCACTAAAACTTACTGTAGATTCGCCATCTCTTTCGAAAACATATGTAGTGGGATTACTAATTGCAATTTCACATGGAGCACAGCTTCCGCCGCAATCCACTCCCGTTTCATCACCATTTTGTTCACCATCATCACATGTTGCTACAGCCATTGGATCGTCATCCCCTGTTGCATCATCATCACTGGAACATGCCACAAACATCGTTGCAACTAAAGTCAAAAAGAAAAACCTTTTTAAAAGCATTATTAAGTTTATTTAGATTAGTTATAAATAATTTTAAAACAGCAAATATATCTTGCCCAATGAAAAAGTGCAAGTTTATTTAGACTTAATTTAAATAAAGTGTAAGATTTAACATTTAATAATCCAGTATATTATATAAGAAGCTTTAGTGGTAGACAGAAAACAGTTCCGTAGCCTTGTTGTAAGCGGCCTCAAAAACCATCCAGTTAACCCCAGAATCGGCTTTTTCCGAAGTAAAATAAGACAGCATCTTTTCTGTTGGCATATTTCCGGTGAGTTCATCCTTTGCCATAGGACAACCTCCAAAGCCTTGTACCGCACCATCAAAACGACGACAGCCTGCCTTATAGGCTGCATCTACTTTTTCATGCCATCTGGTGGGTGTTGTATGTAGATGTGCCCCAAACTCTATATCAGGGTATTTGGGTATCAAATTTGAAAACAAATACTCTATAACTTCTGGCGTAGAGCTTCCGATAGTATCAGAGAGCGATAAGATTTTCACACCCATTGCCGCTAACTTTTCGGTCCATTTGCCAACAATTTCAACATTCCAGGGGTCTCCATAAGGATTTCCAAAACCCATTGATATATAGGTTACCACTTCCTTATTATTGGCATTGGCTATTTCTAAAATACCCTTCAACGTTTCCACAGATTGCGCAATAGTTTTATGGGTATTACGCATTTGAAAGTTTTCGGAAATGGAAAAAGGATATCCCAAATAGTCAATTTCTGGATGTGTACATGCATCGCTAGCCCCTCTTATATTGGCAATAATCGATAAAAGTTTACTTTTAGTTTTGGAAAGATCTAATTGAGATAAAACTTCTGCAGTATCAATCATCTGGGGAATAGCCTTCGGCGAAACAAAACTTCCAAAATCTATAGTATCAAAGCCACATCCCAACAAGGATTGAATGTACTTTGCCTTTTCTTTTGTGGGAATAAAGGTTTTAATGCCTTGCATGGCATCTCGTGGACATTCTATGAGTTTAACTTTTGACATAGCCTGAATGTAAAATTACCACTATTTATCCGATAGAAATAGATAAATGGCAATCCCAACAAACACAATAATTTGAAGCCATTTTAGATAGACCCCTACTTTTTGCCGTGCCAAAATATATTTAGATATGTTTCCTGCCAGCAAGGCTATAGTACTAAAAACAATACATGCCGACAACATAAAAAGTATTCCAAGCACATAAAACTGAATTACGGTATTTAGTTCAGTACTAAATAAAAATCCAGGGAAAAATGCCAAAAAGAAAATCGTGACTTTTGGGTTAAGCACGTTCATGGTAAACCCTCTCCAAAATAATATTGTAAACCCTTTTTTTGAATTTCCTTTTGTATTTAAGTCTATCGAAGAATCACTTTTGTAAACCTTTACGGCCAAGTAGAGCAGATATATTGCCCCAAATAGTTTAATGATAAAAAAAAGCGTGTCACTTCTTTTAATGACTTCCGAAACACCAAAAGCCAAGAAAGTGGTGTGCACCAAACAACCACTTACAAGTCCAGCAACTACAGCCAACCCAGATTTTACTCCATTTGATATGCTTTGGGTAAGTACAAAGATGTTATCAGGCCCCGGTGAAATGGCCAGTGCTGTAGAAGCCATCACAAACACAAAGAGCGTATCATAATTCAAACCAAATAGATTTAGCTTGGAAAAATACAAAATAATACAAGTGCCCAATACGGAAACCTACCAGGTATATGATGGCGGCTTAATATTGTTCATGCGGAGATAGAGATTGGCCTTGGCCCTATGATTGGTTAAATGGTCCTGCACATAGAAAAAGGCAAAAGCTCTGCTTACCGTATTACCACTATGGTACATTACGCAAGTCTCATCCAACTTTGATTGCTCTATTGTGTAAATTATTCCCTCGGTATATTTGAAGCCTTTTTTTAGTAGCTGTAAGATTTCTTGCTTACTCATTTTAGAAGCATCCGGGGTATTTGGTTTTACTTCCATGCCTTGTACATATCTTTTTGTAAGTAATTCTACTGTATACCCAATATGTACCAATTGCTCTGCAAAAGTTTTGCTTTCCGGTGTTGGTCTATAGCTATATAGCTCTTCAGGCATAGCATTTGCAACTTCCAAACAGTGTTTTTCAGCTTCTAACCAAACAGGAAGATACATTTTAGTAAAATCTGTTTTGGGTACTCTTTGCGTTTGAGCAACCATTGTGGCGGTAAACAACAAAAGTAACGAGGTGCAAGCTATACTTCTCATTATTGAGCATTAGATTGAGCTTTTGCTAAAATAGCTTGGTTTATCTTTTTAACCAAAGAGGGCCCTTCATATACGAACCCTGTGTAAAGTTGAATCAAGTCGGCGCCAGCATCCAACTTTTCCAATGCATCTTCTGCAGAATGTATTCCCCCTACTCCAATAATTGGAAATGCTTTATTACTTTTCTCAGCTAAAAACCGAATCACTTCTGTGCTTCTTTTGGCAAGTGGTTTTCCGCTTAATCCCCCTTTTTCTTCTGAAATTATAAGATGGGACTTTAGCCCTTTTCTGGAGATGGTCGTATTGGTTGCAATAATTCCATCAATTGCGGTATCAGCCATTATGGACACAATATCAAGCAATTGATCATCTGTTAAATCGGGTGCAATTTTTAATAAAATAGGCTTTTCCTTTACTGCTCGTTTCTTCGCCAATTTTCCATTTTGACGTTTTAACTTTTTCAACAGATTGGTCAATGGCTCTTTATCTTGCAACTCCCTTAAACCTGGGGTGTTTGGAGAACTTACATTGACCACAAAATAATCTACATATTCAAAAAGCGCCTCAAAACATATCAGATAATCCTTTATGGCATTCTCATTAGGGGTCAATTTATTCTTTCCAATATTACCACCAATAAGTACCCTATGTTTTTTCTTTAATTGTTCAACCGCTTCAAAAGCTCCTTTATTATTAAACCCCATCCTGTTGATGATGGCTTCATCATCCAATAATCTAAACAATCGTTTTTTAGGATTTCCATCTTGCGGCTTGGGAGTAAGCGTGCCTATTTCCACAAAACCAAAACCAAAATCAGACAGTTCGTTGTAAAGCTTAGCGTCCTTATCAAATCCCGCCGCCAGTCCAACGGGGTTTTTGAACTTCAACCCAAAAACTTCACGTTCCAGTAATGGATCATTGATTACAAAGGTCTTTCTAAACAATCCTGAAAGTCCTAATTTGGAAAGTATCTTTATTGCCCAAAAAGAAAAATGATGAGCAGTTTCTGCATCAAGAAGAAAAACTAATGGGCGAATGAGGAACTTGTACATTTAAAAAAATTTGAACAAAAATATAAACTCTTAAATCAGATTTTGGAAAATCAGTTATTTTTCGTCAACTGACCTATCTACATAAATAGGCAATAAACTTAATTGATTGCATAGTTCTAGATAGAAATTATATTGTTTGTCATTAAAAATTGATAATAATCGTTTGTCCAACATTCGCACATTTTGTTTCATGCTATCTAGAATATCTTTGTATTTGTAGGACATTACTATTAAATCTTCTGGAGAACTTTGTTCAGATTTTTTTAAAAGATAACCCGCCTGGTCTTTCAAAATTTCATTTCTGATCTTGAGTTCGGCTCCCCAATTCTTCATTTTTTCCTTTTGATCTTCATTGAGTTGAAAAACCTCTTCGATCACTTCGTCATCCTGTCCGCCAATACCCAAAATACACTCTTCTTGGGCCGCACAATGCAGACTGCATATCACAAAAAAATAAAAAAGAAATCCTTTCAATTGGGTTGATTTTCTAAAGTTGGGAAAGATAACTTTTCAAGTACTCTTTTTCTTAAAATCACGATTGAATAAACGTTATTTTTGATGAAACGCACTTTATGGAAAAATTACTACCCCGATTTCTAGAATATGTGTCCATTGATACGCAAAGTGACCCTTATTCCAAAACTACTCCCAGTACAGAAAAACAATGGAACTTGGCCAAAAAGTTGGTCATGGAACTTCATCAGATTGGAATGCAGGACGTATCCATAGATGAAAATGCCTATATCATGGCAACCTTACCGAGTAACATTGATAAAAAAGTGCCGATCATAGGCTTCATATCCCACATAGATACTACGCCAGATTTTACAGGGAAAAACATTAAACCACAAATAGTTGAAAATTACGATGGAAAAGACATAGTGCTCAACAAAGCAAAGGACATCGTGTTATCTCCAGACTATTTTGAAGATTTATTGCAGTATGAAGGTCAAACGTTGATTACCACAGATGGCACCACCCTGCTTGGTGCAGATGATAAGGCAGGAATTGCGGAGATTATTACGGCAATGGAGTATTTAGCAGAGCACCCAGAAATAAAGCATGGCGAAATTCGCGTTGCTTTTACGCCTGATGAAGAAATTGGAAGGGGAGCCCATAAATTTGATGTGGAAAAATTTGGGGCAGCTTGGGCCTATACCATGGATGGAAGTCAAGTCGGTGAGCTGGAGTTTGAAAATTTTAACGCAGCCAGTGCTAAAATTAAAATTGAGGGCAAGAGCGTTCACCCTGGCTATGCCAAGAATAAGATGGTAAATGCCATTGGTATTGCCAATGAGTTTTTGAGCCTTATGCCTCCCAGAGAAGTGCCGGAAAAAACCATGGACCGGGAAGGTTTTTTTCATGTCCACAAAATAAAAGGTGAAATAGAGAATGCGGAGATAGAACTTATCATCCGTGATCATGATGAAAACCATTTTGAAGCTAGAAAAGAGCTGCTAAAGGATATTACAGATAAACTCAATAAAAAATATGGAGATTATGTAGTGCTTCATATTGAGGATCAATACCGGAACATGCGCGAAAAAGTGGAGCCTGTTTTCCACATTGTCGAAATTGCGAGAGAAGCTATGGAATCCCTGGGTATTGAGCCCATTATAAAACCGATAAGAGGAGGTACAGATGGCTCTCAATTAAGTTTTATGGGACTCCCATGTCCCAATATATTTGCGGGAGGACATAACTTTCACGGAAAATATGAATATGTGCCTTTGGAAAGTATGGAAAAGGCCGTACAGGTCATTGTGAAAATTTGCGAGCTTACCGCTATTCAAATTAAGTAAGATGGAAAAAGCGGAAAAACTGAATATATACTACCAAGCGGAACATCCCTTTAGGGAAGGAATCTGCGCATTGCGAGAACTAGCTTTACAAACCAAGAGTGTAGAAGATTACAAATGGAATATACCGGTGTATACCATAAACGGTAAAAATGTGTTTGGTATTTGTAGGTTTAAAAACCATTTTGGGGTATGGTTCTATAATGGTGTTTTTCTAAAAGATCCAAAAAAAGTATTGCGCAACGCCCAAGAGGGAAAAACCAAAGCAATGCGCCATTGGTATTTTTCTTCTGAAAAGGATATTGATAAGGAGGCGGTCTTGGCCTATATGGTAGAGTCTATTGAAAACCAAGAAAAAGGACTTTCCATTGCCCCAGAAAAATCTTCAAAGGAATTGCAAGTGCCAACATTGTTAAAGCAAGCTTTGGTAAAAGACACTGCTATTAAAACTGCATTTGAAGCCCTTTCTCCATACAAGCAAAAAGAATTCTGCGAATATATTCTGGAAGCCAAACAAGAAAAGACCAAAGCCAGAAGACTGGAAAAAATTTTACCAATGATTAAAAAAGGGATGGGCCTTAATGATGCTTACCGCTAACAAGTTTAAAAGCTCCTTTGCTCATCATCCTGAGCTGGTCGAATGAAGGAATCATGTTCCTAAATTCGTACGGGTCATTCATTAATTTGGTCTGGATTTTTACAAAAAATTCCCGAACTTCACTTATCAGTTGCTAAAGAATCGTTAAAACGATTTTTAGCTTATCGTTAGGCAATATTTCCAAATAGATGGAAAATACTAAATACAAAAGAATACAAGATTATCTAATATCAATTTTCGAACAAAGAGGTTTTGTCGCGGAAAGAAATCAAGACATATCGGATATAGATAATTTTATCATTCAATTCAAAAAGACCAATGATTTAAAAAAAGACTTGGTTCATGTAAGTGTACAATCAGACTCCAAAAGACACAATCTAGTTATTCTTTTTATTGCAAGAAAGAGAATAAACGATGTAGAGGTTTATATTAATAATAAAAGACGAAAGTTACTTCAGGATTCGCGAGGAGAAAATTATACTATTCAAACCTTTAGGGGCTTTTTGGAAGATATAAGACTTATTCCCATTTCGGAAATTCAGAAGGATATAGGGTTATTTTTAGATAGAATCCAAAAATTTGTAGAAAGCATTGTTCTAAAATCCTTAACTCGATACAAAACCATCCACCATTTGGAAGCGGCAGTAAACAAAGAAATAAATAATGCTAAGCCATTATGGGGCAATGTATTTTGGATTCAAAAAATTATAATTTCCAAGCTGTCAGACTCGGGCAATTATGAAATGTTGTTCAAATACATCATGGAGATGCACATGAAATGTTTAGAGCAAGAAGTGGACAACAATGAAAAAGAATACTATCAAAATTGTGTTGATGTTCTTTTAGAACTACGGGCAGAGTTACAAAATGTACAACCTTACAATATTGTGCTAAATTAATTTCAAATTATTGATGAAAGTTTTACTAGAAAAAGATTGGTGTTATACACTTTACAGTAATAATGAGTCATACAGGTTAGAAGTCATATGTGGTTCGATAGCATTGTACGAATTAAAAATATTATTAAATCAGAAAGAAATAGAAAAGTTTTTGAACCATGGAGAATCATATATTATTGAATTGGCTGAGGATATTTCGAAAAATTCAACATCATATTTAAAACGATCAATTAAAAATTAATTTAAATGAAGGACATTGCCCAGCAATGTATAACTGTAATTACCGCGAATCGACTATGTCCGAATCCACTCGGAATTGCTAACGTCTGTGCCAAACCAAAATTAACGCATATTAACCCGTAACTGAAGGTTATACGAGACCGATAAGTGCACCCATAATAAAGGATGTTACTTATTCAACTTTTGGTAGCTTCCAGCCATTGTGGTAGGTATTGTTGAGCAATAAATCAGCTTCACTTTTATTGAAACTGGATTTTTCGGTATCCCAGAACAATCGTTCCCCTGTTTTAAAAGCAATATTACCCATATGGCAAACCTTGGCCGCATCGTATCCAACTTTTATAGGGGCTCTTAATATAGTTTTATCCCGCTGTTTTACTGCTTCAACAAAGTTGGCCGTATGCAGGTCTAATCCGTTACCTGTATTGGGTTGCAATGGAACCGGTTCTATTTTGGGTCCAAGGTCCTCACTCCAATTTGGACGGTTTTTTTCTGGAATTACCTCCCAACCTCCACGATCTAACACCAAAGTACCATTGTTTCCGATAAAAGCTATTCCGTGGTTTCGTCCATAATTGCCCCCATCAATGCCCGTTGCATGTTCCCATAATAGTGAGAAGCCATCAAATTCATAAACGGTCTGTAAAGTGTCCGGGGTTTCAGACGCATCATTGGGGTATGCAAATTTTCCACCCAAAGCCATAATAGACTTAGGTGTTGAAGCTTTCATTCCATACAGGGCATAATCTATGAGGTGCACCCCCCAATCAGTCATTAGCCCACCCGCATAGTCCCAAAACCATCTAAAATTAAAGTGAAATCTATTTTGGTTGAAAGGACGGTGTTGCGCAGGGCCCAGCCACATTTTATAATCCACCCCGTTTGGAACGGCACTATTGGGAACTACCGGCACAGGTTTCATCCAGCCTTGGAATGCCCAGGCCTTGGCCATGCGTATTTTTCCCAAGGCCCCAGAGTGCACATAATTAATGGCGTCCACAAAATGAGGTTGACTACGCTGCCATTGCCCTATTTGAACCATCCGATCGCTAGCATTGACCTGGTTCAACATTACATCACACTCGGCTATGGAGTTGGCAATAGGTTTCTCGCAATACACATCTTTTCCTGCTTGCAAGGCGTCAATCAATTGTAGGCAATGCCAATGATCTGGAGTACCCACAATTACAATATCCAAATCTTTATTTTCCAGTAGTTTTCGGTAGTCGCTGTATAACTTTGGTTTTTTAAGACCTGCTTTTTCCAAATCTGCCACACGTTGTTTAAGCACATTTTCGTCTATATCGCACAGCGCCAAGACATTGATTTCCGACATTTTTAGCATAGAGGTCAGATTGGCAAAACCCATCCCCTTGCATCCGATTAGGCCCACATTAATTCGGTCGTTAGCTCCTACCGTTTTTCGCATTGTGGCTAAAAGTTCCATTGGGAATAGTGTTGAGGCCGCCATTCCTCCAACCAATAAAGCGTTTCTTTTGATGAAATTTCTTCTAGTTTCCATAATAAAAATTGATACTTAACAAGTTATCACTTTTTTATCATTTTGACCCAAAACAAAAAAAGCACCCAAAGGGTGCTCTTTCATCAAACATTTAATCTTGTTTACTTTTTGGCCGGAGCTGATAATTTTTTGCTCATCTCCATGGATATGGCGGAGCGATCAAATTTTAAACGACCGGCCATGGTTTCAATAACGCAAGAAAAATCTTTGTCATTTAATTCCACAATTTTGCCGTGAAGTCCGCTCTTGGTGATTATTTTATCACCTTTTTTAAGCTCCGAAGTAAATTTTTTCTCATCCTTCTGACGTTTCATCTGTGGGCGAATCATAAAAAAATAAGCCACAACAAAAATCAATATCAGTGGTAAAAACTGTCCAATATTTTCCATCTAAAAATTTGCTCTATTTAACAGGACCCGCAGCTTGTGCGTTCTTTGGGTTAACAAAGGCCTTTATTCTTAAAAGTTCAGAGCCTTTTTCCGTATTTGCGGTAACAGTTACCGTTTTGGTCACTTGATTTTGACCAGAACCGTTAAACTTAACCAATAATTCACCGCTTTCACCTGCCGCAATAGGAGTGTTCTTTGGATATTCTGGAACAGTACATCCACAGCTACTCTTGGCATCTGTAATGATTAAAGGAGCATTCCCAGTATTGGTGAATTTAAATACGGTCTCCTGTGGAGTACCTTGAGCAATTGTACCAAAATCATGTTCTGATTTTTCAAAACTCATTACCGGAAGTTGCTTTTGTGCCTCATCTCTATCTGTAGCACTTTCAACATTGTCAGCAACTATTTTACTTGAAGCTTTATCCTTGCAAGAAATGCTCACAAGAGCAACAGTCAAAATCAAACTTAAAATTGTTGTTATTTTCTTCATACTAAAAAATTGTTTTTCCAAAATTAATCAAATATTGTTTATTGTAGCCCTCTTCCTATTTTTTGCAGCTTGCCTGTAGATTTATATTCCTTGGCCAACTTATCCAAAACCCCATTAATAAAAATGCTGCTCTTGGGTGTAGAATATTCTTTAGCTATTTCCAAATATTCGTTTAGTGTCACTTTTTCTGGTATAGATGAGAAGTTGAGCAGCTCACATATTCCCATTTTTAATATTATAGAATCAATCTCTGCAATGCGGTCATTGTCCCAATTAGGCGTTTTACCTTCTATCTCTTTTTCCCACTTGGCATCATTCAACAGCGTTTTGGTCAACAACTCATTGGCAAATTCCATGTCTTGCTGGTCTTTTAACAAAGAAGGAAGAAAAAAGCTTTCATCTGAAGATTCGGTCGCTTTTCGCAATCGTTTGGTTAAATATGTATTTACTATTGGAATATCATCTACCCAAGTAAGTTTCTCATCTTCAAAATAGTCATAGATCTTATCATTGGGCGCAATGATGTTCTTGTACAACTGAAGTATAATTTCTTTATCGTTTTCATAACCCTCTTTATCATTGGTCATGTACTTCTTGTAAACATCACTTGAAACAACCTCCTTATAAATAATTTTAATGTACTCCTCATTCAAGTACCAATTATGCAATTTTCTTTTGGAGAGTTCCTTTTTTAGGGACTCATTGGTAGAGATTTGAAGTAATAATTTGTTTTTCACAAATTTTTCTCCGTCTGGATACTTGTCATCCTCTGTAGCAACATATTTTTTAGAAGCATGGCTTACATGTTTTTCGGCCATTTTATGTAATTCGGCCAAAAGACTTAAAACAAGCAAATAGAGCACATACATGTTCTCTATACTAACTTTAAGAAACTTCTGCTGTTTCTCCAAGGAATCATCTTTGGATTGAATCAATGCATAAATGCATTGCATTACTTTTACTCTGATATGCCTTCTGGTGAGCATTTTTAAAGAACTTTTAAAGTCGTTGATTGGCTTTCACTGCGCAAAAGTAATCTTATATTTCATTCCCACCTATCAAAGTTGTTTTCTTATCAGTTTTATAACATTTACTTTGTCCGTAATCCCATATATTTGCTGAATTGTCTTTGAAAAAAGACTTCTGAAAAAAACCACCTTTCCCTTTTATGAAGGAACTGAAACACCTTAACAAATACTTTAAAAAATACTGGTTCAAACTGTTTTTGGGGATTTTAATCACCATAATTGCCCGTGTTTTTTCCCTTATCATGCCTTCCTATGTGAACAAATCCATTCAGGCGGTGGAGGGTTTTATCTCAGAGACGATTTCTATATCTGAAGCTAAAGGACTTTTATTTGAATATATACTTATTATTGTGGGTGCCGCATTACTATCAGGGCTTTTCACCTTTTTAATGCGTCAGACCATTATCAATGTTTCTAGATATATAGAGTACGATTTAAAGAATGAAGTCTTTGATCACTATCAGTTTCTAAATCTCAATTTCTACAAAAAAAATAGGATTGGTGATTTAATGAACAGAATCAGTGAAGATGTTAACCAAGTACGAATGTACGGAGGACCTGCCATCATGTATGGCATTCAAACGCTCACCCTCTTTGCATGTTTAATTCCACTAATGTTTATCAAGGCGCCTACTTTGGCAGCTTATACCCTGCTTCCTTTGCCATTTCTGTCTGTTTTAATCTATCAGATAAGCAAAATTATACACAAAAGAAGTACTAAGGTCCAAGAGTATTTGTCTACGCTCTCCACCTTTACACAAGAATCTTTTTCTGGGGTTTCTGTCATAAAAGCATATGGATTGGAACCTAAGATCAATGCTGAACTTACGGATTTGGCCATTGAAGGGAAAGATACAAGTATGGATTTGGCCAAAGTAAATGCCTGGTTCTTTCCATTAATGATTTTATTGATAGGCATCAGTAATATTTTTGTCATCTACATTGGTGGCAAACAATACATCAATGGAGAAATAGCTTCCATAGGTATTATTGCCGAGTTTATCCTTTATGTGAACATGCTAACGTGGCCAGTTGCAGTTGTAGGTTGGTTGACCTCAATTGTACAGCGGGCAGAAGCTTCCCAAAAAAGAATCAATGAGTTTTTGGACGTTCAACCCACAATTAAAAATGAGGTTCAAGAATCTACACCTATAACGGGAGATATCGAATTTAAAAATGTGACCTTCACTTATGAAGACACAAATATTACAGCACTCAATAACATTTCCTTTACCATAAAAGCTGGGGAGACGGTTGCCTTTTTAGGAAAGACCGGCTCTGGGAAATCAACTATTCTAGATTTGGTTGCCAGACTTTACGATGCTTCATCTGGTGAGGTTTTAATTGATGGTACAACGATACAGGAATTAAATTTAAATAGTTTACGAAGTGCTATTGGTGCCGTGCCTCAAGATGCTTTTCTTTTTTCTGATACTATAGAAAATAATATTCGCTTCGGAGATGAAAATGCCTCGTTTGAAGAAATTGTATCCGTGGCCAAAAAAGCGGTAGTTCACGAAAACATTGAAGGATTTACCAAAAAGTATGATACAGTTCTTGGCGAACGTGGCATTACCCTTAGTGGTGGTCAAAAACAACGAGTGTCAATTGCCAGGGCTCTATTAAAAAACCCACAAATATATCTTTTTGATGATTGTTTATCTGCAGTAGATACAGAAACGGAAGAAGAAATACTAAATAATTTAAAACAAGTATCCCAGAATAAAACTACACTTATTGTAAGCCATAGAGTATCTTCTGCAAAAAATGCAGATAAGATAATTGTACTGGAAAATGGTGCAATAATCCAAGAAGGCACACATGAGAAATTAAACAACATTGAAGGATACTACAAAGAACTCTACCTAAATCAACTCTCTGAGAAAGAATGATAAAAAAGTTGCTGGATTAGCATTTTTTTTACATTTTTGATAGAATTATTCAACATTGCACTAAACGAAGCACTAGACCATATGGGCGAGAAAGATATAATGGATCAGGAAGAAATTCACTCTAAAGTATTAAGGGCAGGGAGAAGAACCTATTTTTTTGATGTAAGAAGCACCAAAGCCGGCGATTATTATTTAACGATCACCGAAAGCAAAAAATTCACACATGATGATGGCTCCTTTCACTACAAGAAGCACAAAATCTACTTATACAAAGAAGATTTTACGGCTTTTAAGGAAATCATGGAAGAAATGATGGATTACATTATTGATGAAAAAGGTCAAGAAGTGATTTCAGAAAGACATCAAAAAGATTTCAAAAAAGAAGAAGAAAACAATACAAGTGAAAATGGGGAGGCAACAGGAAACTTTACGGATGTTAACTTCGATGACATTTAAACTGAAACTCTAAAAAAAACTTAAAACGACCTCTACTAAGCAGGTCGTTTTTTATTTTTAACAGTGACTAACACAAACACAATCTTATGAAACAATTCAACATCTTGTTCTTTATGATGGTTGGACTTGGGCTAACGGCTCAAAATGTAACCTTAGACTATTACTTACCAAGTAATATTTCATATGATCCAAATATTCCAAAACCAGCTGAGGTTATAGGACATGAGGTTGGAGAATGGCATGTAACCCATGATAAACTGGTATTCTACATGCAACAACTTGCCGCTGCCAGTGATAGGATTACAATAGAAGACCGCGGGAAGACCTTTGAAGGAAGACCTATTCTTTTACTAACCATTACCACGCCAAAAAATCATCAAAATATTGAAACCATAAGACAGCAGCATGTTGCATTGTCCGAAGGAGGTACTACAAATACTGCAGAAATGCCCATAGTAGTCTATCAAGGGTTCTCTATTCATGGAAACGAACCCAGCGGCTCAAATGCTTCTTTGGCATACGCTTATCATTTGGCTGCCGCACAAGGACCAGAAATTGATTCTATGTTAGAGAATATGGTCATTCTTTTAGATCCCAGTTTTAATCCAGATGGCCTTCAACGTTTTGCATATTGGGCCAACGTGAATAAAAGTAAGAACTTGAATCCTGACAAAAACGAAAGAGAGTATCATGAAGTATGGCCTGGAGGACGAACCAACCATTATTGGTTTGATATGAATCGTGATTGGTTGCCTGTGCAGCTACCAGAAAGTAGGGCACGTATTAAAACCTTTCACAATTGGTTGCCAAATATTTTGACGGATCATCATGAAATGGGTACAAATTCTACTTTCTTCTTTCAACCGGGAGAACCAACAAGAGTAAACCCTTTAACCCCAAAAGTTAATCAGGAGCTGACAAAAGAAATTGCCACTTACCATGCAAAAGCATTGGATAAAATTGGCTCTCTCTATTATTCCGAAGAAAACTACGATGACTATTATTACGGAAAAGGCTCCACTTTTCCAGATGTTAATGGCAGTATAGGGATTCTATTTGAACAAGGAAGCTCCAGAGGGCATATTCAAGAAAGTGAAAATGGTACATTGACCTTTCCATTTACCATCAGAAACCAATTTACCACAGCTATGTCCACTGTAGAGGCTGCCAAAAATATGCGCTCCAAAATATTGGATTACCAACAGAAGTTTTATCGGGACATGCGTTCAGAGGTCGCCAAAAGTAGAACGAAGGCAATTATTTTTGGTGATAGTAAAGATGCTTCCAAAACTTGGCATTTAGCCGAGATTTTGAATAGACATAAAATAAAATTTCATGAACTGGCATCCGATGCAACTATTTCTGGAAAAACATACAAAAAAGGATATAGTTATGTTGTTCCTATGAATCAAAAAAATCCAAGACTGATCAACGCCATGTTTGAGAAAAGAACAACATTTCAAGACAGTCTTTTTTATGATATTTCGGCATGGACATTTCCCCTATCGTTCAATGTAGATTATGCTAATTTAACCTCGCTTTCCAATGCAGGTCCAGAAGTCACAGATTTTAAGTCGCCCAAGGGTGGAACAGATAAACAGAGTAATTATGCTTATCTATTTGAATGGCATGAATACTATACGCCAAAAGCACTAAACAAAATTTTACAAAAAGGATTGAGGGCAAAGACAGCAAAATCTCCATTTTCCTTGGAAGGCAAACAGTACGATTATGGCACTATAATGGTGCCAGTGCAAAATCAAAAATTAAATCCAGAGGATTTGCACAACTTTTTAAACGAAGTAGCAAAAGACAGCAAAATTAAGATTACAGCAGTATCCACTGGGCTTACTCAAGGAATAGATTTAGGAAGCAATGACTTTGACCCTATCAAAAAACAAAAAGTAGCCATTTTGGTTGGTGATGGTGTACGTTCTTATGATGCTGGTGAGATTTGGCATTTGTTTGATACTCGTTATGACATGAAGATCACCAAAATAGACACCCGATATTTCAACGCAGTAGACTTGGATAAATACACAGATTTGATTTTACCCAGTGGATGGGGGAATAAAATTTTGGATAAGCAAGGTGCTGAAAAAATTATGGATTGGGTAAAAAATGGTGGAACTGTCATTGGATATAGAAACACCGCCAATTGGTTCAACAAGCATGAGTTCATGAAACTTGAAATGAAGAAGGATACGCTAGTGGCCAAAAACATACCTTTTGATCAGAAAGGCGATTTTAAAGGAGCCCAAGTTACTGGTGGTGCTATTTTTGAAGCTAAACTAGATCGTTCGCATCCCATTAATTTTGGGTACAAAAATGACAAACTGGCCATGTTCAGAAACACAAACGTCTATCTAAAGCCAGAAAAGAATAGCTATGACAACCCTATCCAATACACCAACAACCCTCTTTTAAGTGGTTATATTTCTGAAGAAAATCAAGAACTCATTAAGAACAGTGTGCCTTTTAAAGCAAAAAGAATGGGTAAAGGGAGAGTAATTCTTTTTACGGACAACACTAATTTCAGAGCCTTTTGGTACGGAACCAACAAACTGCTGATGAATGCTATTTTCTTTGGACAAATGATGTAATCAAAACATCAAGGTTTTTAAAAGGATACGCCTAAATTATTTAAAATGGCAAGAACACCAAGTAAAATGCTACCTCTGGGTACTGAAGCACCTTTTTTCAATTTAATTGATACAGTAACGAATACTTCACGTTCCCTGGAGGATTTAAAAGGTGGAAAAGGAACTGTGGTGATGTTTATTTGCAATCATTGCCCATTTGTAATTCATGTGAATCCTGAAATTTCCAAATTAGGAAAAGAATATCAAGCCAAAGGGGTAGGTTTTGTGGCAATTTCAAGTAACGATGTAATGAACTATCCGCAAGATGCGCCTCATTTAATGAAACTAAAAGCCAAAGAAGAAGGTTATTCTTTTCCCTATTTATATGATGAGACACAAGAGGTTGCCAGAGCGTATGATGCGGCGTGTACACCTGATTTTTATCTTTTTGATGCAGATTTAAAACTGGTTTATCGTGGCCAATTGGATGATTCTAGGCCGGGCAATGGTATCCCTTTGACTGGAACAGATTTGAGAAATGCCATGGATGCGCTGTTAGAAGGTGAAAACCCAATAAAAGATCAAAAACCAAGCATTGGCTGTAATATAAAATGGGCTGATAACTGATTCTATTCTTCTTTTCGAACCAAATCCACTTAAGATGAAAATCAACCCAAAAAAAGCACTTGAGAAACTGGCTGAACAAGATTCTCCATTTTTAATGTTGTTTGAACATGGAACGCTGACTGTGGAAATCTATAAGCCCGAAAAGATAGATTTACAACAACCACATTCCAGGGATGAAGTATATGTTGTAATTTCAGGAACAGGAGAATTTATGAATGATGGTGAACGTACAACCTTTGCCCCAGGTGATTTTTTATTTGTACCCGCAGGGGTAGAGCACCGATTTGAGAACTTTACCGATGACTTTTCCACTTGGGTTATTTTTTATGGTCCTGAGGGTGGTGAACCTGAATAAGATCGAATGAATATTTATTTTGAACCGGTCAATTCCTCAACAATTGACACTTATATTTTAGTAGGAAAAAAGTCCTATCAAGAGCATTACCTGCACTTATGGGAAAATGAAGATTCAACTCCATACATTTCAAAGAGCTTCACTAAAACGATAGTTCAGAATGAATTGTTTGACCCAAATATTGAAAACTTCTTAGTGCAAACTGAACATACCACAGTAGGCATTGTAAAATTGATCAAGAACAAGGCACTGGACGAGCTTTCAAGTGAAAATGCACTACTAGCTGAAAAAATCTATCTTCTACGAGCCTATTCGGGTATGGGCCTTGGAAAAATGGTTTTACAACTAATAGAAAGCTACGCCAAAGACCTAAACAAGGATGTTATTTGGTTAGACACCATGAAAAAGGGAAACCCTATCAATTTTTACTTGAAAAACGGGTTCAAAATCAAAAGAGAAAGTGAACTAAAACTGGAGGGAGCAAAACTTTCAGAAAAAGAAATGTGGGTATTGACCAAACAGCTTTAAATTACCATTCTTCTCTTTTAATCAGGTTTTCTATATGTGCAAAATGATGACTTCCATGCCATGCATAGCGTCCTACATTTTCTTCAAGGGTAGTTTCTTCATTGCTATCAGGATGAATAAATGTACGGTTTAAATCCTCCTTAGAAAGCCCCTTTAAAAGATAGACCAGTTTGGCATGCACCGCTTTTAAGTGATCTAAAGACATTTGAATAGGCGCCGACTTTGCATCGAACAATTTGGACCACTCTTTTTCAAAATATGCCTTAATCACAGGGTTGTTCTCCGTTAACCCCCATTTAAATCTAATATAGCTATTATGATGGCTGTCAGCTATATGGTGCACCAATTGCCTCACAGTCCAGCCCCCAGGTCTATATGGAGTTTCCAATTGTTCATCTGAAAGTGGAGTTACCATATCTTCCAATCTTTTGGGTAAATGTTCCAAAATCGCAATCCAATCCTTTAAGTGTTTTTCAGTTATGGGCTGCGGAATTTTATAAGTGCCAATAGGGTATCTAAGTTGTTCTAAAATGTCTTTTTCCATAGGTCAAAAGTAGCAAACTTTTGGGGCATTATATAGTTGGAACATGACCAAAATCATTTAGGTTTTTAAAACTTTAATAGACTTTTAACTGCAATAAAAATATATAGAACATTTATCCACTAATTTTGTAGGATATCTATTTTTCAATTTAAAAAACAACATTTATGGCTACAATTAGATTAGGCGATATCGCTCCAGATTTTACCGCTGAAACGTCTCAAGGAACATTAAATTTTTATGATTTTTTAGGTGATGGTTGGGGAATTCTTTTCTCCCATCCAGCAGATTTCACCCCTGTTTGCACAACGGAATTGGGGACCGCAGCAAAATTTAAAGGAGAGTTTGAAAAACGAAATGTAAAAATGATGGCATTAAGCGTGGATGGCGCGGCGTCTCATGCGGAATGGATAAAAGATATAAATGAAACACAAAATACCGTTGTCAACTTTCCAATTATCGCAGATGAAGATAGGAAAGTATCTGATCTCTATGATATGATTCATCCAAATGCAGATGACACGCTTACCGTTCGTTCGGTTTTCATTATTGGGCCAGACAAAAAAGTGAAGTTGATTTTGACGTACCCCGCTTCAACAGGTCGTAATTTTTATGAGTTATTGCGTGTTATAGATTCATTGCAATTGACCGCTCATCATAAGGTGGCTACACCTGCAAATTGGGAGCATGGAGAAAAAGTAGTGGTGAGTCCATCAATCCCTACAGAAGAGGCCAAAAGCATATTTACCAAAGGTGTTGAGGAGGTAAAACCATACTTGCGATTAACGCCTGACCCTACTGCATAATCTAAATTTAATGTCAAAAAATAACGAAAAGTATTAATTAACAATAAATTAAGTGTACCTTTGCAGCTAATTAATTTTTTTAGTTTTTATTATGAGTAAAGGAACAGTAAAATTCTTCAACGATTCAAAAGGCTACGGCTTTATTACAGAAGAAGGTTCAAACACAGATCACTTCGTACACGTTTCAGGCCTAATTGATGAGATTAGAGAAGGTGACGCAGTAGAATTCGAACTACAGCAAGGTAAAAAAGGATTGAACGCCGTAAACGTACAAGTTATAGATTAAGGTAACAGCACACTTTTTTATAGAACAAACCCGGGCAATGCCCGGGTTTTTTATTTTCATTTTTGTTTAAACTTTACGCAACCTATTTCATTTTTTCAATCTAAAATTTAAACAAACACAGTTTCCCCTACACCATTAAATTAGCAACACTATGAACACTTTCTTTGGGATTCTTTCCTTGCTCCTTGTTATTAACCTATTATTACTGTTATTAAGTGTAAACAGTTCCAAAAAGTAGATTTTCTGGGGTTTTATGCTCCGAGAAAAATAATTTGGACAATATAGTAGGGTTTTTCTACGTTGGGTTGTTAAATAGATATAGTTTCCCCATAAGCAAAATCTTGAACAAATGAGTACCTTCTTTATCGTATTACTTTTATTACTTGCTCTTAACCTTTGTCTGTTATTGGTAAGTGTAAATAGATCAAAATAAAAAAGCTTCCAAAATTGGAAGCTTTTTTATTTTGTTTTGTCTTATTGCTTTACTAGAATGTTTGTTATTTTACATTCATCAACTCTACATCAAAAATTAAGGTAGCATCTGGAGGAATAACACCGCCTGCACCAGCACTACCGTAAGCTAAATTGGAAGGAATGACAAAACGAGCCTTGTCCCCTACCTTTAACAACGCTATACCTTCATCCCATCCTGGAATCACTTGACCCACCCCCAATGCGAAGTCTATAGGTTGATTTCTGCTGTAAGATGAATCAAATACTTGCCCATTGGTCAAACTGCCTTCATAATGTACCGAAACTGTTTTTCCTTTTTCAGCTTTGGCCCCGCTTCCTTGTTGGATCATTTTAAATCGAAGTCCACTTTCAGTAGTATCAAAACCAGCAGCCAACTTTTCCATTTCTGCTTCTGCTTCTGCTTTGGCATCAGCAATCCTTTTTTCCCTTGCACCTTCAAACACCCTGAATGCTTCAATAGCGTTCCAAGCCTCAGCCTCAGCTCCTATCCTAACAATTTCAAGATTTTCAATAGCATCCCCTTGAGCAATACTATTCACTATATCCATCCCTTCTTCCACATGACCAAAAACCGTGTGCTTGTTGTCTAACCAAGGAGTAGCAACATGCGTGATAAAAAATTGACTCCCATTGGTACCAGGACCCGCATTGGCCATGGATAGAATCCCAGGGCCTTCATGGGTTAATTCTGAATGAAATTCATCATCGAATTTATATCCCGGATCACCTGTTCCAGTTCCTTGCGGACATCCACCTTGAATCATAAAGTCTGCAATAACACGATGGAACTTAAGCCCATCATAATATGGTTTCCCTTGTGGTTTGGCAGTGTTTTCCATATTCCCTTCAGCCAAGGCAACAAAGTTACCAACGGTTCCAGGTGTTTTATCATGGGTAAGCTTTACTAAAACTTCACCCTTTGTTGTATTGAATTTTGCGTAAATTCCTTCTTGCATTTTTGCTCTTTTTAATAAGCGGCAAAGGTAGGGGTTTTTATGTATTTGAGGTTCTGTAAATTTTGACGAATTTTATCCTGTCACATATCTCTAATTGCTGAAAATTTTCAAAAATATGCATGATCAACGTATGGTAGAAGATTTTGTAATTCATTCTTAAGAATTAATAGATAACCAAAAGCTCTGTCAAACTTATTACCAATAACATTTTTGAAATTGATGAATAAAAACCAAACTGTTAGCCCTTAATCTTTGTTGAAGGAATAGTTCCGTATTTATCTATAAGATAGACCAAACTGGCCATTGTTGCCGCTCCTAGTTCCAATTCACGCTTGTTAACATGCTCAAAAGTGTCATTTTCCGCATGGTGATGGTCAAAATATCGCTGAGAGTCCGGTCGTAAACCGGCCAAAACCAAATCTTCATTTTTTAAGGGACCAATATCCGCTCCGCTATACCCTTTTACAAACACATGGATCAAATAAGGTTTGAACAGATTTGCCCAGCTTTGTACTTGTTTTAGATTTTCTTCAGAACAATCAAAAGAAAAACCTCTTGGGGTAAACCCACCAGAATCGCTTTCCAAGGCAAAAACGTGTTTTTCATTTTTGCTCAGCGCCACTTCCGCATATTTGTTTCCGCCACGAAGGCCATTTTCTTCATTCATGAACAATACAACACGAAGTGTACGTTTGGGCTTATAGCCAGATTCTTTTAAGAGGCGAAGTACATCCATACTTTGCACACAACCTGCCCCATCGTCATGAGAACCATCTCCTAAATCCCACGAATCTAGATGCCCGCCCACAACCATAATTTCATTGGGGTACGTGGAACCTTTTATCTCTCCTATAACATTATAGGATTCAACATCATCAAGCTGTTTACAGCTTTGTTTGAAGTAAAGCTTAATATTTGGATTTAACTTGAGCGTTGTGCTCAGTAATTCTGCTCCTTTGGTGCTTATGGCAGCCGCAGGAATTCTATCCTCAACCGGTGTATCTCCGTAACTCATGGAGCCCGTATGCGGAAAATCATCCAAACTTAATGTCACCGAACGAACAATAACACCGACAGCACCATATTTACCGGCTTCTGAAGCACCCGAATATCTTTGGTCCACACAACCAGAGTATGAAGCAAATGTACTTATCAACTTTGGTTCCATTGGGCGATTGTAAAACACTATTTTACCCGCTATCTTATCCTTTCCCAGTTTCTCTAAATCTTCTATGCCTTGAACCTCAACAATATTGGTCTTTAAACCTTTGTCAGGAGTTGCAACAGATCCTCCAAGTGCGCAAATGGGAACATTGGTTGTAAGGCCTGGCTTTGTTTCAATATAAGCAAATTCTGGGGTGCCCCTTACCCATTTTGGAACCATTACGGGCTGCAACCATACTCGGTCCAAGCCTAAAGAATCCAATTGTGCTTTTGTATAGTCCACGGCCTGTTGTGCCTGAACAGAACCAGAAAGACGTCCGCCAATCTGATTGGAGAGATGATTTAACCAATCGTATGCTTTTCCATTGGTCAAGGCTTGATCGTAAATAGCTCTAATTTGTTTCTCATCATCTGTTTGTGAAAAAAAGGGGGTACTGACCAGTACTAGGGCTAAAAGTAATGTTGTTCTCATTCGGCTTCTTTTTCCAGTTGTTGCTTAAAGCTTTCTAAATTAGCTTTTATTTTTTCGTCCAACTCAGGTTCCGCTACATCTTTATGCTTTTTTAACGCTTTCAGTAAAATGGATGCCACAATTACCCGGGCAGCTTTCTTATTATCAGCAGGAACAATGTACCATGGTGCATGAGGCTTTGAGGTTTCATTTATAGCTTTTTCATAACACGTCTGGTATTCATCCCATAACTTTCGTTCCTTAAGGTCGCCGGCCGAAAATTTCCAGTTCTTTTCCTTCAATCGCAACCTTCTTAACAAACGTTGTCTTTGCTCTTCTTTTGATAGATGAAGAAAAAATTTGAATATTAACGTTCCATTTTCAGAAATATGCCTTTCAAAATCATTTATTTGTCGATATCTGTTTTCCCAAAACTCATCATCTATATCAGACACAGACTCAATACCTGGAATATTCTCGCCCATAATATACTCCGGATGGACCTTCGTTACCAACACATTTTCATAATGGGTTCTATTAAAAACACTGAATTTACCTCGTGCTGGTAACGCAATATAATGTCGCCACAAGTAATCATGCTTTAATTCCAATTCTGTAGGGACTTTAAAACTGTGAACCACCACGCCTCTTGCATTAAAGTCTTTGAAAACCTCTCTTATAAGACTATCCTTACCTGAAGTATCCATTCCCTGTAGGCAAACGAGAATCCCGTATTTGCCATGGGCATATAACGTATCTTGAAATTTACCTAATTCTTTTCGAACATCTTCTAGCCGTTTTTTAAGTTCCTTATCTGAGTCGTTAAAGTCTTCAAAAGTGTTTATTTCGGAAAGTTTTAAGGTATTTTTTGCTTGATATGCAGTAATGTCGAGTTTTTCCATAAGAATGAATATAGCTCTTTTTGTTCATTCCTTCAATCATCTACTCAAAACTACCATTCAACGATAGTTTTTACGTTTTGTAGTTTTAGCTGGTCTTTTATCGATTTTTTTTTACCTCGAGACGATTCTTCCCTTAATTTAGTAGGAAACATAAGACGCACTGTCCCAAATCTAGCGTTATGAAAACAAAAAAGATTATTCTCTTTATAGTCTTTGTTTTAGGTGTTCTTGGCCTATTACTAATGACTTCATTTATAAATCGCAATGCATGCGAATATGCGCATTCCAATATTGAATACATAAAAAGTCAAACGGAGAAAGCCCTAATTGCGGATGATTTTGAAATGTCTAAATATTATGTATATAAAGCCTTAAATGGAATTGAAAAAAGCAGGCTCAACTTTGTAGATTGTGGTTGCGAAGGAACTATTGAAAGTCTTGAAAAAACACTTTTCTACCTTAAAGAAGCAACAAAAGCTGAGTCTTTTGAAGCCTCAAAAAAGTCATTGCACATTGCATTGGAGAGCACTACCATTGGGATTAAAGTACTTAAAACATTTGGAGAAGAGTTTTCTAGCTCTTACGGAAATGATATGTTGGTTTTGAACACAAAAGATGCTATCGACCAACAGAACAGCTTTCTTATGCCTCAAGGAGGGACTTTAAGACAACATGTGCATAATTGTTTCTCGGTTTTGAGACTTCCTTAGATAAGGTTGTAAACGAAGTAGAATGCAAAGAAGCCCAAGGGTTTATTACAAAAATACATGAAGAAGCAAGGTTAACTTTGCTCAATACAGAATTATCTGAGCCAAAAAAACAGTATTATCAGCGTGTAAAGACCATATCACACGATGCGCTCTCCAGATTGGGTAATTGTCCCATGGATTAATTATTTGCTAGCGAAAAGCTTTACATCTTCTTCCGAGACTTCTTTGCCCCCTAGAATAATCAGTCTTTCCACTACATTTCTGAGTTCACGCACGTTTCCGGTCCAATCGTAACCTTTTAATAGTTCAATAGCTTTTTTAGAAAAACTTTTAGGTGCCGTACCTTGCTCAGATGCTATTTGACCAGAGAAATGATCAATTAGTATAGGAATATCGTCTCTTCTATCATTTAAAGAAGGAACCTTTATTAAAATTACCGCCAATCGATGGTATAAATCTTCCCTAAACTTATTATCGGCAATTTCCTTTTTAAGATCTTTATTGGTTGCTGCCAAAACTCGCACATCAACTTTAATATCCTTGTCCGTGCCAACCCTAGAAATTTTGTTTTCCTGCAATGCCCTTAACACTTTGGCTTGCGCGGAAAGACTCATATCCCCAATTTCATCCAAAAAAATAGTTCCTTTATTTGCAGCCTCAAATTTTCCCGCCCTGTCTTTTACGGCTGAAGTAAACGCACCTTTTACATGTCCAAAAAGTTCGCTTTCTATTAATTCTGAAGGAATAGCAGCACAATTTACCTCAATAAAAGGTGCTGAAGAACGGGGACTCTTTTCATGCAACCAATGGGCAACCAATTCTTTTCCCGTACCATTAGACCCCGTTATTAAAACTCTGGCATCTGTTGGGGCCACTTTTTCAATCATATCCTTTATCACCCCAATCTCATCACTTTCTCCAACCATTTTGTAGTTTTTGGAGACCTTCTTTTTCAGGATTTTATTCTCTACCACCAATTCTTTACGATCCAGTGCGTTTCGCACCGTAGTCAATAAACGGTTTAAATCTGGTGGTTTTGAGATATAATCAAAGGCACCTAAACGCATCGTATTTACTGCTGTATCCAAATCTCCATGACCAGAAATCATAATAAAAGGTATTTCGGGCTTTATCTTTCTAGCGGCTTCCAATACTTCGACACCATCCATTTTTGGCATTTTAATATCACATAACACCAAATCAAAATCTTCCTTTTTAATAGCCTCAATGCCTCTTAGACCATCTTCTGCTTCATTAACCTCATAAGTGTCACTTTCTTCACTTAAAATCTTTACCAAAACTCTTCTAATGGCAGATTCATCCTCTATTACCAATATTTTTGACATATTATGCTATTTAAAAAATTCCAATCTTGAATCCAGTTCTAATATAAAGATTTGACTCATCATTCAATAAAAAAACATCGCCCCTTTTATCATTCCTTAACTTTCCTTCCTGCTCAAATGAACGCCCTACCAATGCATATAAAGACATTCTCTTGGATATGTTATACTGATACCCCAAAGCCCCAATTAAAGCGGAAAGGGAGATTTTTGAACCCAACTGCCCATCTGGCAAATCAATATCGTTTTGAATATTTATAAAATATCCATCCAATAACATTGTTGCTTCCAAAGTATGTTTTTTAGACATATGATATTTAAAGTTGGATCTCGGTATTCCAAGAGTATAGGACCATTTTGGGTGAAATCTTCTATAATAACTAACCAATGGTAAGGGAACGGGAAGCCCTGTGGTACTGTTATAAGATAGTCCAAGTACTATTCTAAATGGCTTGTCTGCATTTGGCTTTTCTTTCCATAGTGTTGCGGTGGCGTTAAAAAAGAAATCATCCGTAATGGTTCCATTTGTAAAGTTAGAAGCAAACCTTGGTGTAATTATAGTCACCAAATTCCAGTTTTCATTCCATTTGGTTATAAAACCAAGGTTAAGGTCTGCCACATGAAACCGAATTAATTCGCTTTTGTCAAATGGAAAATCACGCGAATAACCAATATCAAGCCTATTATACTCTAAACCCGTTATTAAGTAGTCCTTTTTTTCGTTCAGTTTAATGGGGAGGTTGAACAACAGCTTATAACGCTGTGTTTTAATACCAGAGTCATTTTCGGGAATGTTTAAATACTCAAATTTGAATATATCCGAACTTTGACCGTATCCTGTTTGGTAGGTAAGCATTCCAAAGAACAACCCCAGAATCCAAACTACACTATTATGTATCGAGGTTTTTATTTTTCCTGAGGTTTTTGATACTGGATTAGATGTACATCTCGTTGCGGGAACGGAATACTAATATTATTTTCTTTGAATTTCGTATTTATCTTGTATCGAATTTCACTTTTGATCTTAGGGTCACCAAAACTATCATTAGTAAAAAAATGAAGCGAAAATAGCAGGGCAGAATCTCCAAAATCATCAAAAAGCACAAATGGCTTTGGGTTTTTCAACACTTGCTTTTGTTCTGCTGCCACTTGTTCTAAAAGTTGGGTAACCAAAACAACGTCACTCCCGTAAGCCACACCAACATTCACTCTTTCTCTTGTAGTTCTATGATTTTGGGTGTAGTTATATACAATATCGCTAATGAACTTATGATTGGGAATAATGATGACTTTATCATCTCTAGTAATGGCCCTTGTTGTTCTTAATTTAATTTCAAAGACCTTACCTACTTTGTTATCAACCTCAACAATATCGCCAACTTGTAAAGATTTATCAATTATAATAAAAATGCCACCAAGAATATCTTGAAACAATTCTTGAAGCGCCAGCCCCAGCCCCACAAACAAAGCTGCAGAAGCAGTAATGATAAGAGTAATATCTATTCCGGCAGCACTTAGAGTGACCAAAACAACTACTAGGTAGATTACGTAATTGATGAACTTAAAAACACTGGAGAACTTTTGTTTGTCCTCTTGCTCCATTTTTCTGGTAAACAGGTACCTGAGCCATTTTAAGAGGAACTTAGTAACAATAAAGGCAACCGTTAAAAGCAATAATAGGCCAACGGTAAGGTGTATGGATTTCTCACCTTCGCCCAAATGAAATCCTGTATTTAGGAATTCCTTAATGGAGCCCCAGATATCTTCTTGAATGATTTCTTTTATTTCGCTGGTCTCTTCTTGCACCTTAATTTAATATTTCAACCATTTAAACAATTCTTTGTATGTGGGCCTTTTTCCGTACATCAATATTCCCACTCTGTAAATTTTAGCTGCTAACCATACAATACCAAAAAATGTTCCCACAAGTAGGGTAATCGATAGTAGCAGTTGCCACAAAGGTACACCACCTTCACCAATTCCTCCTGGAAGCCTCATCAACATAACTATGGGAGAAGTTAGCGGGAATAATGAAAATCCGACCGCAATGGGGCCATGTGGATTGCTAAAAACCGAAAAGAAACCTACATAAATGGCTAACATCAATGGTAATATTATTGGGAAAATAAATTGCTGCGTATCCGTTTCGTTGTCTACCGCAGCACCGATTGCTGCGTAAATTGAGCTGTAAATAAAATATCCTAAAATAAAGTACACCAAAAAGGAACTGATCAATAGAAACCATGGAATATTTAAAATTTCCTTGGCATATAACATCATTTCGGTACTTGGGGGCGTAGAGAATTGTTCCATGCCATTCATGCCGCCAGGAACCATTGGATTTTCAGCTGCAATTGCTCCTAAATCAATCCCTAAAAACAACGATACAAGAAACAACAAGAGTGAAGCAGAAATTATCCAAATGGTAAATTGTGTAATTCCCGCTAATGAAGTACCTATTATTTTACCCAGCATTAATTGAAAAGGTTTTACTGAAGAAATAATGACTTCAATAATTCTGCTGGTTTTCTCTTCTATTACGCTTCGCATTACAAAACCACCGTAGATAATAATGAACATCATAATGGCATATCCAAACCCTCCTCCAATAAATGCCTTTATTTCATTTATGCCTTTTACACTTTTCTCACCATCAAACGTAGCAAGGTTAATTTCAAATGATGATTCAATATCTGAAAATTGCTCCGGAGAAACTCCTAGATTCCCCAACTTCTTTTGTCTTAACTTCTTCTGAAAAACACCTTCTAACTGTTGCGTAACATTGGTATTGGGGTTATCCTTGGTAAATAAATATGCTGATTTGGATACTTGTTCCAAATCGGTACCTTTTGGCAAATAAAGCAGTCCATAATACCCCAGCGAACTTGTAGAATCTTTGGCTTCTTGTAAAGAAAGGTCTTCAAAGTGAACATAGGACATACTTTCTGATGTCTTAAATTGTTCATGAAAAAAATCACTCTCATTTAAAACTGAGATTACCCGTTTCTCACTGTCATTTATTTTGGTGAGGTAAGCAATCAATACGATCATGCCCACGATTAAAAGAGGACTCAAAATGGTCATGATTATAAACGATTTGTTCCTCACTTTAGCCAAATACTCACGCCTTATAATTAACCACAGCTTACCGGTCATTCTCCTTGTTGTTTACTGTTTGAATAAAAATGTCGTTGGCTGAAGGAATGGTTTCTTCAAAGCGATTGATATTTGCTTCTTTAGAGAGCTCAGCAAGAATTCCCGCGGTTTGATTGGATGGCAATTGAATGGTGAAATCCAATTGTTTCTCTTCCCTATCAAAACTTGATGATAGGATTTGAAATTTATCTTCCAATGTTTTTACAAATACTTCGCCTTCCTGCTGTATTTCTAACCCAACGTTAAAAACATTGTTCTTGTATGCCTTTTTTATATCAGAAAGTTTACCATCCAATATTTTTTCTGATTTATGAATTAACGCAATATGTTCACATAGCTCTTCCACAGATTCCATTCGGTGTGTTGAGAATATAATGGAAGTTCCTTTTTCTTTAAGCTGAAGAATTTCGTCTTTTATAATATTGGCATTGATAGGATCAAACCCACTAAAAGGTTCATCAAAAATCAACAATTTAGGCTCATGCAAAACAGTTACTATAAACTGTATTTTTTGAGCCATCCCTTTAGAGAGCTCCTGAATTTTTTTGTTCCACCAATCACCTATATCCAAACGATCAAACCAATATTTCAGTCTTTTTTTTGCTTCATTCTTAGAAAGACCCTTAAGTTGAGCTAAGTACAATGCCTGCTCCCCTACCTTCATACTTTTGTATAGACCCCTTTCTTCGGGTAAATAACCAATATGGGAAATGTGTTCTGGCGCTAGAGGGCTACCGTTAAATAACACCTCTCCTTTATCTTGATACGTTATTTGATTGATTATGCGTATAAAGGTGGTCTTTCCAGCCCCATTTGGACCTAAAAGACCATAAATACAGTTTTCCGGTATTTCTAATGAAATGTTGCTCAGTGCAGTAAAGTCACCATAGGTTTTGGATACATTTTTGGCAACAAGGATATGATCCATTTAAACTATTTTTTCAAAGATATGTATTTGACCAAAAAGACTATTACGGCCTTAAAAACAAAACCCACCCTTAAAAATCAAGGATGGGAAAAAAATTGCTATGAAAAAGAAAATTAGATGCTGGTTTCCCAACATCAGTTCCAAATATACGTTTTTTATTTAAACGGAAAAGCATTAATTGTTAGGAGAACATATCTTTAACTTTTTCAAAAAACGACTTATCTGACTTTTCCGGTTTCGGAATAAAGTTCTCGTCATTCTGCATACGTTCAAAGAATTCTTTTTGTTCCCTGTTTAATTCTTTCGGGGTCCAAACGTTTACGTGTACCAGCAAATCTCCACTGCCATACCCATTAATACTGGAGATCCCCTTACCACGCAATCTCAATATCTTTCCAGATTGAATTCCAGGTTCCAATTTTATCCTAACCTTCCCTCCTACGGCATCAATCTCTTTAGAACTGCCCAACACAGCTTCGGAAAAGCTGATATATAGGTCGTAATGCAAATTATCACCTTCTCTTTTTAAGGTATCATGTTCTGCAGTCTCAATTGCTACTAATAAGTCTCCTGGAATTCCATCTCCCGGAGCGCCATTCCCTTTTCCGGTAACCTTCAGTTGCATACCTTCTTCTACGCCCGGCGGAATTTTTATAGAAACGGTTTCCTCTTCCATCTTTAGTCCCTGCGCATCCGCTCCACTAGGTCTCTTATCAATAGTTTGGCCAGCTCCACCACAAGTACTACAGGTAGTTGCCGTCTGCATTCTACCTAGAATTGTGTTGGTTATTTTAGTGACTTGACCGCTACCGTTACAGGTAGGACATGTTTTGTAGGTTACTCCTTCTGCTTGTACCTTCCTTCTAACCTTTACTTTTTTCTCCACTCCATTGGCAACTTCTTCTAGTGTCAACTTAACCCTAATCCGAAGGTTGCTTCCTTTCACTCTGCGCTGTCCACTACCACCAAAGCCACCAAATCCGCTAAATCCACCACCAAAAGCGCTACCGAAAATATCTCCAAACTGACTGAAGATATCATCCATATTCATACCTCCGCCACCAAAACCACCACCACCTTCAAAGGCAGCATGTCCAAATTGGTCATATTTGGCGCGTTTATCGGGGTCGCTCAAGACTTCATAAGCCTCAGCAGCTTTTTTAAACATTTCTTCGGCCTTAGAGTCGCCCGGATTTTTATCCGGATGAAATTCAATAGCCTTTTTCCTGTAAGCCTTTTTTATTTCAGCAGCCGAAGCTCCTTTGGAAACGCCCAATATTTCGTAAAAGTCATCCTTCATATACTCTTAATTTCCAACGACTACTTTTGGGTGTCGTATGATGCGTTCTCCAAGTTTGAATCCTTTTTCGACAACATCTATTATTTTACCTTTCATCTTTTTGTTCGGAGCAGGGATTTGGGTTATTGCATCATGAACTTCTGCGTCAAAAACATCACCTTCTCCTACTTCAACCTGCTCCAACCCTTTTCCTTTCAAAGTTTCTTTCAATTTATTACTAATGAGCTCTACACCTTTGAACATTTCTTTATCCTCAGACTTTGAAATTTCCTTAAGTGCTCTATCAAAATCATCTAAAACTGGTAGCAATGAAACTATTACCTCTTGCCCTGCTGTTTTAAACAACTCCATACGCTCTTTAGAAGTCCTTTTTTTGAAATTTTCAAACTCGGCAAAAAGTCTAAGGAATTTATCCTTCTCCTTTGCCAGATCTTCTCGTAGTTGGTCTTCTATGGAAACTTCTTCTTTATCTTCGATTTCATTTTCCATAGCTGTATTTTCATCGCTCGGTTCAGGATGGTTAACGGCTTGGGAATCGTTTAATTCTCCCTCCATTTCCTCAACCTTACTTTTCTTGCTCATATACTAATATTTTATTTCCTTTTTTGAAGTGGCAAAAGTACTGCCAATTGTCTAAAAATGTCAAAATGTCACCACAAATCATAAAAAAATCCGCCATTGGCGGATTGGAGTATTTTTAAGGCTATTGAGCAATGTCACACAAATTCTTTATTCATTGATGTCATCTGAGATTCACTCGCTTCTTTCTTTGGCAAATAAAGGTTTTCCAAGGCAGCACCTATGTTCGTATGCCTAAAAACAAATCCTTTTTCTTCAATACGTTTACAACTAACTCGTTGACTGGCAAAAAGGATGTATGACATTTCGCCCAGGATAATCTTCATTGCAAGCCTTGGTACATTGGGCAGAATTAGAGGTTTATCAAGTATTCTAGCCAATTCCTTGGTCATTTTCGCATTGGTTACCGGGTTTGGAGCCACTGCATTAAATGCCCCGTTTAGATTATTTTCAATCGCAAAAACAAAAATCTGCGCCAAATCTTCAATATGAATCCAAGATTGCCATTGATTTCCTGTTCCAAAAGCAGCTCCAACAAAGTTTTGAATAGGTCTTGCCATTTTAGGTAGTGCCCCTCCCATTATTGACAACACAATACCTATTCGTATTTTGGAAACACTAAAATTAAAACTATTGAACGTATCTACTTCACGCTCCCATTTTTCAACAACCTCTCCTAAAAAACTATCATCAATACCTGTTTCATTTTCATCATAAAAATTAATGAGGGAATTTGGATAAATGCCAATAGCAGAAGCCGAAACCAAAGACTTTACTTGGGTAGAATCAATTTTCCCCAATGCTTTGTGCAATGTTTGAAGACTGGTTACTCTACTTGAAAGTATCTTCTTTTTGTATGATGGAGACCACCTTTTAGCAACACCGGCTCCCGCAAGATTTATTATTGCCGAAACTCCATCAAAACACGCTAAATCTATTTCGTTTTTCGAGGGGTTCCAGTAAAAACCATTAAAATCTTGGGATGATATTATTTTCTCTCTTCGTGTGGTCAGGTAATTAACAGACATGCCTTTTTCATGCAAAACCTTTACAATGGCTTTGCCTACTAATCCTGTGGCACCTGTAATCAACACCTTCATATAATCACTTTGAAACAAATTTAATGGTTTATACTACTGTTTATGAGGCATTAATTTAGGTTTAACACAATTGTTTAAACTTTAAACAAATTTATGATAATGTTAGATGGGCAATTAACAGTGCTTTGGCAAAAGTTACATTTTGGTAGCTCTCAGCATTTCTCGTTTACCTGGAGGGCCTGGCAACCGCTCTACGTTAAAACCAACGGCCTGCAAAGCCCTTCTTACACTACCCTTGGCGGCATAGGTTACCAAAACACCTTCATGCTTCAAGGCTTGGTACATTCTCAAAAAAATCTCTTCCGTCCATAACTCTGGTTGCACCCTCGCTCCAAAAGCATCAAAATAGATAAGGTTGAACAAATCAATGTCGTTTATCGATTTAAAATCCTTCATCTGCTTTTTAAGCCGGAATCTATCTGAAATAGAATTCTGGCCTTCCCACTCTGAATTATGCATTTTTTGAAAAGATTGTTGATATTCGTCCGCATTCAATTGGGAGCAATAATCCAGTTCTATAACCTCGGCAGAAGAAACTGGAAATGCTTCAACCCCAACATAATTAACTTTCAGGTTCAATTTTTCTATTTCCAAAAGTGTAATCAAGGCGTTAAGTCCTGTACCAAAACCCATTTCTAAAATACTAATGTTGGTATTTTTGAACAATCTAAGTCCATGTTCAATAAAAACATGATAAGCCTCTTGAATTGCTCCATGTTTAGAATGATATTGTTCATTCCAATCTTCAATTTGGATGGTCTTGGAACCATCTGCTGTAGTAATAATTTTGCGTTTCAAACTATTTTTCTATCTGTACTCCAGAAGCTTCAAACCTTAAGGTTCTTTTAGGCTTGGTTATTTTGATAACTTCTTCTTTGGATTTTCCTGCATCCTCCGCATAATGTCGTTGTTCATCAATTGAAACTTCTTCAACAAATGCAATTCCATTCATAACGACCTTTCCATTCTCCGAATCTGTGGGAACAAAAAATCCATAGTCCTTGAACTTTACAAAAACCTGTTCTTGGTTGCCAATATCCACTTTCATCCAACACCCCTTGGATTTACAAACCTCCACAATAGTTCCAGATACTTGGGTCATAACAGTGTCTTTTACACCTATTTTTTCAAAAACTCCATTTTCATGGTTAGAAGTCGTGTTTACTTTAAACGATGTGCCATAAGAATCTGTACCTTGAGCCCAAACCAGTGTTTGAGACAGTAAGAATATGGCAGTTAAAATGTTAAATACTTTCATAATCAAAAAAAATAAATAAAGTGTGAACGAATTACTGAATTTTAAATTAATAAAACATAAAAAAATAGGGATAATTAGCTAATTTTATCTGTTCAAATTCTTTTAGCATGGGAACAATGACAAACACTGTAATGGTAGAAAAGGCAAAGACCTCCAAAATTAAGGATGTAGATTTTGATAATCTTTCTTTTGGAAGTATTTATACTGATCATATGCTAGTCTGTGATTACAAGAATGGCGAATGGAAAGCTCCAAAGGTTATCCCATACCAGCCATTGACCTTAGACCCTTCGGCAAAAATATTTCATTATGGACAATCCATTTTTGAAGGAATGAAGGCCTATAAAGATGATGAAGAAAGTGTTTGGCTGTTTAGACCGTTGGAAAATTTTAAGCGTTTGAACAAATCGGCTAAACGAATAGCAATACCAGAGCTTCCAGAGGAGTATTTTATGGAAGGACTTACCACACTCTTACAAGTTGAGAAAGATTGGATTCCCAAGAACCCGGGAAGCTCCCTATATGTTCGCCCGTTTATTTTAGCCTCTGGAACTGGCTTCCATGCTTCACCAGCGGATGAGTACAAATTCATTATTGCCTGCGCGCCATCCGGGGCATATTTTTCTGGCAAGGTTAAGGTATTAATAGAAGAGAACTACTCCAGAGCTGCTAATGGTGGTGTTGGTTATGCCAAAGCGGGAGGAAATTATGCAGGGCAATTTTACCCTACTCAATTAGCCATTGAAAAAGGATATAATCAAGTTATTTGGACAGATGATAATGAGCATGAGTATATAGAAGAAGCTGGTGCCATGAATATTTTTATACGAATAAATGACACTTTGATTACAGGCCCTACCAGTGATCGTATACTTGATGGTATTACCCGCAAAAGTATTTTAGACATTGCAAAAGATGAAGGTATTGCCACTGAGGTTCGCAAAATATCCGTTACTGAAGTCGTAGAAGCTGCTAAAGCCGGAACGCTAAAAGAAATGTTTGGCGCCGGTACTGCTGCCGTTGTATCCCCAATAGCTTCCTTTGGCTATAAGGACACGGACTATGATTTACCGGATTTAGCGGACAACTATGCCTCTAGACTTAAAAAGCGTATTACCGATATACAATACAATCGAGCTGAAGACAAATTTGGCTGGAGATTTAAAGTACAGTAAATAAAAAAAGCGCCTTAAAGGCGCTTTTTTTATTTGTCTAAAACTCCTTGAATATCAGGTTTGAAATAGTTAGGCCCTTTAAGCACTTTACCGTCTTCCCTGTAAATAGGATTACCATCCGATCCCAACTTGCTCATATTGCTGCGCTGGATTTCTTCAAAAACTTCTTCAATTTTGTATTGCATTCCATGCTCCAAAATAGTCCCACAAAGTATATACAGCATATCGCCCAAAGCGTCGGCAACCTCAACCAGGTCACCCTCATTGGCAGCCTCCAAATACTCCTTATTTTCTTCATCCATAAGATTGAACCGCAATTCATTCTTAGCTTCTCCCAGATTGGCTTTTGGTTCCTTCAAAACACCTAGACCAAAAGAATTGTGGAATAGCTCCACAGCCTTTATTTTACTTTCCATTATTCTTTAATTGATTTAGCTTTGCGTAAAAATATAAAATATGTTCAGCACAGGACAGTTAATTTTTGCAGCACTTTTCTTTATTGTTTTTGTAGTGGTGATAGCCCTATCATACCGAAAGGATAAAACCATGCACAAGAAAAATTACAAAGGGGTAAAATGGGTTTTGATTTCCTTTATCATATTCGTAATAATTTTGTTCCTCATTAAATACTTTCTCAAAAATTAACAAGAACACTGACTTCACCACAAAAAATAAAAGTTTTACAACTTTAATCAGAGTGTGATTCGTATACTATAGGAAAAGACGTACTTTTGTTTAACATTAGTTTAGCATATACAAATGATAACATTTTTCGCACTTCTATTCATTTTGCTTGCTATCAACGCAATTCTATTGATTTTTAGCGTCAATGGAGCTAGTGAAAGGTTTAGAAAACCAACTCAAAAAATCTCGAAGACCTCAATTACGAAAATTCTTCCCCGTGAACCCTCCGAAACCGAATACAAGAAAGCGGTATAGTTTGTACCTTTAGGGTATGAAGCAGGCTTTTCTTGTTTTTTTAGGCGGTGGATTAGGTAGTGTTCTTCGTTACGTTATCTCTAAGCCCTTAAATATTTTACTTCAAAACTTCTTCTTAGGCACTTTTTTAGTCAACATTGCTGGTTGTCTTCTTATTGGTGTTATTCTGGGCCTATCTTCACGAAACAATTTACTTTCAATTAACAGTACTCTTTTCCTTGCGACCGGTTTTTGCGGCGGATTCACAACTTTTTCCGCATTTGCCTTTGAAAAACATAGTCTATTAAAAAATAGCGAGCTTTTTCATTTTTCCATTTACACCATTGCCAGTATTATAGTCGGCGTTCTAGCTGTTGCTTTAGGTATATGGCTCTCAAAACTGGGCCAATAGTTATAAAATCAATTTTTCTTAATTCTTTTTGTTATTTATTGAACATTTTTCATTGAAATCGATGATTTTCATCTTATATCGTTGAAATACAATACTGATATTAAAGAAAAATCATTAAATATTTAATAAAAACATATATAAAATTAGATACCCCTAAAATAATAGGGGTATTTCTTTTTAAAACATAAAAATATATTCAACTACCCATATTTATTTATGGTCTGCATGGAATTAATATATATTTGACGCATCAATTAACTACTTAATTATGAAAAAAGTCGAGGCAATTATTAGAAAATCAAAATTTGATGAGGTGAAAAAAGCGCTTCATGAAATTGAGGTGAACTTCTTCAGTTACTGGGATGTAACAGGAGTTGGCAATGAAAAACAAGGACATGTTTATCGCGGTATATCGTACAGCACTTCAGATATACAAAGAAGGTATTTGGTTATCGTAGTATCTGATGACTTCTTAGAACGCACCATAGAAACTTTGTTGAGTTCTGCTTCCACAGGAAATGTTGGAGACGGGAAGATCTTTGTTTCTGATGTTATGGAAGCTTACAGAATAAGAACCAAGGAAAGCGGAAGCGCCGGAATAAACTAATCAACTAAACTAACTAACAATATTTAAAGATTATGGACGCAGGATTATTTACAGCGAATAACGTATGGATGATGGTTTGTACCGCCCTGGTGTTTTTTATGCACCTAGGTTTTTCTTTCTTAGAGATTGGTCTTACCAGACAAAAGAATACCGTTAATATTCTATTTAAAAATGTATTTATTATATGTGTAGGGTTACTGCTCTATTATATTGGGGGGTTTAATTTAATGTACCCCGGTTTTGAAAACGGAGCTACTGGGTTCTTCAAATTTGCAGGATTTGGAATTGCAGCTCCTGAAGGTGGAATGACTCCGGAGTATGCAGATGGCGGATACACTTGGTGGACAGATTTCTTGTTCCAAGGTATGTTTGCGGCTACAGCAGCAACTATTGTTTCTGGTGCGGTAGCAGAACGTATCAAACTAGGTGGTTTTATGATTTTTACCTTAATATATGTAGGCCTTGTTTATCCAATAGTAGGTTCTTGGCAGTGGGGTGGCGGTTTCTTATCATCGCTTGCTTATGGCGAAGCCGAAGGATTCTACGATTTTGCTGGATCCACCTTGGTTCACTCTGTAGGTGGATGGGGCGCTTTGATTGCCATTTATCTATTAGGTTCTAGAATTGGAAAATTTGGAGAAGACGGAAAACCAAAAGCCATTCCCGGACACAACTTGCCATTGGCGGCAGCCGGTGTATTGATACTCTGGTTAGGGTGGTTTGGTTTTAATGGAGGCTCTGTGCTTTCAGGAGATCCAGCTGGTACCTCATTGGTATTGGTTACTACATGTTTGGCCGCGGCCGCAGGCGGAGTTGCCGCGTTCCTAACCTCATGGGTCAAATACAAAAACTTTGACCTAACCATGTTCTTGAATGGTATTCTAGGAGGATTGGTTGGTATTACTGCTGGCGCAGACCAAATGTCACCAAATGAAGCAGTGATTATTGGACTCTTAGCGGGCGTCATCATTGTATTTGGTGTTGCCCTTGTCGATAAACTTAAACTTGATGATCCTGTAGGTGCCGTAGCAGTGCATTTAATTTGCGGTATCTGGGGTACTCTTGCAGTTGGCCTATTTGGACAACTTGCCGGTATGGACCAGTTTTTAGTGCAGTTAGCAGGAGTAGGTGCAGCAGCAACATTCTGTTCCCTTACTGCATTTATCATATTGTTTACTATCAAGAAAGTTTCTGGCTTACGAGTTTCCGAAGAAGAAGAATTGGAAGGCCTGGATATCCACGAACATGGTATGGATGCATACGCTGACTTTAGAATGAATCAACACTAGTAAAAAAAGGAAACGGAGCGTTTGGCAGAACGCTCCGTTATATAACCTTTTCAAATTACAAAACTCTATTTACAATTAAATGATCCTCTTACAGAGGGCACCTAAAATGATTAAGATATGAAAACGATTATAAACACAAAATACATAAAAAATTTAGCTCTGGCTGCATTAGCATTAGTATCTCTAACTGCTTTTGGACAAGACGCAGAAGAAGCAAAACCGAAATTTGAATTTAGCGGGACTGTTGATGCTTATTACAGAACCAATCTTACCGCTCCAAATGGTGAAGATGCTATTGCACCTGGATCTTCATTTGCAAATTTAGATGGGTTTTCTCTAGGCATGGCCAATGTAATTGCAGCTTATGAAGGTGAAAAAGTTGGATTTGTTGCTGATTTGGTTTTTGGACCAAGAGGATCGGACGCCACGTTTAATTCACCACAATATTTAAACTCTGCTGGTGGAGGAACTGGCGAAATTCTCAACCAATTGTATGTATACTGGAATGTTAGTGATGCCGTAACGTTGACTTTTGGAAATTTCAATACCTTTCTAGGTTACGAAGTAATTTCCCCTGCAGCTAATTTTAACTATAGCACTTCTTACTTATTTTCATACGGTCCTTTTAGCCACACCGGTTTAAAAGCGGACTTCGATTTAGGAAATGAGTGGTCAGCTATGCTTGCGGTGATGAACCCAACAGATTTAACAGAACTAAATGGCACAGGAGATTATGCCGTTGGCGCACAGTTGGGGTACTCAGGACAATTTTTAAACTTTCTATATAGCCAAGGTGGGTTTGAAATTGACTATACAGGGGGTTTTGACTTAAGTGAAGATTTTTTCTTGGGAATAAATGCCGCTCACTTTAGTCAAGAAGATGACGGAGGCAGCTTTACAGGAGCAGCTCTTTATCCGCAATATGCAACTTCGGAAAACTTTACTATTGGTTTGCGTGGAGAATACTTTATGACTGGAGATTCGTTTGGTGATGGTGTGGGAATTGGATCCGATGCTGACGGAGATGCAAATGTATTTGCCGTAACACTTACTGGAAGTGCTACAATTGGCGATTTGATTCTAAAACCAGAAATAAGATTGGACAGCACATCTGAAGATGCATTTATCGACAACGATTTGGCACCAACCGCAAGTTTGGCTTCTGTTCTTTTTGCCGCCATTTATTCTTTCTAGACCCAAAAAAATATTTTAATGCTAATAGAAAGCCTTACTCCTTTGGGATTAAGGCTTTTTTAATCCTTATTAAAAGCTTTCACTCCTGCCCTCATATTAGTTCTCAAATAATTTTGCCTTGGCACTAGAGGGCAGGAGTATTTTTTATTGTAAACACAATAAGGATTGTAAGCCTTATTGAAGTCTATTACAATCGTATTTCCCTCTGGAATAGTTAAATCGATATAACGTCCTCCTCCATAAGTTTCCGTTCCATTGGTTTCATCTAAAAAAGGTAGAAAAAGATAATCCTTATATTTTTCTGTATCCATCAAATCCAAAGTTTGGTATATCTCTAACTGGTGTTCAATGCCGTTAAGTTTAAAATGAGCAATCCCATATAACACCTCTTCCGTTTTCTCATCTGTAGTTGTGGCAAGTAAAAACGGAACTGCGTCAGGAGTTCTCTCAAATCTGGCTTTCACAATATAATTGGTGTCAGGTTCAAAAAAGTCCAGTCCCTCAAAATCTTTTCTATATCTATCCGGAAGAGGAGATGTTTCAGGATTTCTGAAAGTAGCATCTAACTCTTTCTGAAAATCAATTATATCTTTTATTGCCGATGATTTAACTTGAACCTCAGTTGTGGAAGCATGATATTTTTTATTCTGCCCACATGCCAATAACAAGAATGAAAAAACAAGTATTGAATATTTCATCTACTCAAAAAATTTACGGTAAAAGTAACGGAAATCATTCTTAATAGTACCTTCGCAATAGCTTCTCCATTTAAATTATTTACAAAATGATAAAAAATATATTCCTTTTAGCACTCCTAATGTTTTCGATTTCTTGTATGGATAAAAAACAAAATGGAGATGTAATAAATACAACTCAAAGACAATTTCCGGAGCTAGCGGCTAATAGATACAATGTAGCTTTCTTAATTATGGATGGGGTGTTTAATACGGAATTCACAGCACCGTATGACATTTTTCAGCATACCCAATATCGAAAAGGTATTAAAGCCATGAACACTTTTACAGTTGCCAATACCTTAGAGCCAATAACCTCTTTTGAAGGTATACGTTTCCTTCCAGATTTTGACTACACACAAGATTCCATACCCAATATTGATATTCTGGTAGTACCTAGTGCGGAACATCATTTGGATACAGATTTAAAGGATACCACGATGCTAAATTTTGTGAAAAAGGTGAGTGAAAAAGCCCTTTTTGTAACATCTCATTGCGATGGAGCATTTGTTTTGGCAAAAACAGGAATTCTAGACGATGTGGTTTCTACAACTTTTCCAAGTGATATTGAAAAATACAAAGCCATGTTTCCCAAACTAAAAGTTAGAGACAGTGTTCTTTTTGTACACGATGGAAAATTTATTACATCCGCTGGTGGTGCTAAAAGTTTTGAAGCAGCACTATACCTATGCGAACATCTATATGGAAAAGAAATTGCAGAATCTATTGCAGGAGGCCTAGTAATTGATTGGGACTTAAACAGTTTTCCGAGAGTTATTCCTCAATAATCTCGTAACGCGCACCTTTTAAATATTTCTCAACCAAGGCATTGAATTTTGGCGTGATTCTAAATAGGGCCGTACCCTCCAATTCATATAATGCATCGGTATCTTTAAACCCATTTTTTAAAGCCTCCTCTAAATAAAATAATGCTGTTCCAAAATCTTCATTTTTTGCACTTAGAGATATGGTGTCTAAATAAAATCCAAAATTCTGAGGCTCTAAAATAGTTTTCAACATATACAATAGTGCCAAGGCATCTTCATCTATCAAAGCTTCAGATTTTACAATATCTATATTGTCCTCTGCCAAAGCATTCACGTAACCGAGTAAACGATTCCCCATTTCCTTTTCATAAATATTACTTCCAGAAATGAACTTATCAATTTCGCTTTTTTGGTAATTCCACCAACCTAGATTGTTAAAATTGTGAGTTATAACATCTTCTTCAATATAATACTGGTAATCTTCCTTCAATAAAGATTCTTTAAAAAAGGCTGCATTTTCTATTCTTCGCATTGCCCTAAAACGTTGATCTTTTCTTATACTTTTTTGAATTTGCCTTAAAGAATCCAAATTTTTATGCGTACCATAAACAGACATCATCTCACTCATATACCGTTCGGCTAAAAGTAGTTTCTGCGAATTTTTAAGCCTGTTCACTTTAATAACATCCTCATTGAATGCCTTTTCAATATAACTTGTGTCCTTTGCAACAAAACCTTTTGCCATCGCAGCCAATGTGAACAATTGCATTGATTTCTTTAACAAACCAATATCTGGCCACTCTGTTTGCTCTTGGTGCAATAAAAGTTGGTTTGGAAATCTAAACCTGTCCAAAACCTTTTTGGCAGCAAGTATTTCAGTGAAGTTGAAATCATTTTTGTTTGTTATACCAATAAAATGAAATGGGCGCTTAACATTCAGTAATTCAGTATTGGCAATAGATGAACCTATAGAAATAACACCTTTCACATTTTTTAAAAAAATGGGCACCAGATTGGCAAAGCGGGCACTTGAGGAGGCTCCAGCAGTGTACACACGCCCCTTATTAATAGGAAGAATACTTACTACTTTATTAATCACCTTGCCAGTTTTGACCATGCTATTGGACAATGAAACACTATCTAAAACTCTAGGTGCAACCAGCACATAACCTTCTTGCTCCGCTGCTTGAATAAACATTGAAAGTGCTTGCTTCTCTTTTCCTTCCAAGTCAAATATCAGTAACAGAGGCCATTTTTTTTCTGTAGCAAAGTTAGTTGGCAAATAAAGTGAAAAGGTGTCTGGTATAGAATCTTGGACCGTAAGTCCCTCCAAGATTTTTCCTTTTTTCAATACCATTTGTTGCGAAAAACCTTGTTGCAACATGAATGTGGCAAGAAAAAGTATAGCATATTTTTTTTTCATAGCATTTTAACAACAAAAACCCGGCCAAAAAAAGTTTTAGGCCACTTAAAAATAATCGAAAATTATTGAAAAACCTTACTGGCCTTTATGGGACCGTTCGCCACAATATTTGATAAAACGATATGTGTTCTACATTCACCATAAACAATTAGTTCATCTATAAACTTTTCCAAATGAAACTGATCCTTCAGAACCACCTCCATAATTATATTCTCATTACCCGTTATGCGATAACAATTAACCACTTCTTGGAATGATTTTACTTTGCTAAGAAATGGCTTTAATTTACCCATAAATGCCCGCAACATAATAATCGCTTTTAATTGATGTCCTGCCATAGCATAAGAAACTGTGGTTCCGTACCCCTCTATAACGCCAAGATCTTCCATCTTTTTTACTCGTTCCGCAACTGCGGGCGGCGTTAGTCCAACTTTACGACCAATATTGGCGAAAGATTCCCTTGCGTTTTGCTGTAAACAACTAAGGATTTCCCAGTTTAATTCATCTATCTTCATATCTAAAGTAAAAAACAATATTTTCTTATAATCAAAAGCAAAATATCAATTACGCTTTAAAAAGTAAAGTTACATTATCTTTTTCATATGTAATTTTATATCCATTAATTGCTTTGAAAAAAATGGAGAGGAGTTCTTTAAATTCCCTAGTTGTATATCGAAAATCACTGGCTTTACGTGATTTGAGCGAAGCTGTTGCTTCCTATTTTTCTTATAACAAGGATATGCTGTCTCTACGAAAGTATGATAGTTTTCGTGATGACATCACCCAATCTCTAATGACTGATGCCTTGCTCATTACCAAAGAAGTTGAACAAGCAGCCTTAAGCAATTCATATTCCGTTCGAATGAAGAGCTTAACCTTCATTAATATCATGACCCGCAATATCCTAGCTTATTGTAATGGGCTTGAAAGAGATGGTGTTAAAGAAAAAGAATATCTAAACCTTCTGAGAAAAGAAATTAAAGTTTTTAGAGGCTCTTTTAAAAAATGGAGAAAGTCTTTAAAAAATGGAAACGGCTAGCCCACTTCCTTTTTTCTTTTCTTTAAAAACACTACATATTACGCCTATACTGCCCACCAACTTGAAACAATGCTTTTGTAATCTGTCCCAATGAGCTGTATTTAGTCACTTCCATTAGTTTTTCAAAAAGATTTTCATTTTTTATTGCAGTCTGCTGAAGTTCCTCTAACTGTCTTTCCGCTTCCTCCCTGTTGCGAACTTGTAGGTTCTGCAATGTTTCTATCTGATTTTTCTTTTCATCTTCTGTAGCTCTAATAACTTCTGCAGGGAGTATCGTAGGCGACCCTTTGGAGCTTAAAAAAGTGTTCACTCCTATTATGGGATATTCCCCAGAATGTTTCAGGGTTTCATAGTGTAAACTTTCTTCTTGAATTTTTGAACGCTGGTACATGGTCTCCATTGCTCCTAAAACTCCACCACGTTCTGTGATTCTATCAAACTCCAACAAAACAGCTTCTTCCACCAGATCTGTTAATTCCTCAATAATAAATGAACCTTGCAGCGGGTTCTCATTTTTGGCCAACCCTAATTCCTTATTAATAATCAACTGGATTGCCATGGCCCTTCTAACAGATTCTTCCGTAGGTGTTGTAATTGCCTCATCATAAGCGTTGGTATGGAGAGAATTACAATTATCATAAATAGCATAAAGCGCTTGAAGCGTGGTTCTTATATCATTGAAATCAATTTCCTGGGCATGTAAACTCCTACCAGATGTTTGAATATGGTATTTCAACATTTGTGCTCTTGAGTCTGCAGCATATTTCTCTTTCATCGCTTTTGCCCAAATCTTTCTTGCTACTCTTCCTATTACTGCATATTCTGGGTCTACTCCATTGGAAAAAAAGAATGACAGGTTTGGACCAAACTTGTTGATGTCCATTCCTCTACTTAAATAATACTCTACATAAGTGAACCCATTTGATAAAGTAAATGCTAATTGGGTAATAGGGTTTGCTCCCGCTTCGGCAATATGGTACCCAGAAATTGAAACGGAGTAGAAATTACGAACCTGATGTTCTATAAAATATTCTTGAACATCACCCATTAACCTCAATGCAAACTCTGTAGAAAATATACACGTATTCTGTGCTTGATCTTCTTTTAAAATATCTGCCTGTACAGTCCCTCTAACTTGGTTCAGTGTATTCTTTCTTATCTCATCATATACAGGTTTTGACAAAACCTGATCTCCCGTTACACCCAGAAGCATAAGGCCTAAACCATCGTTCCCTTTGGGAAGTTCACCTAAATAGGAAGGTCTTTTAGTTTTTTTCTGTTTGAAAATAGAGTCGATTTTTTGATCAATTTCTTTTTCTAGACCTTTTTCCTTGATATACTTTTCGCAATTTTGATCAATGGCGGCATTCATGAAAAATGCCAATAGCATTGGTGCTGGACCATTTATGGTCATACTTACCGAAGTCATTGGATCGCTTAAATCAAAACCAGAGTATAATTTTTTGGCATCGTCCAAACAGCAGATAGAAACTCCCGCATTTCCTATTTTACCATAGATATCTGGTCTATGATCTGGATCATTTCCGTAAAGGGTCACAGAATCAAAAGCCGTGGAAAGCCTTTTTGCCGGCATATCTAAGCTTACATAATGAAAACGTCTGTTTGTACGCTCCGGGCCACCTTCTCCAGCAAACATTCTTGTTGGATCCTCACCCACCCTTTTAAAAGGATACAATCCTGATGAATACGGAAATTCACCTGGTACATTTTCTTGTAGACTCCATCTAAGTATATCTCCCCAAGCTTCATATTTTGGCAATGCGACTTTAGGTATTTTACTATGAGAAAGCGATTCTGTATGCGTTTTAATCTTTACTTCCTTGCCTCTTACCTTAAAGGAATAAACTTCAGATTTATATCGATCTACTTTTTCTTGCCATTTTAAAATGGATTCCCAATGATGGGGATCCAGATTCATTTTTACTTTATCAAATTGTGCAAACAATAGCTTTGCGAACGGGATTTCTTCATTTGGAAGCTGTTTCAGGATTGTATCACTATCAAGTCCTGACTTTATTAAATAAGGTTTATCACTCTCGCTCGGGATAATAGACAAAATCGTTTGGTGAATACCAAATAACTTTTGAGCCACCATAACTTGATCATCAACTCTTTTATCATAAGCTCTATTACTTTCTGCTATTTCAGATAAATATCTTGTTCTTGCTGGAGGAATAACAAATATTTTCTCGGCCATTTCATTGGTCACCTCAAAATTTGAAAGCAACTTTGATTCAGCTTTTGAAACCAAGGTATCCATCACAACTTTATAAAGTCTGTTCATACCAGGGTCGTTAAATTGTGATGCAATTGTTCCAAAAATGGGCAAATCATCTTGGCTAACATCCCACAATCCATGGTTACGCATATATTGCTTTTTCACATCGCGCAAAGCATCCAAAGCTCCTCTTTTATCAAATTTGTTTATCGCCACGACATCTGCAAAGTCCAGCATATCTATTTTTTCAAGTTGAGTGGCTGCTCCAAATTCAGGAGTCATTACATATAACGAAACATCACTATGCTCTAAAATTTCTGTATCTGACTGACCAATACCAGAGGTCTCAAGGATTATCAAATCAAAACTGGCGGCCTTAAGAACCTGAACGGCTTCGGCCACATGTTTGGATAGCGCCAAATTGGACTGCCTTGTAGCCAGAGAACGCATGTAAACCCTATCATTATTAATAGCATTCATTCTGATTCGGTCACCCAATAATGCCCCTCCCGTTTTTCTCTTGGAAGGATCTACTGAAATAATCCCAATATGTTTCTCTGGAAAATCACTCAAAAACCTCCTGACCAACTCATCCACTAAACTGGATTTTCCAGCCCCACCAGTTCCCGTTATTCCGAGGACCGGAACTTTTTGGTGTACCTTATTTACATCGTCTTCGTATTTCTCAAAAGCTTCGTGTCTATTTTCTGCCAAAGAAATAAGCCTAGCTATTGTATTTTCCTGCTTCTCTAAAAGCAATTTGGACAGCTTGACTCCTTTAGGTATTACCAAGTTGGGAACCTCTGTGTCACAACGTTGTACCAAATCATTGATCATCCCCTGAAGGCCCATTTCTCTTCCGTCATCAGGTGAATAGATACGTTCTATCCCATAATCCATCAAATCCTTGATCTCTTCTGGAAGGATTACCCCTCCTCCTCCTCCAAAAACCTTAATATGTTCTGCGCCTTTTTCTTTGAGCAAATCTAACATATACCTAAAGTATTCATTATGTCCTCCTTGATAAGAAGTCATTGCTATTGCATTGGCATCTTCTTGTATAGCACAATTAACAACCTCCGCCACACTTCTATCATGACCCAAATGAATTACTTCAACTCCCGTAGATTGTATTATCCGTCTCATGATATTGATAGCGGCATCATGACCATCAAACAACGAAGCAGCAGTAACAATTCTAATTTTGTTTTTAGGCTGATAGGGCTTGGATTGTTCCATTGATAATAAAGGGTCTATTTTAGGTATGCAATTTACGGAAAATGCAACATATAATTGATTTTGATTAGAATTTTATAAAAATCAACATGGCTTTGAGTTACTTTTTTTGAATATCATAATTTTACTTGGTCAAACATTCATCATGAAACTTACCATTCGCATTCATTGTCCCGATCAATCTGGAATTATAAGTTCAGTTACCCAATTTGTTCACGAAAAAAATGGCAATATTATTTACTTGGACCAACATGTTGACAAAGAGGCTGGCGTATTTTTTATGAGGCTGGAAAGTGAATTTGAAGATGAAATCAACTTATCAGTTTTCAAACAGCAATTTGAACAAAAACTGGCGGAAAATTATAAAATGAAGTGGGGCATGCACCTGGATGGGGAAAAGCCCAAAATGGCCATTTTTGTATCCAAATACAATCATTGTATTTATGATCTGTTAAGCAGGTATCATTCAGGAGAATTATTGGTAGATATTCCATTTATAATAAGCAATCATCAAGATTTGGAATACATAGCAGATCAGTTTCAAATTCCTTATTATCACATCCCTGTCACCAAAGAAACCAAAACCTTAGCAGAGGAAAAACAATTGAACCTTTTAAAGGAGTATAAGGTTGACTTTATTGTTCTGGCAAGGTATATGCAAATTCTATCTCCACAAGTGATTGATGTTTACCCGCAAAAAATAATAAATATCCATCATTCTTTTTTACCCGCTTTTGCAGGAGCAAAGCCATACCATGCGGCTTTTGAGAGAGGCGTAAAGATTATTGGCGCCACAAGTCATTATGTAACCGCAGAATTGGATGCCGGACCAATCATTGAACAGGATGTTACTGCCGTATCACACTCGCATTCCATCAAAGATTTTATAACAAAAGGTAGGGACTTGGAAAAAATTGTGCTTTCGCGAGCTGTTCAGCTTCATGTTGCCAGAAAAACAATTGTCTACAATAACAAAACCGTGATTTTTTCTTAAAAAACTTCTGAGAAAATTCTATTTCTTCCGCTTTAGCAGTAAATTCACTTTAACTATAAAAACATAAACATGAAACGAATACTGCTATGCTTAATGGTATTTCAACTTGTGGGTTGTGCTGAATTGCAACAAGTTGTAAATCAATTACCACAAGGAACAACAGGTATTGGAAATGCTGAAATAGCGCAAGGACTTCGAGATGCACTTAATCTTGGCATAGAGAAACAGGTAAACAAATTGACCTTAAAAGATGGTTTTTTTAGAAATGAACTTGTCAAAATTTTATTGCCAGAAGAGTTAAAGAAAGTTGATAAAACACTTAGAGATATAGGCTTGGGCAATTTAGCGGATGAAGGACTCCGTGTACTTAACAGAGCTGCAGAAGACGCAGTTAAAGAAGCCACCCCCATTTTTGTTGATGCCGTAAAGAGTATAACATTTAATGATGCCAAACAAATCTTAGTAGGGAATGACAATGCTGCAACATCTTACTTGGAACAATCTACCAAAGCTAAGCTATATGATAAATTTAATCCGGTGATTAAAAATTCGTTTGCAAAAGTTGGTGCAGATCAAATTTGGAATAATCTTATCTCCAGATACAACAAACTTCCATTAACTAATGATGTAAATCCAGATTTAACAGATTATACCACCCAACAAGCTTTGAATGGAGTTTATACAATGATTGCTATTGAAGAAAAGGAAATTAGGACTAAAATTTCATCAAGAACAACAGAATTGTTAAAAAAGGTCTTTGCTTTGCAAGATTAATTATAATTTTTTCTTAATTATGCAATAACGATGCAGTTTAATCGTTATTATCTCAAATAAAAAGAGAAAATTATAACAAAATCCTAAAGTTAAATTAACCTTGGTAAAAAGGTTGTTTTAGAATTTTGCAACAAATTATCTGAGTTAGCATTTTTTTGAGTTAGTTAGTTTAAACCGGTGTTCTCACCGGTTTTTTCGTCTCTTACAACTAACTATCAATCAGCACCTTATTAACCATCTTTTGTGCAGTAAAAAAATTACCCAAAAGGTAAACTATTATCGGGAGTTACGTTTTTTAAGATTTATTTAACATTTCGAGTTTGTTAAATCAGTAATTTCAAAGTAAGCTAATTCACTAACTTAAAATGAGAAAGTCAGGTTTACTTGTTTTTCTGTTTTTCCTATCATGTATGTCATGCATTGCAAAGACCTACAATAATGATGGCGAATTTGCAGATGAATTAGCTCCTCTTGTACTTCAGGATTCTTTAGAATGGGCAGATTATTATTACAACATCCACAGATACAAAAAAGCTATTTCCATTTATGAAAAGAATTTGAACAACCCGAATACCGAAAGAACCCATATCCTTAAAAAAATAGCCTTAAGTGAAGCTGCGCTGGAGCATCCATCCAAGTCCACAGCAACTTTAAATGACTATCTACAATTGGACTTTAATCCAAATTTTCTTTTGAATGAAGGTTTTGACCCTATAAGAGAGAGTAAAGAGTTTAAAAATATATCCGATATTGTTATACCAAGGGTTACTACGTGGTCCTTGTTATATTTGTTTGTTGCAGTAATAGGGTTTTACGTTGTTCTATTAATTGTTTTAAATAAACAAATACATCCCACCTCCAGATTTTTAATTGCGTTATTTATTTTTATCCATTCCTTTTTTATTTTACATATATCCATTAACAGGGCAAATTATTTCTTTGAATATCCGCATACATATCTAATGTCTACCTGGGCTTCTTTTTTATATGGTCCTTTATTGTATTTCTATTTTAAGAACACTTCTCAGAAATATGCATTTAAGGCATTGGATGTATTGCATCTAATACCTACAATAATATTGCTAGCTTACCTTGCAATAAACGTTTATTCGTTTTCAGGAGCAAACAAAATTCATCTAATGCTGAGTAGAATTCAGGAGGGACTAAACCCACAAGATTCCAGTAAACTGGCACTATTGGTGGTTTTAAAAATTATTTCCCTCACCGTTTACGGTTACTTTATTAGAAAAGTTTACCTAAAAAGCAAAAGAGAGAAACTTCTAGGGTCAAAGAACCAAATATGGCAAAAAAATGTATACCACATACATATATTCTATGTGTTAACATATACAGCCTACGGCATTGTAATAATGAATGGTTTTAAAAATGGAGTTTTGTTTGACGCTTCTGTTGCTGCCATGGCCTTAATGGTCATTTATGTGGGTTATTCCGCCAACATACAACCAGATGTTTTTAGTGGAGCTTATGCTTACACAAACAGATTGTTTCCTAAGTACGAAAAATCTGGATTGACACCTAGTCTCTCCCATGAGCTTAAGGAAAACCTATTACATCTTTTTGCAGTTGACAAGATTTATAAGGAAAATAACATAAGCCTGGATATGGTGGCGCAAAAATTAAATACCACACGGCACAATGCATCGCAAATAATAAACGAGCATTTTAATGTCAGCTTTCATGAATTTGTAAACCTGTATCGAATTAAGGAGGCAAAACAATTGCTCATAGATGACAAATCCAGAAGATTAAATATCATCAATGTGGCTTATGAGGTTGGCTACAACAATAAGGTCACTTTCAATAAAGCATTTAAAAAGGACACTCAACTTACTCCAAGTCAGTATCAAAGAAATGTAGTTAGCGCTTAACTATAAAAACAGGTAAACTTAAATCGGTAAGGTAAAGGTTTATAAGGCATTGCTCCAGAACCTGTAGTTTCAACTATATTAAACCATAAAACAGTCCATTAGAATACTTTATAAAGATTCTTCAGTTTCATTTTAGGGTACATATTTGAATTAGTCATCAATACGCTATTGGACTGTTTTACTTTTTCTTGTACAATCCGTCAAAAGCGGTATTAGCAACCTTGTCACCCTGAAGTATTTCCCAAAGTTGTCTTACAGTTCCATCGTCATTCTTGGTCCATGTAATTCTATTTACATAGTTTTTACCATCTTCCTTAGTAAACTCATCTGAAGATAATATCATTTGATTCCCAACCCTGTTTCCTTTAAGTTTTAGGTATGTTCCAGCATTATCAATCCAAAGTTGCTCCCATTGTTTGGTTGTTGTATTGAAAAAGTTAAGACTTGTTCCGGTAAAACCAGAACTAGCACTGGTCCAATTTTCTCGAATGACACAATCCCCCTCCTCTTTGCTAATTTTACTGGTTCCAGCTGCTGCACCATTATTTGAATTGGTAACATCCCATTCCCCTATCCAAAAATCAAAGGATGAATGCTCCGCGGAACAACAAGTGCATGGATTATTATTTTGGGCATTCGTAAAAAAAGAAGCAAAGAATACTAACACTAAAAATAACTTTTTCATGTTCAACTATTTTACGTTTTGTAAATAACCAATCACTTCCTCATTAAATATCATTGGTTCTTCAACATTAACCACATGTCCACAGTTTTCAATTACAAATAAGGTTGAGGTAACATGTGAATTGACCACTTTTCTAATTGTTGGCAGAAACAGGTAATCTTCTGCTCCCATTATGTAGAACGTAGGGATTTTGACATCCACCGCTCTAAAGAAACGCAGTAAAGGATTAATTTCAGACGTCAACTTAAACCACCTAATAAATTCTTTTTGATATAGTTTTTTGGCTTCCCTAACAAAGAGTGACCTAGACTCTCTATGATTTTTATTGGGCATAATTACAAACGCAAAAAATTTGTACAACCAGATATAGGGTACTATAGATTTAAAAATAACTCCCAACCTCATTAAAATTTGAGAACGAAGATTCAGCTTCATTATAGCTCCTCCCATTACCATGCTCCTAACTCTATCTGAATATTTTTCAGCTAAATTTCTAATCAGAATTGTACCTAAGGATATTCCAATAAAATGAGATGCTTTTACCTTCTCATGGTCTAGAACTTCAATTATATCTGCGGTTATAGAATCAAAAGTATATTTATCGCTAAATGCATCTTTAATATTAGGCTTAGAATTGCCATGCCCCCTTAAATCCAATAGGAGTATATTAAAATGTTTTTTGAAATCTCTTATTTGTTTGTACCAAATGGTAGAACTTCCTCCTGCCCCATGAACAAATGTGACCCATTCTTTTGATGTTTTGTGCTGATATTTTGTATAGTGAAGCAATGCCTTTTTTTATAAATGTACGTTAATTTTTTACTTAGAAACGGCCAGGTTTCTACCCCAGACGGGCGAATTTAGTTAAATTTTAGATAAAGTACCTGATTTCTAGATGTATACACTCCTTCCTCATAGTCCACAGCCTTGTTTTCAACGTATCTTTGTTATAACAAATCTTGTAAAATGAAAAATCAATATTGTAGAGTTGGAGCAGTCACTCCAATTACCTGCGGAAATCAGGCCGTGTCAATTTTAGAGTTCAGGTATCAAAGTTTTATTGAAAAAGCTACTGATGCCACTTATATGGACACCAATTTAGGCGAATTTTTTAAGAGAAAAGCTCAAGGAATTAAAAGAATATTAGAGAACTTAGGTTAAGCTACTCATTATAACTTACCTAATTCAATCTCCATTTCTTGTTGTATATTTCTCGCTTTATTAGCTGCAACTTCAGCAAAATCTTCCCCCTGAGAAGCATATAATATGCCTCTTGAAGAATTTACAAGTAGCCCTACATTTTTAGTCATACCATATTTACAGACTTCCTGTAGATTGCCCCCTTGTGCCCCTACTCCAGGAACCAGTAAAAAGCTATCAGGAACAATCTGTCTTACTTCCTCTAAATGTGATGCTTTGGTTGCTCCAACCACATACATTAAATTATCGGAGTTCTTGTATGTCTTGGACGTTTCTAAAACCTCCTTGTACAATTCATGATCGCCCACTTTTTTAGTCTGAAAATCAAAAGCTCCTTGATTGGAGGTTAAAGCCAACAAAATAGTATGCTTATTTTCAAATTCTAAGAATGGCTCAACAGAATCTCTACCCATATATGGAGCTATAGTGATAGAGTCAAAATTCAGCGTTTCAAAAAATGCCTTGGCGTATCTAGTAGATGTATTCCCAATATCACCCCTTTTGGCGTCCGCAATAGTAAATATCCCAGGATGCTTTTCATTCAAATACTCCATTGTTTTTTCCAAGGACTTCCATCCTTGCAGGCCGTATGCTTCATAAAAAGCAATATTGGGTTTGTAAGCAACGCAGAATTGGTGTGTTGCATCTATAATTGCTTTATTGAATGAAAAAATTGGATCTTCACCTTTAAGCAAATGCTTGGGTATTTTGGCTAAATCAGTATCCAGACCAACACATAGAAAGGATTTTTTTTCAAAAATTTGGCCAACTAGATTTTGAGCGGTCATAAATTAAAAAATCTCAGATGCTTCTTTCAGTTTCTCCGTATTTTCCACCAACATCAATTCGTCAATAATTTTTTGAACATCTCCATTGATTATATTCTGTAAATCATAAAGAGTTAGTCCTATTCTATGATCTGTAACCCTACCTTGGGGGTAATTATAAGTCCTAATTTTTGCAGAACGGTCGCCACTGCTCACTTGGGAATTACGCTTAGCGGCATCTTCTTCCTGTTTTTTGGCCAATTCTAAATCATACAGCCTTGAACGTAATACCTTAAAAGCTTTTTCCTTGTTCTTATGCTGTGATTTTTGATCCTGACATTGTGCTACCAAACCAGTAGGAACGTGGGTTAGACGAACAGCCGAATAGGTTGTATTAACGGATTGCCCTCCTGGTCCAGAAGAACAGAAAAAATCAATCCGAACATCTTTTGGGTCAATTTGGACATCAAAATCCTCCGCTTCCGGAATAACCATCACGGTTGCTGCACTGGTATGCACCCTACCCTGGGTTTCTGTCTGTGGAACGCGTTGCACACGATGTACGCCCGCTTCAAACTTAAGTGTACCATAAACGTCCTCTCCAGAGACTTCAAAATGAATTTCCTTGTACCCGCCGCTAGTTCCTTCGCTTAAATCCATAATATTGGTCTTCCATCCTTTGGACTCACAATATTTTGCATACATACGGTATAGATCACCCGCAAAAATACTAGCTTCATCACCTCCAGTTCCTGCCCTAATCTCCATCACCACATTCTTCTCATCTTCAGGGTCTTTGGGTATGAGCAAAAGTTTTATTTCTTCTTCCAACTTTGGAAGCCCGCTTTTGGCCTCATCCAACTGCATTTTGGCCATTTCCAACATTTCCGCATCACTACCATCTGCTATAATCTCTTCTGCTTCGGCAATATTGTTGGTAAAAGCTATATACTCATCCCGCTTATCCACAAGTACTTTAAGATCCTTGTACTCCTTGTTAAGCTTTACATATCTTTTTTGGTCGGTAATGATATCTGGTTGAATAATAAGGTCAGAAACCTCATCAAAACGTTGTTTTACTATATTGAGCTTGTCTAGCATAAATCAATCCGCGTTAAGATTGCGAATTTACAATTTTTGATTGGATTCTATTTTTGGAATAAATCCGCTAGTTGCCCATAAAGGTAGCTCCAAGTGTGAGTATATATGCATCAAGACCATCACTTCTGTCGTACTTGTTAAAACGCAGATCAATAGTTTTTAATCCGAAGGTTAAAATCTTGGAATTGGCAAAGATATCCTTGTATTGAATTCCCATTCCATATTGATGCGCATCGTATTTAGACAGGTCATAGTCCGATGTATAAAAATCAAATGTAGAAATCGCATCTTCTTTTGCATAAAAATAGTCTGCAGCCGATTGTGTATAATACCGGTACGTTGGATATAGTGTAAATTTATCTGTTAACTTAAATGGTGCTTCTATACTTGCGGTATGCGAAGTAATTCCCCAATCATCCCAATAAAACCTATAATAGGACCGTAAAATCACGAGGTCATTTACATAATAATTCAACCTTCCTCCAAATGGAATTTTAAACCTGGTATCTGGCAGCCGCTCTACATCATCAGCAAGCTGAAAATCATCAATAAAAAAGTCTTCCGTATCTCCAAAATACACACGCTGAAACGGCGTACTCAATAATCCATTCTGAGATACCACATCCATAAAAAGAGCCCCTTGCAACTTCTTACTTAAGATTTGGGAAAAACTTAATGATACGGAGTATGAATTTCTGTTTTCTTTATCAAACACTGTAAAATTTGGGTTGTAAGCACCATTTCCAGTAATTCTATCATCAAAGAAGCCTTCACGCAATTCAATAGGATAAATAGCATTCCATTTATCTAAAAAGACATTACCGCTTAACGTGATTTCTGTATTCTTTTCATTGAAAAGCCTAGAGTAACTTCCCCCAAACCCAATTGAGAAATAGTCATATTCTGTTGAAAAGTAAGCGTTTGCACTCCAAATGGTATTCCTGTCTTCTGAACTATGCTGATAACTAGGGTTGATGTAGGCCAAAAGATCTTTTCTGGATTCACCTGAAGAAGCATCAAAGGGCGTGGCATTAATATTGCTACCATCCAAAGGGTTAACATTACTTGATGACGCCGAAGTATAAGCGGACAGTCCCACATCAACCGTAAGCACATCATTCTCATTCATTGGCATTCGCAACACTATAGTAGAAGTAGCATCCGTAAGTTCCTCCGTACCCTCTCCCCCTGTTACTGCAGCATTTTGCCCGTCCTGACTGTAATAACTAAAGAGCATATCTATTTCACTGGTTTCCAATACCCTTTTTTGATAGGATGTATTATGCTGCTGCGCTAATCCCAGAGAAACAATGAAGAAGAAAATAAGAGTGTATTTCGCTTTTAAAATCGTAAGTGGTTTCAAACAAGTAGTATTTGATTCAAAATGTTTAATTACAACCACAACCACCTCCTGTTTTACCCCCATTGGCCCCAGCTGAAGCTTCCCTATAAATTTGGAAATTCGTTTCAAAACGTTCAGATGTTTTAACACCCAATTGCATTTCAATGTCATTTAGGTAAACCTTGTCATATTCCCGCACAACCACACAGGAACTGGAAAATATTAACAGAGCGAATAAAAAAAGAAGTTTTCGCATATCTTAAATTTACTGATTTTTATCAAACAAGATTCCTGAACTTTTATGAATTTTGTTATCCGCATCCACAACAACAACCTCAACACCATCCATTTGATTAATGAGATGAATTCCACTATCCTTTCCCATTATAAAAACTGCGGTAGCCAGAGCATCACTTAATTCGGCATTTTTTGTGAATACGGAAACACTATTGACCCCTGTTGTAGGGTAACCCGTCCTTGGATCTATAATATGGGAATATTTTTTTCCGTTAAGGATAACATACTTTTCATAATTACCAGAGGTAGCGACTGAAGATTCCACCACTGGCAACCAGCTAAAGACTTTATCCTTGCTTAGTGGATTGGCAATGCCAATCAACCATTTTTCTCCAGTAACCTTTGTACCCCATGTTGTTAAATCTCCGGAGGCATTGATTACACCACCTTTCACTTGTTTAGATACCAAGAGTTCTTTTGCACGGTCGGCGGCATATCCCTTTCCAATTGCCCCAAAACCAATTCGCATTCCAGTTTCTGATAAATAAACGGTCTGTTCAACAGCATCAAGCAGTATTTTTTCATGACCAATTTTTGAAACTGACTGACGTAATTCGTCTTCCGTAGGCATACCTTTCATACTTCCATCGAACTTCCAAATATTGTCCATTGAAGCATAAGAAATATCAAAAGCGCCATCAGTGATTTCAGAAATCTTTTTTGCCCGTTCTACTAAATGAAAAAGCTCGGCAGACACCTTTACAGGTTTTACACCGGCATTTTTATTGATCATTGCGGTTTCTGAAGCATCATCCCAAGAAGATATTATTTTCTCTATCCGTTTAATCTCTGAAACAGCTTCATCAATATTTATATAGCCAATATCCTCATTGGGAGCTATCACGGTTATTTCAAACCGTGTACCCATGAGTTTTAATGTCCTTTTTACAGTAACATCTTCTTGCATTTGTCCTTTGGACAGCGTGCAAAGTAAGCTGCAAAAAAGGACTAGAAATGCTTTCATTTTATAAAATCATTCAACAAGGAAATGTATTCTTGTGGAGAGTTCTTTCTATTAAAACCTGTTTTCCCTAAAACCGATTTTTGTTTATCCATAACCACAACTAAAGGAAAATGTCCTTTAGGATTATATTGCTCAGCAAGGGATTTATTGGAGTTGAGTTTATCCTGTTGCAGTTGGTTTTTTTTCTTTTTGGGAAAATCCGCATTATACAAAACATAGTTGGCAGAAGCATATTTTTTAAAGTCCTCAGAATCCAAAATATTTCGTTTTAACCTAATACAAGGCGGACACCAATCTGAACCTGAAAATACTAAAACAATAGGTTTGTCTTCTTCATTGGCCAGCTTAACGGCATTATCAAAAGTATCTTGCCACTCTTGAGCCTGAATAGTACCAAAAAAAAGACAGAATGCTAAAAGCAATAGTTGTTTCATACGTTTAATCTTATAGTTTAATACTATTCAAAGACACGAAGCGTAGTTCCTGTAAGTTCAGTATTAAAAACTCGCAAAGGATTACTGGTAACTGAATTTAAAGGCGTTCCTGTTTGACTAAACCTTGAGCCATGTGTAGAACATCTGAATATTCCACCATCTTCTGAAATAAACCTTACTTCTTCTGTTTGTTGATGGCTACAAATTTGACTTGCCGCAATTAGATTCCCCTCAAGGTTTCTAGCAACAACAATATCTGTATAACCAAGGCTTTGAGAAGATTTTGCCAAGATAAACCCCCCGTTAGTGGCAAGAGGCGAAGCTTCAGCAGAATCCAAGTCCACCGTAAAATCCACTCCGTCCGGTTCTGGGAATTGTTCTAAATCTTCTGAATCACTAGAGCATCCATGTAAACAGGGGAATGCTAGGGCAAAGGCAGCACTTGCCCCTAGACTTTTTAAGAATTCTTTTCTTTCCATAGCGTGAGGTTTATAGAAAGAACGTTAAATTAAGCTGAATCGTATGCTAATATTCAAAGACTCCAAATTCACTTTTAATAGTTAATTTTTTGTGCTCTGCATTTTCCACACGCCCTACAATTTGCGCATCTACGTTGAAACTTTTTGAAATGGAAATGATATCGTCTGCAACTTGCTCATTTACATACAATTCCATTCGGTGGCCACAATTAAAAACTTGATACATTTCCTTCCAATCAGTACCAGATTGCTCTTGGATTAATTTGAACAAAGGAGGAATGGAAAACATGTTATCCTTAATAATATGCAGCTGCTCCACAAAGTGAAGGATTTTGGTCTGGGCACCTCCACTGCAATGCACCATTCCATGAATCTGTTCTGAAGAATATTTCTCTAAGATTTTTTTAATAATTGGAGCATAAGTTCTGGTGGGTGATAAAACCAATTTCCCGGCATTCAAAGAGGAATCAGGGACCTCATCTGTCAGCTTTGTATTGCCAGAATACACGAGTTCCTCTGGAACTGATTCATCAAAGCTTTCTGGGTACTTTTCAGCAAGGTATTTACCAAAAACATCGTGCCTAGCAGAGGTAAGTCCGTTGCTTCCCATTCCACCATTATATTCGGTTTCGTAAGTTGCCTGACCAAAAGATGCCAAACCAACGATAACATCGCCAGCTTTTATATTGGCATTGTCAATGACCTCATTTCTTTTGATGCGAGCAGTAACCGTAGAGTCAACGATAATCGTACGTACCAAATCCCCTACGTCTGCAGTTTCACCTCCTGTGGAATGAATGGTCATTCCATGTTTTTTTAAATCAGCGATCAATTCTTCTGTACCATTGATTATAGCCGAAATAACTTCGCCAGGAATCAAATTTTTGTTTCGCCCTATAGTCGAAGACAACATAATATTATCCACAGCACCAACACAGATTAAATCATCTATATTCATGACAAGCGCATCTTGGGCAATACCTTTCCAAACCGAAACGTCACCCGTTTCTTTCCAATACATATAGGCCAATGAAGATTTTGTGCCCGCTCCATCTGCATGCATAATCAAACAATGGTCTTGGCTACCTGTTAAATGGTCGGGAACTATTTTGCAAAAAGCTTTTGGGAAAAGACCTTTATCAATGTTTTTTATGGCATTGTGCACATCTTCTTTTGATGCAGAAACCCCTCGTTGGGCATATCTTTTACTATTGTCTGATGACATTGACTATATTTTGGACAAAAATAGCAGAAACCATTAATAAATTATTAGGTTAGTCTATTCTTTTAAATAGATTGAAAGAATTTTTGTCTTTTCAAAATCACTTGGCAAATAACAATTCTCTATACTTGGTCAATGGCCACAAATCGTCTGAAATTAATTTTTCCAATTTATCGGATTGCTCACGAATCGCATCAAAATGAGGCTTTACATTATTACAGTACGCTTGGGCTTTTTTATTGATTGTTGAAAGTGCATTTGCACGTTTGCGCGTAGCGGTCATTTCATCTGTTTGCTTTTTTATCTCCACTATATACTCTCCAATATGCTCTAAAATATTCAACTGACTTTCCGCTACTTTGTTATAGGCAGCTCCATACACATCTTTTAAGCCTTTTACATTTTCCAAAAGCAAATTTTGATAGCGTAAAGCAGCAGGAATAATATGATTGTAAACCATTTCACCCAATACTCTTCCTTCAATCTGAATACGAAAAATATAAGCTTCCAGCTCTACTTCTTGATGTGCTTTCAACTCCACCTCACTCATAACATCCATATCCCTGAAAAGAGCGATACTTTCTTTGGAAGTGAGTATTTGCAATGCTTCAGGTGTATTTTTATTATTGCTCAGTTTTCGTCTTCTAGCCTCTTCTTGCCATTCCCTTCCGTAGCCATCTCCATCAAACCGAATTCTTTTTGAAGTTTTAATATATTCCCGTAGTACATTGAAGACCGCCTCATCTTTCTTAAGGTTTTTCTTGTCTATCAATGTATCCACTTCTTTTTTAAAATCATTAAGCTGCTTGGCCACAATGGTATTTAAAACGGTCATTGGCTTTGCACAATTGGTCTTTGCACCCACTCCCCTCATTTCAAACTTATTCCCTGTAAAGGCAAAAGGAGAGGTTCTGTTACGGTCTGTATTGTCCAATAAAATCTCAGGGATTTTACCAACCACATTAAGCTTTAACTCTGTTTTTTCCTGTGGAGATAATTTCCCTTTGGAAACACCTTCCAATTCATCCAAAACATCACTTAGCTGTGCTCCAATAAAAATTGAAATAATGGATGGTGGTGCCTCATTTGCCCCTAACCTATGATCGTTACTTGCAGATGCGATGGAGGAACGCAACAACTCTTCATATGTATCAACGGCTTTTATGGTATTTATAAAAAAGGTCAAGAACTGAAGGTTTTTCATTGGAGTGGAACCAGGACTCAATAGGTTGACACCTGTATCCGTTGCTAAAGACCAATTGTTATGCTTACCCGAACCATTAACCCCTGCAAAAGGTTTTTCATGAAATAGAACCGTGAAATTATGCCTGTCCGCAATTTCTTCCATAACATCCATCAACAACAAGTTATGGTCTACAGAAAGGTTGGCTTCTTCAAAAACGGGAGCCAACTCAAACTGGTTGGGGGCAACTTCATTGTGCCTTGTTTTTACGGGTATTCCCAATTTTGTGCACTGCTTTTCCAAATCACTCATAAAACTCAAGACCCTAGCCGGAATAACTCCAAAGTAGTGATCATCCAATTGCTGCCCTTTTGCTGCAGGATTGCCTACCAAAGTTCGCCCGGTCATCACTATGTCCAATCTAGATTGTGCCAGTGCCTTATCAATTAAAAAGTATTCCTGTTCCCAGCCCAACGTTGCGTATACCTTGCGTACATTTTTATCAAAATATTGTGCCACTCCAGTTGCTGCTTCGTCAATTGCGTGCAAAGCCCTAAGTAGTGGTGCTTTATTGTCCAGTGCCTCGCCTGTATAGGATACAAATATTGTAGGTATACAAAGTGTTGTTTTGTAGATAAATGCTGGAGATGTAGGGTCCCAAGCCGTATAACCCCTAGCCTCAAAGGTGTTCCGTATTCCACCACTTGGAAAACTGGAAGCATCCGGTTCTTGTTGCACCAATTGGGCTCCTCCAAATTTTTCCATTGCCTTACCATCTGGCAGTATATCAAAAAAAGCATCGTGTTTTTCTGCTGTAGAACCTGTCAAAGGTTGAAACCAGTGCGTATAATGCGTTGCTCCCATTGATAAGGCCCATGCTTTCATTCCTTCCGCAACTTGATCTGCTATTTTCCTATCTATCTTGCTTCCTTGAAAAATGGCCGATTTTACTTTGTCATATGCTTCTTTTGTTAAAAACTGAAGCATTCTATCTTCATTGAATACATTCTTTCCAAACAATTCCGAACGCCTACCCGTTTCTTCAATATTCGCATGGGTTCTTTTACGGCTTTCTGTCAAAGCATCAAATCTAGTATTGGACATGGTGTTGTACATTTAGATTACAAAACTACAATTAAGAATTTAATAATATATGCTCTAAAAATTACTTTTTTTTCATTTAACCCTACACAAATTAGGGGTAAATTAAATTATAATCACTTGTTTGTTATTTTAACCCTTTAAAATAGATATTATTGAATGAAAAACATATTTTTGTCAATCGTAAATTTGAGAACTAATAACTACCATAATTATGAGCAAATCAAAATTAGAATACATTTGGTTAGATGGTCACAAGCCAACTCAAAACATGAGAAGCAAAACCAAAGTTGAAAATGACTTTAGTGGAAAATTAGAAGACTGCCCAATTTGGTCTTTTGATGGCTCATCTACTGAACAAGCATCAGGAGGTTCTTCTGATTGTTTATTAAAACCTGTAGCTATCTTCCCTGACCCAGTAAGAAAAAATGGGTTTTTGGTAATGTCAGAAGTTTTAAGTGCTGATGGAACACCGCATCCTTCAAATGCCAGAGCTACTATTGATGATGATGATGATGATTTCTGGTTTGGGTTTGAACAAGAGTACTTCTTAATGGACACAAAAACCGATTTACCATTAGGTTTTCCACGTGGTGGATTCCCTGGGCCGCAAGGTAAATACTACTGCTCCGTGGGAGGTAGATACACTTGGGGTAGAGATCTTGTTGAAGAGCATGCAGATCTTTGTATAGAAGCTGGATTAAACTTTGAAGGTATCAATCAGGAAGTTGCACCTGGCCAATGGGAGTTTCAATTATTTGCCAAAGGAGCCAAAAAAGCGGGTGATGAGATTTGGGTTGCTCGATACTTATTAGATAGATTAACTGAAAAACACGGTTATTATATTGAGTACCACCCCAAACCTGTGAAAGGGGATTGGAATGGGTCCGGAATGCACGCAAACTTCTCGAATACAACTTTAAGAACTTGTGGTTCTCAAGAGATATATGAAAAAATATGTGAAGCATTTAGACCTGTTACCTCTGAACATATTGATGTTTATGGAGAATTTAATGATGAACGTTTAACTGGATTGCATGAAACCGCACACGTATCCGATTTCTCATATGGTGTTTCAGATAGAGGCGCGTCAATTAGAATCCCTATCATTACTGTAGAAAAAGGTTGGAAAGGTTGGTTAGAAGACAGAAGACCCGCTTCTAACGGTGATCCATATAAAATTGCAGGTAGAATCATTAAGACTGTAAAGTCTGCCGATGTATAATTTATAAATTAATTGTTGATTATAGTTTAAAAGCCGTCCCTATTGGGGCGGTTTTTATTTTATGGTCAGATAAACAAAAACGATATAGAAAATTATCAACACCAAGCCATCTCTCCATCCCAATCGCAATCCTTTTGGGAAGAACACCAAGGGCAGTATTAGAAAGGAAATACCCAACATCCAGAAAACATCGTTAGAAAGCAAACCTTGATCAACAACTGTTATAGGGGTGATTATTGATGTGATTCCAAGAACTGCAAGAAGGTTAAAAATGTTAGATCCAATTAAATTCCCAAGAGAAATAGCCTTTTCCTTTTTCAAAATTGCAATGATAGATGCTGCCAATTCCGGAATACTCGTACCTACGGAAACAATGGTGATTCCAATTATCCTATCGCTTACCCCAAAAGTAGAGGCCATTCCAACAGCACCATCAATCAATAACTCTGAACCTCCCCAAAGTGCTGTTCCTCCTATCCCCAAAAACATTACAATTTTATACAACGGTAAGGGAACATCATCTTCTGGCATTTCATCTACAACAGCGGTTTTCTGAAACCTGAGCAGGTAAACAAGGAACAAAAACAAAAAAACCACCATGATAATACCCTCGTACTGTTGTAGCACTCCATCAAAATAAATAAAGCCTACAAAAAGCAATGACGCCACAATCATTACAGGCCAATCTGTGGTATAAAAGCTCTTACGAACATCAATACTCCCCAATAAAACGGTAATAGCCAACACCAAGCCTAAATTTGCAATATTAGACCCTACTACGTTCCCCAATGCCAAATCAGGAAATCCATCCAGTGCAGCCTTTATACTTACAATAAGTTCAGGTGCAGACGTAGCAAAAGAAACTACGGTCATTCCTATGACTATTTTTGGAATTGCCAATCTTAGTGATAGGGCGACCGCAGCTTTTAACAACCAATTTCCTCCCAAGATCAGGAGTACAAGACCCAGAATAATAAAAAGTAGATTTCCCAACAATAAGAATTTGGTGTAAATATAGATGAAGATTTATTCGCACATACACTTGAAGTGAAAAAAAAATTATGCCTTAAAAAAACTCAAATTCTTCAAAAAAAACTTCTTAAAAAAATACTGCCGCTTCTTCATACATAACAATGAAATGATCAAAATCGATGCTTTTTTAAATGAAATGCCCCTTGGTTTTTAAAAACTTGATTAAAACACCCCTACAATTATTACATTTTATAACAAATATATTCATTTAATATTTCAATTTATTACTTTTTACAAGGAAGTCACATAAATTCTAAATGCTATTTCATTTTTATACCTACAATCTTGTATTCAATTGTATTGATTTCCTTTCAAAAATTTGGAAACATGATTATTCTCATTTTATATTAAATAACGTAACCGGTTAACAGTAGTTTTTTCAACCCTTAAAATCAACAAACACAATGATTACAATAGCTAAGTTTTTGGTGATGTTGCTCATACAACTCATCGCTTTCATTTTTGTCTAACCTTTAAAACCAATCACTATGATTACTTTATTTGGAATACTGATTATACTATTAGGAATTGTTACCTTGGTTACAAAGCCACTTTTTAAAACCGCCAAATTATTGCAATGGTTCTCTACAAAACGAAGCCTTCAAATAATAGGTGTTGGCGTTATATTAAGTATTGTTACTGGAACCTTCTTTTATGCAGAACCCGGCACTGCTTACGCAGTACAATATCCTTGGGGCGGCCAGAAAGCAGTTTTTAGACAGGGAATACACACCAAAATGTGGGGTAGATTAATTCCTATTCAGTTTGAATTACCGATTAAATATGTAATCCCCAGCCAAGAACATGGTTTAGGCGAGCAAAGCGAGTATGCCAATGTGGATGAAGCCAAATATTGGGCTTTTAGCGATGCAGTAAAAGCTAGAATCGCAACCTCTGTAGTCATAAGTATAAATACAGAGAATGAGTCTCAATTTTTATCTGTTGCAGACCGTAACAAAACTGAGAAGAATATGATACGATCTAGAATTATCCCCAATATTGACCAGTCTATAAAAAATACCTGCAAACTTATGGACGCCCAAGATTATATCTCCGGCCAGGCTTCAGACTTTGACCGTTATTTTAAAGATCAATTGGAGAATGGAATGTATGTATTGGAAGAATATGCGGACAATCAAACCCGTGAGATTATTGGAGATAGCAGCACTGTTAGAACCATAGTAAATAAAGAGACCAAAAATAAAAGGTTTCGCATTCAAATTAAAAACGGTGAACCCGTTCGAGAAAAAGGCAATTCACTTAAAGCGTATGGGCTAACTGTTATACAAGCTGTAGTAACTGAAATTGACTGGGAAGCGACTTTTGATAATAGATTGCAATTACAGAAGGAAGAAGTGGCTCAGACCCAGTTAGAAAAGCAGCAAGCCGAAAGAGAGTTCTACCGAGCGCAAAAAGAAAAAGCACGTGGTGAAGCAGATAAAGCTACAGAAAGAGCTCGTTTAGAAAAAGAACAGATACAGAAGACCATTGCAGCAGAAACTGAGGCCAAAGTTGCAGAATTCAACCTTGTTAAGGAAAAAAAGCAGTTTGAGGTAGAGAAGTTCAAGGCACTGAGTAAAAAAGTAGCCGCAGATGCAGAATCATATCAGAATGCAAAATTGGTAACTGCCGGACTAACCCCACAAGAGCGTGCCGAGTGGGACTATAAAACTTCCGTAGGTGTAGCTCGTGAGTTAAAAGAACTACGATTACCTGAGATATTCATTGAGGGTAACAGTAGTAAAAATTCGGATAACACCCTTTTAGAATCCTTAATTGGTGCTGACCTTGCAAAACAAATGATGAATAAATCTGAAAAGTAACTCAAAAAAACAACCCGGTTTTAGACCGGGTTGTTTATACTTAAAAAGCGGTTTTTTAATCTTCTGCGCCAATTTTTTGTAAAAAGGCAATGTCTTCCTCCACTGTTAATAAAAGGAGGCTTGTAGCGGTACAAAAAACCGGACTGGTAATACAATGATGTCCATTCCAACTACCATCTTCATTTTGAATTTTTAAAATACGTCCACTCATGTCATCATACCATTTTTTCCAATCATCATCATTACCCACCAATAAAGACTCACCTGTTTGTAGGTAACTCAAAAATTCTTCTCCTCCATTATTACCAAAACCGTCCAATACTTCATCTTTTTGTGCTGTTTTCTTAGCAGATTCATAGACTTTATATGCCGCCCCATATTTCTGAGCCTCACCACTCACATATCCTATTTCTTCCAAAGTTTCCGCATTTACTTCGGCATCGGCCGCTATCTTGCCCTCTGCCTTGGCTTTGTTAACATCAGCCTTGGCTTTCCGTGCTTCTTTAGCACTTGCCCTTACACTTCCGCTTACGGAGTAAAGCATAATTCCTGCTCCATCATCCGTTTTAACCGAACCGTCTTCTTCATTATAATTATCTTTTTGATATTTTCTTGATCTTTCCAAAACTTCCTTATCGATTGAAGCTCCTACTGTTTGGGCAGACTCTAAAGCGCTATTGGCCATTCCACTCTGCAAAACACCAGCCCAACCAGCACCTTTTTGCTTTCCATTCTCATCCGTGCCATTCTGAATATGAGCAATACAGATATCCAAGCAACGTGCGATCCTTTTCTTATCCATACCAGATAGATTTCTATCAAGAATATTAGAAAGGAACTGTGCAGCTAGAACGGCATCAATGTTTTCACCAAGTTTTGTTTGTATCTGAGTATTTCTGATTTGGGCGATGTAAGGACTGTCATCATCCACACCCTCTATGGTTTTTAGCATATATTCTAATGCATTTTTAAGGTTTTCAGCATGAATACCTGTTTTTAAAGTCGTACTGCTCCTTAATAAGGCCATGCCAACCATTGCAGTGGTAGCCGGATCGGCATTTACTGCATGTGGATCTCTAATATGCTGTGCCGAATGACTACCGGCTCCATAACCTCCATTGGGTAATTGAGCGGTAGACAACCATTGAAGTCCATCTCGTACTGCCAATTGCAGATTCTGATCAGACTTGTAACGGTTAAAACCTTCAGACGATTGTTCGCCCATCACAGTCATAAATACGCAACCCTTCTCCGGCTGTAAAGTTCTTTTTGGCTTAGAAGCTGTTAGTGCAATGTAAAACACAATCCCCACCAACGCCAAGACGGGTCCTAACAGAAATTTCAATTTTGTCTTCATCTTTAAGAAATTTAATTTTTGCTGAAACTAGACAACCCAATCTGCTCAAAAAATCAGCATTGAGTCTGATTCGTCTTTGGGTGAGTGTACTTGGAATTCTATTGAGGGAAGTCTTCTCAATGGATTTTATTGGCCGCACTATTTGAAAACCACTCCAACCTGTGAAGAATAAACTAAAAATTGATGCGGAATTTCAATTCTGAATCCTGTCTTAGTTGGACGCTTTTTTAGAAAACTTTAGCAATCCGATGCGTTCACATTTTGTTTGATATGCCTATTTTACATTTTTCTAACAAATCAAACTCAAAATGTTGAAAAGAATAACAATTCTAATCATTACAATTACTGTCTTGCATTCCTGCAAACAGCAACCCAAAAAAGAGGACTCCCCTAACCTAAGCGCAGATTTTGCTACTCTATTGGACAACTATTATGAAGGTGGATTAAAATTAAACCCTTTAAATGCCACCATGGCTGGTGATCATCGTTATGATGATGTGTTTGCAAATCCGCTCTCGGATGAGTTTGCCACCAAAGCAAAAGCTCATTATGAAAACTATAAAAACAGATTAGCTTCTTTTCCAGATGAAAGCCTTACCAAAAGTGAACGCATGAGTAAGGCCATTTTAGCATGGGAATGTGATATAAACCTAGGTGAATTTAATTTCAACGCCAATCTTACCCCAATTGACCAAATGTGGTCTCCCAATCTATTCATGGGGCAATTGGCAAGTGGTTCCAGCGCACAACCTTTTAACACCGTTGAAGACTATCAAAAATGGTTGAAAAGAGTAGATGGATATTTGAAATGGATGGCTAGCGCCGAAGAAAGAATGAGAGAAGGAATGACCAAAGGTCATGTACTTCCAAAAACATTGATTAAAAAGGTGCTGCCCCAATTACAATCTCTTACCGCTAAGGATTTGGACAATCACCTTTTTTATCAGCCCATAAAAAATTTACCTGATAGTTTTACTGAAGATGAAAAATCCACTTTGACCGAAGCTTATCAAAATATGGTGAACAACAAAGTGATTCCTGCCTATCAAAAATTACATGATTTTATGAGTGATGAATATTCACAAGTAGGTCGTGAATCCAGTGGAATTCAAGGAGAACCCAATGGAGATGCTTATTATGCACATCAAATAAAAAAATATACCACTACCAACATGACCGCTTCAGAAATTCATGATTTAGGACTGAGTGAAGTAGCCAGAATAAGGTCTCAAATGGAAGAAATTAAAGGGCAGGTAGGTTTTGAAGGAGATTTAAAAGCTTTCTTTGACTTTGTTCGTAGCAACAAAGAACTAATGCCTTATACCGATCCACAACAGGTAATTGATAATTTCAATGCTATCCATGACCGCATGAAACCTCAAATAGAAAAGCTTTTTGATGTAAAACCAAAAACTCCTTTTGAAGTTCGTCGTACGGAAGCATTTAGGGAAAAATCAGCAAGTGCAGAATATAATCCAGGTTCGTTGGACGGCACTCGCCCAGGTATTTTTTACACCCCTATTCCAGAAGTAACAAAATACAATGTGTACTCCGATGAATCTTTATTTCTTCACGAAGCCATTCCAGGCCATCATTATCAAATATCACTGACACAAGAAAGTGAAGTATTGCCCAAATTTAGAAAAACACTTTGGTATAGCGGGTACGGAGAAGGATGGGCACTTTATTGTGAATCTTTGGGAACCGAGTTAGGTCTTTATACCGATCCATATCAACTTTTTGGTATGCTAGGTGCTGAAATGCACAGAGCTGTTCGCCTTGTGGTAGATACCGGCCTTCATTCCAAGGGTTGGACTAGAGAGGAAGCTATTCAATACTCACTGGACAATGAGGCAGAATCCGAAGCTAGTATTATTTCTGAAATTGAACGATACATGGCCAATCCGGGACAGGCATTATCATATAAAATAGGACAGCTAAAAATCATGGAATTGCGTAAAAAGGCCAAAACTGCTTTAGGAGATAATTTTGATGTTCGTCAATTTCACAACCAAGTTTTAGAAACAGGATGTGTACCACTGGCATTGCTCGAGGATAAAATAAATAATTGGATCAAAGAAAACAGTTAGTGGGTAAAAGGGGTCGTTTTTAACGGTCCCTTTTTAATCTTAACAAGAATAAACAATAACTTGATTATCTTTGCCTCTACCAACACCTTAACCCATGCTCTACAAATTATTGGCAAAAATCAACAAAGTTATCCTACCATCGTATTCCAAAAGAAGATTAGATTTGTCACAAGCATCCAAATTACAGTTGGCAATTATTGGTTGGCGCTATTTTGTTACTACAAAAGCTTTGGACTAGTAATCTATCAGCGCTTTTATATCATACCCATTTAGCTTATCTGCACCATTTAAAAAAGTGAGGTGAATTAAAAAATTACATTGTATGACTTCTCCTCCCAATCTCTCTACTAATTTACAAACGGCACTCGCTGTTCCACCAGTAGCCAACACATCGTCATGCACCAGTACCTTTTCTCCTTTTTGTATGGCATCTGTATGAATTTCGAGCGTGTCGGTACCATATTCCAACTCGTAGGATTCTGAAATGGTTTTATATGGAAGTTTTCCTTTTTTACGCACTGGCACAAACCCCGCATCAAGTTTTGATGCTATAAGAGGCGCAAAAATAAAACCTCTGCTATCCACCCCCACTACTTTATCAATCTCTTTGCCCCCAATCATATCACAAAGTGTTTCACAGGCTTGAAGAAGTACTTTTGAATCTTTTAAAAGAGGGGTAATATCTTTAAAGCCAACTCCTTGTTTAGGGAAGTCTTCTATATCACGAATGTAGGGTTCAAAATCCATTATTTTTAGTTATGAGGTTTTGTCGTAAATTTAAAAAGAAATATATTTGCACCCCATTAAAAAGGCCTCGTGGCGCAACTGAATAGCGCATCTGATTACGGCTCAGAAGGTTACAGGTTTGAATCCTGTCGAGGTCACTTATACTTATCAAGTAAATTCAAAAAGTCTGTAAATCAATGGTTTACGGACTTTTTCATTTTAACAAATATCGTTTGATATCATATAAAACCACCCTATTCGGTGAGTAATTCGGTGCGTACTTTTAGTATTCGCAAAAATGTGGTCGCTGGTATGTTAAAAAATTGAGGTTCAGTTTTTTAAGCAAAAAGTTGGTTGAAATTAAATAACTAAAAGCTTAAGAAAATGAACGATTCCTTCTCCATTTTGTTCTACATCAGGAAAAATCATCCCGATAAAACGGGCAAATGTACCATTTATCTCAGGATTACAGTAAATGGAAAACGTGCTGAAACGAGTGTCCATCGCAAGGTCAAGATTGAAGATTGGAACACGGGTTCAGGACGTGCCAAAAACTCCAAAGCATCCAATCGTGAACTGAACAGGTTCTTAGAGGATGTCCGTGCAAGACTTTTCCAGATACAGGGTAAGTTCCTTACAGATGGAAAGCATTATACTGCCCAAATGATAAAAGGCGTCTTCCAAGGTAAAAGCACCCGATATAAAACACTCCTAATCATCTATGGTAAACATAACAACGAGATTTCCGAATTGGTGGGTAGGGAGTTCTCCTCTGGTGCCTACCAAAGACATCTTAGAACGGCCAGACATTTGAAAACGTTCATTATTAAAGAATACGGATATGATGACATTAATGTCAAAGAAGTGGATTTGAACTTCATCAAGCGTTTTGAACACTTTCTAAAAACTAACCTAAAATCCTGTGGACAGAACACTGTCACCAAATATGTGACCAACCTAAAAAAGATAATGCGCATCTGTTATGCCAATGATTGGATAAGCAAGGATCCTTTCTACCATTGGAAGGCAAAATGGAAGAAAGTGGAAAGGGATATTCTAAATGAACGGGAACTTAAAATTTTGATGGAAACCGAAATCCTCAATCTACGATTGGAACAGGTCAGGGATGTATTTGTCTTTTGTTGCTTTACAGGGCTATCTTATATCGATGTGGAAAAACTGTCCAATAACCACATCGTACTCAATATGAACGGAGAAAAGTGGATAAAGATCAATCGTTCAAAAACGGATACCAAAAGTAGTATTCCCTTGTTACCGGTAGCCGAAAGAATCATCAAAAAATACAATGCTGATTTCAATAACACCTCGGATAAGTTATTACCGGTAATCAGCAACCAAAAACTGAACCTTTATCTAAAGGAATTGGCTATCATCTGTAATATCGATAAGAAGCTGACATTCCATTTGTCAAGACATACTTTTGCCACTACGGTTACCCTAGCGAATGGAGTGCCCATAGAGTCGGTAAGCAAAATGTTGGGGCATTCTTCTTTAAAGACCACCCAAATTTATGCCAAGGTCATTGATAGAAAGTTACGTGATGACATGAGGCTTGTAATGGGCAAATATTGAAAAGAGGGTTTGGTTTAAGTAATAAAATCCCAAATCTTACCCCTAAACTTTGCGCATGGATCCTGTGGAATTTTTGTAGTATTCGGAAAGATAAACGTAAAGCAAAAATTCCATAGGGCGCACCCTACTTTCGGTTTTGAAGTTGCACTCTTTCTTTCTCAGCAATTGTGACTTCTTTTTTATTTAACTGGACTACTTGGAAGCTCAAATATCCAATAACGATTATCAGCATCATAAGTACAGATAAGAAGAATGCCAACAACCATTTGGGGATAAGCCTAGCCTGTTTAAGTTTTTTATTGATTTCGGTCAGTCTCTGTTGGTTCCTTGATTGAATTCTTTCTTGATTTCTTAAGTGTGCTTTTAACTGATACTCCATATTGGAAGTGTCCGCTTTCACTTTTACTTCATTTAGGTTTTTGGAAAGGTCTTCCAGCTTTTCAATTGACTTATGGAACCCGTTGATTTCCTCCGTCAACAGTTCCATGATTTCATCTATTTTTTTCATAGTGTGTTCTGTTTAAATTCCCATTCCTAGGTCAATTGCCTTTTTGATGGTTTTCTTTATCAATCGCTTCGCCATAGTTGTTGCGATATTGGTACTCAGTTCTATTGCCTTTCCAGCAAGTTTTACCGTAGGTGTTTTTTGTTTGAGCATTGCTTTATTAGTATTGATTGAGATCTGAGAGATTATTTTTCCTCCCGACATGGAACGGTGTACCTCACTTCCCTTTAAGTTCTGTCCTTTGTATTCAAATCGAAAACCCTGGAGCTTTCGTTGCTTGTTGATGCTTGGGATAACTATGATACTCTTTTCCTTCATCAGCTTTATATAGGTATCCAAGCTTTTTGGTCTTTCTGTCACTATGACCTTTTCATGTAACTTTTTTATTTCCCTTCTAATCTGTTTGATTTAGTCAAGTCTTTGGTATTGGATGTCCCTAGCATTGGTCAGTCCCATTTCCCTTGCGACTTCATAGGCTTTCTGTTGGCTTTTCTTTCCAATGAAGCTGTCCTTATATGCCTTCCCATCAAATCCTATCCTGTTTACATATAAATGGATATGGGTATGTTCTTTGTCCCGATGTACAAAAGCAATGGCCTGTCTTTCTTTTAGGTTCATTGCCTTGATAAACTTTTTGGTGAGTTCCTTTAATTGTTGTCTGGAAAGTTTCTTTCCATCTTCGACGCTTGGGCTCAGTACAAAGCTCAAAGTGTTTTTTTGTGTTCGTTGGTTCTGAGATTGGATGATTTTAAATTCTTCTGTTATCTCTTTTGGGTTCTCCCCTGCCAAATATTGGCTATGGATAATCTCTGCATCCTTCTCTTGGTTCCATCCATAGGAGATGGAAGCCTTGGTATGTGATATGGATTTGCCCTTTCCTATGATTTGTCAAAATTGTAAAGATGGTTCCTGATTTCATTGGCCAATTGTTCTACTTCTTTGGAAAGCCTTGGATTCCTTTTCTTGAACATATTGCTTATACGTTTAAAGTTGTTCTTGTATTTGACCAACATGGAATAACATTCCAACTGTTCTGGTGTCAAGCGTTCGACGATGTTATTTCCAAAAGCAGAACTACGGCAATATTCGGATAGGGAGAGCCCTGCCTTTTTGGCCTTGAGCTTGAGCATCTTCTTTTCATAGATGCTACATCGGAACTGGATGAACTCCCTTTTCATTTTTCCTTTTTTTCTTTTGCGACCGCGGGGAGAAAAAGCAAGATTGTCATGACAATGACACATCTTGAATTGCCCCCAACTTCAAAGTAGCCGAAAGGTCAAACAGGGATAAAAAGTGCCCCGTTTTTAACTAAGGAAAAGGAATCCTTATTTAGTAAATCAGCGATTTCACTTTTTCGTAGTCTCAAAATATTCGATGTTGGAAGACTACGGGTTTCTAAGTCCAAAGTTTCGAAAAGTAACTTCTCAATCTTATCATTGGGAATTGGTCTGGTATATGTTAGATTTCCAAATGCCATAAGACCAATGCCGTACTTAGGAAAAAAAGCATAATTACTTCCAAGAATAACCATCAATGGTAAAAAACTCAACATTGGCCTAAAAAGAAGGGTTGATGTTCGCTTTTGGAACTCTCAAAAACAACGAATCAATGGAAAAAGTGAAAAAGTTCGAAAAATAAACCAATATCTAGATGAAGTGTACGCAAAATTGTTTCAATGCTATCAAGAACTTAGGTCAGAGAATAAACCTATTACGCCTCAAACCATAAAGTCGAGGTATACAGGTGATGATAAAATTGGACATTACACATTACGAGACATTATTGAGTGCCACAATACAAGTATGTTCGAAAAGCTCCACGGAAATACTTCCAGACTTTACCTGACCAGTCAAAAATATATTCTGCTATTTGTCAAGAAAAAGTACAAGGTAGATGATTTTGAACTTGCAAGTCTTGACTATACATTCATACTAAATTTTGAAAGCTTTCTAAGGACTTACAGTCCACAGCATTATAAAAAACGAATTGGCAATAACGCCGTGATGAAGCATATTCAGAGGCTACGAAGAATGGTGTCTTTAGCCTATCAATTGGAATGGATTGACCGCGACCCATTTGTGAAATTCAAACAAAAATTAACCCCAACTTACAGAGGTTTTCTGACACCTGAAGAATTGAAACAAATAGAAGAACTGCAAATTGAATCGACAAGATTAAAATTAGCAAAGGATTTGTTCGTATTCAGTTGTTATACAGGAATAAGCTATATTGATGTGATGCTATTAACAAATGAAAGTTTGGTGCTGGGGTTGGATAAAACATACTTGATAATGACAAAATGACAAAACGACAAAAGACAAGAAACCCAGTCAAAATTCCATTGCTTTCCAAAGCATCAGAGGTGATTGAAAGTTACAGGCATGATAAAAGGTCTTTGATTAACGATACCCTTTTCCCAAAAATTTCGAATCAAAAAATTAATGCCTATTTAAAGGAAGTTGCTGTGCTTGCTAAGATAAGAAAGAATCTTACCTTTCATATGGCTAGACATACCTTTGCCACCACGGTTACTCTTGCCAACGGAGTTCCGATTGAGACCATTTCAAAAATGCTAGGTCATCGTAAACTGACCACTACACAGATATACGCCAAAGTAGTGGAAAAAAAGGTAGGTGATGACATGAAAGTGCTGAGGAAAAAATTGGAAAAATTATGAAAAATGGTTTTCAACAAAACTTAAATTCCCACAAAGCAGTACTATCTCATAAAGTGTGTAACTAGAAAATAACGGGGGTCATGACCCCCGTTATTTTTTGTCTAATTTTAAATTGCACACATTTATGAAGAGTGAAGAAATTTTCAACGACGAGTTTTTTAAACAGTTCAAGACCGGGGACGAGCTCAACGGTTTTTTGAAGGAACTCCAAAAACGAGGTATCGAGAAGATGTTGGAAGGGGAGCTTGATGGCCATTTGGACTACCAAAAGCATGAGCGTTCCCAAAACACCAATTCTCGAAACGGCCATTCAAAGAAAAAGGTGCGCACCTCTTTTGGTGAGAGCGAGATAGCTGTTCCCAGGGACAGGGATGCCAGTTTCAATCCCATGGTCGTGCCCAAGCGGGGCAACATGGTCGATGGCATTGAGAACATCATCGTATCGCTTTATGCCAAGGGTATGTCGGTAAGTGATATAGAGGAACAGATGCATGAGGCCTATGGTTTTGAGGTCTCCACATCAACCATATCGCGCATTACCGACAAGGTTGCCGCTGATATTGTTGCGTGGCAGAACCGCCCATTGGAGCCTGTCTACCTGATTGTCTGGATGGACGGTATCGTGTTCAAGGTCAGGGAATCATCAAAGGTGATCAACAAAACCGTATATGTGGACATAGGGCTTCGTAGGGACGGCAAGAAGGAGGTTTTGGGACTTTGGCTGGGCAAGAACGAGTCATCGGCCTTCTGGATGTCGGTACTGACCGATATGAAGGCACGTGGCACCCAGGACATTTTAATCACCGCTACGACAACCTGAACGGTTTCACCGAGACCATCAAGAGCGTGTTCCCCGAATCCAAGACCCAGATATGCGTGGTGCACCAGATACGAAATGCATCCCGTTATGTGGTATGGAAGGACAAAAGGGCCTTCACTGCCGATATGAAGGGTATTTACAATGCGCCCAACGAGAAGGCCGCAAAGGCAGCTTTGGAAGATTTTACCAAGAAATGGGAGTCCAAGTATTCCTATGCAATCAAAAGCTGGAGGGACAATTGGGACGAGCTTACCGTCTTCTTTGAGTTCCCATTGGAGATCAGAAAGATCATCTACACCACTAACCTTATCGAGAACCTCAATGGGAAGATAAGAAAGTACACCAAGAACAAGCTGTCCTTCCCAACCGATGAGGCCGCGATGAAATCTGTATATTTGGCAACAAGGGAGGCCACCAAGAAATGGTCGATGCCCATCAGGAACTGGGGCATCATATTAAACCAGTTCCTAACGATCTATGAAAATAGGGTCAGACTCTAAATAAGTCCAACCCCTGTTATTTTTAATTTACACACTTAGTGGGATAGTGTCCACAAAGCTTTACTTTTTACCTAGTAGCCCCCGGCAATTAGGCCAAGGATATTGATTCTTTTGTCAAAACCGTAATTGAGTCTTCAATAGCCCTATTCTGCAAAAGCTTTGATTTAATAACTTCCACTAAGCTTTCCATCGCTTCGTTTTCATTAGTCTACATGGTTTTGATAACCAATTCTTCTTGTGCAGTTTGTGCAATGCACGCACCAAAGGCATTAGCTACTTCCATTGTATTGGATTTATCAAAAACCATAGTCTGCCCGGTTTTCTATTTAGTTGGAATTAGTTTGGAAATCACAAAATAGATGACCCCTGCACTTGCAATGCCAATAATATATTTGATTGGGGCTTCCATAAATATCATGATAGCGGCAGCACAACACCAAGACACAATACCAATCCAGTTAAAATTACTGGTATTCTCTTGGTTTTTTCCTTTGGATAAAAAATAATCGGCGACCAAAATCCCAGCAATTGGAACTACTGTCGTGGTCAACAAGTTTATAAAATCCATAAAGTTTTCCAATAGTCCGATTGCCGCCAAAACAATACCTGCGATACCCACAATGATGGTGGTTTTGGGTCGAGAAGCTTCCGTTAAATTGAGAAGGCCATTAAATGCCAATCCTGAAGAGTACATGTTAATTACATTGGAAGTCCATGTCGCTAAGATCAAAATGACCATAGCAAAAAAGGGAAATCCTAAAGAAGCAAATATTTCAACAATATCATAGGTGCCTTGCGTAATTGCAAAGAGCGCTCCAACCGCCAACAAGACCGATGCCGAGGGCAATATACCAAAGAGGGAGCCAAATATCGCGTCTTTTTTTGAAGCCGCAAAGCGGTTATAATCTGGGCAAATGACCACAGCAACAGAAATAAAACCAATGGAAAGCCCTATGGCCTGCAACAAAAACATGGTGTTTTCTGGTCGATAATCTAGTACTTCTTGAAAACTATGATTTTGAAATACAATGAATAGGCCATAAGCAATTAACACTATGATGGTGGGCACTGCGATGTAATTAAGCCATTTTAGAATTTTAAATCCGAATACGGCTGTAAAGAGCATAATCAAGCCCCATAAAGAGGAGGATATCCACGCGGGGAGGTCAATTTCAGCGGTATCCAGCAGAATTTTAGAAAAAGAAGCACCAGCAATATTACTCTGAACACCAAACCAGCCCAATGTCGATAGTCCTATGATAAGTCCTACCACAATTCCAGCTCCTTTTGTACCAAAACTATTAGCCGCCAAAGCAACGGAAGATTTCTGCTGTTCTACGGCATAAATACTTATCAATGACATTAAGAGTACCACAATACTGAAACCGACAAATCCGGCAAGTACCGCATTGCTAAAAGTTAAAGAAGATATCAACACACTACCTATCAAAAGGGCAGGCACACTGACGATGCCTCCGAACCATACACTGGCTAGGCTAAACCATTTGGTATTGTTTTGATTGTTTTCCATAACTAGTTATTTACTTTGACAACTATTTTTCCTTTTTGTTTATTTGAAAGCATGTATTTATAAGCTTCAACCGTATCATTAAAATCAAAGACCTTATCTACCAAAGGAGTTAACCCCGTTTTTTTAATCTGATTTAGTACGTAGCTAACACCTTCATCCAGCTGCGATTTATCCATAACATGGTTAAACATGGAGTATGCGTATAGAGTGGTATTGTTACGCACCAAATCCAAGAGGGGAAATGATGGAAATTCTCCACCCAACAGCCCATATATCGCAGCTGAACCTCCAAACAAAAGGGCACCAATATATTGTTGGTTAAAAGCAGTAGTACCAATAGGATCAAAAACAAATTTGATTCCCTTTTCTCCTGAAATTTCCTGTAATCGGCCCAATGTGTTTTCCTGTTCGGTAACAATGACCTCATCGGGTCCCAAACGCTTTAGAAACTCTTTTTTTTCTCCAGTTCTGGTTGAAGCAATCACTCGGCAACCCATGTCTTTTGCTAGTTTAAGAGCTCCTTGTCCAGCTGTGCTAGAAGCTGCAGCAATAAAGACAAAATCACCTTTTTCAACCTTCCCTAGTTTGGAAAATGAAATATAAAACCGATGACAGCGCTATTTTACTTACAAAGTTTGCCTTCTCAAGACTTTTAGATGCCGTTATACATCACTTTAAAACCTCACATACCATAAGGGGTTACAAAGATTCTCAACTTTATGGCTTCGGAAATTATGACAGCGAACGCCCCAACCTAAAAAATGACTTAGAATTGGTGCTTAGAGGGTACGTCAATGGAAAATACCTATATAACAAACAACGCGAGGTTGCTTCCGGCAAACCCATTGTAAAAATAAGCAGGGAGTACCGCAACCTATTTTTTAACTATTTGGGATATAAAGGGCCACTTGAATTTATTGAGAACGAGATTACAGACCGAGAAGAAAAGGAAAAGCAATTGCAGCTCTTGCACACCAATGCTTCAAACGAAACCCATTATTATGTCATGTATTATTATGGGGAGGACCGTAAAATGACCAAAGGCCAATTAATCATTTATAATAATTGGAAGACATTTGACATAAAATTTGTGTACTTCAACAGTAGACAGGAGTATACGCTTTTCGAATTATTTGGTACTATTAAGCAAGAAAACAACTTTGTACATTTTGACTGCAAACACTTCATGAGTGGTAATAAGATAGAAGGAGCCAAAATGATTTTCTATGTAGGGCTTTCTTCCTTTAATGAACGTCCTATTTTAATTGGCACTTATTCTTCTTTTGACAAATATGACCATAGTATTTCCGGTAAAATGCTATTTGTAAGGGCAGAATCTAAGTTGAGCATGGAACAGGAATCAAAATCAATGGAGTTTGACCCTATCATATGTCAAGAGCTAGTAAAAAAAAGATTGATCGTAACGAGTAGACTGCCTAAACAGCTTTCCAAAATTTCTCCTCAAAGCCCTTATGCGAGTATTTTTGGCAAGGTGCCTAATGCGTATCGAGCCATTTTTTCGGTAGGTAATGAAGAAATTACTTTTGATTTCCATATTCAAAAGCATCATTACTCCATTACCAGTGATACGGAAGATATCGAGATTGAAAATGATCGTGTTTCTATTGAAAGTAAAGGACAAATTCTAGAATTACACTTTAGTGTTATCGGCATTTTCTTATTACAAAAGGTGTCTTTATACTTAAAGGTCTATAATTTACTTTCAGAAGAAAAAAGAACCACTGGACAATTCTCTGGAATTGACATCAATAATAATATAGTCTCTGGTAAACTTGAAGTGTCTTTAAGAGGGTAACGCTCTAAAGCGACGTTATGCGTCAAAAATAAGCACTTAATCGATTATTAATTAAGGTCAGCTAATTTTCTTATTATTAAATACAAATTATTGATATTCGCATAGTGATAGGGGCATTGATTGTTAAATTCAAGCTGGGTTTGGACGATTGGGGCACTTTAGCTATAATCAGCAAGAATCTCCATCTCTAATATTTTTTGGTCTGCAAAGTTTCAGGTGGTAACACCTTTTCACCCCATGGTATTTGTGGATATACATAAGCGTATGGGAGACAAGCAGTTTGATACGTGGAATGAATTGATCATTGAAAAGGCCGACAAGACAGTGGAAAGTCCACTCCCAACAATGGCACCTTAAAGGTTGATGCCACTGTTGCCAATCTGCTCAATAGAGTAAGAGAAGAAACTGAGCGTATTATTGACATCCTTTGCAAACGGACAGCTTTAAAAACAAAACCAAGAGATTATATCGTAGAGCGACTTGCAAGGAGTATGTTTCTTTTTCCAAGAAAAGAAAAAAGTCTGCAAGAGAGCTACGGAAATTCGTTGGCAAACAACTGCGTTATCTCAAACGGAATCTGTCCCATATTGAAAAAATGTTAGATTTGATTGCAGCTCTGAGAGAGCGTCAAGAACTGCCTGGAACAATCTCTGGTATTAAAGAGAAGTATCCTCATCAGTTTCTCACCTCTAAAAGAGATCATAAGCTATACTGGGTGATCCAGCTTATTTATCACCAGCAAAAGTATATGTATGACACCAACACCCATAGTGATGATAATCCGATTGTTAACATTTACCAAGCTTATGTACGTCCCATACCAAGAGGAAAAGACAAACAGGCCACTGAGTTAGGAGTCAAGATCAGTGCCAGTAAGGTGGATGGGATTAGCTGAGTGGAAAACATTGGTTGGGACTTCTTTAATGAATCTAAAGATCTTGTGCTTCAAGCTGAGCTGTTCAGACAGGCCTATGGACATTATCCGGAATTACTGCTGGCAGATCGTATCTACCTGAATCGAGAAAATCGAAAAGGGTTTAAAGAAAGAAACATCCGCATTGTGGGCGAACCCTTGGGAAGACCACCAAGGCAACAGATCAATGCCCACCAAAAAGAAAAACGGAAGAAGGAATAAAACCAAAGAAACCTGATAGAAGGAAAATTTGGGCAAAGCAAAAACGCTTATGGACTTAGCAATATACAAGCCAGAGAAGTGACACCTTTGAAAGTTGAATCGCCTGTATCTTCTTTGTGATGAATTTGATAAAACTGAAAAAAATAGCAGAACAATATGCTGTTTTTGTGCCTTTTTAAAAAAATCAGTGAAGATGATGAAAATAAATGCTTTGATAGCTATTGTTTGGGGTATTGAAATCACCCAGTCCCTATCGACCAATGAAATGCTCCTTACATTTTTTGGACAAAATGAAATCTTAAAGATAAGAAGAAATTCCAAAAATTGACCAAAGAAGAGAGGAATAAACTAGAGGGTAAGGTTCCACAAGAGCACTACAATAAATTGATGGAAAAGTATACAGAGGATAAAGAAGCGGTTTTGAAATTGCTCTCTAATCAAACCAAGGTTTAGGAACCCCTTCTGGCGTATTGATACGGATGCCAATATACTGGCCGTTCTCAAGAGAAAAATGCAAAGAAACGTACCCTGTCTAATGTAATGTACCGTATCAATGAATATTTGAATCAGAAATCTTACAAGTATAAAATGCGATTGAAATTTTTGTTTTACGTCGATTGGGTTAAGGTTCGAATTGAAATACCAGTAAGAGATTCAATTTCTCTCACAGAAGAAGTGAAATCTTAAACCTCGACGCAAATCATCAGGAAATTCTTTTTGATCAAAAAGTTCAATTTTTGACCCTGGGGGTTATATGCCTATTTGTTATTATGGTAGAGGGACACCCTATGCGCGAATTGTTGTTCTTCGATGCTCCAACAGCTTGACCTATGCCAGCGACTAGTGGTAAGCCATAGCTTGGGCTTGAAGGAGTTGTATCAACAGCTCCAGCCAATCCATTATTGGTATTTAAAGTATAACCGGCAAAAGAACCTGTACCTCCTTCAAAAGCATCAGGGCAATTGTCATTATCGCTGTCTGTGTCAAGATAATCCTTTATACCATCGGAATCTGTATCCAACGAACAAGAAGGGGCGCATTCTATTTCATCAAGGATACCATCGTTGTCATCATCCAAATCTAAATTATCTGTTATACCATCATTATCACTATCGGCATCCCTATAATCAAGATCCTTCGAAAGAGGAACTATTAATCCATTTGCATCATTGTCTAAATCTCCGAAACTGGCTATCAAACCGACGCTGCCCGAACCGGTTATTTCATCATTACTGTCCCAAGAACCGAAATTGTCAATTGCATCAAAATTATCGTCCAAACCGTCCGAGTCTATATCGGACCCCATCAAGGTATCGTTAGTATCTCCATTTTCAGCTATGTCTAGAGTTCCATCATTATCGCTATCAGTATCCAAATAATCTAATTCATCCAAACCATCTGTGTTTTCAGGTGACAAACCTAAAGACCCTTCACTTCCAGTATTTGGTGTAGCGTCATAGGCATTGTCCAGTCCATCACTATCACTATCTACCCTAGTAGGGGCCATATATCCCGCAGTGGTCTGTGCCTCCACATTGTCAGGAATGCCATCGTTGTCACTGTCCAGGTCCAAAGCGTCCACAAGCCCGTCGTTATCACTGTCATTGTTAAAACTTCCGCCGCCGCCAGGCCCTATTGTCAAATTGCCAAGGGTATAACTGCCACTGTTAAAAGAGGTATCGATATAATAATCGGCAGAATTGGCCACTACCGAACTGGTGTAAAATACCGTGCCGTTACGTTTATAGGTGATCGTAGTCCCTGACTTTTCCACGGAAAACGTATCATTGGAGGCATAGGTGCCGAAATAGCCCCGACCCGTACCATTCTCATAAACATAAAAATTACTGCCGGCAAGGTAGATCGCATAGTCGATATCGGAATAGACCGTTGTTGTATTGTTTCCTGAGGCGTTGAGGCCGATCATCACAGTTTTGCCCGCGGTATTGTCGATAGTAAAACTAAACTCATAATCTCCGCCAACGCCCAAAGTAGAAAGATCGGGGGAATAATAGGCTTCGGCCCAGCTTGATGTACCTGTGGACACAAGAGAGTTGCCCGTTACCACAATATTGTTTTGGGTCGAATTCGAATCACGCGTCCAATCCGTAATCTCCGGTTCAGGACCCTGTTCCACACTGTCCAGAATACCGTCATTGTCATCGTCCAAATCCACGGTGTTCACTATCCCATCAAAGTCCGAATCATTTCCCACCTCCCGGTAGTTCACTTCGTTGGCATTACCAAAGGTATTGGCCAAATCACCGAGCGGGTTGTCCATACTTCCGTTCACATCGGCATAAGTGGCATCCGTAATTGCGGAGGTGCCGGATTCCGACACATCGGTATCTCCGTCACCGTCACTATCCGTGTCCAGGTAATCCGGTACGGCATCGTTATCCGTATCGGTAGGAGTCAATCCTCCGGCATATACATCGTTCACCCCATCGTTGTTGCCATCCGTAAACGTGCCGGGGGCCATATATCCCGCAGTGGTCTGTGCCTCCACATTGTCAGGAATGCCATCGTTGTCACTGTCCAGGTCCAAAGCGTCCACAAGCCCGTCGTTATCACTGTCATTGTTAAAACTTCCGCCGCCGCCAGGCCCTATTGTCAAATTGCCAAGGGTATAACTGCCACTGTTAAAAGAGGTATCGATATAATAATCGGCAGAATTGGCCACTACCGAACTGGTGTAAAATACCGTGCCGTTACGTTTATAGGTGATCGTAGTCCCTGACTTTTCCACGGAAAACGTATCATTGGAGGCATAGGTGCCGAAATAGCCCCGACCCGTACCATTCTCATAAACATAAAAATTACTGCCGGCAAGGTAGATCGCATAGTCGATATCGGAATAGACCGTTGTTGTATTGTTTCCTGAGGCGTTGAGGCCGATCATCACAGTTTTGCCCGCGGTATTGTCGATAGTAAAACTAAACTCATAATCTCCGCCAACGCCCAAAGTAGAAAGATCGGGGGAATAATAGGCTTCGGCCCAGCTTGATGTACCTGTGGACACAAGAGAGTTGCCCGTTACCACAATATTGTTTTGGGTCGAATTCGAATCACGCGTCCAATCCGTAATCTCCGGTTCAGGACCCTGTTCCACACTGTCCAGAATACCGTCATTGTCATCGTCCAAATCCACGGTGTTCACTATCCCATCAAAGTCCGAATCCTGTGAACTAACAACAGTAATACTGAGACTAAGAAATAAAAAAAGTAATGTTCTCACAATAAAAGTTATCTATAACCACTAAATTTTGCTTGAAAAAGTTCAAAAGTAAGCACTTAATGTTACGACTATTTTTAAATACAACAAGAAGTTATTCGGCTTTTTATCTCGTTTGATATGCAAGCCATATAACCAGAATAGAAACAATATCACAAAACAACAAAAATATGATGTAAATATCTCAAATATTGTCTTAAAGATCGATAAATCATATGAGTTGACTCTACAACCTAATAAAGGCACTGCTCTCCGAAAACGGGTAAGTCTTCATTGAAAGCAAGACCTAAATGTAAACACTTTGTGCTATCATATTTGACCAAAAGATTCCAAATACTATTTAATCTTAAAATTTATGTAAATGGAGGTTATTAAAAATAAGATTTACTGCTGTTTAACATTGGTTGAATTCAAAATAACAAATGAAACAGAAAATTGGGAAAAACTTTCCCATAAAAGGCCATTTTTTGAACCAGTAAATGAAAAACTAATACCACTTCCTTAGGAGTTCCATTCCTGGTCTTTTTTAGTAGTTCTGTTAATACACGTTTTATGAGACGCATGAATGACGTCAAATCAATAATTTTTGATTCTTCACTTAGCCCTTAAAGTTTCTTCGGTGATTAAAAATTCAATATTTTGAAAATCTAGAAAATAGCATTCATAAATTATGCGTAATTTTCACTTGAAATATGTTCTTTTAATATGAGTATACAATCGAGTGAGCAATTCGGTGCTCATATTAATTACTAAAAATATAACTTTTTGAATATCAGATGAATAAATCATAAGTTATGACCCTGTCGAGGTCACTAGGAGGAAACTCCAAACGAATTAAAAACCTTGCAAAATCTATGATTTGCAAGGTTTCGTTGTTTTTGGTGCAAAAAACGGGCATAGTATACCACCCCGGGCGGGTTAAAGTGAGCCACACCGGGCGGACGAAAGTGAACCACTAAAAAATCGATTCTATTTGTGGGTTACCATCGGTTCTTTTGTAAAAAAGACGATGGCAAACAAACAGATAGATATGCGCAAGGCAAAACAGATTTTCAAATTGTACGGCGAGGGCGCGAGCAAACGGGGCATCAGCAAGCAGCTGGGCCTCTCCCGCAATACCGTAACCAAGTACATCGACTTCTTCAAGCGGTACAAGCTGACCTCCTATGAGGTGTCCGCAATGACCCTGGAGGAGATCCACAGGCTTTTCCGGTCGGACCAAAAGCCCAAGAGCGAACAATTGAAGACCCTCGAGAAGTACTTTCCCTATTTTGACAGGGAATTACGCAGGACGGGTGTTACCAAGCAATTGTTATGGGAGGAATATTACGAGAAGCACCCGGACGGCTTCAAGCTCTCACAGTTCAGGTACTGGTATCGGGAATGGACAAAGGAAGTCTCCCCCGTAATGCACTTTACCCACAAAGCGGGCGACAAGCTATTCATAGATTTTACGGGGAAAAAGCTTGTTATCGTAGATAGACATACGGGGGAGCTACAAGAACTGGAAGTCTACGTATGCGTATTGGGAAGTAGCCAATATACCTATGTCGAGGCCTGTACAAGCCAAAAACTGGAAGACTTCATGCGCTGTACCGAGAACGCCCTTTGGTTTTACGGCGGGGTTCCCCGAGCAATGGTTACGGACAACCTAAAATCGGCAGTTACCAAGAGCAGTCGTTACGAGCCCAAGGTCAACGAGACATTTGCCGATTTCGCCGAACACTACGAAACGGCCGTACTTCCCACAAGGGCTTACAGGCCAAGGGACAAGGCCATCGTAGAGAATGCCGTCCGGATCATCTACACCAGGGTCTTTGCGCCGTTGCGCAACCAGGCCTTCCATTCCGTAACCGAAATCAACAAGGCCATATCGGAACTACTGAAAACACACAATGACAGGTCGTTCAGGGGAAGGGAGTACTCCCGGTACTCGTTGTTCAAGGAAGTGGAACGGCAAGAACTCAAGCCCCTTCCATTGAAGCGGTACGAGATAAGATTCTACGCAAAGGGCACCGTACACAAGAACAGCCACATCTACCTTGGCAAGGACAAGCATTATTACAGCGTACCCTATCGGCACATCGGCAAGCAGATCAAGATCGTCTACACCCATAGCTTCGTCGAGATATACCACAGGCACGAACGCCTTGCCGCCCATACAAGGAAAAGGCAGAAGTACGGGTATACCACCATGGCGGAGCATATGCCATCGCACCATCGGTTCGTCAGCGAATGGAGCAGCGAGAAGTTCATCGCTTGGGCAGGGCATATCGGCGACCATTGCAAGGGATACATCATCGGGATACTCGACAAGAAACAACATCCCGAACAGTCCTATAAGTCCTGTCTGGGCATACTCCACTTGGCCAAGAAAGTAGGAAACCGGCGCTTGGACAATGCCTGCAGGCGCGCATCCGACTATGGGGCATACAATTACAAAATGGTAGAGCGTATCCTGAAAAAGGGGTGGGACGTCCTTGAAGACGACCCACTGGACAACACCGAGGTGCCCGACCATGAAAACATCAGGGGAGGGAACTATTACAAATAATAATCGCTTAACAATAATTAAAAACAAGCATCATGAACGAACAGACATTGGAACAAATGAAACAGTTAAGGCTCCACGGAATGATTAGGGCCTTCAACACCAGCCTCTCGTCCCAGAGCATCGATTACACCAACGATGAACTACTGGCCTACCTTATGCAGTCCGAATGGGACGATAGGCAGAACCGCAAGATAGAACGCCTGACCAAGGCGGCCAGGTTCAGGTACAGTGCCGTAATGGAAGCGATCAACTACACTCCCGAAAGGAACATCGACAAGAACCAGGTGCAACGTTTTGCGTCCTGCGAGTTCATCGGCAGAAAAGAGAACATCCTCATTACGGGGAGCACGGGCGTGGGCAAAAGCTATATGGCCTCCGCCATAGGCCATCAGGCCTGCTCGATGGGCAGCAAGGTCATGTACTTCAATACCGCAAAGCTCTTTACCACGCTAAAGACATCAAAGGCCGACGGTTCATATCTAAAACTGATAGGCAAGCTCGAAAAACAGGACCTGCTGATACTGGACGACTTTGGCCTGAAACCCTTGGACAATATAAACAGGCACTCCTTTATGGAAATAATAGAGGACAGGCACGGAAAACGATCGACGATAATAGCTTCCCAACTGCCCGTAGAGGCATGGCATGAGATAATTGGGGAAAAGACCATTGCGGACGCAATCCTCGATCGCTTGGTGCATACCGCACATAGGATAGGCATAAAAGGGGAATCAATGAGAAAAAAACTAAGGAATAATCATTAATTTTAACACACGAATGAATCGATTTTAAGTACTTCGTTTACACTGCTCACTTTCATCCGCTGTGGGCGGTATACTTTGGCCGCCCTATCCAATAAAACTCCAAATTATCATTAAAGTAATCCTGAAGTTTGCCTATATGCTTATTTAAGTATTTGACCTGAGATTTGTTACTACTTCTGGGTCTTTTACTTTCTACATTAAATAGTTTTACGTAATAAATAAGTTTGCTGTATACCTTGGGTTTAATACTCTTAAAGAACTCTATTTCATCATCATTACTTAGCTTTTTAAGCTTAATGAATATAGACTTCATCTGCATTAAAGCCTGCTTACATTTTAGAATACAACTTTCACTAACCAGAAGAACATCAATTAATTTTAATTCTGTTTCCTCCAGTTCTTTGTTAAGCTCATTTATTATTTTTTCAAAATTTTTCAAAGCAACTACCGATAAAAATATCCACAAACCAATTATGGATTATCGGTTTATTTTTTAATGTTTTCTTTTCGTTATTAAACGGCGGTTTTAAGCATGTAAGCAAATGAGGAAACAGAAATCAACAAACCGAATAGAAAAATGTTATAGGTAATACGCAATAGGTAATATTTTTTATAAAGTACTTTACCTAAAAAATACAAATCTGTTATCATTGAATCATAGAGGTATTTCTTATCGTTCATCATCTCGTTCATTCCCCATTTAAAATCATCCAAAGAAACGTGATGAAAATTACCAAAGAATAAGAGATTTACTTTTCTTTTATTAATATCTTCCCTAGTAAATGTACCCTCAGTAACTTTAGGCCGAGTAGAAAGAATGGAAAAAATAATCGCCACAATGCTTGAGCTTACAAGAACTACCGTTGGAAATATGAGATATCCATTTGAAGGATTGTCCAATTTTGGAACCAAGACTGAAAGGGCTACAGATATGATAATGGCATTTACTGATAGTAAGATGTTAGCTTTTGCATCTGCAATATCGCTTAATTTCATGTGATTCTTTAGGGCAACTCTAAAGGCTGTTTCAATTCCTTTTTCGGGTTTTTCGTCATTAGTTTCTTTTCTGTTGATTTTATCTTTTTCTTTCAATACTTTGAATAGATTCTGCTCTTTTAAAGCTTGCCAATTCTTTTTTGCGTATGGAGAATAGAATTTATGGGAATTAAAAAAAGAAATATTCCCCTCCAACCAATCTGACATTGATATTTCTGTATTTGCGATTTGACTTCTTTCACGTCTTAGCAAATCAGAATATTCTAGAAAATTCTTTCGGATAAAATGACCATAATCCGCATCTTTTATAATCTGTTCTGAAAGTGTTTTTGGCTCACTTTCAATTTTTGTTGCTAAAATCAACGTCTTAATTTTCTTTATGCCATCAATAGGGTATTCGTTTTTCTTTAAAAAATCTTCGCAGATTTTTGTACTAAGTTCTTCATGGTTTTCAGGACTAACGGTATAACCAACATCGTGAAAGTATGCGGCTAATTTAAGTTGCTCCAATTCTATTTCAGAAAAACCTTCTTCCGCTGTTAATACATCGCAAAAATCTACAAGTTGTAACGTGTGATTGTAATTATGAAAAAGATATTTATTGTTACTATCGTTAAAAAGGTTAAATACAAATTGTTCAGATTTGGCAAGTAAGGTTTCCATAGATTTTTGTTGTTTAATAATTTAGTGCTATTAGTGGTTACTTTAAGCAAAAGTGATTTTGTCTTTCCACTTAGAATGCTAACCCTAGGACAAAGAGCATTCGACCACCATCTGAGCTATTGTAATAAGCAATATTGGCAGTTATTGCACCTACACCACTTACCCAAAGGGCACCTCCTACATTATTATGCCATAAGCCAGAAGTATCATTATCTATCCAGACTCTGCCATAATCAAAACTACCCGTAACGCCGAATCGAATCGGAATAATACTTGTTCTCGTTCCCCCAAGAGGTATTCTTAAATCTATATTCTGATAAAATGACCTTTTACCGGTAAAACGATTATTTCTAAACCCTCTAAGACCATTGTCACCACCCAGTTGGGCAGCATGGTAAAACTCAAAATTATCCCCCAGGATAATTTTGCTGCCAATTTTAGTAGCCAGAATTACAGAACCTCTTTTTGTCAGCCTATGATTAAGGGCGATTTCCGGGAGTAGGTAGCCAAAACTATTTTTAACCGTCATGTTTCCAACACTGGTCTTATATCCTAAAGTAAAATCAAAATCCAATCCTAAAGTTGGGAAGCCTTTGTTGTCCTTATTTTCAAATTTGTACGTTGCTTCTGCACCAGCATAGGTTTGCTCTTCAAAAACGGAATCGCTTTCGGGAAAGCTACCTATAAAACGTTGTTCTGTATTCTCGACATCAAAATATTCGATCAATGACTTAATTTGAAATGCGCCTCCGTCCCTTCCCCTGTGAATAAGAGAAATTGCAGCGTTCCACCTTTTAATTCGCACCCGATTGAAATCAAAATCCACCAAATCTTTATCATATATAGTTTCATTTCCAAAACCGAAAAAATTGGATGCATAAGAGGGGCTGTTATAGAGCCCTTCTAAGCCAAAGTTCCACTTATGAAAAATGTTTGAAAACTCCCCTTTATAGATTAGATTGACTCCAGAAGTACTCGTGTAATAAGATGCACCTAATGTATGTCTTTGAGTAAATGGATTGCGCTGCAATCCATGAAAAACATGATTGGTCAAAACACCTATTCGAAGACCGTCATCTGGGTTAACAGCAATTATAGGTACTGTTTGATCAAAGTTGTATTTGACCTTTCGGTGGTCATAATTATTAATGTTGTAATCATCAACAAGCCATTTTTTTGAGCGTTTGTTTACAATAGTATTGTTCTTGCTTTTATAATCATACAACTTCACTTTTTCTGTATTGATGAAATTATAGGTGTCGTTTTTCTTTCCGCCTATTATTTTCAACTTTATCAATTTGTCCCCCTTTCCTTCAACGGTAAATGTATCATTGCCATCTAGGCCATAAATCCAGATTTCTTTGGTTATATCTTGTGAGAATGTTCTTTTGAGTATGGCCAGGTCTTTCCTTTGGATTTGTATTGAGGTCTTCCCATCGGGAAGCCTAGTAATTTTGAATTGGTCATCTTTTTGAGTACCGGTTACCACTTCAAATCTATTTAGGTAATCATAATATTCCTTTGTGATTTTTAATAGGTTTCCACGTCTTCCCTTCAACTTCGATTTAATGTCCTCAATAGTTTCTCCCCTTATTTCATTTGGAATGGCCTCAAAAGCTTTTTCAATTATACTATCAGTAATGTTTCCTTGGATGTATTTTGTTTGTTTTTCCCATTCTGCCCAATCAGAGCTATTGATAAGTGTGATATCCAAATGGTATGGTGAGGAGGCAAACCATTTCACACTCCTTAAATCATCTCCAAAAGTCTGCATTTTACGAAGTCCTGGAATGATTCTAGTTAAAACTGAAATTAAGACGCCATCATACCTAGAAAACGCCTGGTCTCTATCTCGGGGGATTGGTTTGTAATATTTGGTACCGTCATTATTTTTGTATTCGCCCCAACGCCATTGATCTTCATGTCTATCCCAGTCCCCTAATAACATATCAAATATTCTTGCCCTGATATACGAAGGCTCGTCCACTATCGTTTTTCCCGATTTATGGATTTTTTGTAAAATATCTGCTGTGCTCAGAATCTTATCAGGTTTGCCAAAACTTTTTGTTTCTATTTGAGTTTTCCCAACATGTTCTTCAATCATATAAAGTTCATCCCCAAATTCATCATTAAAAACACCTAAAGCTTCTTGTTTTGGAACGTAAAATAACTTTGGATTGGTGTGTGCAACATCGACCGCATCTGACAAACCACCTATTGCAAATGGGGTATATGGGTGCGAGGTAGTATAAAAATCAAACAAAATTTTATCGATAACAGTCCCGTCCAAGGCATTTCCAATATAAACTTCTTGGAAAGCATTGGCCTGTAGAAACCTAGTAGTGCTCTTTTTTAAGGCTCTCATTACAAACTGTTTCCCATTTTTATCTTCCAATCGTAATGATTTCGATTGTTGACCCCCTCCGCGTTTTAAAGGCGAAACACCTCCCATAAGCGTATCCAGCAAAACTACTTGAGCGTTTACATCCTTACCGTAAAATTCTCGATAATGATTTCCCCATAACATCCTATAAAACCCATTCTTATTAGTTGCATCTTTGGTATAAATCGAGGCCAACTTGGTTTTTGGAAAAGTATCCTTCAATTCATAATTGATTTTCTCATTTTTTTTATCACCTTTAAAAATGGTTTTCTGAAAAATCGTATTGGACACTCCGTCTTTTGTAGCAAAAAAATATACCGTCGCATTTCCATCTGTATCGATATCCAACCTAGAATAACCATTTTTGGAAGAAGTAAAGTTACCTTCATCGGCTTTCTTCACTTTTTCAGTTTTACCGGCTGCTCCACTGATTATTTGTGTCACTTTCTGATTAAGATATTGAAGGTTTCTATCATTACCGGAAACAAAAATGACATTTTCAGTTTTTTGAGCAACGGTCTTTAACCTATTTCTAAGCTTACGAAATTGCTTATTTTCAAAATCTTGGACGGAGGTCCCACCTGTTTTCGCAATGAAGTTCTGCCTTGTCTTGGTTAGAATAGGGTGATGTATCGCAACTATCTTTATTTTACCTTGGGCCTTTTTTATTTGGTTTTCAAACTCCAAAAAGAATAGGGTTCTGTTCTTTATTTCTGAATCGTCGTTGATATAGATGTGTTTGTTCCAATCCTCTAAAAACCATTGAGAGTCTACAGTAATCAATACAATATTTTCGCTCAAATCACGACTTTTGATAGGCTCATTATTACCTGGATAAAATTTGGCCTGACTAGTTTTTTGAATATACTTTTCGACACCTTCTACACCATTAAACCCATGTTTTGACCACTCTTGGCTTCCTGGTATAAAAATCACGTTATCTTCAAAACTCTCGATTAGTTTGAGCTGTCTTTCAATTGAATTTTTAATTTCATTTTTCGGCGCTGCATTCCCCAGTACCAAGAGCATATGATTTTCAATTTTCTCTGCATCGCTGGCGATTTGAGCAAGCACTGCCGTATTGGAAGTGTCCCATGTATTCGCTGTTATGAAAATAGACTTTTCAATTTCTTGGGCATGGCTAAAAACTACAAATAGTAGAAGGAAAAATTTAAGGCATTTCTTTTGTTGATTCATTTTTTTATTATGGCTTGTTTGGTATTTAAATTTTTTAGAGCGGTATTAGAACCAACCTCTTATTAGTGAATTTTTAAGTTTTGCCTCATATTACATATAGTATGGCCGCATCTTCTATTTTCAATTAATTTCCGAGGTTAATCTCCATTAAAAAATCTGGTATGGTTACTTAATAGAGCGTACCCAATTTACTTTTCGATGTCTTCAGAAACATCATAAATCATTATTGGTTCTTTAAATCCTTTCATCTTGGTTCTTATATTTCCAATTGGTTTCACTTTATCTGCAATTAGTTTATAGAGCGTTTCGGATATTAAAACTTGGCCAGGTACAGTTAATGATTCTATTCTTGCAGCAATGTTTATATTTTCACCTACGACACCATATTTCATTCTGCGTTTAGATCCAATGTTTCCTACTACTAAGTTTCCGCTATTTATGCCCACACCCATTTCTAATGCGGGAAGCCCTTTAATTTTTAACTTACCATTTACTTTTTTTAGACCCCTTTGCATTTCTCGTGCACATTCTACCGCTTTAAGTGCAGAATTGTCAACATTCTTGATAGCTCCAAAAACCACTAATATTCCATCGCCAAGAATCTCATTGATATATCCATCATGTTTGTGAATAACATCTATCATTTCTTCAAAGTAAATATTAAGTATTTGGACAATTGTTTGTGCATTATACTGTTCAGATAGAGGAGAAAAACCCCTTAAATCACTTATCAATACCGTTACGTCTCTTTCTTCTCCACCCAGTTGAGTTTCCTTTTTATTCTGAAGTACTTTTTCTAATAGCGAAGGACTCATATACTGCCCAAAAAGCTCTGTATGAAATCGATTGGACTCATACAATTCTCCGTTTAAAACTTCCAATTTCTTCTTAGATTCATGAATTTCCTTTTGGAGGCTCGCCATTTTATTCAGCCGAATCATATCGTTCAATAGTTTGCCAATCATTTTAAAAATGCTTAACTCATCTTCCGCAAGTTTTCTAGGAACAGTGTCTGAAATACATAAAGAGCCAATATTCTTGCCTATTTGGGTAGATAAGGGATACCCTGCATAAAATCTTATTTTAGGCTCGTTGACGACCATTGGATTATCAAAAAACCTTTCATCTTTATGGGTGTCCTCAATTACTAATAGCTCATTCTGTAAAATAGTATGGCCGCAAAATGAAGATGACCTATCTGACGAATTGAAGTTCAATCCGCAAGAAGCATGAATGTTTTGCTTGTCAGTCTCTATTGACGAAATATATGCGATGGGTACTCTTATACTTTTAGACAATATGGACACAATTCCATCAAGCTGTTCTTTTTTTTCGGAATCCGATAAGTTTAAAGAGATTAAATCTTCTATTCTTTCTTCTTCATTCTTCGGAATCTCTGGTGCTATCATTTATAAATAAATTTAATCTGTTGCCCTTTTTGAACTTCCTTTGCTAAACCAAACTGACCATCTTTGGTATAATCAATTTCAACCTAAAGCATCTTCGTTGAGACAACGCACATTTTACTTTTGTTTATATTTTTTCTATATCAATGGACTTGCCTCCCTGGGTTTACAGCCCACTCAAATATGTCTATTTTGACTGCCTACATTTGAAATTGAACCTTATATCAATATATCCTCGGCAGATACTATCTTATTTAATTTTTTTGCTTTATTAGGCATCAGGAGTAGATCGCGGAAAACAATTACATTTCGCCTTTACTCAGTTCCACAATCTATTGCAATACCCAATTGACCAAGTTCTGAAATAGCTTGCCCTATTGTAACAGGTTTTCCATGACCAGGTATAATCGTAAATGGTTGCTGAGATTTGCAATCACTATCAATAAGTTCAAATTTTCTCAACGCTTTAAACAAAGATTCTGGGCCTCCATATGCCATGGTAAAGCCGAACCCCGCATTGTATAAATCCGCTTCGTAAAGAAAAATTTGATTGTCCTTTTCGACTTTGGTAATGAGCATATCCGAAGCATGGGGATTATCCGAAACATGATAAACGGTAATATATACGTTACCATCCGACAATGTCCATTTATCGTTATAATCAACTTCGGTAACTGTTGGGGAAACCGATGAGCTAGACATCTCATCTGGTCGGATAGTTGATTCTGCTTTCAAAACATTCTCCCACCAATCACCGGTACCTTTCCCTATAATTAATTCCGAGCCTAATGAAACAACAGCGCGAACCCCAGAAGCATGGTCAACATGATGATGGCTCTGGATGAGATGTGTAATGGCCTTGTCCGGAAAGTTTTTCTGCACGATTTTTAAAAGCTCTTTGGATACATCCTCAGATGTGTGCGCTTCTATCACTACCACACCTTTTTCATATTCAACAATCATCCCACCTAAATGATTTGAAGAATTGTCTCTAACTTCATATATTCCAGAAGCTAATTTGGTTGCCTCCAAAGAGACTTCCTCAATATAATATAGTCCAGCGATTTCAAAAAATTCGTCATGAATATGGTGTGTTCTTAATCCTTTATTATAGGCTGTTGAATCCTTTGTAAGCCCATCAACTTTTTTAGGAAAAGCAAAATAACCTTCTTCCAGCTCGGGATTTTCCACAACAGATTCATGCAACTGGTGTAACAACTTATTCCCAGAAACGGCTATATCTACCTGCATTGGAAACCGTACAGATTCCGCTTTCTTCCAGTTCTTATAAGTTGCACGCAATACGATATCACGAAGAATCATATGGTTCGTTTTGGTTTCGAGTTTGGAAATGGTTCCATTCTTGTTATTTATATAAAGCTTTATAGGAGACACGTCGTCGCTTATAATTAAAACATCGTAAATAGTATCTTTTTCCCTGACTGTTTCGGAAAATGTAATTGTTCTCTCATTCTTGAGGACTTCTCTCAAAAGAAACTGAGGGTTCATGAGGGTCATTATTTTTTCCATACTTGCTACGGTTTCAGAAGGCAAAGCTCCACCAGGTAGTCCAAGTGGGTGGGCTCCATCAGAAGTTGCCCCGTTCCTTTTTTGGTAACTACCCTATAACGCTGCTCTGGAAATCCATGTTCCGGGACATAAGTAAATTTTCGGATAGCATCGGTTCTTATTGCCCCATTATCAATTTGTACCGTGTATTTTTTACTATAAGTACTCGTTTCTTTGACGTGATCTGGGGCTAAACCCATAAAGGATGCATAAGAAGATCCTATTGTGGAAATTTGAAACCTATTGAGTGACAACAGAGCATCCCGCCCCCCAACCGCACTTAATGCTTTCTCAAGAATAATACTAGTTTTATTTTCGCTATTATTTTTACACCCACTGAACATTATTGTTCCTAGCAATATCAAAGAAAGAAGGAGTGTGTTTTTTCTGACCATTTTATTTCGTATAATGTTCATATTATTATATGATTTTTGACTTGTTGGCAACTCAATTGAAGAAGTTCGGGTAAAATCAACATCCGAATTGCTTAAGGTGGTGATCTAGGTGTTTCCATATTAACCTGCCCCACCTTTTTTTATCAAGGGGACCAAAAAAAGGATGCGGTTCCAATTTCATTCTACCCTGTACTATTTCCAATAATTCAAGTAACGACTCCTGTTCCGACTTAAAATCATCAACCGGAGCACAGTTTTCCAGCATGTTCATCTTTGAAGGTGTTGGCATACCTCTCATCCAGGGTAACACAAAAAGAAATAACCAAATACCCATTGAAGTTCTCATTATTGGAGAGCCTTCATTACCTGTATGTTGAATTATACCTAGACCCAACTTTAGCTGGATGGAACAATGTTCAAGCATTTGATTAACATCCATGTTTCCCCATTGCCTCTGACTATCTGGACATAATTTTGTAATCCGGTTCACTATGACTTTATAATCAGACAGATTATATATATTTGAACTCATATTTTTATTTTAGAATACACCATCATTATTACGAATTGCACCACCTGTAATAAGTGTAAAAAGTCTAGACATAAAATCTAATGGTTGTATTGAATCCCAGTGTTCGACAATTTTACCATCAGATATTTTCCAAATATCTATCACATTCAGACCTTTCTTTTCATTACCTCTATGATTTGCTTTTACTGTTAAATGTGAATGGAAAATCACAAAGTCCCCGTCGAGATAAACATGTTTGGGGTCAAGAAAAAATTCAGGAAAACGACTTGCCATTTTCCTATTTAGATTTACTATATTTTCAATGCCACTAGGTACGGATCTGTTATGTTGTACATAGGGATGGTCACGATATGTTGCTATGACCTGATCAAATTCATGGTTCAAAATACCTTGAACAAAATCCGTAACCACTTCTAATTTAAGCCGCTCTTCGATGGTCCAGTGGGCTTGGTAGAATTTTTTGAAATCTATTTTATTCATTATTTTATTATTTTAAAATTATCGTCTGAAGTATTTTGCTGTATATATTTACCGACTATGATGGCTGTGATAATTACCATATAAAACTGCCCCATCAATCCGACTAATATTGCAGCTTTTTGAGCGATTGCAATAGTGGGTACAATTTCCCCATATCCAATGGTAAGTAATGTTATAAAGGAATAGTACATAATACTATCAGCTGTAGAAGCGAAATCTTCTCCTTGTAATAAGACTCCTTGAAATGCTCCTGTATTGAGCAGTTCAATGGACATGAATAAGAAAAATGCCAAAAATCCAAGTGAAATATATCCACTTACAAGGCCTATGATTACATTTTTATTTACATCTTTTGCATACCAAATTTGTTTAATAATACTTACTGTTACTGTAAGGCAAAACAAGAAATATATTGATAACCTTATTAGTATGGTATCAACACCTTCTGTTCGCGAGACCATTGATGAACCAAAAATGAAAAGTGATATAGTAAAGAGTAATATGAAAAACCACATCAATTTTCTCTGCTTGGAAATCAGTAATATACCGCCCAATATATTCATCAAAAAAAGTATGGGCTGAACCGTATATTCAAAAGTCCTGTATCCAAATAGAAGAGACCCAAACAATATTGCAAGCTGTGTTGCTAGAAAAAATTCAAATCTATTTTTATATATGGCCTGAGTCATTTTTCTTTAATCGCTCTTTTTTATTCTTCTAATAAATCATCATTAAAAACATACCCACTATAGTTCAGTTTAAAGAGAATGCTATAAAAAGATGGAATGAATATTAATGTTATTACTGTCCCAAAAAGCAGTCCGATCATTATACTCACGGCCATACCTTCCCACATTTCTCCGCCACTTATGTACAAAGGAATGAGGCCTAATACAGTAGTGAAAGTCGCCAATAGAATTGGTCTAAATCGCTGCAAACAAGCCGTAATTACTGAATCATGTTCACTTCTCCCCAGGTCATTTTGTTCCACTTCCATCCGGTCTACTAGAACAATAGCATTGTTGATGACTATTCCAGCCAAAGAAATAACTCCCAAAAAAGGCATGAAACCAAAGGGCTCTTGAAATATCAATAAACCAATAACCACTCCTATAATGGCCAGAGGTATTGTTAAAACCACCATTGCCATTTTTCTCACGGAGTTAAATTGTATAATCAGTAATAAAATGATTATGAAACCTGAAACAGGTAGATATCCGATGACAGATCCCATATTATCTGCGGTTCGTTCGGCATCTCCCCCAAACTTATAAGTATAACCTTCTTCCCAAGTTTTCACTTGCTCTTCCATCCAAGGTGTTATTTCCAGTGTTACTGCGTTAGCATTAGCCCCTTCTCGTAATTCGCAGCTAATATTAACCGTTCTAATAATATCCAACCTTTTAATTTTTGCATATTGCCATGATGGAATAATAGATGCAACTTGTAACAACGGAATGCTTTTACCTGAAGCTTGGGTATAAATATTTAAAGTTTCGAGAGAAGCAAGTGTTTGTTGCTGATTGGCATCACTTCTCATCACAATGGGTATGGACTTGTCCTGCTCTCTATAACTTCCAGTTTCAAAGCCATCAAGGACAGTAAGTAAAGATGCTGCAATATCCTGACTAGTGACTCCAGCTCTCTGCGCTCTATTTTGATCAATCTTTATCAAGAATTTTTTGCTTTTTGGGCCCCAGTCATCCTTCACGTTCTTAGTTCCTTGAATACTTGACAATTTTATTTTTATCTTTTCAGCTAGGGATGACAGAACATCTGGGTCATTCCCCGATACTTTAATCTCAATCGGAGCACCTCCTTCTCCTGCGGGTAATGGATAAACTTTAATATCTGCATTTGGAAAATTGTTAAAGGTGTAGGCATCAAGTTTTGCGATTAGGCCATTGTTTTGCGTAAATGAAGAAGTAGTAATGAGCATATGACCATAGTTGGAATTTGGCTCATCTGGTGTATATCCCAAATCATAAGATTCTGGACCTTCACCTATAAAAGATGACCAGCCCAATATACCTGCATTTCGTTGTTGATTTACTTTTAAGGAATCTATAATGTAATCTTCGATTTGGGCTATTACTGATTCGGTACTCTCAATTTTTGTTCCTTCTGGCAAATTCACATCAATAGTGAAGAGATTACGATCACTGTCTGGGAAAAATATAAAAGGTATAGAGCCAAAACCATATAAGGAGATAATCAAGGCGGCAAAGATTCCGATAATAACTTTTACCTTATGCCTTAATGCAATTAAAATGATTCGTTTATAATTATATTTCATAGTATTGATAGTCTTATCTATAATGCTCTCCTTTTTTTCTTGCTTTGGAACCACTTTAAAAAACAGATAGCAAAACATGGTTATTACGGTCAAGGCTATTAACCACGAAGATGCAAGTGCAATACTTATGACCACAAATATGGGCCCCACAATATCTCCCATTGTGGTCGGAGACAGATAAAATGCAAGGAAAGCTGCTGAAGTTGTTAATGTGGAAATAAGTAAAGGCATCCATAGTTCAGAAAATGCTTGAATGGCCGCCTCTTTTTTAGCAATTCCCTGCTCCAATTTCACCATAATGGTTTCAGCAACTACGATAGCATTGTCCACGAGCATGCCCAATGCCATAATCAAGGCCGCTAAGGTTACTTGATTAAGGCCCAAATTGAGAACCCCCATAACCATAAGTGTGGCAATAGTCACAATAGGAACTAATGCTGCGATAATGACTCCAGTTCGAACTCCTAAAAAAATTAGCATTACAATCAATACAATACTGATTGATTGCAGTAAATTGATCATAAAATCATTAATCTTAAAATCAATATATTCATCAATAGAAGAAACACGTTGCAATTCCAGACCAACGGGTAAACGTTCCTGCCATTTTGCAATCAGTCTATCGACTTCCTGGCCTAATGCAACAACATTCTTATTCTCTTTAAGGTTAATATGTAATGTAACAGCATCTTTTCCATTGACTTTCACTATTTGAGTTGGCGGGTCTATATATCCTTTACGAATAGTGGTAATATCTCCTAATTTGATAAGTTGAGTACCGTTGCCAACTGCAATAAACATTTCCTTGATATCTTCAATAGAATCAAAATTTCCAGTTGGTTCTAAAATGATTCTTTCCTCACCAATGTTGATTTGTCCTCCTGAATTTAATATGTTGGTTGATGATATGAATTGTTGCAATCGAGAAGCTGACAAACCGTATTCCTTTAATCTTGCGTTATCAAACTCAACAAAAACACGTTCGTCCTGTACACCTCCTAATTCTACCTTTGCGGCATCTGGGAGTTTAATAAATTCGTCTTTAATATCGTCGGCATATTCTTTCATCTCCTTATATGAAAAACCATCGGAGGTCAACCCTACGACAATACCATAAACATCGCCTATACCATCATCGTCCAATCTGGGAAGAACACCGTCTGGCAAACCTTCAATTACGTTTAACTTTCTCCGCAGACGATCCCAAACAGCTTGTAATTGCTCAGGAGTTACTTCATCTTTCAATGTCACAGAAACCACAGACAAACCTGTTCTTGAAGTACTTTTAATTTCGTCCAATTCCGGTAATTCTTGCGCTTTTTTTTCAATCTTATCTGTAACCAATTGCTCAACTCGTTCTGGACTGGCACCTGGGAATACACTAACAACATTTGCTACTCTTACTGTATAAGGTGGCATACTATCTCTTGAAAGACTGAAATACATGATTACACCTAAAACGAGTATGGTCACTAAAACCATGAATGTGATTCTATTTTTGTCGATTGAAAATTTCGCTAGATTCATGTTCTTTTTGCTGGTTATTGGTTGTCAATTTTTTTGAGAGTACTGAAGACTATATATCTTTTGAGATAAACTCCAATCCTCATTAGTTAGTAGTATCGGAGTTATAATTTCACCTTTTGTCCATCGAGTAAAGTCTGTAATCCAGCAGTAGCTATTTTTTGACCATAAGACAATCCACTTTTCACTTGAAACCCTTCATTGTCTAAATCACCAATAGTAATGGGTTGCTTTTTTATAATAGCCTCTCCTGAATTCTCTTCAATTAAATACACAAACCTTCCATTACTATCTTCACCTACTGCATTGGTAGGCACCACTAAAATTTTGTTATCTGTATTTTTAACTTCTTCAAAATTGAATGCAACATTAGCTGCCATACCACTCTTGATTTCCTTACTTGGATTAATTACTGTTACACGAACGGGATAAGTAGCGGTATTAACGTCTACGGCCGGTGAAACCTCGGTGACCCTTGCCTTAAATTGTAAATTAGGCAAGGAAGAAAAATCCACACTTACTTCCATAGACTCTCTAACACCATTAATAGAGCTTTCAGGTATTCCCAGAACAATCTCCATGTCAGTACCAGAATTTAGGGTTGCAATCGTTTGACCAGGGTTTACATTTTCATCGATCTCTGAATAGATTGCTGAAATAACACCATCTTCTGGTACGAAAATGTACCCATATTGTACCTGTTCTTTTTGTATTTCTACACCTCTCTTTGCTGAATTATAGCTTTCCTGTGCTGTTTTAAAGGCATTTTTGGCAGATTCGAAATCGCTTAGAGAAGTACTGCCCTTTTCATATAAGACTCTTACTCGATTTAAATTGAGCTTTGCAGTGTTCATTTGGGACTCGGCACTGTTTAGCTGTGTAATGGCCTGTTCATAGGACAATCTGGATTGTACATTGTCCAATCTTGCTAATTGTTGTCCTTTTTCGACCTTTTGACCTAATCTAATGTCGAACTCTGTAATAATTCCTGTATTTCGAAAACTCAGGTTTATAATCTTGTCCGTCTCAGCTGTACCGCTATATGTTCTTATTTTATCACCTCCCAAATAACCAACTTCTTGGTATTTAACTGGTCTTAGAAAAACTTCTTCTTTCTTTTTCTCTTCAGAACAAGAAGTCGACAAACCTCCTGTAATTATTATTAACATCAGAGCAATATGATTTTTCATGCTTGTACTTTTATTTTGATTTAGTTGTTATTTCTGAATTCTAGGAATCGTTGTCTGAACTTAGTATTCTCCTCTTCACTATTTAAAAGGAAGTAATATCCCAGTGCGCGTTCCAATCGAAGTGCACTTATTAAAAAATTATATACAGCAGTTGTTCTAGAAAGCTGAGCATTCAAATAATTGGTCTGCGCATCTAGCAGTTGAATTATGGTTACAGAACCATTTGAATATGCTGTTTGGGTAAGGTCAAGAGCATCGGCAGCTGCGTCTTCTGAAACTTGTGAAAGCTCAATATTAGAATATTGGTTAAGAAGGCTAAGTATATTAGTCCTTACGGCTGCAGACAAGTTCAACTCAAAGTTTTCCTTATTTATGGTGAGCTGTTCTTTTTGAATAATGGCAGTTTGCCTATTTATATTATTTTGATTTTGATTGAAAATAGGAATGGATACATTAGCCCCAACATTATAATAATCATCTAATTGGGCAAAACCTGGTTGCACAAATGAACTACCTTCACCGCTTCTGCTAAAAACCCTATTGTAATTTGCTTGTAGCGATACCGTAGGCAAAAACCTTCCGTTGCTATATAGTCTTTCAGAGCGTTCCGTGGCTTCTATGCTAAATTCAAGAGATTTTATCTCAGGTGCATTTTTTTTGGCCTCTGCTATCAAGAACAAGGTAAATGTCTCTCGTAATTGGGGGTCATCTAATATTTCTGTTAACTCCTCATAATTGTACTCTTGAAATACTCCTTTGTCCAGCTCTGCATCTTTAATATCAATTTCCGTTTCGGTTGGGTTATTTAAAATTTGATTTAATAGCACATATCCCTGGTCCAATTGGTTTACAGCTTCTACTAAAGCCTGAGTGTTTTGTGCCATTTCACTTTTAAAGCGCAATACATCAGATTTACCAGATTGACCTGCTGCATAGTTTTCTTCTGCTATTTGAAGATTTCTTTTGGTGAGATTAAGGTTTCTTAACTGGATTTGAGCATTTGCTTTAGAAGAAAGTGTATTAAAATATGAATTGGAGACATCGAAAATAGCATCTAGTTGTGCTGAATTCAGATTCTGTATCTGTGCTTGTAGAAGCTTTTTTTGTATGCTAATATTAGCATTGGTTGCTTCAGAAAAAACAATTTGATTTAATCCGATGTTTCCGCTGGTAGAGAATTCTGGGTTTTGTCCGAACGATTGGGCTGCTAAATCAGGGTCTACATAAAATGCTCCAGCCGATACACTAAGGTTGGGCAAATAATTGCTATTTGCAGATTTAACATCCTGTTGTCCAAGAGCTATTTTTTTTTCTTGAGAATTTAGCGAAAGGTTCTTTTTTAAAACCTGCTCAATAGCAGTCAGAAGATTATATTCTTTTTCACTAAGGGAATTCACAAAGTCACCTACAAAATCAGTTGAACTTATCAGACTGTATTTAATCGGGACACTAACTTTTTCAGCAGTATTATAATTTATTGTCAGTCTAGTATTGGATTCTAACATAACCGGTAAATCAGACAATGACATACCGTTTACATAGGATTCAATACTTAGTGCTATTCTCCTTAATAGTTTATCTATTTGGCCATCTTCTTGGTTTGTGGCAAAAAGACCATTTACAACATCTGCCTTGCTTGTGGTAGTAAAAGAAGGCAGCTTATTTTCAATAAATATCTGGGCAAGTTCAGCTACCTCTTTTGAGTTTAAAAAAAAACCGCCAGCTAAATAAACGGCATCAACATCATTTAGATTTCGCCCAATATCATCTATTGATTCATATGGAATCAACTTGTACGAGGCATTTAATTCTTTTAAGTTGTGGTCAAAAGTTTCTTTCAAGGGAAGCACTTGCGCTATTTCCTTTTCTATGACAATGCCTACTTTCTTGAAATTTGTTAGTTCCTTGAATTTTTTTAAGTCTTGTAAATATGACACTGTCTGAATTAGGTAAGTAAAATTTTCTACACCTGAGTTTTCCCTGTTAGTGTTGACATCTACAAGATCAATGTTAACGGCGCCAAAAAGAAGGGTAGGCTTTGAATACGTTTCCTGATTGCTTATAACAATATTATTAATTGCTCCAAAGGCCAATATGATGTCAATGCCCTCATTTTCAAGTAACTGATTATAATTTCTTTGGGCTAGTTCTAAACTATAGTTGTTAGTTAAATAACTGCCTGGAGGGAAGTTGATAGTGGCATCTTCCCCAACTACCGCAATTATTTCTTTTCTTAGATTATCCCTAATAGGTTGAATTTCTTCAGTGCTAATGTCCAAAAGAACACCTATGTTGTATATTTTCTTTTGACTATATATACTCTCAGAGGATATTATAAAAATTACAATTATTAATAGTTTTTTCATTTTCGATTAGTTGGTTTCGTTTATCCGAAAAATGGATTATTCACTTCATATATTCCTTTAAAAATGTTAAAGCAGAGGATTCAAATTTTTCAGCCATTTCACTTTTAGGAATGAACAATTCAAAGGCATGGGGAACTCCTTTCACATAATAACTTTGGCATACCACACCTTCGTTCCTCAATCTTTCGGCATATGTTGCGTATTCGTTCGCAAATAAGTCTAGCTCACAATGTCCTATCCAAGTTGGAGGCAACCCTTTTAGACTATTTCTTCTTGCAGCGGCTGCATATTTCGGTATGTTTACATCCCCAGGATGATGATTTCCTAAATAGGCATCCCATGCCATAAAATTTGCTTTGTTATTCCAAAGGAAATGATTGATTCTGTCCAAAGAGTGATCTATTGCTGTCCTATCATCCAGCATGGGATAGAATAAGCATTGGGCCTGAGGTTGAACGCCTCCAGAATCCAATATCCTTTGTGCAAGTGCTGCAGCTATTCCGCCACCTGCACTATTACCTGCAATGGCAAGTTTGTTATCATTATAACCTCTTCTTATTGAATTACCAACCAACCAGTTCCAAGCTTCGAAACAATCATCTAAATCGGCTGGAAATGGATTTTCAGGTGAAAGTCGGTACTTTGGAGCTATTACCTCCATGCATAACTCGTTGACGACTTTAGTGGCGATTCCATTAAGATGTTCTGGTTTTCCAGCTAAATGGCCACCTCCAAATATCCACAAAACCGCACCTTTCGGCTTTAGTTGCTCCGGTGAGAAAATCTGTATTTCAACCCCGTTAATAATTTCAGTTGAAACAACCACGCCTTTACCCAATTCAGTGCGGGCTCCTATATTATACATCACTTTTGAAATAGGTAATAGCAATTTTCTGTGCCATGGAATTCTAGGGGTTCGAAGAACAACCTTACGGATTTCTGGATGTAACATTTTGGAATCCATCTTCATTAAAGGTGTTTTAGAAACCAATCCAGCGCCAATTGACTTCCTCTTTCAAATCCATCGAAATAGATTCCATAATGATTGATATCTGGTAATATCTCATAATATGTCTCAATGCCTTTTTCCTTTAGCTTTTTGTGAGCCGCCTCTCCGTTTTCCTTGGTATTAAACATTTCTTCATTAGCAGCATCTATTATTAATGTAGGAATGTCGATACTCTTAACATATTCTTCTGGTCTATGCTGTAACATTCTTGCGTAATGTGGAGTTCCATAATTTGGTGTATTTTCAAAGGGGAATGCATCCGTCCCTTGAGGTATTCCCGGTGCTTCTCCACGCGCAACTTGTATAGCTCTCTTCTTGAAAATCGGGAACAATCCCTTAGGCCTAAATAGCATTGGTACTTGCAGGGAAAGAACTTTTATACGTTCGTCCGTTGAGGCAAGGCCTGCTGCAATGCCTCCGCCATAACTAGAACCCCAAAGCCCTATTCTTTCGGCATCAACGTTAGGTTCACCTTCAAGATAATCCACAACTGAACGCATATTTTGAATCCAGTCTATAGGATCAACTAATTCTCGGACCATTTTAACTTTCATATAGCCCTCTTCATTTTCATCAAATTCGGGCATCTCTTCTGCTGGAATTAACATTCCTTGCGAACCTTTCCATGAGTTAAGGGTAAAACAAACCACAATCATACCCGAAGCAGCAAATTTTGCTGCGTACCGCTCTGCGGTATGCTTATCTCCACCTAACCCATGAGAGGCAACAATAGCAGGTAATTTCTGGTTAACGGCAACATTTTTTGGTACATATATATCCGCGTCTAAAGCTACACCTAGACTCCAAACAGTAATTTTTTGCTGTTTAACGTTTTCAGGTAAAACTAAGGGTGGAAACTCTTCAGATTTTAATTTTGTCATTCTTATAGTATTGAATTATGACCATGCTCCATCCAGCGTATCATTGTCTTTTTCAACTTTGGTGTTTCTAGCTTGTATACTAAAGACTTTCCATCCTTCATCTGTACGACCAACTTCAAAATGGGCGGCAAATCGTTGTATTTCCGTTTCATCCGCTGCTCTCCTTGACCATATTACTTCAATTGCTCCACCATTCTGATTGTAAACTTTTATAATTTGTTCCGGCACATGTGTATGGGTATAACCATTTGCTTTTAGTTCCTTGTGCTGCATTACAAGAAAGTCAACAACCTGTTGTCCTTCATGCAACCAACCTGACATTGAGGGTTCGTCAGCGGTAACGAAAAGAGGCATTCCCCAGTATTTTAGTATAAATTCTGGACCTTCGTCTATTTCGCCTGAGCCAACTCCGACCCAATTGTTGAAATAGGTAATAAAAAACCAATCGTGAAGTTCTTTTTCGATTGCCGATACATCTACATTCATTGTTTTATAGTTTTAATTAATAATTTGATTACTTGCCCTTAAAAGGAAATTTGGGTCGTGCTTTACCTTCTTTTAAAGCATGAATTGCAGAGGCTATGGCTCCTTGTGCATCATTGCTCAACATTATTTTTCCTGCAATCTCTGGCATTAATTTATCAGCGGCTTCCACGCCTGAATCAGACCATTTACGAAGTAGTCTTTTATGATCTGCATGAGCTAATGTAGAAGTGGAAACAAGTTTTTCTACCCATTCTTCAGCTCTTTTATATAATATATCTTCAGGTACTGCTTCATTGATCAATCCAATTCTCTCGGCATAATCCGCATCGATTAATTCACAGGTTAATGCCCATTGCATGGCTCGTGTCCGCCCTATACGATCTGCTACTCTTTGAACACCTCCCAGCAAAGTAAAAAGCCCTATGGATGCTTCTGGATGTCCAAACTTTGCATTCTTTGCAGCCAAGATTACATCGGTCCTAAGGACAAGTTCAAAACCGCCACCCAAACAATTTCCTTGTATTGCTGATATGACTGGAATGGGTAAATTTTCAAGAGTGTTTGTGGTTTTGAGTGTTTTAGCAAGTAGGCCATTGATTTCTTCTTCTGTCATGCTTGTCCATGGAAGGATATCCCCACCGAAACTAAAATTATCACCAGTAGCTTTTAGATATACTACGCGCGTGTCGTTTCGTCTCATAATGTCATTTAACGCCTCATCAAGTTGGTTTAATAAATCGTCCACCAAACGATTTTGCGGTGGATTGTTTATTTCTATAGTAGCAATGCCATTGGTGTTCGAATATTCAATCATTTTATAAACTTTTGTTGGTACAGGTAGTGTAATTGAGTTTTGTTTTTTTATACTAGTTGGTAGTTAAGCATTCAAAAAATTCAAGGCTTCGGGCACGAATTCCTCGTGGTATTGGAATATTCCACCATGACCCGCATCCTTATACAATACCAACTTTGAATGTGGTATTTGTAAGTGCATATGCGCACTATTAACGCTAGGAACCATTAAATCATCCTCTCCATTGGCAATGAGCACAGGGTGCGTGATAACCGATAAATCATCCGGCGTATCTGTACCATATTTATGAATTGCTTTTAATTGAGCTTGAAAGGATTTAAGGGTAATGGCCTTATCTCGATTTTCCTTGCGTTCTTTTAATCTTTTCAAGAACTTTTTGGCCTCGTTCTTCCCATTATCTGTGGTAGTGAAAAAAAGATATGTCAAAACATCTTTGAAGGTAATAAAGCTCTTTAGTTGCTTTCGATAACAGAGTTTTGGAATGTTTTTAATTCCAATGCCACCTTTCGGACCAGTACCTCCGAGAATTAATTTTCTAATAAGATTCGGTTCTTTTAGTATTATGTGTTGAGCCACGGCACCTCCTAAAGAAAAACCAAGCATGTCAATTTTATTGAATCCAAGAGCCTTGATAAAAGCAATGGCATCATCACCCATTTCTTCAAGTGTCTTTGGGGTATTGCCTCCTGAGGAACCGACTCCTTTATTATTGAAGGTAACGACCATATGATTTTCCGCTAGGCCATTAATTACTCTTGGATCCCAATTGTCCAAAACCCCAGCTAGATGATTAAATAGTACTAACGGGATTTCTGATTGCTCGCCAGTAATTCTATAGGTATAATCAATTCCGCTTACAGATATTTTTCTTGTTCCCGAATAGCGATAGTCACTTTTAACACTCATTTGTATATTTTATTTGATAAAAAACTTAATTTTACTTTCATTACGGAAGTAAATATAATAATTACTTTCGAAGTGAAAGTAAAGAAATGATTAAAAATGATTTTCGTTCAGATTGCCCTATAAGTTCCTGTCTGGAATTATTTGGTGATAAATGGACTTTACTTATAACAAGAGATTTACTTTATTACAAAGAGCGTACATTCAAAGATTTTACAATGGCAGAAGAGAAAATATCTACAGCCAGGTTGACTGATCGCTTAAAGAAGATGGAGGGTATGGAACTCATCACTAAGGATAAACACCCAACAAATAAGAAAGTTTATATCTACAAACTAACGCAAAAAGGAAAAGCTTTAGCTCCTGTAATAGTAGAAATGATTTTATGGGGAAATGAACATCTTGAAGATCATATTTCTGAAGAATCCAAACAGTTTGCTAAAAAGTTAAAGAGTGATAAAGATGGTATCTTAAAAGACTTACAAAAGTAGTTTTAGTAAGAATTCCCCCCCAAGTTAAATACTAATTGTTTTTCAATAACCTTTTTCATGTCCTCTGGAATATACACTTAACCTGTTCATAAACTAAACCAAAATTATTGGTCAATTCCAATTCACCAAATTGGGTAGTATTTTTGGGTAATTTCCTGTCAATTACTGGCATCCTGAACCATACTTTGTTGTCCTTACCATCAGCGAACGTGATAAACTCACCTTGTTTTAATCTGAAGAAGATATCGGCTCTACGTTTAGACACTTCCTTTTCTCCTTTGGTGATTCGACTCTCAAAACTTAGCCCACTACTTTTACTGATACTTTTGGTAGGTTGTTTTATGAGTTCAAAAAAACGTTCATAGTATTTTGCGGTATCGGGGTCGTTGACCTTTCCAAAGAATTGATAGGATAGATTGCTCAAAATCGCTTTACTTGCTTTATCACCATACATCATATCATTTTGAATTTTGTCCTGCATCACGTAAACTGTGGCAATGTTGTAACTCCGTAAAGTGGCAGGAATACGGTGCATATTCAATAATCGAATGGTTGGAGCTTCTTCCATCATCAAAAACGAAGGTTTTGCATTTAGTATACTCATTTGTTTGGTAATACTATGGACTATGGTGGCGATGATGGGAGAATAAGCGGATTCGTATTTGGGGTTGTTCACCACGGAAATTACACCTGGTCTTTCCTGACTATTGATATCTAATGGCACTTCATCTGCAGATAGTGCCATAAATATGCGTTGTGTACTTATCTTTTTAAACGCATTGGCCAAGGTGCTTTTTACACCCGCAGTCTGTCTATCGGAGTCTTTTCCACTGATAAAAGCATCTGCCATGGCTCTAGCCGTTACATTACTTTCCAGAAAAGCAATAAGGCTATCGGTATCCAAAAGTTGATAAATAGCTATTAAATGAGGTAGTGTACAATACTTGGGATATGAGGTTTTTAGTTTCCATATCATTCCCGCAATCAAGCCTTCTGCAGCATCGGTAAAAAATTTAGATGTTCCCGTGCTACCTGATTCTTTTTGCTCCAGTAAATTTTCAATTAAGACTCTGGAAACTTCATTAACACTTTCCTCATTAATCATATAACGCGGAGCAATGGGATTTACACGATGGTATATAATATCAAACGAGATGATGTAAAATGGAATTTTGGCTGCATTGAATAAAGGATATGCAATCTCGGTGAGTTCAAAATGTTTGTAGTCGTGGATAACGCCACAAAAGGAATACTGGCTGAAATGCTTTAGAAAATTATAAACCACACTTTCGGTTTTTCCACTACCTGCAGAACCGATTACCGAAGCCCCACGTTTGATATTATCAATTTGAAATGTTCCTGATTTGATTTTGAATTGGACTTGATATTTCTTGTCCGCTTTACTACCTGAAGCACTTAAAAACACATAAAGTATTGTACATAAAAACAGTGTTGGAGCAATGATATACAAAATGATATGTGCCACTGAACAACTCATATCCCAATAGAGCTTGATTTAATGGCAATATCTACACCTTTTTTAAGTCGTTTAAATGCTTTAATGGCCAATTGTGCTTTATTGGTTGGAATGTTTATCATTGGTATTCCTGATTTGCCCAAGATTTTAAAAGCTGCCGCCTTTTCGGTAGTGGGCAATCCCATTAATGCCGAAAAATACAGCTTGGGATTTTTTATGAAATCTTTTTTGGCTTGATAGGTTTCTGCATAGTTTCGCTTGCACCCAAATTGCTTATCAAAGGTTTTTTCAGCTCGAGAAAAAAATGAATCCCTATCGAAACCTCGTTTGACGTTTTTCCCGTTCATAATTACTTCTGAAGCTTTGTATTTACTTCCTGGAGATAAGCTCACCGAATTGGAAGTATCTTTTCGGCTTACGATAATATGGATATGGCTTTGGTTACCTTCTTTTTTCATTCCTTGAACTATTCGCTTCCCATTTTGTTGATGAGGAGCTTCTTTTTCAAGTTGATTGATCCTTTTCTTTAGTATTGAAATATTGCCTTCCAGTTTTCCGTTTTCAATTTTTCGTATGTCTTGTTTCAACTGAAGTATTTTAGTAGCATAGGGTTGGTTTTCTTTTACCTGAAAATCAGTTCCTTTAAAATTGCGTTGGTGTTCAATCTTCGCATAATATTTTATATCATCAATGGTAATGGGTCTACCATTAATTTCCCTGTTAAATGATGCCACATAGTCTTTCATCACCTCTCGGGTATATACCTTTAAATCGCTACTGTTGTTTTGTAACTGTTTCAATTCATACTTGCTTGGGTTTATCGTTATGGAATAAAATTTGGGTTCTGTCTTTTTCAATTTTGCGGTGTTGCCGTCAATCTCTTTGATAACTTCTTTAGCAGATATTTCATCTCCGTATTGATTGAAAAAGTGTTCCATATCCTGTTGCTCTAATCCCTGATTTTCTTTCTCGAGATAGTCCACATAATCAGCGACACTTTGCGAATAGGAGCCTCCTAGTTTTTGCGGTGTTATGGTGATATACATTTTGACTTATAATTGATTTTCGTTGTTTTTCTTTTCCTGAAATAGCACTTTCTTTTCAACCATTGGCGGTTTATTTTTTGGCTCTGCCTCTTCAAAGAGTGATTGCATCATGGCCACCGTGGGTCGGGTCTGGCTTTTTTCCATATCCCTTAAAATGGCTATGACTGCACTTACCCTTTTTTTAATGAGATTTTCAAGCGTATGGACAGTTGGACCAATGGACTCTTTTGGGGAAAGATTATTGGTTTCAAAAAAGTCCAACATCATTAGTAAAGTCATCGAATTGGATGCTCCCATTTTCCTGCTAAATGCTCGAAACTTTTTGGCTATTGAGCTTTTAAAACTGATGGTTGTAAATTGTTCCTTTTCGTATCCGTTATCCATTTTTACTCTAAAAATTCATAGGTTTTTCTGGGCTTAACGCCTTTTTACTTTAAAAATCAGCACTTTAATTATTGTCTCTGTTAAAATAATTTTTTAAACCAATGTAAATCAGTTGTTTAAAAACAAGAGGCTTGCTGAAACATCGCGTTAGCGTGTTACCCTCTTGCTTTACCCCCCCTTAGTTTTACAATCACGCTGATATAGAGATTTTTTTATGATAGTTGGTTCTTGTAATAAGTAACTTTCTATCGGGGGAAAACTCTCAATAATTATTGGCTGTGGCCAAACTGATTAGGGCGAATTATACGCTTTTCAAAGTTTCAAGACTTATACTTTATTTGATAAAAGCCCTTATTGGTTTACTCCGGACAGGCATCAGATGGAAATTCAGGCTTATAGGCCTATTATCAGGGGTTCGATGAGTATCTGGGTACTGGCCATGCTATCTTAAAACTTATTCATTATGAACAAACAAGACTTTAAATTCTTTATCGGTATCGACCTGTCGAAAAGGTTCTTCGACGTGGCCATCATTGATAATGACAGGACTACCTCGTATGTATTCGAAAACACCAGAAAAGGTGCCAATGCCTTTATCAGACTTCTTAAAAACCAAAAGATTCCTCTGTCCAACACGCTTATATGCATGGAACATACGGGTGTCTATGGAAAAATCCTTATTACCAAACTTGTCGAAAAACAAGCCAGCTTTTGTGTGGAAATGCCCATACAGATTACCAAGAGCATAGGTGTTGTCAGAGGTAAGAGCGATAGGGTAGATGCCAAACGTATCGCCATATACGCCTCTAAAAACCATAAAGAGCTTGAGCTTTACAGGCCAATGCCGGAAATACTCGAAAAGGTGAAGATATTGCTCAAGATCAGAAGAAAGCTCGTCAATACCAGAGCGGACGTGAACAAGTACCCCAATGAACTGGAACTGTTCTCTCCTGAGCTTGGAAAGCTTGCCAAACGCAACCTTAAAAAAATTAACAAAAACCTTAATGACGAAATTAACCGTATTGAAGCTGAAATTAAAAAACTGGTGCTTTCTGATGATAAGCTCAATAAGACCGTTGGATTGGTGACTTCCGTTACTGGAATCGGACAAATCACTGCACTTCACTTTACCATATTTACCAACTTCTTTACCCGATATGACAATCCTAAACAACTTGCCTGTTATAGCGGTGTAGTGCCTTTTGAATATACCTCTGGAGAATCTATACACCGGAAGTCCAGAGTCCATCCTATGGCAAACAGGACGCTTAAAAAACACCTGCATATGTCCGCCCTGGCTGCGATTAATCATGACCCTGACATCAGAACCTACTTTTTGCGAAAAGTCGAAGAAGGGAAAAACAAAATGCTCATCGTCAACAACGTCAGGAACAAACTCGTTCATCGAATCTGTGCCGTGGTCAAAAGACAAAAACCTTATGTAAAAACTATTAGTTGACATTTTTTATTTTTTCCTTGGTTTTAACATGGAAATCTTTTCGTTCGCCAAAAGCGAACAAAATTCCAAACAACCTGACGAAAAAAGTCAGTTGCTTTTAGTTGTAATTATTGATGCGTGTAATTATCAGGAAAGTCAAATCAAGATAGGATAATCACACATGAAATTTGTCGGGTTCCGACCTTCTAAAGTTAAGATATTTAACGAAACCCGACCATAGGTAATTTAAGTCAATTACCATTAAATAATATGATTATCGGAAAAGCTATAGTAGTTTCCATCTCGTGTTATGATTAAATGGTCTAAAACTTTGATATCAAATAACTCGGCGGCATTTTTTATTTTTTTTGTGAGTTCTATATCTGAATTGCTAGCCTGTAATTTTCCTGAAGGGTGATTGTGCGCCAGAATGATAGCTACGGATAAAGATTTCAAAACCGTAGCGAACAAGATTCGCATATCCACCAATGTTCCTGTTATTCCACCTTTGGATAGTTCATAAATTCCTTTGACTTTATTGGAATTGTTCAATAATAATATCTTGAAGCTTTCCTGTAGTTCAATACTACTTTTATCCCAATGCTCATATAGTATTTCTGCAGCATCCATTGAGCTCTTGATATTTGGTGAATGGGATAAGCTGATTCGTTCTTTATAACTGATGCTTATTTCGTTAACTTTGCCTTTCATTGTTTTTCTGTTTAAGATTGATAATGAAAAAGAGGGTGAGGCTTTCGACGGTATCACCCTCTTTATTTTTGGATGTTACTTATTCCCCATCAATAGAATTTCATTAGCTTCTACTTCGGTTACATAGCGTTGGTTTCCATCTTGGGTTTCATAGGAACGTGTTTTGAGTTTTCCCGAAACACCAATCTCTTTGCCATTGGTTACATATTTTTCGATGATTTCCGCAACCTTACCCCAGGCAACGACTGTATGCCAATTGGTGTCGGTTTGCTTTTCCCCTTTACTGTCTTTATAATTCTCATTGGTAGCCAAAGAGAGACGAGCAACCTTCTTACCGCTTTCAAGAGTTGTAATAGTCGGCTCAATACCAACATTCCCAATTAACTGTACATGATTTTTGATAGTACTCATAATTATAGATTTAAATGATTAAAAATTGATTTACTTATTATATCCAGAGTGTTTTCCTTTTTTTGATTTTTAGTTCCACTTCCTTTTTGGATATTTTGAGATGGTTTCATAGTTCGATATTTTGATTTACTTCCCATAGAGCCTTCGTTGTTACCTTTTTTTGATGCTCTGTATTATTCAATATTCAAGTTTGATAAGACGTATAAAAAAGAGCGAAGTATGAGCCTGGTTTATGCCGTAGTTCAAAACTGAATGTTGTTGTTTTGCTGTCCAAAAAAGTGTAATGGCGAGGGCTTGGTAAGTGAAATAAAAAACGATGGGAAGCTTAAAATGGAAGGGGGTGAGACTGAATAGTAATACAATTCCAAATGAACAAATAAGATTGAAAGTGTAATTTTTACTCCTAACTATATAAAATCATATTATGACATCATTATTCCTAAATGCTGAAAAAGCACATAATCAATTACTACCTAAGAATTACGTGTACAAAGAATTAAAATGGTTTCGGAACCCAACATACATTCATCATACCATATTGTTCTTAACTGCCATTCCTATGCTGCTTTGTATAAAGAGCAAATTTATCCCTTACATCTTTCTAGTTTGGGGCTTACAAATGGGGATTGTTCAATTCATCCTGTTTCATTATGTGAACAAATTAATCGCTGAGAAGTATCGTTTTAAGCTGAAAAAGAAAAGGTGGTTTCCAGTGTTTCCAAACAAAAAATTCAACAAAATCAATAACGGATTGTTTCACAATAAGCTTATATCTAGGAGGGTGTTGAATAATAGTAAAAGTGATATTAAACTTTTAAAAAAACTTGAAAAGGAAATTGTCAAAAACGGTATTCAGCCAGTCTCTTCTTATGTACTTCAACCATATATTAAAAAAGCTTTCCAAGTGATAACGCTGATTTTTGGTATTTTTATAGCAGTGATTTTAGACAAATCAAAGGATTTTATTACTGACTCTAAATTAGTACTTGCCTATAGTTTTATTCTCGTTGTAGGTATCTGCATTGGGATTTATTATGATAGAATGATTCTTGATATCCTTAATTATAAATATAGAAGGCAACAACGTTTTTTAAGAAGGGTTTCTAGGTTAAAAGAATTTTTGAAATCAAAATAATTGATATTTTTACTGAAGAAAGTCAAATGACATCATTTGCAATTAAATAGACCGTCAACAATTCGGTCAACAGATTTTGTAAAGTAATTTTTAGAACCTATAAAATCTCCTCATCCTCTGAAACATCGAAAGCCTCTGGAGGTCACAACAACAAAACGCAACTTGTTAGTAGTTAACTCGTTGGGGTTTTTGTTTTCTTTTTTTAGTCCGTACCTAGTCCGCTTTTCAACTAATATTTGAAATTTCTCCTTTTTATGGACTCCAAAAAGTATCAAGAGTTTTAGGTTACATCTCTTTTACATGTATTCTAGATGTTAAAATTAATTGCCTACATAAAAATAGTATTGAAAAAAGTTCTCGATAAGGTTCTGATTTGAATTAAATATATTTAATAACTCAAATTTTACGTAATGCATTTGGAATTGAAAGAATTGTCAGAACATATTTCTGTTGGTACAGGCTTAAAGATGAATAGAGTGTTTTATGATGATGAGTGGATTGGTTTTTGTTCTGATTATCGAGACGTTCAGCATTATCATTTTTTTACACATTTCGCAGATTGGAAAACTCTCTTATGTGATAAGCCTATAATGGAGTTCAGGCAATGTTTTGGCGAACTTAATATAAGTCATCCTATTAAAATTGATCATACTCCATTTACTTTAAATTTAGATTTCATATTTTCTGGAGTAGAAAAAAGACCCATTAAGTTTGGAAATTTTGGAGTTCCGCATCTACAAATAAAATTTAATACAGATTTCAAATCCTGGAAAGATAGCTTTTCTTTTCAAGAATTTAGAAAACGTATTGTAAAGAATATTATCGATTCAAACTTGAGCAGTTTGGAAAATCATAAAGCTTACATAACGTTGGATCCAGATACAGCTGATTGTGCTCTAAAAATTAATTGCAAATATTTTAAGTCATATTTTGAGGTCCTATCATTATTAATCTCAAAAATCAGAAAAGAATATCTCAAACTAATTGATGAATTTAATTCTGGAATTAGAATTGATTTTGAAATAGATGAAAACCTAATATCGGCTTGCCAAAGGTATTTATCCTATTTTGTTCAGTTTCTTCGTGATATAGGAATTCAAGCTCAAACGGGTATAGAGCAGGAACCAGGAAAAATTTTATTCTCAATAGAGCCAGAAGATGATAAAGAAGAGACATTAAAGAGAATATATGAAGCTCTCTACGTATATTTAAAGCTTCCAGAAGGCGAAAATATTAACAAAATCACACTCATAGGTAAAGACCCGGGGATTCAAGAATGGATAATGGTTGCTAGAGGTTTTCAACAAGAAGCGGATTTCGCAAAAGCCACAGCAATTCAGCTACAAGCAGCGTTAGAAAGCAAGAATGCAACTATACAAAGTCAGAGAGCAACAAACATTAACCTTTCGCTATCTAATGAGGAACTTCTCAACAAAATCAAAGAATATACGAAAAAGGAAAATGAGACCGAGTCTGTTGTCGGGGAGTTAATTCAGGTCACAAAAAAAGAATATCATGGGGCAATAATCAACTGGCCGGAAATTGTTAGAAGGATAAAACGAGTCCTTCCTAACAGTAATAAACCAAAAGATACTCCACCTACTATTTAAAACGCTTTCTAAGAGCAAGAATAAAGAAAGAGAGAAAGGTGTAGGAAAGACTAGCTGAATGTTTCTTGCAATCAACCAGCACCCAGTAAATAACGTCTTATCTTGAACCTTAATATCTGTCAGGAAGTATGAAAAAGCTCCTTTGAATCCAATTTGTAGAGCGAATATGGGATTATGGTCCATGAAAAAGTAAATAATACAGAATAAAGTAATTAACCCTAAAACACTTAGTATAAGGCTTCTTTATATCCTGAGTATAAATGTAAGTATCCCTAGAAACAGCTATGGTTTAAATTGTAATTAACTAATCCACATTAACCAATAATTCCTAACTTTGAATTGAAAGCTAAATACAATTAATTGCTATCAAATAGACCGTCAACAATTCGGTCAACAGATTTTTGTAAGATTTAAAATCGTTTAAAATATAGGGCTTTGGAGATTACGACTTAATCCTATCGAAAAGAAATGGGCGCAAGCCAAATCCATTAGAAGAAAGTTTAACTACACGCCTGACGAACTATTTTTTATTCAAAAATATGACGATTTATTTTGATTTAACTATAGCTGTAGTGGAGTTATTTTTGCTGTTTGGAATGCTTAAAATTGCTTTGTATTTTTAATTAATAATCTCTTCGGGTATATTTCAAAAACCAAAAGAAAATCTTGTCTTTTGGGTGTAAATGTTATGCTTTTTCAAGATACAACTAGGAAAGTGAGTGTGATTTATGGAATCAGGAGGAAATTGGGTCTCAAAACAAATTGCAGGATAAAAAGAGTAATCAATATCAAAGTTTTTAGGAACTCCGGAAAAACATATAACTTTTGGTGCGAACACCACTACTGAAGGTTGATCGGTATATACTTTCATCTCCAAACCTGAAGTTTTAGAACAATATTTAATCTTTGGCTTCTCGCTAGATGATTTATTCAACATATAGATATCGTCCAACCCATTGATATTTTGCAATTTTTTCATCTCACCATATCCAGTGAAATCATAAGGGGTCCCTTTTACGGAAATTAAATTTCCTGATGGAATAAGGTCAGGCGCCAGTTCCAATTTACTTCTACTATCAATATCAATAAACTGATTGACCAAAGGCTCATTTCCCAAATTAAAATAAGTGTGGTTGGTTAGATTAACCAAAGTGTCTTCAGTGCCCATGGCCATATAATCAATCGTAATTGTATTATCTTCCAGCAAGGAATAGGTCACTTCAACCAACAATTTCCCAGGATAGCCTTCATCCAAATGATTGCTCTTATATGAGAATGTCACAGAAGGTATTTGTTCGTTTATACTTTCTATTGACCAATTTTTTTTAGCAAAGCCATCCCTACCACCATGCAATTGAATACCCTCATTGTTAGTCAAAGTATTTTCTGATAAGAAGGGACTTGAACCATTACAATTGATTCTACCCGAATGTCTGCCAATCGTAGCACCAAAAAAATATGGAGTATCCTCAAATTGGGAAACATAGCCTTTCAAATCTTTAGGCCCAACTACAACATCTACCATGTTCCCATATTTGTCATTGCTGGAATAGGAATGCCAAGTCGCTCCCAAAGTCAGAAACTCAGCTGTTGTCCCCTCTCTATTGGTAAGTAAAACACTGAATACAATGGTATCCGAGAACTTTCCAAATGTCGTTACTTTTACGGCCATTTTTCTTGGCAATTTAGATTTAAGTCAAAAAATTACATAGCCATTCCTTTAGGCATCAGTAATTAAGAAAGTATCTTTGGACACCTATTCATAGGATAATTTTGCTGAGTTAAGAACAACCTCATTTTAAGAAAATTATACTACTTTATGTTAACTAATCATCTCCTCCAATTCCAAACCTTTGGTTTCCTTGACAAACCTCCATACAAAGAATATGGAAACAAAAGCACAACAAGCATAAACAACATAGGCCGAGACCAGTCCCGTTGAGCTTAGCAATATAGGGAAGGTCAGAGTTATGATGAAGTTCGAAATCCACTGCGCCAATCCGGAAACGCCCAGACCGGACCCTCTCAATTGATTGGGGAACATTTCTCCCAACATGACCCACATGACCGGACCCCATGAAAAATTAAAAAAAACCACGTAGGCATTAGCTGCTATCAAAGCCAAAATCCCCATGGAGTCCCCCAGTTCCAATTGTCCGTTCCCCGATACGGTCCCGTTAAAGAATGCCCAGACCAAAACGCTAAGGGTAATGGCCATTCCAATGGATCCAATAATTAATAAGGGTTTTCTTCCTATTTTATCCACCAAAAGTATGGCCATCAAGACTGCCACAATACTCAACCCACCTGAAAGAACGTTGATCAAAAGAGCATCACTTTCGCCGTACCCAACCGATTGCCAAAGCACAGCTCCATAATAGAACACAACATTGATTCCGACAAATTGCTGAAATGTGGCCAATCCAATACCAATCCACACAATAGGTTTCAAGTTCTTTTTTGCAGTATCGTAAATGCCAGAGAGCCTAGGTTGTTGGTCAAAGTTTATCGAATCCCTGATCTGTTGCAAAAGTGATTTTGCCTGGACTTTACCATACAATTTGGACAGTACCTTTTCCGCCTTGCTATGCGATTTCATCGCCACAAGAAACCTCGGACTCTCAGGAATGAAAAAAAGCAAAGCCAAGAATGCGGTTGCCGGGATTAATTCCATCCAGAACATCCATCGCCAAGTTTCAAAATTCAACCATAGAATGTTTTGGGAGGAGCCTGAAATCTCCGTCAAAAAATAATTACTCAAAAACGAGGCAAACAATCCTGTGATTATGGCTACCTGTTGTATAGTAGCCAGCCCACCCCTATATTTTGCAGGTGCTATTTCGCTAATATACGCCGGTGCCATGATTGAAGCGGCCCCAACGGCAAGGCCGCCCAAGATTCTGTAGATTATAAATTCAGGCGAAGAACCTGAGATTCCAGAGCCCCAAGCAGAAATAACAAATAATACCGCTGCTACAATCATCATGGTCCTACGGCCATAGCTATCGGCCAACCTACCTGCAAAAAAAGCGCCTATGGCACAACCCAAGAGCATGGAGGCCACATTGAATCCGCTTCCAATATCCTGGGCATTAAATGCCAATTCCAGCCCTTTTACCGTACCATTGATTACTCCGCTGTCAAAGCCGAACAAAAACCCTCCGATTGTAGCTACAAAAGTGATAAGGGTGATGTAAACCATATTATGCTGGGATTCCTTAATATTTTAGACATATTGGTTGATGATATTCTCGAATAGTTCCTGTTTTCCGCTGATCTGTTTTGGTTCCCCGCCCAGTTTGGCGACATCGTACAGATCGGTAAGGGAAAGTTTCCCTCGGACAAAATCGAGACCTTTTCCTGAGGTGAAGGATGCGTAGCGTTTGCCCAATAGCTTTTCATAGTTCGAATTATTGATTACGGAATCGGCTACCATAAGCCCCCGTGCAAAAGTGTCAGCGCCGCCGATATGAGCAATGAAAATATCCTCTAGATCCGTTGAATTTCTTCTCGTTTTGGCGTCAAAATTGATTCCGCCCCCTTGAAGTCCATCTGATTTTAGGAATACCAGCATGGCTTCTGCAGTTTCCATTACGTTGTTGGGAAATTGGTCGGTATCCCACCCGTTCTGGTAATCGCCACGGTTGGCATCAATGCTTCCGAGCATTCCCGAATTGGCGGCCACTTGAAGTTCGTGCTGGAAGGTGTGCTGGGCCAAGGTGGCATGGTTTACTTCAATGTTCAACTTAAAATCACCGGCTAGTTCTTGTTCTCGAATGAATTTGATGGAGGTGGCCGCATCAAAATCATATTGGTGCTTTGAGGGCTCCATGGGCTTTGGCTCAATAAAGAAGGTTCCCTTGAAGCCTTGACCCCTTGCATAGTCTCGGGCCATGCGCATAAAACGTCCTATATTGTCCTGTTCCAGTTTCATATTGGTATTCAGAAGCGACATATAACCTTCCCGGCCACCCCAGAATACATAGTTCTCCCCATTGAGTTCCATGGTGGCATCCAACGCAATCTTCAGCTGTGCACCGGCATGGGCCACAACGTCAAAATTCGGGTTGGAGGCAGCACCGTTCATATATCTGGGATTCGAAAATAGATTGGCTGTGCCCCAAAGTAGTTTCACTCCGGAGACCTTCATTTTTTCTTTCAGATAATCAACGGTTTTAAAGACCCTCTTTTCAGATTCTGCCAGGGAACCTGCCTCATCTACCAGATCATAATCGTGAAAGCAATAATAATCGAGCCCCATCTTGGTAATAAATTCAAAGGCAGCATCTGCCTTTTCCCTTGCTGCCACCATGGGGTCATTGGACGTTGCCCATGGGAATTCTTTTGTGCTGGGCCCAAAGGGGTCCCCCCCGGTTCCGCAGAGGGTGTGCCAATAGGCCATGGAAAACCTAAAATGATCGCGCATGGTCTTACCGGCCACCAATTGTTCGGGATCGTAAAATTTATATGCTAAGGGATTGTCCGATTCTCTTCCCTCAAACTTGATTTCACCTATACCCTTAAAATATTCCTTGTTGCCAATCACTACCATTTGTTCTATATGTTTAAGATTATTTCCAGTTCTTTCTTCCAGCTTTGATAGGCCTTTACATAGGCGATTTTATGCTCAAAGGGCTTAAAGGTCATCACATAGTCGTTGCGCATGAATGACGAAAATTTATCATAATCCCCATCATTGAGGATACATGCCCTTGCAGCCCCTATTGCCCCTGTTGTATCATAAATCTCAATCTCCTGTCCTATAAGCGTTGCTATGGTCTTCGCAAATAGTTCTGAACGAAAAAGATTATCATTGCCCGCCCGTACCACCGATGGTTCTACACCATCCTCCTGCATAATCTCAAAACCAAGGGCAAATGAAAAGGCAATACCTTCCAGAGCGGCCCTGCAGAGATGCCCCATATGATGCCTGTTCAGGTTCAGGTTCAGAATCCGAGTGCCGATATCTTTGTTCAACAGCATCCGTTCTGCACCGTTGCCAAAGGGAAGGATACGAACCCCATCGGAACCTATCTCAATCCTGGAGGCTAATTCGTTCATTTCTTCATACGAGGCCACGGCTAAGTTGTTCATCAACCATCGGTACTGGATGCCCGTTCCATTGATACAGAGCAATTTTCCAATACTCTTTCGGGCGTTTTCTTGGTAATTGACATGGGCGAAATTATTGACCCTTGCACATTCGGAAACGGAAAGGTTGTCCGTTACGGCGTACATTACCCCAGAGGTACCTCCAGTGGCGGCAACCTCGCCGGGATTGAAAACATTGAGGGAAAGGGCATTGTTTGGTTGGTCGCCGGCCCGATACAGAATAGGGGTCCCTTCTAGCAACCCACTTTCTTCAGCACCTCTTTTTGAAACTTTGGATTGAACTGAAAACGTATCCACTAGCTCTGGGACCAGCCCTTTTTGGATACCGTAATAATCCAACAGTTCGCTTGAAATGGCATTGTTTTTAAAATCCCAGAAAATGCCCTCTGAAAGCCCGGGAACGGTCGTATTGATTTCTTCTGAAAATCGAAAGGCGAGATAGTCACCGGGTAACATGAATTTATGTATTTGCTCGTAGATCTCCGGTTCATTTTCTTTGACCCAACCCAATTTTGAAGCAGTAAAGTTTGCGGGGGAATTCAATAGGCGGTCCTCACAGAATTCCTTACCCAAAGTTTCATGTGCACGATTGCCAATCCCCACAGCACGCCCATCACACCATATGATACTTCTTCTTAATGGAATTCCCTGTTCGTCGATCAAAACGAGCCCATGCATCTGATAGGCGATTCCGATGCCCAGTATTTTTTCCTTTTTAGTTCCAGTCTCTTTGAGAATCTTTTTGATGCCCGTACAGGTCAACTTCCACCATTCTTGTGGGTCTTGTTCGGCCCAACCTGGTTTTGGGGAAATCATTGTCATCTCTTTTTCAGGTTCTTGGACAACTCCAAGGGGTTTGCCTGAATTATACTCCACCATGGCAATTTTAATTGACGAACTCCCCAAATCAATTCCCAAAAAATATTTCATTTTATCCTTTTTCGTTAGCTGGTACTCATTAAATCAAAATGACCTTGATGTTTACAGACCATCCCATTCAAATGCTCAATATGCGAAATCAACACTTGATGAATTACTTCCTTGATCTCAGTCCATATAACTTTTCATCAACATGGCCGCCCCTAAAGCACTAGCGTATTGTCCTTTGGGAAATCGTATTTTCTGATTTGGCATCATTTGGCATAAGTACTCAATGAATATTTGATTTCTTTTGAAACCTCCAGACACGTATACATCCTTTAGATTATTTGAAGAATCCAAAATCAGTTGTACGGCTTTAAAGACCCTTTGGGCCAATTCAAAAACCAACTGGTAATATGCATGTTCATAATTTTCAAGATTATCCACCTGGTCGAAATCACCTAGATAATCCTTAGGTATACCTTTTCTAAAAAACATACTCTCCGAATTGGAAATCGTATTGCTACAAAGCTCTTTTTTTAAGGTCAACATTTTATGATGACCGTATGGAACACCAAACTCCTTTTCAAGTGCTTCCGCATTTATTTCATGCACCCACCCCAAAAACTGCATGGATGACTTAATTTGTCTTTTTTCAGGTGTCATAAAACAGAGACAATTATTTTTTAACTGATGTTGGGTCAAAACCTCTTTACTGAATGGATTCATGGAAATTATCCAAGTACCTGTGGATAGAAAAACAAATTCCCTATGTGAATCGAGGTTGTCTTCCAATAAAGGAACAATGGATGAGGTACTGTCATGCAGTCCTTTACCGATAGCCACTTCGCTTCCGTTCAATTCAATCATAAAGGCCTTATCTCCAGGTTCAGGCTCCGGTAATGTTATTTTCTCCGAAGCCAACCAAGGATGGTATCGCATGGAATCAAAATCCCAAAGAGCCGTATGTGCTCCTATCGAGGTGTAATCAGCTTTTATCTGATTCGAAAACAAATAACTTAGGTATTGTGGATAATGCAAAATGGATGAAACCTGAGACCAAAAATGTGGTTTCTTGTATTTCAACCAATATATCTGCAAACCAGAATTCAGCATTCCATATGCCGGGGAAGCCGTCTTTCTTGAAAATGCAGTTACTCCCCCAAAGGCCTCATAGAGCGTTGCAAAGTCCATATCCAGGGGTTTCAGATAATTGTACAATGGCGTTATCCTGTTACCATTCCTATCCAAATAGACCAGGGTAGCCCCATGGGTTGAAAAGTTGATGGCTTTGATTCGGTATTCATTACTTTCTTGAATGGAACAGATTTCTGCCTTAATCCAGTTCTCTATGGACTCAATATCATCACAAGGGCAGCCATCATCATCAAGAATCTCCTCAAAACGAACAGAGTTGGTGTGGACCACATTAAGGTGTTTGTCAAACAAAAATATCTTTTTGTTGGTCTTGCCAATATCAAAAACAGCGATGACATTCATACCATAAACAAATTAATTATTAAACCCGTACAAAGGGCCATAATTGGTGCACGCCCTATAATCCGCAGATTCCAAGTTCTCACCAAAAGCGGACCAGGAACTCGGCCTAAAAACTTTTTCATCTACTATGTTGTGCATATTGACAGGAATGCGAAACATTGAGGATAATGTTATCAAGTCCGCTCCAATATGGCCATAGGAAATTGCACCATGGTTGGCACCCCATTTTCCCATAACAGTGTAAACGTCCTTAAAAAAACCTTTCCCTGTCAATCTTGGGACAAACCAGGTCGTTGGCCAAGTAGGGTTCGTCCTTTCGTCCAATACGGTATGAATATCCTTTGGCAGTTCAACACTCCATCCCTCGACCAGTTGCAGTACAGGACCTATTCCTTTTACCAAGTTAATTCTTGACATGGTCAATGGCATGGTTCCCTTGGTTTTGAATTGCGAGGAAAAACCTCCGCCCCCAAAATATTCTGCAATGGCCGGCGGCCATTTGGTATTGTCCAAACACTTTTGGGCCTCTTCTTCCGTAATCTGCCAAAAAGGTTTCATAGCGGGTTTCCCTTCAAGGTCTTTTTGCTGTGCGGTAGCGTCCAAGGTTGTGGAACCGGAGTTGATCAAATGAATAATCCCATTCTTGGCAATTCCAGTTAGTTTTTCCCCGGTCACCCGTTGAACCGATTCCGGACTCCAATAGGTCCTAACATCAGAGAACATTTGGGCGGTATTGGTCAACAAGTGCCCAAATAGCATGGAAATTGCATTTAAGCAATCGTTCTCCGTGGCAAAGACAAATGCCTGTCGAATGCCGTTCCAATCAAAGGATGAGTTAAGGATGGCTTCCGTAAAATCCGCATTGGGTTGGTAATCCGTCCATTGTCGCTGTCCTTGAAAGCCACCCACAATGGCATTCCTGCCTTTGGCTTCTTCTCCAAAACCAAGGGTTTTAAGTCTTGGGTTTCCAACCATCAGGTCACGGCATATGAGCGTCATCTTGATGACCTTTTCCCATTCCCTCGCTTTGGTTGCCAGTGATTTTTGGGAGGCAATATCGTTGTAATCCTTACCTTCCACACAGTTTTCCCTGGCCCATTTTAGGGCCCTGTTAAATTCCTCCTTGTCATATATGCCCCCATCCATTCTTCTTAGCAGTTCCGTTGACTCCACAAATTCCGCCCTTACGCCGAAATAATCCTGTAAGAAATTGACATCGACCATGGATCCCGCGATTCCCATGGAACTGTACCCAATGGACAAATAGGATTTGCCCTTCATTTGGGCCACGGCCAGGGCCGCTTTCGAAAAGCGCAATATTTTTTCGCTGACATCTTCCGGAATATCGGTATCTCTGGCATCCTGTACTTCCCTCCCATAGATTCCAAAGGCCGGTAGTCCCTTTTGCGAATATCCGGCCAGGGCGGCCGCAAGATATACCGCACCTGGTCTTTCCGTTCCGTTAAACCCCCATACCGCCTTTGGCATTAGTGGGTCGGTGTCCATCACCTCGGTCCCATAGCACCAACAGGGCGTTACGGTAATGGAGACCTCCACACCTTCCCTTTTGAATTTGTCCGAGCACTCCGCCGCATCTGCTACCCCTCCTATGGTCGTGTCAGAAATGACACACTCCACTTTTTCACCGCTTGGGAATCTCAGGCTGTCCTCCAACAACTTGGCGGTCGCTCTGGCCATTGCCATACATTGGTCCTCCAACGATTCCCTTACCCCAGCCTCCCTACCGTCAATTACCGGGCGAATCCCAATCTTCGGCAGTCTTCCTATTAATCTGTTCATTGTCCTTATAGTTTAAATAGTTCTTCCAATCCCTGAAGCTGATCTTTGGACAGCCCCTCTGGTTCAAAACCGGAGGCCCATGCGGTAAGCAATAATTTTGCTCCTTTGTTGGCGACATCCAAAAAGTCCCACGCTTTCTCAATATCCTCAGCAGTGGTGGTGGCACCATGTTTTTCCCACAGAGCAATATCCTTATAAGTAAAGGCATGGGTAGTACTTTTGGCCAGTTCGTCTGACTGTGTTATAGCATATGGCGTGCAATGGATACCCCTTGGTACATAAACACGAACTTCAGGGCACATTTGCCAAATGGCATGGTTCAGCTTTTCTTCATCCTTGAACAGCGCATGGTGGCTGAGCACAATTAATTCTATTGGATGTGCATGCAGTACAGCCAGGTTGTTGGGATTGTTTTCTTTATTGAAAAGGTGTATTTGTAAATGAGAGGCAAGCTCTGAGGTTGGTCTAAAGCCATCTTCTTTACCGCCCCAAACAATAGTGTAGCCATCAGCCTGTTCATTAATGTATAAGATGCATGACGCCGTTTCAACGGCATCAATGAGGCTGCGGATATAACAACCTGCTCCGGTCACAAAAATGTAAAGTCCTGCCGCCTCCTTTGGAAATGGATGGGCTATGAAGTTTGCGGATTCGGGTTTGGTGAAGTTCGAAAATAGCGGAGTCATGTTTATCGATATATTACCACCATTTCTTTCTACCCATTCCCTTTGCCAGAGATAACCGGCAACCATGGAAATTTTATCGATTTCCTTTGTCACTTCATTTGGAAGTTCATATGTGCTCATAAGCGGAACTTTTCTAGGCCTGTAAGAATCCTCCAAATTAAACCATGGTTATTTATACATTTGTATCCAATTCAAACAATTGAATGTATAATAATGAGCACCGTGCTTCGAGAATCCCTGGGCGATCCATCTAGAAACAAACAGAGTTTTACGGATGTAAAATTGAAGGTCTGGTGCTGTCGCTATTGGAAACTGGATTTATGGGACTGTCATGACATGGCTTTTCCTTTTTGGCGGATATATTGGAACAAAAATCCCGGTGGCATGCTAAAACATCATCAAAATGAATATTTGATGGAAAAGGATGCCATATTCATTATCCTCCCTTTTACATCATTTTCCACAAGCTTTGCAAAAAATCACGTTCATGACCAAGGCATCCATGTTTCGGGTAGGCATATTGACCAAAATGACAATGATGAACTGATTGCAAAAAATTCCCTACTCCATTTGTTTATCCATTTTAACCTTGGAGTGCCATTTGACAATGTATATCCTGGAATATTTAAGGTAGAGGTCAACCCATATCTAGAGGAAAAGTTGAATTATTTGACTTCAAGATTAAGAAAAGAGAACACAAAGTTTTATGTGACCTACACTTTAAAATTACAGTCTATCATTAGTGATATCTTGTCCAATATCGGCCCTGAGCTATTCGAGACTTTAAATGTAGATCATAGGATATTGGAGGTTATCCGGCATGTGGAAAACCATATCCAGGATAGTCCCACGAACGGTGATCTTGCCAAAATCGCAAACATGGCCACGAATTCATTCAGCCGCCTTTTTAGGCAACAAATGAACATGACCCTGCATACCTTCATCATGAAAAGGAAAATCGCCCGGTCATGTGAGCTGTTTCTGTATACTCACAAGTCAATTGAAGAAGTGGCTTTCGATACCGGATTTGCAGATCGCTATCATTTTTCAAGGGTATTTAAATCGGTCACAGGTACCACACCGGCTGTTTATAAATCGGGCAGGTTCTCCTAAAGGGCTTGGGTCGACAAAATGTTTGCACAATACATTTTCAGGTATGCTTTTTCTCTCAACAACAAATCCTTTAACAATATTTATATTATTCATTATCAGATTTTTACGATAGATTTTTTATCGCAAAAAGCATAAATTGATGTTTGTTAAATACACGACTTTGTTTGTTAGGGATAATTTTGGAATCCTGCCTATTAATACATTTACTGTAAAATCCAAATTAATCCAAAACGATGAGTGTCAAATTTAAACATGTAGACTATCTCTGGGACGATAAAAAAGCGAGTGCTTTGGGAAATGATCATGTAGCCCTATTTCTTTATCGTTCCAACATTTTGGGAGCGGACCTGAGAATTACCAACTATGCCGGTGGAAACACCAGTTGCAAGACCATGGAAAAAGATTCTTTGACGAACGAGGAGGTACAAATAATGTGGGTCAAAGAATCAGGTGGCGATATCGGCACTTTAGACAGGTCGGGAATAGCCGTTGTATATACCAGTAGGTTACGGGACTTAAAAAATGTATATGGCGGCTTGGATGATGAAGGCCGCATGGTAGAGCTATTTAACCACTGTATTTATGACCTTGATAGTAAGACACCATCAATCGACACTCCCTTAAACAGTCTCTTACCTTTTGCACATATCGACCATCTACATTCAGATGCCTTAATAGCTGTCACTGCCGTATCGGATAGCGAAAAAATGACCAAGGAGATTTGGGGGGAAACCATGGGATGGATTCCATGGCAAAGTCCAGGATTTGATTTGGAGCTCCAATTGGAGAAATGCTTAAAAGACCATCCCAGTATTCGAGGAATTGTTCTTGGCAGCCATGGCCTGTTCACTTGGGGCGATACTTCCCATGATTGCTACATCAATAGTCTAGAGGTCATTGAGATGGCTTCACAATATATTGAGGATAAGATAAAAGAGAATGGCAGTGTATTTGGAGGACAAAAAATTGAAAGTTTCTCGGAAGGGGAACGAAAGGAAAAAGCTGCCCAGATAATGCCCATTCTTAGGGGATTATGCTCTTCCAAAAACCGGATGATCGGGCATTTTTCAGATACCGAGGTAGTCCTTGAATTCATCAATAGCAATGATTTAGTTCAACTAGCGCCCATGGGGAACTCTTGTCCCGATCATTTTTTCGCTATCCGATGCGGCAGTGACAAGATCAAGGTGAACACCATAAACCCAGATGGGGTCATCATGGGAAGTAAGATTTGGGAAGGGAAATGGGCAGAAGGTAGGGCCAAAGCCTATGGAATTACCGTCGATGAAATGCCTGCCCATTATGCCAAAAGGAATCTTTTGAACGAGATTATTTATCCCTCGGATATTGCCGACGGCGTGTTTTCGCTGGTAGGCATCCTACACAAAACGACGCGAAATATCATTAATGTTGATGGTGAAATGGTAAATGCCTTTGTTCGATAAACAGTTATGGATAAACTAAAAAAAAAACCTGTCGTATCCAAAGAGGCGGTGATTCCCTTTGTAGTAATCACTTCTTTGTTCGCTTTATGGGGTTTTGCAAATGATATCACAAACCCAATGGTTGCAGCCTTTGGAACGGTCATGGAAATCTCAACAGCCAAGGCGGCACTGGTACAATTTGCATTTTATGGCGGTTATGCCACAATGGCCATCCCGGCAGCATTGTTCGTCAGAAAATATAGTTATAAGAAAGGTATTCTATTTGGTCTGGCCCTTTATGCCACCGGCGCTTTATTGTTTTTCCCGGCGGCCAAGTATGAAATCTTCGAATTCTTTTTGGGTTCGTTATATATTCTGACTTTCGGTTTGGCTTTTTTGGAAACCACTGCCAACCCTTACATATTGTCCATGGGGGATGAAAAAACCGCTACCAGACGTTTGAATTTGGCGCAGGCGTTCAACCCGATAGGCTCCCTTTTGGGAATGTTCGTTGCCTCGAAATTTGTGCTGACCCTTTTGGACTCCGACATAAGAAACGATGCCGGTGAATTGATATTCAATACTCTATCAGAAGCGCAAAAGGCCGTAATCAGAACCCATGACCTTGAAATCATCAGAAATCCATACCTTATTCTTGGCGGGGTGGTAATCCTGATGTTCATTATTATTGCATTTACCAAAATGCCCAAAAGGAAAACATATGGGAAGCAAAATTCTGCCATGGATTCTTTTGCACGTTTGATAAAAAACGTAAAGTACAGGGAAGGTGTCCTTGCGCAATTGTTCTATGTAGCTGCACAAATCATGTGTTGGACGTTTATCATTCAGTACGCAAACAATCTTGGTATTTCCAAAGCGACCGCCCAAAACTACAATATTGCTGCTATGGCCATTTTCTTATCCAGTAGGTTTATAAGTACATATTTGATGAAGTACATAGATTCCAGAAAGTTATTGACACTGTTTGCGGTTTGTGCAATACTGAGCACATCATGTGTCATTTGGATTGAGGGTGTTGTAGGTCTTTATTTCCTTATTGCCACTTCGGCTTTTATGTCATTAATGTTTCCCACAATATATGGTATTGCACTTGATGGCCTTAGCGAAGAGGACTCTAAACTTGGCGCCGCGGGCCTGGTGATGGCCATTGTGGGGGGCGCACTGATGCCCGTGTTGCAAGGATTGATTATCGATATGGAAACCATCGGTTCTTTTGCGGCCGTCAACATTTCTTTTATGTTGCCTTGTCTCTGTTTTTTAATCATTGCCATTTATGGATACAGAACTTGGAAAATTCATACCCTTCAATAAAAAGTATAACGTTACAAATGAAGTTTTACCAATCAATATAGTCGACAGTTGATGGAAAAACCCAGAATTAACTCCAAACATCCCTCAATTGAAGATTTGAGATCAAAAGCAAAAAAGAGAATCCCAAAATTTGCTTTTGAGTATTTGGATGGAGGCTGTAATGAAGACATCAACCTCCATAAGAACACCAAGGAAATTGGGGATATTGAATTGTTGCCCTACTACTTAAGCGAACATACCAAGTTAAGTACAAGCGCTGAATTGTTTGGCCATCGATACGATGCTCCTTTTGGGATAGCCCCTGTTGGACTGCAAGGTTTGATGTGGCCCAATTCCTCAGAGATTTTGGCCAAGGCTGCATTTGAACAAAATATTCCTTTTATTTTAAATACAGTATCCACCAGTAGCATTGAAGGCATTGCAGAGATTACGGAAGGCAAAGCCTGGTTTCAATTGTATCATCCAACTGAAAATAGGTTAAGGGACGATATCATCAAAAGGGCAGAGGCAGCTGAATGCCCCGTTTTGGTCAATCTTTGTGATGTTTCAACCTTTGGATTCCGACCAAGTGATATCAGAAACGGACTGGCAATGCCCCCGAAGATGCCACTTGGTAACATTTTACAGGTTTTGACCAGACCCGCTGGGCTTTGAACACATTAAAATATGGCCAGCCCGCTTTTGAGACCTTGACCCCATACATGCCCAAAGGATTGGACTTAAAGCAACTGGGTAAATTCATGGACCAGACCTTTTCGGGTAGGCTCAATGAGGAAAAGATAAAACCCATACGGGATATGTGGAAGGGCAAGTTGGTACTCAAGGGCGTAGCCAACGAGGTAGATGCCGAAAAGGCCATCGCCTTAGGTTTGGACGGTGTTATTATCTCTAACCATGGGGCAGGCAATTGGATGCGGGAGAATCTTCCATAAAACCACTGACAAGAATTGCGGCCAAATACGCAAAGGAAATCAAGATAATGATGGATAGTGATCTAAGATCGAGACCGGATATTGCAAGGGCCTTAGCAGCGGGAGCCAAATTCACTTTCTTAGGACGTTCCTTTATGTATGGTGTTTCCACCCTGGACAAATCGGGAAGCCATCATACCATTTCAATGTTAAAACAGCAATTGCAACAGGTCATGGAACAGATTTGTTGTGAACGGGTCCAAGACTTTCCAAATCATTTGTTGAGCCAATGATAGTAGCTAACAGGTTCTATAATGAATGGATAATCAATTTTCTTATTGTGAAATCACCAGATAGAACTACTATGATCCTAATGCACCCTAGAGATCAGATTATCAACATCATCAGCCGAATCTACAGCAGGGGTATGACCACCACCTCAGGAGGGAATATCTCCATCTTGGACGATGATGGGATATCTGGGTCACGCCCTCTGCCATCGACTAAGGTTCCTTAAGAACTTCAGATATCATATGCATCAAAAAGGACGGAACAATTGTTGGAAGGCACAAACCTTGTTCACAACTCCCATTCCACAAGGCTATCTATGAAATGTACCCAGTGTTAAGTTAGGTGTACTGTGTCGTATAAGTCTTGGTGATTTTTGTTCCGGGCGATGCAAAAAATAAGTGCATAGCCTAAGCTACGTAAGTATTTTTTAAAGAAGAACGGGGCAAAAAGGACGAGGCTTGGTGCGGCTAAAGTATGCTTAACTTAACACTAGATATAAATCCATAATTCATGTAAAATCTAGTGCTGTATATGTGCGAAACATGAACAAATGGTGCCTATTAATGACCATCAAGTTGAAGAACTAAGGAAAAAGTTATTTATAAAATAATAAGGAACTACTTTTTCCATATTTCACTTTTTGCTGTAATTTCCACATCCCATGCTTGCTGGGGATTTGGGCTGTATTTCGGATCACTGTCCTTCTCAGGAAAACTTTCCGCTACCTTAAGAAGTTGTTGGTAGTTTTCTTCCCGTTCGCCTATGTACAAACTATCGATTATGTTATTTTTTTCAAGAGGATCTTTTTGTAAATCATAAAAACTTTCAGGTTGACGCTTTGAATCAATCCAAAGCTTATACCTTTCATTTCTAATCACTCGATCTCTATAGCGATATTGATTTTCCACTCCCTTTTCAGTAAGCTTAGCATAATTACCTCCTCCCATACCAAGTATCCATTTTCTTTGGGAGCTACCGCCATGCAACAACGCCTTCTTAAAAGAATGCCCGTCAATTTGATGTGTTGTATTTCCTAATTGCACCTCTTTTGCAGGAGTACCTCCAGACACATCTATAAAGGTAGGATAAAAATCGCTGAAATCTATAAGTGCCTCAGAAACAGCATTTGAAGCTACGGTTCCCGGCCAACTGGCTATAAAAGGTTCACAGATACCGGGCTCTTCTGTAAAACCTTTTCTTCCTTTTATTTTATGCCCATTTCTTAATCCACTTATTTTACCTGTGGTACCATTATCTGTAGTCCAAATAATCAACGTGTTATCTCTTATACCAGCTTCGTCTATAGCCTTTACAATTTCACCTGTTATGATATCGGTGTATTTAAGCATGGCTTTATGCTTGCCCAATTTTGTGGTTGCAGAATCTAACGGTGTGTTTACCAAAGGCGTATGTGTTAATACCATGGGGTAATAGACAAACATGGGCTCATCTTTATTGTCTTTAATAAAATCGATAATAAAATCCTTAAATACATCTGGTCCAAATTCTCCCTCGTAAGTCTTGCTTCCTGCTTTAGTAAAGAGATATGGGTCTTGGTATCGTTCCGCACTGGCAGGAACACCTGCTTCGTAGCCTGTCCACATACAATATTCATCAAAGCCTGCTTTAGTAAGTGCATCGGGTTCGACACGAAAATCATCAATTTGCCATTTTCCAGCAATACAGGTCTTGTACCCCGCTTTTTTCATTTCGTTGGTAATCGAAGGATTCAGGGTTTCATCAAAATGAGCGCCTCCTCCCCAACGTGGGACATCCCAATGGTTCACCCAACCATGCCTGAAAGGATATTGTCCAGTAAGAAACGTAACTCGGGTAGGTGTGCACTGCGGCATGGAATACACATTCTGGAACAACGTACCACTTTTGGCAAGTGCATCAATATTAGGCGTTACCGCTTCTTCAGCACCATAGGCACTTACCCATTCTTTTCCTAAATCATCAACCAAAATGAAAATAATATTGGGTAGTACGTTTTCAAGATTATCGGGTTCACTGGAAGTGCAATTTATCAAGACCAAAAGACAGAAGAGTTTTACTGCTTTCATAAATAATAATACAGATTAAAGGTTTTAGAAAGGTTATTTTATATTACTCTTTTGAGGTTTGTCCAATTTTTCTTGATGTAAACTCTTGTTCAAATTCGTTTACTACATCGGTATAATCTACATTTTTAGCAAGGTTTATAGTTTCTAAAGGATCATTCCCATAATCATAAAGTTCGGTTGTAATAAGACTTCCTTGTCTTTCACCCTTGTAATAATCCATATTCATCCATTTTACATAGCGATACCTTTCACTCCTTAAAGTATAACCCATTTTAGAAGTACCTCTGGTATACTGAGCCATGGCTGAATGCCTCACCGAAGTAGTGGAATCTTTCATTACCAAAACCAAGCTTTTACCAGAAAGGTGCTTTGGAATATCTAAATTAGCCAAATGACAAAGTGTTGGAAAGATGTCCACAAATTCGACTGGAGCATTGGTACTATTAGATGTAAATCCATCTGGTGAGGAGATAATCATTGGCGAGCGAACGGCTTGTTCAAAATTAGTATGCTTAGTCCATAAGCCATGGTCTCCTAGATGAAACCCATGGTCGCCCAAAAGGCAAATAATAGTATTATCTTTAATATCCAATTCATCCAATTTATCCAATAACCTACCAATCTGTGCATCTACATAACTTACTGTAGCCATGTAGCCATGGATAAGCTCCTTTTGTTTATCTATATCAAGTGGTCCTAATAAAGGTATATCGCTATAGGCTGCAATTTCTCCCAACTGCTCACCCTTGTATGCTAGTTGAGGACCATTTATAGATTTTTTTTGAAAGGGCGCTACGACAATATCTTTACGATTGTACAAGTCCCAATATTTTTTTGGTGCCACAAACGGTAAATGGGGTTTTGCAAAACCTACCGATAAGAAAAAAGGTTTATCGGACTTTGCCAACTGCTCCATGATAGTTAAAGCCGCAGTAGTATTTGCTCCATCTTTATAGGTGTCATCAGGTACATCCATACACTCAGAAGAAGGTCTACACATAGGCCCTCCAAGTCTAGCAATCGCTTTATTTCTTTTATACCCCGCACTAAAAGTCTGACTTTCAACTAGCTTTTCAGCCTTTTCCCATGCTATCTTCACTTCAGGATTTGCGTAATCAACAGCTTTTGCTTTATGATAGGGTATAGACCAAGAGGGCTTATCCATATATTTCCCATTATCTACGCAACGGGAGTCAAATGTCTTACCGATTCCCGTAGTTGAATACCCCTGTTGCTTGAAATACTGAGGTAGCGTTAAAATATCGGAATTTACATCGCGCATTTTGGTCTCCAAATTCCATACTTTAGTTTCATCAGGATACATCCCGGTCATCAAACTCGCTCTCGAAGGGCCACAAAGTGCCATTTGACAAGATGTATTTAAAAACACAGTTCCGCTTTTAGCCAGCCTATCTATATTAGGTGTCTTTATTAATGTGTCTCCATAGCTGCCCAGCATAGGTTTTAGGTCATCTATGGGTATAAACAACACATTGTATTTTTTCTGCTGGGCGCATGATTGGCTTAAACCAAATATTCCTATTGCAAAAAGTAGGGATACTATTATTTTATACAATTTCATATATTAGATTTTAACAATTATAACTTCACAACTGGCAATATGGTGTCCATCAAATGACATGGTTTGTATATTGGTAGTACCCTTAGTCAAAGCTACTATTTGTCCTTCTTGATTTACCTTAGCCACCTCGGGATTACTTGACCACCAATAGACCGTTTTCTCAGTAACATTAGTAGGAACAAAATCAATGTTCAATTTACTTGTTTCTTCCAGCTTTAGGGATAAAATAGTATCGGATAATGAGATGTCTTTTAGTGCAACTATAGGAGTCAACAAAAGAGGAAAGTCTAGTTCTTTAGTACGATATAAAACTTCAGAATCCTTAAGGATTCCGACCAATTCCTCAGGAATTTTATTTAGACGCCTTGGGTTGTCTAAAGCAGTATTAGAAGCATAAATGACCGGCATTTTATAATCCAGCAAGTAATCTTCCTGCTGGGCTATCCATACACTTAATTTCCTATTAAGATCTCCTTTAACTTCCTGACAAACCGTATCTTTTGCAAGGTTATTTAACTGATAGGGGTCATTGACCGTATCGTACAATTCCTCAGCAGGGGCATTGAACTTTAGAGCTGCTCTCTTAATGAATTTATTGATGTTCTCATCATCTCCGTAATTGCCAATAGAGTTGAAATTCCGGATGTAAGCGAACGTTTCACTTCTTATAAGTCGCGTAGGGAAAATGTATGGAATAAGTTGGTTCTGGTGATTGGCTACTCCATAGACATATTTTTGGTGTCTGTCTGTTGTACCTTGCAGAAGCTCTTTAAAGCTCTTCACATCTAGGTAAGATGGAATATCCGCTCCGGCTATATCGAAAAATGTAGGAAGTACATCGGTATAATGTACCACGGCCTCTGTACTCATATCGGGAGGAATGACTCCTGGCCATCGGACAATAAACGGCACGTTTAATCCAGCGTCCGTCACGGTGAATTTACCTGATGCCCCATGATCTGAAGAATATACAAATAGGGTACTGCTAGACAGCGAAGCGTCTGAATCCACCATATCAGGCACCCAACCCGGCATTTCGTTATCCTTCTTTATGTTTTCGTAGTAGCCCATCTTTCTTCCCAAGTCGACCTTCTTGTCATTTTTCTCGTTATGGGGGTGCACCACAATATCTTCTGGCTTGTAGGACGTTTCTTCTGATTTTGGATAGGGGCCATGAGGATAGTGAGATGTGATAAAAAGACAGAAAGGTTTGGTGACCGTCATTAAGAAGTTTTCAATGGAATCAATGGGTATGGCTTTGTCCATGTCAAATCCCCCGCACGGCTCATCTTCATAATAACTGTCCCTTTCATAAACCGATTGAGGCTTAACGTGTAGCTTTCCGGCAATTACCACTTCATATCCAGCATCGCCCAATAAATCAGTGACTGACAGTAAACCTTTTTTAGAGCCTACATGATTGATAAATGTACCATTCTTCAAAGGGTACAAGCCGGTGAATAATTGGGATCGGCAGGGCGCACAAATGGCCTGTCCGGTAAATGCGCTATTAAATTTCAACCCTTGTGAGGCAAGCTTATCCACATTGGGGGTATGGACGTTTGGATTACCATAAGTACCATAATCTAGTTTATCTTGGTCATCTGCAAGATAGAAAATGAAGTTAGGCTTATTCAGATTTTCCTCACTCTTTTTTTGATATGCCATACATGCCAACAAGCTTGAAAAAAGAGTTAGTAAAAAAATTACACGTACACGATTCATAATTTTTATTCTTATTGAATTTTGTTAAAACATTGCCTTCAAAGTATATTCAAGTTCATTAACTTTTATGCTCCTAAATCTATTTCCAATCCTTCTGAGGTTTGTTCCCATAATATTTTTTATCTGCACCAAGAACACTAACTCCTTTTATTTCATCTACCTTTTTCTTTGATAGATTTCATTAAACGACCTATCTTTTCATCCATTGCCGTAATACAACCATAATAATGTTGGGTTTTATCCGAAAGATGTGAATATAATCCTCTCCTGCTACAACCGGTGTGTGCAGTGTATGAAACCAAATGACCGATAAAAAAGGAATATTGTCTTTAAAGCTTTTTTCTATAAATGGAATGGAATGGTCCATAATAACCTTAGAGTCATCACCCTCTAAATTAGTGGTTTGAGGAATACCTTGCTCATTCCAATATCTACTACCGTAAAACTCACCTTGAGGTTTCTTTCCAACACCACCAGCCACAGGTTTAGGTACAATCATAGGATCCCATGTAGGGACTTTTGCTTCGGTAGAAAAACAAACATCAAAACCATTTTCCCATGGTGGACTATAATCTTCAGCGAACTTATGCTTGCCTCCGCGATTGGAATCTAAACTATCTTTAGCAAGTGTTCCCAGATGCCATTTCCCAAAATGTCCTGTGACATAACCCTTTTCTTTTAACACCTCTGCAATAGTAATTTCCTGAGATAACATATGCCCTAAGTTTGCTGTTTTAATACGCATTCAGTGTGGATTCCTATCAGTAATTCAGCTTGCTCTTGTAGGAGAACAAACTGGAGCAGCAGCATAAAAGCGATTAAAAACAACGCCCTTTTTTGCCATATGATCTATATGAGGCGTTCTAATAGAGTCGTTATTATTATATCCTACATCTCCCCAGCCTAAATCATCTGCCATAATTTAGGATAATGTTAGTACTAGTATCTTTATCTTGGCTGATTACACAACTACAGAAAAATAAAGTTATCACTATTAAGGAAAATGTTTTATTCATTTTAAAAAATTTAATATTTAGAAGAATTTTTTAATTTAACCGACCTATTTGTTGTACGATAGGCATTCATTAAATCTCTTAATTCTTCAATTTTACTAGGTTGTTCTTCATAAAGATTTACCCTTTGTTCGGGGTCTTTTACCATATTAAATAGAAGTCCATCGGTATCAAAATCGATATAACCTGTAAGTGCTTTGAATGATTCGGGCAAGGCTCTATGTCCGCCTGTCGAATCATTGATATACAACCAATCACCTTTTCTAATGCCCCAAATAGATGCAAATGTATTGTGAATAGTAGCCTCTCTGATGGGCGATTTGTATACTTTCCCTTTAATTACAGGTGTAAAATCATAGCTATCTGGGGCAGCATTTTCTGGTAATTCTGTATCTGTTACACTTGCCAATGTTGCCATAACATCTACTTGAGAAATCACCTCATTGGAAGTAGAATTGGCTTTTATTTGTCTCGGCCATTTGATTATAAACGGAACATGATGACCACCTTCCCAAACATCGCGTTTTAAGCCACGAAAATTACCCATGCTAAAGTGTCCATATTTTTCTGCCCGCTCCCAGGCATAATGTTCTGTGCCATTGTCGGAACTAAAAATAACAAGGGTATTTTCTTCTAACCCCTTTTCTTTTAGTGCTTTTAACACCTGTCCCACTACCCAGTCGGTCTGAACCATAAAATCTCCATAAGCTCCAGCCTGCGAAATGCCGTCAAATTCGTCATTGGGGATGATAGGTGCATGAGGAGAGGGCAAAGCAAAGTAGAGGAAGAAAGGTTGCTTTTTATCTTGGGCTTTTATCCAATCTACGGTTTTATTGGCAAGAGTGGGTAGCACTTCATAGGGATTCCAGTTTTTTACCTTTGGACCGGGTCTAAATTCCCATTTACCTTCTTTTACTTTATGGCCAAGTGTTTTACCTGTCATAAATTCGGTTGGTGGCTCAACCACCTTGTTATTTTCAATCCAAGCATAAGGAGGAAAATTGATGGTGCCATCTCCAAAGTAGTAGTCAAAGCCTCTATCCAAAGGTCCTCCGGCAATGGACTTGCTCCAATCAACGTCAGTTGCACCATATACTTTAATAGTGTCGTTTCTTCGTATGATTTCTTCTGAAGGTAAATTTTTAAATTTCCAATTCCAACCCAAATGCCACTTACCAATGCAAGCTGTATGATAGCCTTTTGTTTTCAATATTTGTCGTAAGGTAATATCAGAATCCTTAAAAAAAGGCGCGCCAAAAGACTGGACAATACCATGCTGTCTGCGCCAATGATAGGTTCCAGTAAGCAAAGCAAATCGGCTTGGAGAACAAATACCAGAAGAGCTATGTGCATCGGTAAAACGCATACCTTCTGAAGCTAGTTTATCCAGATTGACCGTTGGGATTTTGGAATTTGAATTTTGACAATTCAAATCACCATAACCCATATCATCAGCATAAATAATTACAATATTGGGGAGATGGCTTCCTTTTTTCGAACAACAATAAAATAAAACGGACAATAATGCCAAAATAAATATTCTACTAATTACCATTAATTTACTTTTCATCTTAATCCTTTATTAACTCTAATGTCTTAATTTTCACAAATACCTGTTTTGTTTTCCAATACCAGTCGGTAGGTCGGATGGTATAATTGTAAATACCTGCTTTATCAAATTTTATTTTCCCAATAGATTGTTTTATAAATTTATCTTTCTCTAAAGAATCAACTACTGGAACAGTAAGTTTATTATCATTTATCTTGATCCAATAAGACGTATTTTGAACCGTATCGCTCTTTGTTTGATGAGCAAACAATTCGAAAGTACCTGGTGAAGCAACTTCAAAAGATCCATTGACCCAAGCACGTCGAGTATCATAAACCTTCAAAATAGAATCATGCTCTGTAAAAGAAGAAAATCGATTATCAATTATATTCATCTCTTTGGATGAGATGGTAATAACTCCCTTATCGTCTTCGGTAGGAAGAAAGTTTTTAACCTCTGGTTTACCTTGCGTTTCTATAACCACAATAGAGTTGATAGAATCTGGTAGATTTTTTGGTAAAACAACAGTCAAGCAATCTTTCTTTTCTTCAAAGTCAAGTAATGTTTTAGTAGGGTCGGCTAATAGCCATACTTTTTTCACCTCGCTTTGTAATCTGTTTATATTTAACGAATCTTTTGTCCAATCAAAAAGATGTACGAATAGCTTGTTATCTTTTGTGGTACATATATAAGGTGAACCATAAAAAGGGTTTTCGCTTGTGCCATAAATTGCTTCTCCGTTTATTGTTAACCACGCTCCTACTTGTGCAAATGCAGCTAAGTCGTTTTCATTCATTTTTCCTGTTGGGGACGGCCCTGTATTGAGTAGGAAATTACCTCCTCGTGATACAATGGTACTCAATTCTTGAATCATCTCTTTTGCTGGACGTGTTTCTTGCATTGGTATACGCCAGCCCCATCCGCCATTGGAAGTCATACAAGTTTCCCAGGGTTCATTAAAAGGATTTTGAGGCACTCTATTATCGGGCATGGACCAAAAATCACCCGTGGCATCATCTAACCTTCCACCTATTAATGCTCCAGGAGCTAACTCTTTTACTAACGCTCTGAATTCATGGGCTTCTTCATCCGAAATATGAAGCGGTGTATCAAACCAAATAACTGATACGTCACTATACTTTGTTAGCAGTTCTCTCATCTGTGGTAATGCCTTTTCGTCCATATATTTTTTGAAAGGCAGGTTGATTTTTTCTTCATAGCTTAGGTTTACTACGCCGCCTTGTGGATGATCCCAATCCTGATAGTGGGAATAGTAGAAACCAAATTTCATGTCGTGCCTTCTACAGGCTTCTACCAACTCGTCAAGAGGGTCACGCCCTGCTTTTCCAAAAGGTGTAGCATCAATATCAAAGCTGTCCGCAGGAGAGCTATAAATGGCAAAACCATCATGGTGTTTGGTGGTAATGGTAATCCATTTCATTCCTGAAGATTTTGCCGCTTGCACCCAGGTATCTGCATTAAACTCCGTAGGATTAAATTGATTGGCTAATGCTCGATATTCCTCATCAGGAACTTTGCGTCCATAACGAAACCACTCTTGCTTTCCAGTTACCGAATAGAGTCCCCAATGGATGAACATCCCAAATCGAGCATCCTGATACCAATTCAAAGTTTCCGATGGAACGGCATTTAATTGGTTTGGCTCAAGGTCTTTTTTCTGAACGGTGGTACAACAGGATAGTAGCAATATCAGAAGTATTGATAGGTTTCTCATAGGTTACATCAGTTAGAATTACTTTATTTTAGTTTTTTTAATTTAGAATTAATTTCATCATTAAAAGGTTTAAACTCTTTCCATTTAACTCCAATTATATTTAGAATATTCTTGGTGTGGGGTGCTAAATGCTTCTTTCTGTACGCTTTTTTATCAGCTTCAGATAGCTTTTCTTTTTTTATTTTTTTGCCATTTCTCTTGCTGCTTTTAATTGTTCTAATTTGGCTTCATAAATGGCTTCTTTTTTAGTGTTTTCTAACTTAAAAAGGTTATTGCTTCAGAAGCAAACAACTACGCTCTTTTTTCTACTAAACTTTGTGCAGAAACCATTCCTGTTAAAAAAACAACTGTGATTAGAATTACTTTTTTCATTTTTGTTAATTTAATTATTGCTATTTATTATTATTTTTTAGAATTGAAGTCTTTATAATCTTTCGTAGATAATCTATATCGAATTACTTATTATAATTTAAAACATTGTTTGTTCAAACAAACTAGTTCTCATCAACAAAACCTCTTTTTTCTCGTTCCTCTTTTGCCATTTCCCTAAGATGTTCAACAATTTCAGGTTTCACTCTGTCTTTCCATGCTGGCAATACAGCTACTCCCCATTGTGGTTTGCTTAAGTCTGCTTTATCGTTTTCCTCAAGCATTTTTTGCGCCAAAAGATTTTCCATGTCTTTTAATTGGTTGGCGTATGTAGGATTGCCTGCTAAATTATTGATCTCAAATGGGTCATTTTTTAGATCAAAAAGTTGTGTAGTAACTTTATCACCTACATTATATTTGATAATCTTCCATTGGTTGTTGCGAGCTGCTCGTTGAAAGTTTTTATACACAAAAAAACTACTATTTCGAACGGAAGATTCCTTTCCCTGTACCACCTTCCATAAGCTCTTCCCTTGTACAGTTTCAGGTACATCGGCTCCGGTTACAGCACAAAAAGTGGGGTATAAATCAGATAAATAACTTAACGCTTCTCTTTGCTCTCCTTTTGGCACTCCGGGCCCCGCAAAGATTAAGGGAACGCCTACGCTGTGCTCATACAGATTTTGCTTACCCATTAAGCCATGCTGTCCAACGGCTAACCCATTGTCTCCTGCAAAGACGATTAGTGTGTTTTCCGCCAAACCCTTTTCTTCTAATGTTTGCAGAATACGTCCGATTTGTTCATCTAAATGTGTGATCATAGCGTAGTACGCCGCGATGTTGGCTTTTACTTCTTTTTCTGTTCTAGGATATCCTGCAAGCCATTCGTCTCGTATATCCAACTCTCCATTATCAAAAGGATGTTGTGGCATGTAATTAGGTGGCAGGGTAATGCTGTCCACATCATACATATCTAAGTATTTTTTGGGCATTTCTCTAGGATCATGTGGTGCCTGAAAGGCTACATACATAAAGAAAGGGTTTTCGTTGCTGTAATTTTCCAAGAAATTTACCGCTGCATCAGCATAAAGCTCAGAAGAATGTACTGGCGATAATTCATTTTGATGAGACTTATCATAGTGCTCTTCCATATTGTACTCGTAGGTAGGAACGTTATACTGGCTATGCATACCCCCAAAAAATATTTTAGAACCATCCCCAAAACTTCTATTGAATGCTGGGCGACCATTATGCCATTTACCAATATGAAATGTATTATAATCTACGCTGGAAAGTGTTTTAGGCAGCGTAACATGACTTGTATCTATAGAGTGCCCAGTTGGATCAATATTAAAAAGGGTTCTGCCGGTCATTAACATGGCTCTACTTGGTGCACATACAGCGCCCACCATAGATCCCATTACATAGGTATTATCAAAAGAAGTCCCTCCCTTTACTAATTTGTCGAGGTTTGGTGTTATTACTTGATCATTTCCCAATGCTCTTATGGTATGTCCTCTTTGATCATCGGCGAATAGGAAAAGAATATTAGTTGGTGGTTGTTTTTGTTGTTCTTTGTTGTTGCCTGTACATCCGGTTATATTGATAATAAGCAATAGTAAGAAAAGGTGTTTCATAATTATTTTAGTTTATACAATTCTATTTTTTTATTGATATTCTGTCTTTTAACTGATCCTTTACAGGAACAATAGTGCCTTTATGATCTTCTACAATACGGTGGATTTCCTCTATAACATTAGGGTATTGTTCAGCTATATTATAACGTTCGTTAGGATCTTCATCAACATTAAATAACAAGGGGGTGTCGTGTATAGTTTTTTCCCCTCTTACAGGTCTAGTTATATAGTGTAACTTAAATGCCCCTTTTCTTGCCGCATATACTGTGGTATTCCTGTAGAACAACATATCCTCTCTTGGCGATCTTTTTCCTTCAAGAAGTACTGGAGATAGATCTAAACCATCTATTTGTCGATCTTCTGGAAGGTTTGCTCCTACTATATTACTTACCGTAGTGAATACATCTAATGTAGAACCTATATCGGTTACTAGAGCAGGTTCTATCTTATCTGGCCACCAGAAAATAGCTGGCACTCGCACGCCTCCTTCCCATGTCGTAAATTTACCTTCCTTTAATGGGCCAGCAGACCCACTATGGCTTTTAAAAGAAACCCAAGGGCCGTTATCGGAGGTAAAAACAATTAAGGTATTTTGGTCTAGTCCAGTTTCTTTTAGAGCTTCCATAATTTCACCCATCCCATAATCGATCTCTTCAACCACGTCTCCATATAGTCCCCTTTTGGAAGAGCCATTAAACTCCTTTGATGCGAATAGCGGAACATGGGGCAAACTATGGGCTAAATAAAGAAAAAAGGGATGCGCTTTATTTTCCTTGATAAATTTCACCGCCTCTTCGTTATAACGTTTGGTAATGGTTGTTTGATCTACAGGTCTTTCTATCTCTTTAGTATCTCGTAAAAGTGGCACATTAAAATATTCTGATTTTGGCGAAAAAAACCGCTCTTCTCTAGTCAACCCTTCAACTTCTACTTTGTTCATATCATTACTGTAAGGGATGCCAAAATAGGAGTCAAACCCATGGTTAGTTGGCAAGAACTGTGCTCTATGCCCTAAATGCCATTTGCCAATAGCAGATGTAACATAACCCATAGCCTTACATTGTTCTGCTATAGTAATTTCATTTTGGGGTAAGCCGCCTTTAGAATCAGGAAAAAGCACCCTTCTGCCATCACTACACATACCACTTCTTATAGGATAACGACCAGTTAACAAAGCAGCTCGACTTGGTGTGCATACAGATGCTGCCACATAAAAATTGGTCCACTTTTGACCTTCATGTGCTAACTCGTCCAAATTTGGAGTATGTATCGTAGGACTGCCAAAGGCAGAAATATCTCCATATCCTAAATCGTCTGCAAAGACAATAATGATATTTGGAAGTGCCGGTTTAACCAATTCTTTCTCAGAATCATTAGTCTTACAGGCTATAAGAAACACCAGCATTATGGCGAAACACTTTAAATACCATTTTTTTCGATTCTTCATAAGTATTTTTTTATTTCTTCAGTTACTTTTTGAGCAATATTTTGAGATCCCAGCTTGTTAAAGTGCACATTATTAGTAAGCTGCCATGATTTCATGTTTGGTTTAACATAAGTATTTAAATTATTTATTGGAATATTAAATTTCGCCATGATTTTTAGTGCAGCTGTATTGTATTTTACAGTCTGGTCTGCATGTCGTAAAGGTCCGTCAGGAAGATCGGGGAAAGGTGTAATGGTTCCAAAAACAAGTTGTGCACGTGTTTTTTTGAGTTTCTTTACAATCTTTTTAAGCTGTTTTTTATACGTTTTAAGATCTGCCTGTTGTGGATGTTTCGGGTTTGTGCTGTTCTTGCCCGTTATTGGATCTACATGTTTTAAATCATGCAATCCAAAATTAAAATGAATCACGTCCCATTTAGGTTGAATCTTGAGCCATCGATGTAAATTTTTAACACCATTGGTAGTCCCCTGGCAATTTTCTGCTTTCCCATCTTTTTTTATAGGACGGTACACATTAGCTTTACCCTCTAAGGCTTTTCGAACAAAACCAGTATAACCAATAGATATGGAATCCCCTAAAATTAATACATTTGGTAACTTTGTTGTTGAAAATGCCCATAATCTAGTTGACAAGAATAAACTTCCTGTTCCTAGTATAATATTTCCTATAAAATCTCTACGCTTCATTAAAAAAATAAATCAAATTATATGTCAAGCATTATTATTCAATTAACTTTAAAACTTATCTTTCAGCTATTTTGGCGCCGGTTTATCCTCAAGAAACTTGTAAAAACGTTTCTTGGCCTCCAGAACTTCTATGTCTTGGGAATCTGTTACTTCTATATACTTATTACTCCATGGGTTTCGATAGTCTCCACAATCAAAAAAACGACCATCGCCTTCCAATAACCATCTTTTATCCCGAACTAGTCTATCTTTCCCTAGATAAGAGAAGATAAATTCTCGCTCATTATAATTATTATCCCTAAGAAGTGGAAGAAAACTGCGTCCATCATGTATATAATCCTTAGGCATATCAATACCTGCTATATCAATTAATGTTGGAAAAATATCTGAGAAATCAACCAATTCTTGTTTCATCCCCTGATGCTCTACCACTCCGGGCCAATAGACTATTAGAGGTTCTCTTACTCCAATTTCTTTTGATTTTCCTTTGCCTCTACGTGCCGTACCATTATCTGCAGTTACTATAATGGCTGTATCTTCAAATTGTCCAGACGTTTTTAATGCATCTACAATGTTTCCAATTATTTTATCGGCATATTTTACATAGAATTTAAAGTTTTTCTTTTTGTTTGTTGGTCCTTGTTTACCTCCATCTCCATTAACATTCTCGGGCGTTGGGTAAAAAGGATCGTGCGTAAGTATCATAGGATAATACACAAAGAATGATTTATCGGATTTCTTTTTTATAAAATCAATAAGGAAAGATGAATGAATATCTGGACCATAATCTTGATTTGTTGTAGGCATATACTCTCCATTCTGCACTATAGAAGGATACCAATAACGCGCCATATACTTATAATTGTAAGCATTGGGATTTAAACCATCATACCCCTCATGCACCACACCTTTCGGTAGCATCTTCTTATATGCCCAAAGTGAGTATTCATCAAAACCATATGTTGGAGGCTTTCCTGGCAATTGCCACTTTCCTGCTATTGCGGTTCTATATCCGGCTTCCTGAAGTAGTTGTGCAAAAATCATATTTTCATCAGGCAATGGTATTCTCTTTTTAAACTCCCTTCTATTGTGGTACCATCCTGTTCGAAAACCATACCGTCCTGTCATTATTAATGCCCGGGAAGGTGAACAAATAGGAGCCGACCAACATGTTGCGAAACTTGTACCTTTTGATGCAAGTTGGTCCATTACAGGTGTTTTATGTTCTGTATTACCATAAACGCCTATTTCATCCGCAGAGCAATCGTCAATGAGTACTAAAAGAATATTAGGTTTTCTCATAGTCTCTTGACCTACTACTGGAAGAAAAACCATTAAGGCAAACACCATAATGCATATCTTATACACTAATTTTATTATTCTCATTTTACATTCTTTTAATTAAGCAACAACCATCTATGTTTTTGTATCGTTTTAAAATCTACCTTCACATTATTATTTAAAACCTTCTTTTTATAGCTTGTTCCATTATCCACTATTACCCTAAGCTCTTCGGTTAATTCCTCAACAAGCTCAGCATAATTTTGAGCTACATTTTCAGTTTCTGATATATCCTTTTCTAAATTATATAGTGCTACTTTGGCAAGTTCACCCCTAGAAGATTTAAGGTCTTTTCCTGGTATCCTAAATACCAATTTTCCCTTTCTGTATGCAAACTCTCCATTCCTCGAATGGTTTACCATAGTTTTTTGTTTAGGGTCTGCACCTTCATCTTTTAAAAGATTGAGAAAACTGAAACTATCTTCTGCTTTTTCTACATTAACCTGATTATCGGATACCAGTTCATGAATGGTTGCATAAAAATCTGTCTGGAAAATAATTGCTGAATTCTCGATACCAGAAGTTATTTTTTCAGACCAATAGGCAATCATGGGTACTCTATGTCCTCCTTCCCATATGTTACCTTTATACCCTCTATAAGAACCACTAGGATAATGTCCTGCTTCTATTAATTTTTTCCAACCGGTATAAGGCGTGTGTCCATTATCCGCAGTAAAAATAATGAGCGTATTTTCTGAAATATTAGCTGCTTTTACCGCTTCAATAATTTGACCTAAAGACCAGTCTGGTTCCATTACAAAATCAGCCACTGGCGCAATACTGCTTTTACCAAGGAATTGCTTACTGGATGAAACCGGTTCATGAGGTGAAGTAATAGAAAAGTAAAGAAAAAATGGATTGTCTTTTTTAGCTTCCTCTGAAATGAAGTCTACTGCTTTTTTAGTAATATCTAATAATATCTGATCGAATTGCCATTCGGGAGCCATTTGGTATCCATCAAAAATTTTAGACGTAAAACGTGCAGAGACATTCGTCTTTAAATCCAATTTTGAAGTGGGTTGAATGAGTATTTTGTTATTTTCTATGAAAGTAAAGGAAGGAAAGTTGGGTACATCAGTACAAAAATAATAATCGAATCCATGGTCTAATGGTCCTCCTGATAATTCTTGATCAAAATACCATACAGAATCCTTTAAGATATGTTTTTTCTCCTCCCAGGTACTGGGTTGTTCTCCCACCCAATTCCATCCTAAGTGCCACTTCCCAATGCAAGCCGTATGATAACCTTCAGATTGTAAATATTCTAGTAAAGTAGTCCTTTCCGTTTTTATAAGTGGAGGTTCGTAAGGTGCTAATACCCATTCTTGAAGGGGTGTTCTCCAATTATATCGTCCTGTTAACAAAGAATATCGAGAAGGGGAGCACACTCCTGATTTGCTATATGCATCATTAAAACTCATGCCCCCTTGCACTAACTTATCTAAATAAAGCGTTGGAATCTTATTATCTGGGTAATGTGCTTGGATATAACCTACTCCAAAGTCATCAGCCAATATGATGATAATATTGGGGTTGGCCTTCTCTTCTTTAGTAGTACAAGAAGACAAAGGACACAAAGATAGAATCCATAACACACAAAATTCATACTTTATAAACTTCACTTTTACACCTATTTAATTAAGATTAGTCATTCTTATGAGTTAACAGATTTTTCATTTTATTTCAAATTATACTTGCCAATCGAAGCCGACAATTATTTCAAAAAAATTTCCACTACTGGTATTTCTACAGGTGGTTTGGCAATCGGCAAGATCAAATCCACATCATTATTTTGTTTTTTACCATTTAAATAAAAGGTCATATAATTAGGCTTTCTTGTTTCCTGAACTAAAATCTCAGAGGCATCATGAAGAAACTGTACATACTCAATTTTTCCTTTCATGTCTTTTAATGTCACTTTTTGCAAAGGATATTCGAAAAAATGAATATAGAGACGGTTGGTAGTTGGGTTGTATGTAAGCACCGCGTTATCTGGTGCTTTAAATTCCTTTGGTGCTTCAGTACAGCCGTAAATGGATTCTGAATTATATTTCATCCAGTCTCCCATTTGCACCAAAGCATCCTCTGCACGATAGTCAATTTCTCCTCTACCAGTAGGCCCTACATTGAGCAAAAGATTACCACCTTTACTCACCGACTCGATGAGAAGCCCTAACAATTGACGGTTGTTTTTCCAGGTCATTTCATCGCGATAATAGCCCCATGAACCACTAAATGTCTGACAAGTTTCCCAAGGGATTTTCTTGCCATTGCGTCTTGGCCATTCTTCTACTTTGAATTGTTCTGGTGTGGTAAAATCCCAGCCTCCCTCATAGTCTACAATATCCAATCGGTCGTTTATGATAATTTCCGGCTGTAGCTTTCTCACTAGTTTTACTAACTCCACCGACCCCCAATCGTCTTTATCTTTTCCAGTTTCTCCAGGGAAAGAAAAATCGAGCCAAAGGATATCTAATTTGCCATAGTTGGTTAGTATTTCAGTCACCTGGTTTTTCATGTACTCTCGATACTTAGCCATATCACGATCTTTATTGAGTGCTTTGTAGGCTTTAATATCATTAACATCAATAGGCCTAAGTGGATGTCTGTTATCGATAGTGTATTCTGGATGGTTCCAGTCTATTACGGAATAATAGAATCCTATTTTCAAACCCTCTTCACGGAACGCATCTACAAATTCTTTGAGTGCATCTTTTCCGTATGGAGTGTTCGTTACTTTAAATTCAGTTAATTTAGAATCAAATAAGGTAAAGCCTTCATGATGCTTAGAAGTAATTACTGCATATTTCATCCCTGCTGCTTTAGCAAGTTTAGCCCACTCCTTTGGATTATATAAATCTGGGTTGAAATGGTCAAAATACTTTTGATAATCTTCACTATTGATACGATCTCTCTTTTGCAAATGCTCATGCCGTGCTGCAAGAGAATATGTACCCCAATGAATGAACATTCCAAAGCGATCGTTTCTCCACCATGCAAGGCGTTCTTCTTTTTCCTCTTTAGTTTCATCCCATATTTTTTTCTCTTGCGCAGTAGTACTAATTAAAAAAAAGCACAAAAGACAAATGGTAAGTATTTTATAATTCCTCATTATTAAAGATGGTTCTAGTTTTCTTTTTTTGATACTTCTGCATTAACGCCTTTCAGGTATTCTATCAAGTAATTTTTAAGTAATTTGGTTTTATCTGGCAGCATACTAACAAGATTTTGTGTTTCTCCAATATCCTTATCAAGATCAAATAATTCTGTTTTTTTAATTTCCCAGGGACCTGACCAGGTAAGTACCAGTTTATAATTACCTAGCCTAAGTGCAGATTGCTTCTTTTTTATAGGACGATGGAAAATTAGCCCATGTTCTGGTCTCTCATTTATTTCAGCTTCGGGTAACTTGAATACATTTACAATACTCCTGCCGTCTATATCCTTTGGAAGTTTATCTCTACCGCCAACCAATTCATAAAACGTAGGTAACAGATCATATAAAGCGATGGGTGCTCTACAGACTGATCCGGAACGAATATCAGGGCCAGAAACCATAAAGGGGACTCTAATGCCACCTTCATATAATTGCCCCTTATAACCTCTTAAAGGATAATTTCGACCTCGTACAGTTTTATTTACTGTAGCCAAAACATTATCATACCGTCTTTCTCCGCCGTTATCCGATGATAAGCAAATGTAAGTCTCACCAGTAATGCCCAAGCGATCAACTGCCTCAATTATTTTACCTATCGCAGTATCTAGATCTTCTAACATGGGTGCAACTCCCCAATGGACTTTACGATTGGGCATACCCTTCTTCTTATATTTATCCATTGTAGCCTGTAAAGCCTGATGAGCGGTATGAAGGGCATAGTAATTAACTTGTAAGTAAAAAGGCTGCTTATCTTTAACTTGTTGTTCTATAAAAGATATTGCCCGATTGGTAACAGATAAAGTCCGTTTCGGATCATCATCTGGGGTACAAATATAATTTTGTTTGTATTGTGCCTTACCCATATTTCGATGATAAAACGTTCCTGTTACATTACCTGTATTTGGACCATCGCTTTCATCATAACCCAAGGCTTTTGGATTTATTTCTTTATTTTGATTTTTCCAAGTACCAGACATTACTTCTCCCCATTTACCAAAGAGTGCACACTTATAATTGGGGTTTATTTTTTTAAGGTACTCTGGGATAGCTTGATGTCCCTTACCGCTAAAATCCCCCAAGAATTCTGTCCCTCGCTGTCTTGCAGGTGTCATTCCATATTGAATACTGCGTCGTGTAGGTGTGCACATTGGTGCGGGTGCATAGGCCTCGGTAAACACCATACCCTTACTTGCCAGTTTATCTATATTAGGTGTTTCAAAATAGTTAGAATAGGCCTCCTTTTGTAATGTATCTAGTGGTGTAGATACATCTGCCCAACCCTGATCATCGGTTAGAATGAATATAATATTTTGAGCATATCCAATTGTTTGTAAGGATAGCACACAACAGACTATATAAAACGTTCTCTTCACCTTTAAATACTATTTACTTTCTAAAATTAAACCAGCGTCGTCAAAATAGACGTCTCCTCCATTTGAACTCATTTTTCTTACGAAAATGGTAACCTCAGTTCCATATGCATCGGTATCAAACGATAGGTTTACTTTGCGCCAATCTGATGTTTTACTTGATTTTTTGGAACTCACTAGTGGCGAAATAAATTCGCTTTTATCTGCATACCTCACACCAATAACTGCCGTTTCATTGTTATCTGCATTAATGAAGCCTATAAATCTGTATGTAGCATTTGGAAGCAATCCTGTAATATTCTGAAAGATTTCGCTTCCAGATGACACAAGGGCAATAGCGTGTTTGCCCATACGGCCTTTATTTTTATCTTCTGTGATTTGTGCTTGGAGTTTATGATTGATTCTTTTTACATTTTTTTTTATTTTCCATGGAAATAAATGATCCTCATGCTCAAAAGCAGCATTTACAATCCTATTACGATGTAATGGTTTACTGCGCATGGTATCGTACTTTGGCGGATTATCAAAATCATGACCAACCTTAAATTTTAAGTGTTCTGCCTCTATTGCCCCTATACCCGGTTTTGTGCCAGCCGTAACCCGTGAGATCCCAGATATGAATTTTCCGCGTTGCATAAGGTACTTGTCTGCTTTAAATGGATCTTGCCCATCAAAATCTCGGTAATCTGTGATATTATGACTCCAATAGTACTCTGAGGATGTGGTTTCAGCCGATTCTGCAAACACATTATTCACTATACGAACGCCAGTAAGTTCTGGTGCATATTTATTGCCCCAGATATTTCTAAAACCGTATTCTTTTGAGATAAAAGTATTATTGTAAACGAGGTGGTAGGCCGCATATTGGTTTAACTGAAAAGCTGTCCTATTTATACCGTAGACAATATTATGATGGCTGATAATATTTTTCGTTCCATGGTCATAATACAGTCCCATATTGAAATGTTTACTTTCATTATGGTGCATCAGATTGAAACGAATTTCAGAATTACCGCCTTCAATAACATTGCCATAGGTTAGCCCTAAATCACTAGTAAGCATCCCTGAATGGCTCATGTCGCAATTTTGAACTAATGCCTGATACATGTTAGGAAACCCCAATACACTTCTCCCACTTCGGGTGAGGGTACAATGGCTAATGATATTGCCTTTACCACCTAATTCAACACAGCTTGCTGTTGTTCCAATAAAATCGTGGTCATGGATATAACAATTCAACACCGCATTATTCTCTCCAAAAAGCATCACACCGGTACCAGAACTATAGGCTACTTCACTATTTTTAAGTACACAATTTTTACCTTGTAACTTCACCCCTTTTTTGGCTTGCGCCGAAGGTGACTCAGCAAGCGATGAATAATAGGGGTATTTGATGGCTATTTCGTCGAATAAAAGGGAAATAGAGTTAGCATTAGTTTCAATAGTAGCTCCAAAGAGTTGAATTCCATGAATATGAATATGAGAACGATTTCTAAGGTCAAAGGCTGTCATCCGCATTTTAACCGCATAATCTTCAGTAGGTAGCTTACCATCTTCTCGATAAACGAACAGCTCATGCGTCTTTTCATCGTAAAACCATTCGTTCTCAGCATCTAAAGCATCTTTGCAGGAAAAAATATAGTAGCCTGCACCCTCGGCCGCTACATGTCGCTTTGGCTCATGGAATGGCGCCGTGTTGATAATCTCTAAGCGCTTTCCTTTATTTCTAACGATAGAGGTTGTCCAGTTCGCCCAATACTTGGAAGCATGCACCCATATTTTGGCTCCTGTATAATCGTATTGTGGTAGTTGGCCATCTACAATCAGTTCAGGAGTTGTTCCTTGTTCCATTTTGGCCAAAGTAGGTTTTAAAAGGTCATCCCCTACATTAGGCCAACGAGCCTCTACCATAGTTTTGTCATTGATAAACACTTGATTTTCATGATCCAAATTGAGTGTTACCTTTGCTTTGAAAATATGTTTTGAAACTTTTTCCCATTTATCTTTAGGAATTTGATTTGCTCCTGTAATTACAACAATATCTTCTTTGGATAAAGGTCTGAATATAATTGGTTTTTCTTTTGTTCCTGAATTTTTGAATTTAATTGTCTCTGCATAAAAACCTCCACCTATGTAACAGACATCTCCTGGATACATCACTTCAGCTGCTCTTTGTACAGTAAGAAATGGTAAATCTCTTGTGCCGGGATTGGCGTCTGAAGCTTTTGTATTTTTAGCATCCACCACATAAATCTTAGGGTCATTACTTAAGTTGTTGTATGATCTTAATACTAATTCGACCCTCGCAATATTTTGTGATTCTGACGGATTTAGGTCTAAACCATACACATTCTTTCCAAAAGGACCTAGAAGTACGATTGTGCATATTACGGTAAGAATATAGTTCACTTTTTTTGGCAAGTCTTTAACTATTTTATTGGAATTTCATGTCTTATTACCAGGTCTGAATTAGTATTTTTAATCACTAAAAGTCCCAATTCCTGAGATACATTTTTGTTTAGCCCACCCCCATTATTATTTAAGTTACCAATGTCTACTTTTCTGCTTAATGCATCATATAATACCCAAGAATTGGTTTAAAGATTAATTGTTTGGGCAATAAGGCCAGTTGGACTAAGGTCTTCTTCTACCGTAAGATTGGCGTATAGCCCTTTAGTGTTAAACTTTCTATTTGCGTTATTTTTTTAAACTATGTCATAATTAAATGCTTTGTACGTTATCAATCCCAATTAAGATATTACACTTATGGAACTCAAAAGTATTATATTAGAACACCCCCTCAATTTTATAAACCCAAGCGTATTGACCTAGTATGTTATTTGGTTGCAGATCTGGCGCATATAAAGTCATACCAGTTTTTGTTTTTTCATATTTTACATCCGCATTGCTTCCTACCAATTGGGCTTTTGAAGCTGAAATTGGGAGCTCTATTCTTTTGTTCCATGTGGTACATATTACATAAAGATTCTTTCCCTTTTTTGTGAAATAAATCCCTTCTTCATTCATTTTTGGCGCATCGCCCCAAACATTCGTACCATAAATTGCTTCTCCATTAATCTTTAACCATTGTCCTATATCAGCAAGCCGCTGCTGCATGATTACCGGAATTCGGCCGTCATGTGATGGACCAATATTGAGTAATAAATTTCCCCCACTGGCCACTTTCTCTATTAACATGTGCACCAATCTTTCAGAACTTGAATAATGGTTCAGGTTTTCCATACGGTTGTACCCAAAAGAGCCACCAATACCACGACATTCTTCCCAAGGGTGATATACATCATCTACGCCTTCTTTTTGATAGACATGATCATACTCGGTAGTATAATACCCTCCGTGGGTGCTTCGCGTGTGTTTTCCCCAACGATCATTGACCGCTACAGTTTCTTTTACTTTGGACTCATTAAACAACCATGCCAGAAACTCCTCTGATTTCCATACATCTGAGGTGTAAGGCCACTCTCCATCCGTCCAAAGTACATCGGGTTCATATCGCGTTACCAAATCCTTCATTTGTGGAATCATGTGTTTATCTACATAGGCGTTTACATCTTTATTGTATAGTGGATTGAACCATTCATATAAAGAATAATAAAAACCCATATGTAAGCCTTTCTCTTTAACAGCATTTGTAAGTTCTCCACATAAGTCTTTGCGGGAACCAACATCTACGCTATTCCAGTTCCAACTTTGTTCACTAGGCCAAAGTGTATAGCCATCATGATGCTTTGATGTAAGCACTACATATTTAGCACCGGAATCTGCAATTATATCTGCCCATTTAGATGGGTTAAAATGCTCCGCAGTAAAATCTGACGCAAAATCTTGATAGGATTTATCACCATATAATTTCTTATGATGTGGTGCGAAAAATTTGTTAGTCGAATCTTTTAAACGATACCAGTACCATTCAGAAAATTTTTGTCCAAAATTCTTACCCACAGCAATATCTGTTGGTGCCCAGGCAGGCACTGAATATACACCCCAATGGATAAAAATGCCAAACTTGGCCTTTGTGAACCATTCTGGTGTTGGACGTTCATCTAAAGATTTCCAATTTGGTTGGTAGGTTTTGTCCTGGGCCTTGACACTTAAAATAGATACTATAAATACAAGGGCTATAATTGCTTTCTTCATTATTTTATTGTTTTCTGTCATACAGGTGTATTTCGAGTTCTTTTTTAAGCTCCTTTATCATCCCATTATGTTTAGGGTCATACGCCCTATTAATATTTTCATCGGGATCCTTTTGATGGTCGTATAACATCGAATCCTTCACGATACCTGATTTGTTGTAATATTGCGTATAAGCATAGCGATTGTTCTTAATGGTTTCTGCATTTTGCCACCTTGCAAAAACATATGAATTCACCTCAGATTCCGGATTTTTAAGCACGGGCACAAGACTTTTACCCACTAAATGCTGGGGTCTATCTAATCCGGCCATTTCGGTCACTGTTGGATAAATATCCACATAACTTGCCAAGGCCTTAGTCACCATACCACCTTTAATTTTAGGGGATTTAATAATCAATGCCGACTGCAAAGCATTCTTAAAACAGGACATTTTAGTCCATAATGAATGCTCTCCCAAGTTCCATCCATGATCACCCCACAGTACAATAATTGTATTATCATAAAGATTTAACTCCTTTAATTTATCTATTACCATACCTACTTGCGCATCGATAAAACTCACGCAGGCATAATAGCCATGTCTTAACTTTCTTGCTTGATCTAATGGGATAGGAATTGAATCGTTCGCAATGTTATTATAGGAGCGTAATTCAGGGAAATTAAACCAGGCATCTCTCGGAGCATCCTTCGGGATATAATGATTGTCTGCCAACTCAATGTCTTCCGGGTTATATAAATCCCAATATTTCTTTGGGGCATTAAACGGTAAATGCGGACGAATATATCCCACACCAAAAAAGAAAGGTTGTTTGAGCTCAGCAAGTTCTTCTAACTCTTTTAATGCTAATTTTGTTGTTTTTCCATCATAATAAATAGTATCATGAACTTGGCCAGCTTCCCATGCGGGGCCGGCTCCTCCCAGCGGTAATTCCAATTCCTTAGTCCAGCTATTTTCCGGTGATTGATAATCTCTCCAAAGTTCCTGTTGTGCATTGGTATTTGGATAATCCGGGCGGTAGGTTTCCTTGGTCCAGCCTTTAGTGCCATCGTCGGGATGATGAAATATTTTTCCAATGGCGGTCGTATAATACCCATTATTCTTAAAGTATTTCGGTAAGGTAACCACCCCTGGTGCTTCTTCGTCTACCCGCGTTTTGTAATCAATGTATCTGGTAGGTGTTGGATAGATTCCAGTAAGCAAACTGGCTCGTGATGCTCCGCAAACCGGAACATTGCAATAGGCGTTTTTGAATGCCGTACCCTCTGCGGCCAGCTTGTCTATGTTTGGAGAAATAATATGAGATTTTCCAAAAGCCTTAAGCTCAGGACGTAGATCGTCTATAGAAATAAACAGGATATTAGGTGCTTCGGGTTTTTTTGGTGTGTCTTTACAATTGAAAAGTGCCATAAAGCATAGGACAAATCCCAAGGATTTATAAATTCTTTGCTTCGATATATAGGTTTTACTTTTCATATTTGTTCTTTTGTAATACGAATCAAGGGTTGAACCCTTGTGCACCTTTTTGATTCTCCATTAAACACTGTCTAACAGCCATTTAAAATTATATCGAAGAGCTGCCCAGAGAAAATGCGCAGAGTTACACTGAGAATGCCGTTCGATTTTCAAAGTGTTGCTTCAACTCTTGATTGGCATTTGTAAATGTTCTATATCTCCTTGAGAACGCATCCATGAAATCAATTCCGCTCTCAAAAATTTCATGCGTTCTTTCTGTTCCAATTTTTCTGCCAGGTTATACAATTCATCCGGATCCTTTTGCAAATCATATAACTCGAATTGTGGTCTGCGGTAGTACTGATTTACCTTATTTTCTGCAGTTTTATCAATTTCTGCGCGTTCTAACCATGAGTGTAACATAAATCTATAATGTCTGTCCCTCATATGGTCTTTGGGTGCGTTGGTAACAAAACCCAGGTCAAAACCCTCTTTCCAAGTAATATTCCAGATAAATTTATACCGGCCATCAAAAACGGCCCTACTTTTATAACTTTCTTCATAAACAAAAAATGCGTTATCCCTATGGATCTTCTTAGTCCTATCAATAATAGGCATGAGGCTTTTCCCATCTAAACCTTCGGGGACTTTTCCACCTGCAGCATCAATCATAGTAGGTAATATATCACAGTATTGGGCTATTGCATCGGTACTAAAATTGGCATCATATTTTTTAGGCCATTTCATAATACAAGCAGATCTAACTCCCCAGTCGTAAGTGGTCCATTTGCCCAGAGGCATTCCCGCACCGTTTTCATCTAAAACCATTAAAACCGTATTTTCCTCCAAGTTCAATTCTTGTATTAAATCAATTGTTTCTCCAACTTGCCTATCAAATTCATTCACTTCGCCCATATACTCCCTATAAAAATGACGTGTTACTTTGTTATCTACAAAATGGGAAGGCAGTTCCAATTCATTCATTTTTACCAAGTCACTATTGCCTGCATCCCAAGGCGCATGGGCGTGTACCGAGCAGATAAAAAGGCAAAAGGGCTTCTTGTCATTCTCGTTAATAAAATCTGCTAAGGCCTGCCAGTCTTCTGCCAATTCAGGACCACGCGTTTTTACGGCTTCTGTAAAGCCTTCAATGTATCGAAATGGATACACTGATGCCGGTTTATAGTGCTTTTTTCCTGTAAGTGCCACTCTGTAGCCCAGATTACTCATATAATACACCACACTTTTTACATTGGCATTAGTAGACGCCCTATTTCCGGTACATCCATTTTTGTAGGACTGCAGGCCCGTATAAAGTTCTGCTCTGGTTGGGGCGCAAATGGCATTGGTGACAAACATATTATTAAATTTTAGACCTTCGGATGCCAACTTATCAATATTAGGTGTCACACCTAAGTTTTTTGACTCATAACACCCTAGAGCATCCGCACTTATATCATCACCCAGTATAATGATGAAATTAGGCCGATCTGGTTGCTGTGCATACCCATTCATCACTAGGAACAGCACATAAATGATACATTGATATTTAAAACTTAATATTCTAGGCATACTATACTACTTTAAGATATCTTTTGAAATCATTATTGAATGCTCTAAAAGAAGATCCCTTACATTTTTACCGATACTAATTTTGTATTCTCCAGGTTCTACAATCCAAGATTTTTTAAGAGCATCATAATGGGCAAAGTGTTTTTTATCAAGTAAAAACTTGGCAATTTTTGATTCTCCTGCTTCTAAACTTATCTTATCAAAGCCTTTTAATTCTATTGGTGCCTTTTCTATATTTGGTTCTACGGGCACAACATACAGTTGCACAATTTCTTTACCCTGGGTCTCTCCCTTATTTGTAATTGTAGCTTCTATATGTATAGGAAATTCACTTGATTTTATCTTCAAATTTTGATATTCGAATTGGGTGTATGACAATCCATAGCCAAATGGATACAAAACAGGTTTATTATCTTTTTCAAACCACCTATAGCCTACGGCAATGCCTTCTGAGTACGTATTGCTTATACCTTCCTCTTCAAAGCCTTTACCTTTAAAAATACTGCCTTCGGGATAGTCGTTTTCACTTAAAGGCCAGGAAATTGGCAATTTACCAGACGGATTTGTTTTTCCAAATAGCAAATCGGCAATTCCATTGCCTATTTGTTCTCCACAATAGGGGACATAAAGTATGGCGTCAACATCATCTACCCATTCGGACATATTTATATAGCTTCCGGAAATAACTACTACAATGGTCTTTGAAGCTACCTTGGCCACTTCTTTGATAAGCTTCTCTTGTTGTCCCGGTAATTTAGCACTAGCCCTATCCCAACCTTCTGTTTCGTTAAAACCACTTAATCCTGCCACTACAATAGCAACTTCAGAATCCGATGCATTTTTAACAGCTTCATTAAGTAAACTCAAATCTGTATTATCTTCAGGAATTACTTTATTTTTAGAATAAAGATCTGGTGTTTTTGTGCCTTGAGCAAAAGTGATTGTTGTTTTATCTTCTTCTATGGCATTAAAAATCCCTTCATAAGGTTCAACTATGGTATTATGGAAATAATAAGTCCTTCCACTACCTCCTCCTTGCAAATAATAGGAATAATGAGGGTGTTTTTCGCTTACACCTGGAAAACGTTTTGCATTAGGCCCCACCACAGCGATAGATTTAATATCATTGGCCCTAAGCGGTAGTATATTATTTTCATTTTTTAGAAGTACCGCAGATTCTTTTGCAACCTTGTATGCCAAATCTATATGAGCTGGACTATGAATTGACCCTTCTTCTTCAAAACGATCCCGTTTAAAAATATCGAAATGGTGCATCACTTTTAAAACATCCTTTAACAAGGTATCTACACGCTTTTCAGGAATTGTTCCAGAATGTACCATGTTTATAAGAGAATCTCCATAAAATTTTGGCCTATGCATTTCCACATTCATTCGTGCATGTATTGCCTCCTTTGTGTCTTTCACACCATTGGCAAAATCTGATAGCACAAACCCTTGAAAACCCCATTCTCCTCTAAGAATGGTATCCAACAAATATTCATTATGGCACATATAGTCGTCGTTTACACGGTTATACGCTCCCATTATGTTCAATGCACCTCCTTCCATCACCGCGGCTTTAAAAGCTGGCAAATAGATTTCTCTTAAGGTACGTTCGTCTACTTGGTTATTTATATCAAACCTATTGGTTTCTTGATTATTAGCCACAAAATGTTTTGGTCCACACACAATACCGTTTTCCTGTACTGATTTTGTGTAAGCTACTGCCATTTGTCCACTAAGGAATGGGTCTTCTGAAATGCTTTCCCAGTTACGTCCTCCTAAAGGGTGGCGTATAATGTTATACGTAGGCCCTAGTACCAAATCATTTCCTGTGGCACGGAGTTCTTTGGCTATCGCTTTTGCTACATCTCCGTACAAATTGGTATCCCAAGAACATCCTATAGCAATAGGAGATGTGAAGTAAGTAGCGTGTACAGATGTATCTCTTCCTGTACGCACTCCAGTAATACCATGCCCCATATAAAAAGGAGGTATTCCCTTTTCTTTAATTCCTTTGATTCCGAAATACCTAACATCAAGGTCACCAAACTCACTATTCCCTCCTCCCATACCATGAAGCAAAGAAACTTTTTCCTCTAAGCTTAATTGGGAAATAATACTATCCGCAAATTCGTATGAACCAGCAGATTCGGTTCTTTCACTCTGTTTAACAAAAGAACATCCCGATTGCATCATAACAACCAGTGTTGGTAAAAACAGTCTTAAAATCTTATAGATAGATTTCATATAACAGTATAGAATGCGACCTCCTATCCGAATTGATCAATCAAATGAAAAAGTCAATTAAAATTAGTGTATGCCAAGCACCAAGAGTAGCAGTTTAAGTTTAGGGCTAGATCATTATGTAAACTGCCCTCCGCGCGGAACACGCAGAGAGAGTTTAACTAAACTTAAAAAACTAACTCAAATTAACTCGTGTTCATTAATAACCAGGATTTTGATCTGCTTCGTTAATCAATGGGTTTACGTCTAACTCTGTTAGTGGAATTGGGAAAAGTATATGTTTTGATTCATCAAAATTATCGAGCGATTGTGATCGCTTCACTGCCTCTAATCTTTCCCCTAAAATTCCATAACGCACGAGATCATGCCATCTGCTTTGACACTCCAGAACAAGTTCGCGTCCGCGTTCTTCAATTACTGCTTCATTAAACTCACTTAGTCCTAATCCTGAAATGTCAAAAGCCGTAGGATCCGGTTGTTGATTATATGCACGCCTTCTTACCTGATTGATGGCGTCATAAGATTCTGCCGTAGCCCCCCCGAAGCGTTAGCCGTAGCCTCCGCAAATAACAACAATACATCTGCATACCTAAGTATTGGCACATCTATTGGAGATTGGAAACGAATCCAACTAGCATCACGTCTGAATTTTGCGAGACCAAAATTAAAACTATTAGGGTCACTACTTTGGTCAGCCGTCAGCGGTACTATGTCACCAGCGTTGTTTATCCTTGCAGCAGGTACTGTCCAATCACGTCTTTGATCTAAAGGATCCCAGCTTTCCCATAAGTATTGTTCAGCGGCATATTGACGAACCTGAGTTGCCTGACCCGTTACTGGCCCTGTTGAGTTGAAGTTGGCTCCTGAGAACCCTAAAAAACCTCCTGCGCCACCTAGCACGCCCCATTGTCCTTCAACACTTCCGTACTTTACGGTGAATATTATTTCATCATTGCCTTCGTTTTGCCATCCAAAAATATCTGGAAAATTGTCCAGCAACCTATACTGACCGGAATCAATCACTTGTCTGGCAGCATCGGCTGCCAGCTGCCATTTCGAAGTATCATTTAACGGAGCCGTGGCCCAATACACATATGTTTTAGCCAAAAGGCCATAGGCCGCTCCTGAAGTAACGCGTCCATCAAGTTCCTGCTGCCGAGGTAAGTGCTCTGCTGCAAATATAAGATCATCCGCTATTTGTTGATAGACTTGCTCTGAAGGCGTTCTTGCTATACCAATTACGTCTTCGGCCGTCAGGCTATTGGTTTCAGTTAGCTTGAGCGGGACGTCTCCATAAAACCTTACTAGGTTCAGATACATTAAAGCTCTCATAAACTTTGCCTCACCCAACAGGCTATTAAGCCTATCATCATCCAAACCGGTTCCTAATAAAGGTTCTGTGTTTACTATTACCGTATTGGCTCTGTTAATTCCAATGTAATGCAGGTTCCATACATGCGTAGGTAACTGAGACGTTGCGGAGTAATTAAACAAATCCATTTGTGAGAACCGGTTACCCAAGTTATTACCACTTCTAACGTGATCGGTACCCAGCATTCCCATCATAATTAAACCATGTGCATAATTTCCAAAGGTATTACCGTCTATACCCCTTTGGGACATAGCATTATAAATACCTGCTACCGCAATTTCGATATTATCGGGATTACCGAAAATAACACTTGGTGCTACAACCGAAAACGGTTCTTCTTCCAATAGTTCTTCACAATTACAAAACATCAAGGATAATGATATAGTTATCGCAATTATTTTTATATTTTTCATTTTTGTTAATTTAGAAAGTTGCATTTAATCCTAAAGTAAAAATCTTAGCGATTGGATATGAACCCCAATCCACCCCAGGTGCAATGGGATTTCGAATGGTACTGGCTTGCGGGTTAAGCCCCGAGTAATCCGAATCTATCCAAAGGTTTTGCCCAGATACATATAATTTCAGGGCAGAAAACGGTGATTTTTTTAGTTGCTTCGAATTAAAATCGTATGCAATAGTTACATTTTTTAATCTTATGAACGAGGCATCTTCAACAAACTTGTCAAGAAATCTTTGGTTGTCTCCTCTTTCAAACGCTGGAATAGTGGTATTCTGGTTTTCCGGTGTCCATCTATTCAGCCAGGCGGTAGATCTGTTAGAAGCTGTATGCAACTCTTCATAATATACCCGCTCTGAATTATAAATATCATGACCATATTGGAAATCGAAGAATACGTTTAAGCTGAAGCCCTTGTATTCAAAATTGTTGGTAAACCCACCAAAGAAGTCAGGAACCCCTTTACCAATGGCTACCCTGTCGTCACCATTTATTATACCATCCCTTTGGTCAGGGGCACCATCACCGTCTGTATCCACTGTAAGTTGATCCACATAGATGTTTCCGCCAGGCCCAACTTCATTAACGTAACCTACTTCGGTTAATATTGGGTCTCCATTTCCATCCAATCCGGGAAGGGGCAATGGATCTCCATTTGCATCCTGGCCCAATATTCCTGCTGTCTCAAATCCCCAAAAAGTTCCGAGAGACTCCCCAGGAATCAAAGCTACCTCATTGATTATCTGATGCCATCCTCCTCTAACATCGAAAAGGATTTGATCTGTATCTCCTAAGCTGGTAATCTCATTTCTATTGGTAGAAATGTTAAATGAAGAGGTCCATCGGAAATTATCTGTTTCTACATTTACCGTATTTAAGGCAATTTCAACACCCTCGTTTTCAAGGTTTCCAATATTTCGAAGCGCAGGTTGGCCTATCCCCGTAGTTGGATTCAAGTTCACACTTAAGAGCATATCTTTGGTTTTTTTGATGTAGTAATCAACGCTACCAGAAATTCTTCCTTTAAAGAGTCCAAAGTCAATACCTGCATTTGTCTGTGTGGTTGTTTCCCAACTTAAATCAGGATTGGCCACTCTGGAGATACCCGATGCTGGAAAAAGTGCTCCATTGTCGGTACCAAAATTTGTGAAATTAATGGATAGTTCTGAAATGGATCTATAACGCGGTACTTCTTGGTTTCCTGTTTCTCCATACCCTATTCTCAATTTCAAATTATCAACGACGGATGAATTTGCTAGGAAGTTTTCATTATTGAGCTTCCATGCGAAGGCTGCAGAAGGAAAATACCCCCATTTATTGCCGTCGGCAAAACGCGAAGAACCATCCGCCCTAATACTAGCCGTAAATAAGAACCTGTCATCAAAGGAATAATTTACACGGGAAAGAAAAGAAGCTATACCCCATTTTTCCTTACTAGATTGCGGAATACTTGGGTTTGATCCGAGGGAAATATCATTAAACCCTAAAGATTCGAGATCAAAACTTGTATTTCGAGCTGAGAAAAATTCAATATCGGCTCCCTGCATTGTAAAACCACCTAAAACCGTCAGATTATGAACTCCAAACTCCTTATTAAATGTTAGAATATTCTCATTTAGCCATGTTCTAATCGTTCTCTGTGATATCTCTCCGTTTCCATTACTTACAAAGCCAGCCGGCGTATTTGAACTATTGTATCTAGCATTTCTGCTACTTCTTATATTTAATCCGCCTAATACCTTAAAAGTCAAATCGTCAGTGATTTTATAATCTAAGGATAGATTGGCTTGTGTCAAGTCTTGCTTATTCTCAATTTCGGTCCCGTTCAAAATAGTCAACGGACTTCGATCATTTATACCTCCTATTGTTGTTAGTCCATCACCTTCATCTTCGTCAGGCAACCTAAGTGGTGGGAAAAGATTTGCATTAATTAAAATTCCCGATTGTGTCTGGTTTCCGCCTCCGGTTGGCACTCCTTGTTGTATGGTGTGAGAAAGGGAGAACAAAGCATCATAGGAAAGTTTTTCGCTCATTTGCCCATTAAACTTCCCACGGACATTATACCGATCAAATGACGAGTTCTTAATCACCCCATCATTCATAAATGCACCAGCGGAGACATTATACCGAAATTCCTTGGAACCCCCACTTAACCCTAAGTTATAGCTCTTAACTGAACTGGTTTTTAATATTTGATCCTGACGATCAAACGTTTCCAACTCAATAGAACCATCTAAGAACCCAGTTAATATGTCATCCGTTGGAGTAGGATTGTCAGGATCTGAACTCAAAAGTCTATATTCCGCATATTGCTCTGCATTAAGTAGAGGTATCCTATCTGTAATTTCTTGAGTTGAGTAAAAGGTATTGAAAGTAACCTTTGACTTTCCAGAAGTTCCTGACTTTGTTGTAATGATTATAACACCATTTGCCCCCCTAGAACCGTAGATGGCCGAGGCTGAAGCATCTTTTAGCACCTCTATGGACTCAATATCATTGGGGTCAATTCCAGATAGTGGATTTGAAGAGGCTCCGGAAGCTATTTGGCCCAATGCACTATTAGTTTCTGAGGCATCCACAATAATTGGGAAACCATCTATAACATATAAGGGGTCATTGGAAGCACTAATGGAAGTACCCCCACGAATTCTAATGGTCACGTCACCACCAGGTGTCCCTTCTCCACTTAAAATCTGTACCCCCGCAGCCCTTCCTTCTAAAGCCTCTTGAAAAGATTGATTCACGGTTCTTTGCAAGTCTTTGGAAGTCACTGATGCCACAGAACCTGTGAGATCACTCCTTTTAACCCCGCCATAACCAATGAGCACCACTTCATCCAAACCTGTGGCATCTTCTTCCAAGGACACATTAATTTGTGTTCTCCCATTTAGCTCAATTTTTTTCTTTGAAAAACCAATATAGGAAAACAGCAGTACCGCACTACCATCTTGTACTTGAAGGGCAAAATTGCCGTCAAAATCAGATTGGGTTCCATTATTGGCACCTCTTTCAATAATAGTCGCACCAGGAAGGGGTTGACCCTGAGCATCTCTAACGGTGCCTTGCACCCTAATTTCTTGTGCAAAAACTCCTGTTATTGCCAACAAAAAAATGAACAGCGGCAACCAGAGTTTTTTGGACATCATATTCAGTTCAGTCATAAGTTTAGTTATTTTTTTGGTTTAAGATTAGCAACTTAATCCAGCTTTAACCAAAACAGGTTTATTATTAATCTAAAATGGTTTGATTTTGATTTTTGATATATAAAACATTGAATAAGTGACTATTACAAATAATAAAACTTTCAAATGCTATAAATCTAACCGAGAAATCCTGATTTTTCACGCAAAAAAAACTTTGATATCCAATTTTTTACCCCCATTATTTTTAAAATTCATAAAATATGCAGAGGGATTTTACTTTTTTTCAATTGAATTAATTCAAATGATTCACATGAATTGATTAAATGATAGATTTATGGATACCACAAAACTGTATCTTATTCCGTTTTAAGCCTGAATTGATAACTAAATGTGAGAAAGAGCAATGGGAAACAATCTTAAGAGATTAAAATTTTTCTTTTGTAAATCCTTTACCACTGTTTGTACTAGCATAGTTAGAGGGCGACTCTCCATACAGCTTTTTAAAACATGTGCTAAAGTACTTTGAGTCTGAAAATCCTGACAAAGTGGCAATTTCATTCACATTGTAGTTCCCCTCGATGAGTAATTTTGCTGCATGTCGCAATCTAATAGTTCTAATAAATTCAACCGGTGATTGGTCGGTCAGAACTTTCAATTTTTGATATAGTAGGGTTTGGCTTACCATCATTTCCTTAGCAAAGTATTGTTTGGATAAATTAGGGTTTGTTATATTTTTTTCCACAAAATCCATTGCCCTTTGTACAAACTTTTGATCAGTCTTATTGGCATAAGTATCCTTTTTAAGTTTATTACTGTTTAACCTTTTAAAACGATTTCTTACCAAACGCCTATTTTCCAGGATACTGTCTATTTTAGCTAAGAGCAGTGTTGTATCGAACGGTTTGGTAATGTATTCATCCGCGCCTGATTCCAAACCTTTGATAATTTCATCCTTTTCCTTGTATGCTGTGAGCAATATTACCGGAATATGCGAAGTCTCATATTTTGTTTTTATGTTATGGGTGAGTTCCAAACCATTCATTACGGGCATGCCCACATCCGATATAATAATGTGGGGGGTAAACCTATCAATGAGATTCAAGGCCATTTTTCCATTTTCCACTGTCTTTACCCGATAGTACCCAGATAGGGAATTTTTCAGGTATTCCCGTAAGCTTTGGTTATCTTCTGCAATCAACAGCTTTAGTTTCTTTTTTTCATCCGATACATTTTTGCTCGCTATCTTTTTATCAACCTGGTCGATTTTGTTATTGTAGTCAACTTCTTGGGAGTCTGAAAAAATAACGTCCTTTCCAAAGTGTTTTGCTCCATGATTAAAACTGAGGGTGAATTTTGTGCCTGACCCTTCCTTACTTTCAAAATCAATTTTACCTTTATGCAGGTTCACATAGTTTCTTGTCAATAGTAGCCCTATTCCCGTCCCCGTTATCTTTGAATTTACTGCATTATTGCCCCGATAGTATCTTTTAAAAAGGTCTTTTTGGGAGTCTTTGGAAATTCCAATCCCGGTATCAGAAACTTCAATTTTCCACATCTTTCCGCTTGAAACCAATCGAACGGTTACCTGACCATTACTTGGAGTATATTTAAAAGAATTCGAAAGAAGATTATCCAAAATCTTATTGAACTTATTCAAATCGACATATTCGCATAATTCTTCGATTTTACAAATAAATTCTGTTCTAATGTTCTTGTGATTGGCAATGGATTCGAAAAGGGCAATTTTCTCCTTGATAAAGTCAACTATATTTACTTCGGCCAAAATAAGATTTGTCTTTCCCAAATCTGACTTTTGAAAATCCAAAAGATGGTCAATTGTCTTGGAAAGAACGTTCAAATTTGATGAAGAAAGCTTCAAATAGTATTTGTCCATTTCATCTAGATTCGAACTTTTCTCCAAATCACTCAAAGGTGCCATTGCGAGGGTAAGAGGGGTACGAATGTCATGAGCAGTATTCATGAAAAATCTAATTTTCTCCTCCGATAATTTTTTCTTATTCCTGATCAAACTAAAGTTCACAATGGTAATCACTATCGAAATAACTATAAGGGCATAAATCCCTTTGGCCCATATGGTATGCCAGGGTGATGGCCTAACTTCAATATTAATCGACCTTTCATCTAACACAACGTTATTCTCATTGGCATATGCCCTCAATTTGAAAACATAATTGCCCTTTTCTAAATTTGTATAATTTGCAGTCTTATTTGAAGAGGGCGAATTCCATTCTTTGTCCTGCCCTTCCAATTTCCATGCATACCTAATTTCACCGGCACCTAACGGTATGATAGAAAAAAAACGAAAGGAAAAGGAATTTTCATCATACTTTAGGGTAAGATTATCCGTTCTATTCAAGGATGCTGATAAGGGTGAGTTTTTCTGCCCAATAGAAATCACACTATTGTCTATTAAAAACTCATCTAAATATAACTTCACTTCAAAGTTCTGTAAACTCACATCTTCTGGGTTAAAGAATGTCACCCCCTCATAAGATCCAAAGTAAAAATTTCCAGAACTATCCCTAAGTTTAGAATTCTTATAAAAAGACTCATCAGAGAGTCCATTTTTTAAGGAAAAAATTTCGAGTTTACCATTTTGTAAATCGTATTTTATCAACCCATTCTCTGTACTGGCCCAAATACTTTCCTCTTGATGTTGCAGAATTGCATATACGTGGTTGGAAGGCATTCCAACTTTTTTATCTATCCTAGTAATCTCATCTGTGCCAATATCCCATTTTACTATTCCAGCTCCTGAGGTTGCAATCCAAAGCTTCGAGTTTTTAGAATCGAAGTGTAAGCTATTAATAAATAGGGACTGATTTAGCTTTCCCCCAAAATCCTCCTTGTAGTAATTCAGGTTAACTATGTCAACCACGTACAACCCCGACTGGGTAGCTATAAAAATGTGGTTTTTATCCTTAGCTTGAATATTGGTTACCCTTGTTATGGGTAAATAGTCATAGTGTTCATCTTTGGGATTATAAATTGCCAAATCCTTAAAGGGCCCTCCAGTCCAAATTTTGTTCTCATTATCCCGGAAAATCTCAACGACATAATCTGTTCTATCTTTATTATTGGGATTATAGAGGCCGGGTATGATATTGCTTACAATACCCTTATCCCTATCAATTATAAAAATTCCCTTGGAATAAGAACCTGCCATTATACGATTTGCGTCATACTGAAAAAGTGAAAGAAAAACGTTTGATTTTTCGTTTTGTCCATCTAAAAAATGTGTCCATTTGTTGTTTGATTTCTGCCAGTAGCTAACACCATTGTTTGTTGCAAACCAAAGATCCCCTTCTACATCTTCCAAAATACTGTTGACCACATTGTTTCGTAATGAATTGGGGTTATTGATTTCATGACGAAGAATATTGAATTGTTTATCTCTATTGTTCAAAATGTTCAATCCACCTGTAAATGTGGTTACTATCAAATGGCCCGAGGCAGTTAAAATCATATCCTGAACCCCATTACCTCTCAAGGATTTTGGGGCATCTTCATCTTCCTTAAAATTCTCAATTAGATTTTTGTCTCTTTTATCCAATTTGAATACGCCACCGCCGTCCGAACCAATTATGATGTGGCTTCCGTCCATCAGAATTTTGTTTACAGGTACAAAAGGTAATTGTGGAACCTTTTCTAGTAGTTTTGTAACCCTTTCGTTTTTTAAGTTATATATCTGGACTTCGCCACCACGTGTTCCTATCCAAACTTCATTTGTTTCTTGATCAAAGAAAATAGATTTCACTTGAGAATTATCTAAGCTCTTAATCCGCCTTGATATGGTTTTCCTTATTCCCTTGTTTTTATTGTACACAACCAATTTATCTTTTAGGGCCAACAAAATGTCATCATTTTTTAAATGATAAGTTAGTTGAATATCTTTTTCTTTGAATTCACCGATTTGATTAAGTCTTTCTGTGCTAATTTCAAAGGAAAAAAGTCCTTTATTTGTAGATATCCAAAGAGAATCTCTAACTACCAAATTTGAAACGCTGTATTGTTCCTTGAGTACATCAGAAATCGATATTACTAAATCAAAATTGTTTTGTCCGTAATTAAACCTGAAGATTCTACCATATTGGGTATATGCCCATAAAGTTTTGTCATCATCCACTATAAGTTTTACACGTGAGGGAGCCTCTTTATGTTGAGGTAATTGATAACTAGAAACATTTTCGCCATTATATCTGTCAATCCCACTTTTCGTAGTTACCCAAATAAAGCCATAAACGTCTTCAACCACACTATAGGCCTGATGGCTACTTAGTCCCTCACCAATACTAATATTTTCAAATTCCTGAGAACACAGGTGACCCCAGACCAAGAATAAAACAATGATATGAAGCTTCTTTTTAAAACGCATGGTTATTAATTGTTATATATTGGTATAGAAGTGATTTTATACAAACGAGTATTTGGTAACTTAAAATTACAATCTTAATTTTACATTGGTCAGGGGTGTTTTTGAACACAAAGGAACAGAGTACTGAACAGATTTCGAACTATGATTTTTTTTGCGCTCAACTTTTCAAAAACTGTTTTACCCCAGGCACTGCATAAAATGAAAAGCAAAAAATGATTCAATGAATATTTACAAACTTATGATTGGTTTTTTCGCGCTAATTCTATGTTCCTGTAAGGAATCAAAACCATATTCCAATAGCCATTCCCAGAAGAGCATTCCAGAACCATTAAATGACAAATTTAACAAAATAAAAGCCCCGAAAAACATGGTTTGGATTCCGGGAGGTGATTTCCTTCAGGGTGCAGTAGATGGAGATACCTTGGCAATGGAACATGAGAGGCCAAGACACAAGGTGACAGTAGATGGGTTTTTTATTGATATCCATGAAGTGACCAATTACCAATTTTCAAAATTTGTGGAGGCAACAGGTTACATAACCGTTGCCGAAAGGAAAATCGAGTGGAAGGAAATGAGAAAACAACTTCCCCCTGGCACACCAAAACCACACGATTCATTGTTGAAACCCGGTTCACTTGTCTTTAAAAAGGCCAAAGTTAATGTCCCAAACCTCTATGACTATTCCCAATGGTGGGAATGGAAAATTGGAGCGAACTGGAAGTACCCTAAAGGTCCTGGTAGTTCCATAAAAGGAAAAGATAATTTTCCAGTAGTGCATATTGCTTATGAGGATGCCCTTGCGTACTGTAAATGGCTAGGTCGGAGGTTACCAACAGAAGCGGAATGGGAATATGCCGCTCGTGGGAATAGAAAAGGGAACATATTTGTTTGGGGCAATAATATTGATAATCTTAGCGGTCATGCCAATACATGGGAAGGAGAATTCCCATTGGAAAATACCAAACTTGACGGTTTTGAAAGCAGGGCCCCAGCAATGACCTACCCCAAAAACAACTTTGACCTGTATGATATGGCAGGAAATGTTTGGGAATGGACGACAGACTGGTACAATACCCAATATTACGAGAAACTTGCCAAGAAAAGTATAATAAAGAATCCTCATGGAGCGAAAGTACCCTTCAATCCAAATAACCCCTTAGCGCGTGAAAAAATAATCAAGGGAGGGTCTTTCCTTTGCAGTTCTTCTTACTGCGCAAGTTATCGAATAAGTGCCAGAATGGCAACAAGCATGGATTCTGGTGCCGAGCATCTGGGCTTTAGGACAGTTATGGATATTGCAATGTTAGATTGAAATAGAAAGCTTCTTTTCCTTTTAGGAATTTACAATAATAGAAAGTTGTGTTCTTTGAAAAGAAATCCAAAATTAATAGACTCTTTAATTAAAAACATACTTTAAGACTTTGTTTGGACTAAAATATTGGTAATCCGTCTGCCTATTTTGATGTATTTAAAATCATAATTTATTGATAATCAATGCTTTATTTGTATTTTTTTTTAGAAACAATCATTTTTAGGCAAAAAAATTGATGCAAAATTAATATTTCTGATTATCAGCAGTTTATATTGTTGCAATTGTGCCAATCTCAAAAAAAAGAGTTTTTACCTTCAAATTTAAAAAACACAACCCATTGTTTTTAAACACTTTAACCAAAATGATTAGTATAAATATTGATGTCTATTCAAATTGATTAAGTTTATCTGAAAATTCCACTTTTTTAAGTAGTTTTCGACATATTCGGGGGTGGGGGGTATAGCAAGTTGCGGAAACAACGTGGCATGATGGTTTATTCGCATACCCATCCATGCTAACACACTTACGGCAAATACAAACTTGACTTAAAATCCAGGATATTAATGATAGCCAATAGTTGCTAAGGTGATTCTTATAATATTTCTAATTCAAGATTATAAGTACCATCCTCTAGGTGTCATAATATGGTTAGAGGGTTATTTCTTTCAGGCAGGTCCTTTTCTAAGAGTTGGAATACTAACATATATCTAAAAAAAATTGATATCTATTCATAAATATGTAAAATCAAAATATAACCGCATCCTGGCAAAGATTTAACTTCGGTGATCAATTAGGGTTGTTTTTCCTACTCCATATAAAAAAGTTCCTTTAGTGGTATTGACTTTGGAGAATTGTCCTGATTGGTCTCCATAATGTCCGCCATATACTCCCACCATTTTCGTACAATAGGGTTGTTTCCTAAATCTTGTGAGTTGGTATCCCCTATCACCTGTTGATAAGCAAACAGAGTCTGAGTTTCCTCATCAAGGAATATGGAAAATTGACCGACACCTTGTTTTCTTAACAGCTTTAGCATTTCGGGACAAATCTGGTTATGACGCCTATGATATTCTTCTACCATCCCAGGCTTTAAAAACATTTTAAATGCTATGCGCTTAGTTTTCATTGTTTACTAGCTTCAGTAGCTTTAAAGGATAGATGACCGGTTGAGCCTGAGCCCAAAATAGGGTGACGTTCTTTTGGAATTTGCGCTCGATGCGAACTTATTAATTTTTGATAATTTTCATTCGCTATCTGATTGTACCACTCATTAGGGTCATTTTGATGGTCATAAAACTCCTCAGTTCCATCATTATATTGGATGAAACGATAATGTTCAGAAACAATCGCATAATTCCCTGGACCAAAGCTCGTTCTAGCGTACTTAGGCCAATCTGATTGAGGGTTGCGCAGCAATGGCAGTAACGAATTTCCTTCTAGGCGTGAATCTTCTTTAAGCCCAGTAAGTTCTAAAAGGGTAGGGTAAATATCAAGAAGCTGCGCCGGTTTACCACACCTGCCTCCCTTTTGTATTCCTGGGCCTGCTATAATCAATGGTACCCTGGCTCCATCCTCCCATAGACTTCGCTTTGCAAAACGCTCTTTTTCTCCTAAATGAAATCCATGGTCACTATAGAGCACTACAATAGTATTGTCTTTATATTCACTTGCTTGGAGCGCATTGAGGACCTTACCTACCTGATAATCTACAAAACTCACACAAGCAAGATACGATTGCACCAGAGGTTTCCATTCGTCATTTTCTACGACCCATTCAAAGTCTGGGTGGACGTGTTCAAGCCTCGTAATGTTTTTTCCATATGTAGAAATATCTTCTAAATCTGTGGTTAAATGATTTGGTAACTGAACACTATCTATCGGATATAGATCAAACCACTTTTGAGGCACATATTGTGGTACGTGAGGGCGATAAAACCCCACACCAAGCCAAAAGGCACTATCCCGTTTCTTCTCAAGTTGTTCTTTGGTCCAATTTGCGATTAGATGGTCTGGCATTTTTTCATCATCCTCAGGAAATACACCCCAGTCCCAAAGTGGATGACCTGGAAAAGTGGTAAGTTTTTCTGTTGGAAATGGGCCAAAACCACCAAAATCGCCCGCATAGTTGGGCACATGTCTCTCATTGATTCCTGGTGCATTGTGAAAAAGTTTCCCTGCTCCGGAAACATGGTATCCTTCTTCCAGAAATCGCTGTGGCATCAGCCGATTTTTAATAGCTACTTCAGATGCCGGAATATCTGGGTCAAGGAAATATATACCGGTTGTGCTCGGATACAATGAAGTCATCATACTGGCACGAGAGGGGTTGCATACCGGAGCTTGGCATAGGGCATTGGTAAAGGTCACGCCCATAGCTGCCAAACGATCAATATTAGGCGTTTTAGCCTGCGGATGTCCTTCTAACACTCCAATCCAGTCGTTTAGGTCATCAATGGCAATGAGCAACACATTTGGAGGTCGTAGTTTATTTTTTTGAGGTTCTGGTCTAAGCTGACAGCTCGCCAAAATTCCAGTAAAGACAATTATAAAAGCCCAACTAGTAACATTTTTGAAATAGTTTTTCATGCAACAATAATGGTATAAGTTAAAGTAGAAGTTGCCCCGTGGACCATGTTTATTAGTTGCTCTGATTACCAATATTAACAACTTGAACCCGTGTATAAAGCGAAATTATAATTACGGAAAAATTTAGCTAAGCAATAATACATTTCATAAAACGGGCCTTAAGTACAACAATGAAATTAAATAACAAAATGGTTCAACCCGTCCTGCTCTGTCCTGTGTTTATGAGGTTTTCAAGAAACCAAATAATTAAGTTTCCAAATACGCTAACCAACTAGCAGTCACATTTTTTAAGTTTCTTCAGTTTCATGTCTTAATCTGCTACTTAAGTTAGTGTACATGATGCTACAAGATGGACCTATACATGGATACGGCCATGTTTAAAAGTTAAGTATTTCAATCTTATGTCAAAAGTGCTGTTTCCCCTTTTGATTTTGACCATTGGGTGTAGTTCATCATTCGACTACCCATTGGGAGCCTACAACCTGCGAATGGATGGGATGTCACCATCACAGCAGGTGAATTTTCTCGATAGTCTTGGATTCAATAGTCTCTTCATACGGATGCAAAATGCCAAAGATGTAGTCCGTTTCGACGAATACTATCAGTCCTCTCAAAAAACTGAAGGCTTCAAAATTGAATCGATTTATTTTGCCACAAGGCATATAAACGACCGGAAACACCCAAAGTCGAATATTGGAAAAAAGTCATAGACCAGTTGGAGGGAAAGAGTATTAGTTTCAATCCCATCGTATGGGAATCGGATGCATCCGAAACTAATGAAAATAGTAAAGTCCGTTCATGCCTATGCTACTGAAAAGAAGGTGCGTTTTATGATGTATCCGAATTATCGGTCTAGCTTGGCAGATACAGAAGAGGCAGTCGCATTAATAAAAGTGTTTGGATCTCCACCGAACATGAACATCTCTTTCCATGTATGTCATATACTAAAAGCGGGGAATCATGATTGCCTAGGTCAGGTATTTCTTCAAACTAAAAATTATGCTGGATTAGTGTTCATCAGTGGGGCTGATTCAGTAGTAGCTACTCCACTTTACGAAATCCCTCATGACTGGAGTAATCAATACAGCCACTTAAAGGCAGTCAATTGAATTTACAACCATTTGCAGACGTACTAAAAAAGGAAAAATACTGAGGCCTGCCATCTTGGTTACTTACAAGTATTCTTTTACACTGCTATCTCGATAAGCCACTTCTTGGGCAAATAGCGCATGATTTGGAATAGAAAGCATCTAAACCGAAAATGCGTAAGGGATTTTTTAAGTCAATTACATATTTCATCTAATACGAATAGTTAGCGTTTTTACTTATTTAGTAGCGGTATCTCCAGTCTTTCATAGCAGTTATCCAGTCAATTCCGAGACGCTCTATTTCGGATACTGCCTTTACCTTACTCCCTACCAGCTCTCAATACCGATGATCTCTTTGTATTGATCAAACACCTCATTTTCATTGAGTCAATCAGCGGCTTGAAAAACATACCATACAGGTTTCTTTTCCCCCGGCTTGTCTTTATCATCTGGAACCTTCGCAAGCCTATTCTTAATCCACCCTCTTTTCAATGATCAAACCTATTATGCCACTGAAATCCATCTATCCGTCAAGCTCTTTCATCTCGTAATAAGCGCAGCAAAGCTAGTCTCTTGTTCAAAAAGGTCCTGTTCACTATAAGTTATAGAGCTGGTTCTGAACCTGATCATTTTATTGTATTTGGTATCCTCTTCGGGTCGGAAAAAAATCTGAAAATAGTTCAAATCCTTAAGACCGAAATACTCAAAAGATAAGATATCTTCACCCGACAAAAGTGCATTTGACAGTCATTGGATAATAGGAGCAAGGGTCTTTACCTTGGGTATGTAACTGATAGTACCCATCCTTCTCTCTTATTTCAAGTTCATTGTATTCAACTAAGCTAAGTGAGAGATTGGTTTGAACTTGGATAATATCGTGACATAGAAGAGATAGAAGTATTACAATTCGTTTCTTTTTCATTTTCCAGAAAATCTATTCAGGTATAGTGCCCAAACTTACCGGGCCAAACAGACCTGAGGGCTGTAGTTCACTTTCACTGGTGTATGTATTGTGCGGTGCCCAGGTTGGTTGCTCTTCTTTCGGCATTCCGGCATCACCAATCAGTCGGTTCATCCAGTTGTTGATTACCTCAATTTTCAATTCATTCGTTCCTAATCGGACAAGGTCTGTGACATCTAACTTATAAGGTGCCGTCCACACCCCTCCTGCTATCTGGCCATTGACAAAAACCCGTGCTATGGCAGTCAGTTTCCCCAAGTCAAGTATCATCCGCTCACCATCTTTCAACTCATCAAGCTCAAAAGGTTTAGTATAGGTAGCTTGGCCGGAGTAATATTTGATATTTTCATCTTCCGAAGTTGTCCAATCAATCAGCTTATCAAATGTTACCGGCGCTTCCGGTCCTCTTTGGGCAGGATTGAATTGAACTGTCCAGTTTTCGTTTAAATCCACTACCAATTGCGCTTTTGGAAAGTTTAACAATTCATCACTACCTGGTCCTTGGTCAGCATCTTGGGTAAAGACAACGAAAACACTTTCGTAGGGGGCCAACTTCAATGGAACGGCCGTTACTTCTCCTTTTTGTTCATATGCCGGAAGCATCCGTGCATCTCCTGTAGTAGCCAGCCAAAGCTCTGGTTGTTTGCCCGTAATTCGAAAGTCAGCTGTAAACGTTTGCTCCTGATTGGTTTGGTTAGAAAGGAAATAGATATCAGTATCGAGCAGCTTACGATGACCGTAATGAATAGCGATATCTGCCGGCACTTTACAATCCGGGATCAAACGGATATGTGACAATGCTTCTTTCATGCTCAATCCATTCATAACAATTCCTTTTCCGTAGGTACCAGTTTGGACTTGATCACCATCCACATCGCCCCAGATTTCACTAGCCAATTTCTTTACTGTTTTGTCTGCAGTTGGCTGATTCTGACCACTAGGAGAATATTCAGGCATAGGACCCAAAATCGTACCTCCGGCAGCTACCAATGATTTGATTTTCTTAAGCAACTCCGGTCGTATCGTTTTGATTTTGGGGAGTACTAGCACCTTGTACTGGATACCGTGCGGTAAAGTAAACAATCCATCTTTTACTGTCATGTCCCGCATGATTACCTCTGCGTTCATGTAATCAAATTCATAGCCTAAAGGCAATGGAGGGTCTGTAGTGCCCGTCATGATCGGAACATCCTCTCCAATAAAATAAGCCACATCTGCCACATTCTGTCCTTGCTGGAGCATGTAATTGGTTCGCTTTAAGTAGTCGGTGAAAATATCTAACTGGCTGAACCAGGTATTTTTTCGGTTGAAAGGGTTGCCAAACCATGCATTCATCCCGGGGTTTTTATCTTCATAAGGCTGGTGAATGTATACATGGAGTAAGGAGGCATTAATGCCTTCCGCAAAGAATCGGTCTCCACGAGGCTTTAACTCGGAGGGGGATCTGCTAAAGGGGTTTTTTCCAGCTGTAAAAGATTCGGCCCAGATGCGAGGCTTGTTATAGATGTGGCCTGCAGACGTAGCTGCCCTATTTTCGATATCGCCTAATGAACCTTCACTCCAAAACTCTCCAGATATTTCATCAGATTGTCCTCCGTACATCAAAAACTCTCCAGGGAAGCCCCAGTGGCCATAGTTTTCCAACCATGTGGTGAGATTATGTCTATGACTTATATCTCGCAACCCCCAACGTAATCATATGCTACCTTATCGGCAACCAACCTGCGCATGTCCCACAAAAATCTATCAGATGTTTGCTGACTTTTTATTACGACTCCTTCAAAGGTGGGTAAGAAAGGGGTGGGATCATACCCATACGTTTCCTGAAACTCATCAAGGAAACCATCCGATATATTCTGCCCTCCTTTTTCGTAACTGTCCTGCACCACTACCTTGAAACTCTTCCGGTCTTCCGGAGGCACACGCTCCAGTATTTCTCCGATGTGTCCATAAAAATGTTTCTCTGCATGGGCTTTACTCATCTTGTCCACTTCAAATCCGGTAGCTTCGGGTGAGGCGGGGTTATTTTTTACGCCAGTAGGCGTCATACCTGTGCGAAGAATAATCCAATCACCGGCAGGTACTTCCCATTTGAGCGTTCCATCTTCACTTAAATTTTGGGTTAGGTCTAATACCTTATCTGGACTCACTATCAAAGACAAATCATCTGGTTCTGACTGTACCTCCCATCTATAATCGCTCGCTTTGGGAAGTGGTGTTGGATGCATTTTTGCTAAGGATTTTTCAGCATAATTGCCCAAAACCACAGCAGAGGACAAAGTGATTTCTGACAAACCAGGATTCTTGTTGGCATTCGGGTCAGGCCAGTTATCATGCTTCAGATAGTTGAATTTAAGTCTGAAATTTTTACTCTCAATCGCCTCAAAAGTGACCTGCAAAGGCGCCAATGGTTTGAAGCCAACATTGATACTGAATTTGGTGCGGTCAATTTCAAAGGAATGATGCGAGGTGTATTGCCCATCTTCTCGCTGTACCTGAAAGTCGATGTTTGCATAAATCGGACTTTTAGGATACTGAAGTATCAGGCTTCTGGCTATAAATGACTCTTTTGCCTCAATATCTATGATGACTTCACCTATGTTTGGCAAATAGGTAGTTGTGGCCGTATCTCCATCCAGAAGATTCCCCAAATTGTCAATAGCTAGCGGTGAAGAAATGGTTGCTTTACCATTGGTTAAGATTTCACCGGCCAATTTTGGTTTGGGAAAGGCCAAGACTTTTACATCTTGAAAGGGTTCGTTAGGTTTAGGAAGAGTGCTCGAATATGTAGTCGGCCCTGAAACTTTTGTCTGAGAGGAAGCCAGGTAGCGCATGGCATTCTCTGCTTTCACCCAAGGCCCTCCTGATTGGCTCCAGCCAGGAGAGTTAAACACCCCAATTTCAATATCCAACTCAGTAGCAGTTTTCAGTGCCATATGAATGCATTCCCACCACTCCTTGCTCAACATTTTAACATTACCGTACCGTACACTTTCCAATCCAATGTTTCCAATAAAAGCCCGGTTGATGCCGGCTCCCTTCATCGCGTGAAGGTCTTTGACAATTCCCTCTTTGGAAATATTATCTGATATCCAATACCAATAAACAGCTGTTTGTATGGAGTCTGCGGGGGTAACAAAACCCTTTAGCAACTGTTTGCGATCCACTTGATGAATCCGATTATTGGTGTTAGTGCATCCGGATACTAGGATAATACAAACCGTAGTTAGAATGAACAAATATTTGAGATTTAGATAGCGCATTTGTATTGTTTAATCAAACTCTGATTTATGAGTTTTAGTTAAAAATTACTATATAACGTGAAGTAACTTCTGTTCCCAGAATACGATTCAAAAAGGAGCACGATATCAGTTAATTTTCTCCTTAATCTTACAAATCCTATCCCTCATTTCATCTAGCTCCCCTACCAACAAATAATGTTCATACTCATATTCAGAATCCTTGTAGAGGGTTACCTTCTTGATAGGTGCAACGTAAGAAGTGGAGCTACTCTCTGCTTTTCCACCAGGATTTCCTGCCATTCCTGCAAGAAAGTTTCGGGTGATGGGCGTGTAAACTGCCATTCCCCTCTTGGTACTGTCTACAAATGCCATCCAATCTTCGGTGACCATATTGCTATTATATCTTCCCCAAAAGTCATCTTCCAAATGCTTAACTTTAGGCTTGGACTTGTTTTTTGTTTCTATATGATTTTGATGCATGCACCCCCCAATCAATAAGCTTAAACAAATCGTTTCTATGATAATACCAATAATTGAATTGTATCTTATCATGCCAATTGGAAAGATTAATATTCAAGAAAACCAATTTCTCAAAGTCTAAATTTGCGCCTTTTTTTAAGCACACTGTCTCTACTAAGAATTGGCTTCGACTTTCCTGAAAGATATTGTGATAATAAAGCTCAACCATCCTGCTGCATGCTGTAATTATAACTTGTTCCCGTGAAAGATTGAAAACTTTTTCAGGTAAAACATATTTTTATATTACGCATGTAGCACCATATGATTTTATAAATACGGTGACCAGTGTTTTGGAATCGTATGTTTGGATTTAGTTTGTGCATTAGACAGGGGATGACACGGAAATTATATTCTAAGCTTTGTGAGAGACCAATACTTTTTCCTTAAATGAACTAAGCCCCTGAGCATATATTGACGAAAACTACGCTAAACTGATTGTCGATTGATGAGATTGAAATCATTCTTAACAGAGCCACCAGTATTTGACATAATCATTTGAGCTGCGACTTCGCCCATCTTGGCAAAATCGGTTGATATTACCGTAATCCCTAATAATTCTTTTAGAGGCGTGTCATTATATGAAATAACTCCAATTTCCGCTCCCATGAGAAATCCCTTTTCTTTAATCCTTTTTAACAAGTGGACTAAATCGGTTTCTTCAATAACGATAAAAAGATCTCCTTTTTTAAGAATCATTTCCTCATAAATCTCTTCATAGACTTCAAAATCCAAGTGATTGTGGGCACAAAATTTCCGAAATCCATGCAAAATACTTTTAGGGTATGGATACATTGTTTTCTCTGGGCAAACCAATACTAATTTGTTGTAATGAAGTATTTTTTCCAAACCTTCAGTTAGCGCGTTATAGATATCTTCCTCAAAATCCTGATAGACCTCAAGAAAGCAATTTTTAACAGCATCTTTATTGTTATCCAAGATTACCAACTTGTTTTGAGGAATCTCGACCAACTTACTCTTAATTTTTTCCGTTATACTAATATGGCTTAAGCTCTCTGTTTTGAAGTGGGGCATTATAACATAGTAATCATATCCTCCATAGTATTTATTCAACAGATTAATAAAAAGTTCCTCGTCACAATGATATACCTGAAGATTTATATGGGCTTCTGCACCGGCTTGTGCTCTAAATGAATTGTAAATCCTCATTTTGTAATTACTCAATTTATTGATTAAAAGGAGGATGTTGATTTTCGATATCAATGGCGTTCTATTAATAAAATAACCCTTTCCTTTTATGGAAACGATTACTTTTTGCTTTTTTAGCATGGAATATGCTTTTTCTACCGTATCCCTTGAAACATATAGCTCTTCACTGAGATTGTTAATTGAAGGTAGCCTTTGGTCCATTTTAAGATTACCTAATGATATATTCTCGATAATACTTTGGAAAATTTGCAAATATTTTGGCTTTCTTGATTTATGGTCAAATGTGATATGTTCTAACATCTTCGCTATTTTTATGATAAACTTATGTTTTCACGGGAAAAATAAAATAAATATTCCAAAGGTTATATTTCACGGTACAGTACAGGACACCAACATAAGCGACTTTGAATAAGTTAGCATTATAAATCAATAACTATTCAGATGAACACAAGTACAAGGGCTTTCAACTATGTCGATTATCTCTGGGATGATAAGAAGGTTGAAAAATTAGGCAACAACCAAGTTGAACTCTTTCTATATAGATCCAATATTTTAGGAGCTGACTTAAGAATTACCAATTATGGTGGTGGTAACACTAGCTGTAAAACAATAGAAAAAGATTCACTGACCAAAGAAGAGGTTGAAGTAATGTGGATTAAGGGGTCGGGAGGTGATATTGGCACTTTAAACAGGGCTGGGATTGCAGGACTTTATACAGACAGATTGAGAAGTTTGAAAAATGTTTACAAAGGTATCGATGATGAAGATCGCATGGTGGGACTTTTCAATCACTGTATATATGACCTTGACAGCAGAGCTCCTTCAATAGATACACCATTACATGGCTTGTTGCCCTTTAAGCATATTGACCACCTGCATCCCGATGCATTAATCGCCGTCGCCGCAGCCAAAGACAGTAAAAAAGTGACTGAAGAAATTTGGGGCGACACCATGGGGTGGGTCCCTTGGCAGCGACCAGGGTTTGATTTAGGCCTGCAATTGGAAAAGTGTTTGGAAGAAAATCCGGGAATAAGAGGAATCGTCCTCGGAAGTCATGGCCTTTTTACTTGGGCAGATACTTCATACGAATGCTACATCAACAGTCTTGAAGTTATCGAGATGGCCTCGGAATATATTGTCAAAAAAATAAAAGAAAAAGGAAGTGTTTTTGGCGGCGAGAAAGTAAAGTCACTCCAAAGCGGCGAACGAAAAGAAAAGGCCGCACTGTTGATGCCTTTATTGCGGGGACTTTGCTCTTCTGAAAAAAGGATGATAGGCCATTTTACAGATAGTGATGTCGTTTTGGAATATATAAATAGTAATGACCTAGACCGTCTTGCTCCAATGGGAACCTCATGTCCGGATCATTTTCTTAGGACAAAGATACAGCCCCTTGTGTTGAGTCTAAGTGTTGATTATGATGTTTCAGATACTGAAAAGACACTAAGGAAGTTAGAGCCTGCTTTTGAGCAATACCGCAAAGAATATGCTGAATATTATAATAACTGCAAAAGGGAGAACAGTCCTGCCATGCGTGATCCTAATCCGGTAATCATTCTATATCCAGGTGTGGGCATGTTCAGTTTTGCCAAAAACAAGCAAACTACACGGGTCGCAAGTGAGTTCTACATTAATGCCATAAACGTAATGCGTGGTGCTGAGGCAATTTCAGAATACACTTCATTACCAAGACAGGAAGCCTTTGATATTGAGTACTGGCTATTGGAGGAAGCCAAGTTACAGCGAATGCCCAAGGAAAAACCACTATCAAGAAAGGTAGCTTTGGTCACGGGAGCAGGTGGTGGTATTGGAAAAGCAATCGCGGATAAATTGGCCGAAGAAGGAGCTAATGTGGTTTTAACAGATGTTGCTGAAGACAGATTGAAAGAAGCGGTTGCGACTTACAAAAACGATGTTGCAACATACGAAATATGTGATGTTACCAGAATTGGCTCTATTAAAAATGCTTACAAGAAGGCTTGTTTAGAATTTGGTGGTGTTGATATTGTGATTCACAGTGCAGGTCTTGCTATCTCCAAACCTTTGGCCGAAACTTCTGAGTCAGACTGGGATATTTTACAGGATGTTTTGGTGAAAGGCCAATTTGAATTGGCAAAACAAGGTGTTGAGATTATGAGAAAACAAGGTCAAGGAGGTGATTTTGTTTCCATTGCCAGTAAAAATGGATTGGTCGCTGGGCCTAACAATGTTGGGTATGGTACAGCAAAAGCTGCACAACAACATATGGTTCGCTTATTGGCATCCGAGTTGGCTTCAGACAAGATAAGGGTAAACACTGTTAATCCGGACGGGGTGATTGTGGGCAGCAAAATCTGGGAAGGCGAATGGGCCGAAGGCAGGGCCAAAGCCCATGGCATCAAAGTTGAAGACCTTCCCGCACATTACGCTAGCAGAAATCTATTGAATGAGATTATTTATCCCGAAGACATAGCAAATGGTGTATTTGCTTTGGTGGGTTTACTTGATAAATCTACTGGCAATATTATCAATGTTGATGGCGGTATGGCCAATGCCTTTGTCAGGTAGCAAAAAAGTAAGTTTTGTTAATTTGAGTTAGTTTTTGAAATCCGTGGGGTCGTTTTAAGCGACCCATGGATTTCCTACCACAAAACGACAACATATGAAAATTAAAAAAGAGATACTGAACAGCCACAATAAAGAAGGTCTTCTGGAACAGGAAAGTGATTTTCTTAGGCTGGCCGAAAAGCTTACCAAAAAAGGAATCGATGTAATGGACCTGCTGAAGAGATTACAGGATTTTCAAGTGGCCGTCCCCAGTTGGGCTCTAGGTGCTGGAGGTACCCGTTTTGGAAGATTTGGTTTCCATGGAGAACCCTCCAACTTAGAGGAAAAAATTGATGATATTGGGATTCTGCATGCCTTGACAAAAACAGCTGGGGCCATTTCGTTGCATATCCCGTGGGATATACCAAAGGACTATGACGCCATAAAAGAAAAAGCTACTGGTCATGGTATTATCTTCGACGCGGTGAACTCCAATACTTTTCAAGATCAGCCCGATACCAAATTAAGTTATCGCAACGGCTCGCTCAGCAGTTCAGATGAAAAGGTGAGGCAGATGGCCATCGAGCACAATTCCGAAGTGATAGATATTGGTGAAAAATTAGGTTCGAAGAGTTTGACCGTATGGCTGGCCGATGGTACCAATTTTCCGGGACAACGTGATTTTCAAAACTCGCTTCTCAACACTGAGGACAGTTTAAGGAAGATTTATGGCCACATGCCCGAAGATTGGAAATTCTTCATCGAGTATAAACCCTATGAGCCCAATTTCTATAGCACCGTGATTCAAGATTGGGGCACTTCGATGATGTTGGCAAATTCATGTGGGGAAAGGGCCTATACCCTTGTCGACCTGGGGCACCATCTTCCCAATACAAATATCGAACAAATCGTGGCGACCTTGATGATGAAGGGTAAATTAGGTGGATTTCATTTTAATGACAGCAAATATGGAGACGATGACCTGACGGTCGGTAGCATAAAACCTTACAGCTTGTTTTTGATTTTCAATGAATTGGTCAACGGAATTAAAAGAAATAAACAAAATCCTGAATTGGCATGGATGATCGATGCAAGCCACAATATAAAAGATCCCTTAGAAGATTTGCTGCAATCGTTGGAAGCTATACAGGAATCTTATGCGAAAGCGATGCTTATTGATCAAGAAAGTCTATCAAAAGCACAATTCAATGACGATGTGGTTCAGTGCCAAGAGGTACTACAAGATGCCTTTAGAACAGATGTTAGGCCTTTACTTGCAAAGGCCAGGGTTGATGTAGGGGGTGCGCTAAATCCATTAAAAGCCTATCGGGAAATGGAAATTAGAAAGAATTTAATCACAGAGCGTGGTAAACACACTGTGGCAACAGGATTATGATCGAATGGCTAAAAAGAAAGTAACCGCGGTCTTTGATATCGGTAAAACAAATAAAAAATTCTTCCTTTTCGATGAGAATTATGACGAAGTGCATCGTGAATATCGCCAGTTCGAAAATAAGTTCGATAATGAAAACCACCCTTGCGAAAATCTGGAGGAACTACGGATTTGGCTGAAAGGTATTTTTGAAACCATAACAAGCCTTGACGAATTTGACGTTCAGGCCCTGAATTTCTCCACGTATGGGGCCAGCCTAGTGCATCTGGATGAACATGGCAGCCCTTTGCTGCCCATGTACAACTATACCAAACCCCTTCCAGAAGAAGTTACCAAAAGGTTTTTTGCCAAGTACGGACCAAAAAAGAAGCTGTTGGCCACCACGGGTGCGGACAATGCGGGACTGTTAAATTCAGGAATGCAATTGTTTTGGCTCAAATACTTTAAGCCGGAAGTCTTTGAGAAAATCAAGGTTTCCCTGCACTTGCCCCAATACATCAGTTATGTTTTCACAGGAATTCCCGTTTCGGAGTATACCAGTTTGGGCTGTCACACCTTACTTTGGGACTATCAAAAAAGAGACTATCATGATTGGGTGTATCAAGAAGGGTTCCATAACATGTTGGCACCACTGGTCCCGTCGGAAACGAGTATCAATATGAATTATAACGGCAAGAGAATCAAGGTCGGTGTTGGTATTCATGATAGCTCAGCAGCCCTTTTGCCCTACATAAAGGGTGCCAAGGAAAAGTTTGTACTTGTTTCAACAGGCACCTGGAGCATAGCCTTCAATCCATTTGTTGAGGGACATTTATCCGAGCGGGATGTCGAAAATGGATGTATCAACTATATGCGCATCAACGGCAAGCCCGTGATGGCATCGAGAATATTTTTGGGCAATGAATATAAACTACAAGTTGATTTTTTGAACAAACATTTTGAGACCGAAAAGGATAGGCACAAAAAGGTAAAGTTTGATTTCAATACTTTTTTTGAAATCAACAAAGATTTCGTGCACCTGTTTAAATGGAAAAGTTTTTCAGTTGAGAACATGCCAGAAGAAACAACTATTCCCTACGATACTTTTGAACATGCTTACCATCATCTGATGATGGAATTGACCCTAATACAAGTAAAGTTCATCAAAAAAGTAATGGATGAAAGGGTTATAGACAACCTTTACATTGATGGTGGTTTCAGCGATAATGACATTTACGTGAAGCTATTGGCACATTACATGAGGAATGCAAAGGTCATGACCACGGATTCTGCACTTGGATCATCGATTGGAGCTGTGATAGCCATTTCTGACCAACAATTGAATACGAAGTTTCTAAGAAAAAATTACGCACTCAAAAAACACGTACCCTTCGTAATCAAATGAATCTTATAGACCAAATAGATAGTAGATATCCGTCAACAAAAGACTTAAGGCTCCGTTCCAAAAAAAAGGTTCCGGGCTTTGCATTTGAATATCTTGATGGCGGGTGTAATGAAGACATCAATATCGTTAGGAATACAAAAGAGATTAGGGAAGTACAACTTCAACCTAGATACTTGAGAAACTATGGTGAAAGTTCATTGAAAACCTCTCTTTTTGGAATGGAGTATGATGCCCCTTTTGGAATATCACCTGTCGGTCTTCAGGGGTTGATGTGGCCCAATTCGCCGGAAATTTTGGCCAAAGCAGCATTTGAGCATAACATTCCTTTTATTTTAAGTACGGTCACTACTATGAGCATCGAACGTGCAAGTGAACTGACTGAGGGCAAGGCTTGGTTTCAATTGTATAATCCGGTAGAAGACGAAGTTAGAGATGATATCATAAATAGGGCTGAGAATGCAGGCTGCCCTGTACTGGTGCTACTATGCGATGTACCTACGTTTGGATATCGCCCAAGAGATATAAAGAACGGTTTGGCGCTGCCTCCAAAAATGTCAGTTAAAAATATCTTGCAGATTCTTGCTAAGCTTGAATGGGCATTCAAAACCTTGCGATATGGCCAACCCACTTTTGAAACGCTCAAGCCCTACACCCCGGAGGGACTGAATCTAAAGCAATTAGGGCTGTTTATGGATAAGACCTTCTCAGGGAAACTGAATCGGGAAAAAATACTCCCAATAAGAGATAAGTGGAAAGGAAAACTTGTGCTGAAAGGGGTTACATCTGAACAAGACACTAAAGATGCCATTGAAATGGGCTTTGATGGCATTATTGTTTCCAATCATGGTGGTAGACAATTGGATGCTGCAGAATCAACCATTGCCCCACTGGGTAGAATTGCCAAAAAATATAGCGATCAATTGACTGTGATGATGGACAGTGGTATACAATCTGGACCAGATATTGCAAGAAGCATCGCCAGTGGGGCCGCTTTTACATTCATGGGACGATCTTTTATGTACAGTGTGGGCGCTTTGGGTAATAAGGGTGGTAATCACGCAATTGCCATGTTCAAAAGACAGTTGGGACAGGTGATGGACCAATTGTGTTGTAAAAAAATAGAAGACCTGCCCAATCATCTTATTAAATAACCATTCACAATGACCAAGCAAACCATTGAAACTAGAGAACAGGATTCCTTTTCAGGGGAATTTGAAAGGGAACCCGTACCAAAATCAAAATTAAAAAGTTGGAAGAGTTTTCTGGGCATGTATGCCGGCGAGCATGCTGCAGGCACAGAATTTATGATTGGCCCGCTATTTTTGACTGCGGGTGTAAGTGCTTTTGATTTAATTATCGGGCTATTACTGGGTAATTTTTTAGCAGTTCTTAGCTGGCGTTTTCTAACTGCGCATATCGCCGTAAGGAAGCGGTTGACTTTATATTATCAGTTGGAGAGAATCGCTGGCAGAAAACTTGTGACATTCTATAATCTTGCCAACGGGCTGCTTTTTTGCTTTTTAGCAGGTGCCATGGTGACCGTTTCGGCTACGGCAGTGGGCGTTCCTTTCGATATGGAAATGCCAAAACTTACGGATACTGTACCCAATAGCTTAACATGGGTCATCATTGTTTTGCTGATAGGATTGGTGATTTCCATTATTGCGGCAAGGGGTTATGAAACAGTTTCAAAGGTAGCGAATTGGATGTCGCCCATAATTGTTACTGGTTTTATTGCTTGCGGAGTGGTAGCCCTCACACAATTGAATGTCAATAGTCTCGAAGATTTTTGGAATATTTGGGGGGAAGGGAATGAACCTTTTCCAGGTCAACTAAAATTTGGTTTCTGGCACGTGGTAATCTGGTCGTGGTTTGCCAATGCAGCCATGCACGTGGGCATGTCAGATTTGTCCGTTTTCCGTTACGCCAAACATGAGTCAAGCGGATGGACGACCGCTGCGGGCATGTATATAGGGCATTATATGGCGTGGATAGCTGCCGCATTACTTTATGCGGTATATCTTAAATCACCCGAAGCACAAGGCTTTTTGGGCAATGGGGAAGCACCGCCTGTAGCACCCGGACCTTTGGCTCATAATGCTATCGGTATTTTTGGAATCATCGTGGTCATCCTTGCGGGATGGACCACGGCGAATCCGACTATCTATCGTGCTGGGCTGGCGTTCCAGGCCATTATGCCAAAACTTAGTACGGCAAAGGTGACTTTCATCGCCGGAATGGTTGCTACGGCAGCTGGCCTATTTCCTGCATTTGCCATGAAATTATTAGGTTTTGTGGCACTATATGGATTTATTCTGGCTCCGTTTGGAGCAATCATTGTATTTGAGCATTTTTTTGCAAAACGTTACAATGTTATTGAAGACTATGCCAACAAAAAAAATATAGGGTTCAATAAAGCCGTATTCTGGTCTTGGGCGATAAGCTTTGGATTATTCTATTTTATATCGCTGTATTTTGATGTTTTCTTATCGTTTGTGACTCTTCCAGCATGGGTATTTTGTGGAATTCTGTTTTTGTTGCTGAGCTCATGGTATCAAAAGCGAAATATCCATCTAGGCTAAGTGGCTATCGAAAGACTCGTTACACTTGGAGAGTTCATCATTGAAAACCAAAATCCATAAAAAAGGATGGTGCCCGTTACTCTACTGAGGCCAGATGCCTATCCGTCGCTATGGTTCGCACCATCCTTTTGACTTATCAACAATATTGGAAGTTATAAGTCTCCCCCAGACCCCCTCTTTTCAACACCATCATCATAATAGATTTCATCTATGGAACAAAACTAAAGGCCTTCGTTGTTACCTTTTTTGACGCCATACATTTTCAATATTCAGGATTGAGCAAAGACTTATAAAAAAGGCATTTACGACTGGCTTTATGCAGTCTGGTCAACTTCTGAATGTTGGTGTTTTGCTGTCTAAAAAAGTGTGAGAAGCTTAAAATGGAAGGATGGAGCTAATTGATAATTAACCATAAACTTTCTTTAAGAATTATAGATTTTTATCTTTGTTCTGAAAGTCAAATGATATCATTTGCATTCAAATTGAACGTCAACAATTCGGTCAACAGATTTTTGCAAGGTTAAATTTCTTTTTAGAATAAAGGTCTCCGAGGATTTAGACTTAATCCTGCCGAGGTCACTAAATACAAAGGAGTTCACAAATTTTTGCTTTGGAGCTCCTTTTTTTTGTTCAAAGCCTTACCAAAATATTTTAGGTTCAGGCACCAATAACACTTGAATCACTTATAGGTATTCTTTTCGCTATAGTGAACATTTGATAGCGTTTTCAATGTGTTGGCCGCCTGCTCTGCAGTAATGTCTCGCTGCGGATTCCCAAACATCTCATACCCCACCATAAACTTCTTAACAGTTGCTGAACGTAGAAGGGGCGGATAGAAGGACATATGGAAATGCCATTCTGGGTAATCCTTTCCGTCCGTGGGCATTTGATGAATCCCTGCTGAATAAGGAAAAGAGATTTCAAACAGGTTATCATATTTTGTGGTGAGTACTTTGATTATTTCTGCAAAGGAAACTTCCTCTTCCTTATTTAGTTGACCAATATGCTGATAGTGTTTTTTTGGAATTATCATGGTCTCATATGGCCACGTGGCCCAAAATGGGACCAGTGCAACAAAGTCCTCATTTTCCAAGATTATTCGCTCTTTGACTTTCAATTCTTGCTTTAGATAATCTCCTAAAAGACTGGTTACATTTGTTTCAAAATAGTCTTTCTGTTTTTTGGTTTTTTTTCTTGGCTCCTCGGGAATAGTAGATTGAGCCCATATCTGCCCATGAGGATGTGGGTTACTGCACCCCATGACATCTCCTTTATTTTCAAAAATTTGAACATGGTTAATCTCCTCCATACTACCCAATTCTTTGTACTCTTTTTTCCACAGCTGTATTACATCCGAAATAGCTTCAATTGTCATTAGGGGAAGAGTAAGACTATGATCTGGGGAAAAACAGACAACTTTACAGATACCCTGTTCCGTTTCTGCACTAAGAAGCCCTTTGCTATAATTTTCTTCTTTTCCATCCATTAAGATGGCGCCATAATCATTCCTAAATGCGAAGGTACTTTTGTAGTTCTCATTAATAGAACCGCTAGCCCTAGTATTTGTGGGACACAGATAGCATTTGGGATCATATTCTGGGCGTTGTTCCGAGTTGGATTTTTCGGTTTTTCCTTGCCATGGCCTTTTGGTGCGGTGTGGTGAAACCAAAATCCACTCTCCGGTCAAGATGTTATACCTTCTATGGGGCTGTTCGGATAACATGGTACTCATAATTATTTGATTCGTTTTACCCCATCTCCGATAGCTACCGTAAATGAGCTTAATCGAATATTAAATTTTAAATTATACGCCAAAGCGGCTTCTGTAATGAAAGAATCCATCCTATCCTTATGGACTAGATTAATGGTACATCCACCAAAGCCGCCACCCATCATTCTTGAACCTATCACACCTTTATATTCTTGGGCAAAATCCACTAGAAAATCAAGTTCCCCACAACTCACCTTATAAAGATTTTTAAGTCCTTCGTGAGACTCAAACAACTTTTGCCCAAAAGCCTCAAGGTTTCCAGTTTCCAAGGCTTCACTTGCAGCTATGGTTCGGGCATTTTCTTGAACAACATAGAGCAATCTATCGAAAATCTTGAAAGGCAGTATTGATTCAAATTCTTTGGCCTTCACTTCTGGAACATGAGCCAGCACATCATATTCTGGGTATTTTTCTTGAATGGCAATAAGGGCCTCATCACATTCTTGTCTCCTCAAATTGTACTCGCTGGTGGCCAGATTATGAGATACGTTTGTATTTAACAGCACAATGGAATAAGGCTCAATGTTAGCTGGTATATATTGAAAGGACAAGTCATTACAATCCAAACGGATAAGCTTTCCTTTCTTGCCCTTAACCACGGCAAATTGATCCATGATTCCACATTTAGTTCCTACAAAGTGGTGTTCTGCATCTCTAGAGATTGTAACAAGCTCATCATCTGAAAGACCAATTGAAAAAAGTGCATCAAGACCCTTGGCAAAGCCACATTCCAAGGCAGCAGAAGAGCTTATTCCAGAACCAATAGGGAGATCGCTTTCTACAATACAATCAAACCCTTTAATTTTGTTTGGATGTGCTTGTACTATAAAATGAACAACACCCAAAAAGTAGTTGTGCCATTCCTTTTCGCTTATCTCCACTTTGTCCAAGTCTATCTCAAAGTGATTATCATAATTTTTGGAATAGCAGTTACATTTACGAGTTCCATTTTTTTTAAAATTCAACCGTACTTTTAAATTGATAGCAGCCGGAAGTACCTGACCTCCGTTGTAATCTAAATGCTCTCCGATAAGGTTAATCCTCCCCGGAGACTCAATAACAACATCACTATCCTGAAAAGTAGTTTGGAAACTCTTTTTATCCGTTACACCTTCCATTAAAATTTATGTATAAAAACTTGGTTGATTTTTAATGTACTCACTAGTGATTTTTATATTATTTTTTTCGGTTATTTAAAAGATAAAATATGTACTCAGTACCATAGCAGTTATAATAGCTCCAGCCAAAAGTCCATATTTCCAAGGTGTTGTATCTATTTCTTCAGTCACGACTTCTGCCATAACTGTAGTTTTTGGCTTTAATTTGCCCATTAATAGCATAAAAGCTACGTTTATAACAAACAAAATCCCCATAATATGTAAGAAGTGAGGATATGCCTCCGCCTTAATAATACTTAATGCTTTTGAGTCGGTGATGCCATTGGCGGCGGCCTCGGTAAGTGCACTATCCACCATTATAGGACTTATCACAAACTGACTTATTAAATACATGACCACCCCAACAGTTAAAACGAGCTTAGCACCAAGAGCTGGAACTTTTTTGGTATAGATGCCCACCACTATTACAGCTAAAATTGGCACACTCAAACTTCCCAACGATTCTTGTATGTAAGCGAAAAGTCCATCCGGAGCTGAGGCTATAAACGGAGCTATGAACAAAGAAATAATCGCCAATCCCAGTCCGAAGCGTTTTCCAGCTTTTACGGTCTGTTCTTCAGCAGCATTTTTATTGAAAAATTTATAGAGATCAAATCCAAACAAAGTTGCACTACTGTTTAAAAGACTATTAAATGAACTCAATACCGCACCAAACAATACTGCAGCGAAGAAACCTAGTAATGAAGGCGGTAAAACTTTTCTAACCAATTCTGGATAAGCTAGGTCTGGATTTGCAAGATCTCCTTTGAAAACATGCCATGCAATTACCCCTGGGAGCACTACAATTATAGGAATCAAGAATTTTACCAAAGCCGCCAAAATAACTCCTTTCTGACCTTCGGCCAAGCTTTTGGCCCCGAATACCCGCTGCAATATTGATTGATTGGTTCCCCAATAATACATTTGAGCTAAGATCATTCCAGTAAATATGGTTCCAAATGGTATGGATGAGTCAACTTCCCCTTTTAGGTTGAACTTCTCTGGATTTGTATCCCAAAGTATATCTAAACCATCTCCAATACTACCGTCACCGATAAGTTTTAAACCAAAATAAGGTATCAAAAATCCTCCTATGAGCAACCCGATTGCATTTATTAAATCAGATACAGCAACTGCCTTTAATCCACCAAAAATTGCATAAATAGATCCAATAATACCTATACTCCATACACATATCCATATTGTTGCATTTTGACTAATACCAAACAAATTAGGTAAATCAAACATAGAACTGAATGCCAAAGACCCAGAGTATAAAATTGTTGGCAATAGAACTACACCATAAGCGAATAAAAAGAGTATAGATAAAATCGCTTTGGTCTGTTTGTCAAACCTGTTCTCTATAAACTGAGGAATTGTGGTAATACCACTCTTCATATACTTAGGTAACAGTATAAGCGCCGTTAATATCATTGCAATGGCCGCTAAAGTTTCCCATGCCATTACCAAAACACCTTCTGTAAAAGCTTGACCATTAAGCCCTACTATCTGTTCTGCGGAAAGATTGGTAAGTAATAATGACCCGGCTATAGTAATGGCACCAAGACTTCTGCCCCCAAGAAAATAGCCTTTGGCAGATTTCTCATTTGTGCCGCGTGTTGCCCACCAAGCAATGATCGCCACTAATAGTGTAAAGCCTATGAAGGATAAAATAGATGACATTCCCATAATTATTTGTTTTAGTTATTCAATTGGTTTGATCTGTGCCAATCCACATATGGGAATTTTAAATGTATTGATTCCTTCCTCTAAATAGATTGTTTGCTGTTGTACGAGTGCACCTTCGCAATTATACAGAGAGCAATTATACTCACAATTACCCTGTTTTACAACAATAACCACATCTTCAGAGGGTTTTGCATTAATAATATCTATTTTTTCATCTAGTTTCTTAAGTTCTAAAAATTGATTTTCAAAGACGCCTAATATTATTTTACCATCTTTTTGTACCTGTTGCACTGGATAATTAGCCAATGGAGATGAAGGCAAGAATTCACCCGATAGTAGAACTTCAGAGTTTTCATTCCAATACTTTGTGTAAAATCGAATCATGTTCAAATGAGGTTCTGGTGCTTCGCCTAGCATTACTGAGATTTGAGGCACCCCGAAAAGAGTGTTCAGGTAGTGAAGGGCGGCATCTTGCACAGCTTCGCCAAAATGCCAAGTAACCATATCGGAATGGACAACGGTATCACCACATAACATTTTTATATCGGCAATACGAACTCGATTCATAGTATAGTCCCCTGGGCAGTCAAAGGCTCGAAGCATGTTACCATATTTACGCATGGCCGGCCCAGTGTACTTTTGCCTAAACTCAATGAATATATCTGGATTTACCTTTTTGACTTCAACAATTACTTGTGTAAGCAATGCATCCACAGCCTCATCGATTGATGAAAAGTCACGATTGCCATCAGGATCGAAAGAAGTTTCTGGGTAGCTTTTAAAATCATCAATAAAATCAAGTTTCAATCCATCTAAACCCCAATCCCTAGCAGCACTTACATAAATACCCGCCAGATAATTTCTGACCTCAGGATATCTTGGATCAAAAACAGGTGCCCATCTATGATTTTCAGTTAAAAATTTGCCTTTGAATTTTTGGTAAGCCTTTGACTTTTTTCCGCAAAATGGAACAGAATACCAAATTCCAACCTTCATCCCTAACCTTTGTATTTCTTGGACCAACTCGGCCATATTGGGAAAACGTTCTGGAAGCCAATCACCCGTATAATCATATCCTCGATTAGTATCTTTCGTTTGCCAACCGTCATCAATAATGATTGATTCAAACCCCAAATCTTTTGCTATTTGGCATTCTTTGAGCAGTAAATCTTTGTTTAAATTTTGATGAAATTGATACCATGTAGAGTACAAAGGTTTTTTGGCTATTGCCGGCACTGCAGCTGGTTTTAGGTTGTCATAACCTTCCCACCATTTTGAAGTTTCTTTTAAAGCTTGGGAAAAATGAATTTTACGCTGGTCGATACGGATATCCGTGCTAAAATCTTTAATTGGATATTTACTTTCAGTAAAGAATATGATTTGACAGTAGAAATGGTTGTCTTCTTCTCTATATTTTACAGCCATCTCCACTCTATTTATTACATTGGAACAAGCAAAGCAAAGTACATTTTCGTCGTGGTTGCCAAAAAGGGAAATAACAGGGGCATCAATAGATATTCTTGATTCATGATTCTCAAGTTCCCAATCAGCCTCTATGCGCTTTGAGAAATCTGCAGTAGGTTTCCACATCCCTTTAACTTTAGTTGCAGGTATTCTCCACTGGAGACTTAATGGCTCTGGAAAGCTATCATCATGGTTCTGGTATTCAAATCGGAAAACTTGTAAAGCACCTTCATCTGTTATCAGTTCCAAATTGGCTGAACCATTTTTCTTGTTAATGTTAAAAATCAGGGAATCTATTTCTTTCTCTATTGTACTTACAATCATTTCTTCAAAAAAAATTAAAACTTGATTATAGAATGTATGAATGCTAAAACACGACACTCAACTATTAGCCTAGAAAAGCCAGATAAAATTATACCTGGCTTTTGCACTTTTGAATTTAAACTAACAACTTAAACTAACTCAAACTATATCGTTAATTACTTTTTAAACAAACTAGCTGCATGCCTAAAATGAAAAATTAGGTCATGAAGCTTTTGGAACAAAATACTATGATATAGTATGCTACTATTCAAAGGTAATAAAAAAAATGAGATGTTATCACATTCATAAATGCTAAAATATGATTATATCAATTTATTAGGCAAATTAATAGATTTCAGAAAAAGAAGAAAGTCCTATACAGAACCTCTATCTATTAAATAAGAAGGAGTAATTTGTTGGGTCATCTCACCGCTTTTTACATGCAACGCAGCTTGAACACCCATTTCGCTGAAGTCTGTTGAGATTGTAGTAATTCCTCCGGATATGAACTTTTTTATGATATGATCATCATGCGACAGAATGCCAACATCTTTACCTAAAACATACTTTTTATCCGTGCAATCTTTTAGTATATCCCATAAAAAAGAATCATTTGTAGTAAAATACAAATGATCTTTCTTTAAAATTGATAAGTCGTATTTCTTTTCTATAACACCCTTCACATTATGATCGGATAAAAACTTTTCAAATGCATTTACAACGCTTTTGGGAAGATCTCCATCTTCATCTACAAATAACACAAACAGCTTGTACTTTCTTATTTTTGGGAGTAATTTTAACAACTTGTTATATGTTGAATTCCCAAACTCCTGACTGATATAGGAGTAGTTCTTGCTTGGCTGAACAAACCTATCAACAACAAGCAATTTATCTGAAGAAAAAGACCCCAACAAAGATTTTGCAACCGGATGGGGTATGGGAGCAACTACATAAAAACCATATTTACCCTTAATATTCATCAATGTATTTTCAAATACAGATAAATTATTGTGATGAAAGAAAACATCAATTTGAAAACGTTCTCCCAATTCTCCTCGAAAAGCGTCGTAGAATTCCTTTTGAAAACGCTGAAGGGAATATAGAAGCAAAGCGATTCTTCTCACCATATTTGTTTCCTTGCTAACAATAAAATACCCTTTAGCCTTTTTGGACTCCACAAGTCCTCTGCTCTTTAATTCCTCATAAGCACCAACGATTGTTTTTCTCGCATAACCCAATTCTGCAACCATCTCATTTATTGAAGGTAGTTGATCTTGCCGCTCTAAAACCCCATCGTCAATAGATTCGATAATACCTAGCACCAAATGTTCATGTTTTGTCAAGTCGTATTTTTCTTGGTACTTATTTATTACATCAACCACTGTCATATTTCTAACTTTCTAGATGTTGCCTTATTTATCGGAGCAATATAAGATTAACAATATTAAATATCAATTCCAACCCAAAACTGTCTTTCATTAACAACTGTTAATACAACTCTGCTCTTACCACGGTAAACCCCGTGAACACTTGACAACTTGTTACACACCCATTTATTTTTTAAATACCCGAAATGACAATAATACAACAAAATGCAACTTATTTTGTTAAATCCGCTATTTTATAACTATCATTTTTAAATATTAAAAATTTTGTTTTACATTTGACTAATAGCACACTATATCATAGTTAATCGTTTTTCTCAAATAACATACTATATTTTGAAGAATTTGAAATTTAGTTATAGTGAGCTATTGGCTTGTAAGGTGAACCGTTTCACTATTCATTAACTAAACTCAATTAAAATTAATTCAATAACCAATTTTTAAAGATTATGAAGCAAACTTTAACTAAACTTAAGACGACGAAGTCAGCCTTTTCTGCACTGTTCGTTCTTCTTATTTTCGGAGTACAGACATCGCTGGCACAAACCACGGTATCTGGAGCTATTGCGGATTCTGATGGCCCTTTACCGGGAGCTAGTATTGTGGTTCAAGGAACTACAACAGGTGCCGTTGCCGATTTTGATGGAAACTATACCATCAATGTCCCGGAAGGTTCCAACACTCTTGTTTTCTCCTATGTAGGCTATGGAGTGCAAGAGATTGATGTTGATGGAAGAACAACAATAAATGTTACTTTACAACCTGATGCCCAATCGTTGAGCGAAGTGGTGGTTGTAGGGTATGGTACTCAAAGAAAAGCTGACCTTACTGGTGCCGTAAGTTCTCTCAATGCTGTTGAAATTGTAAAACAACCTATTGTAAGTGTGGATCAAGTGTTGGCCGGTACCCTTTCTGGTGTTAATATTACCAACAGGAGTGGTGACCCAGGAGCTCCTATTAGCGTTAATATTAGGGGTGTTGGAACATTAAGTGCAGATGCCAACCCGCTTTATGTAATAGATGGTGTACCTTTAGTAGGAACCAATAATATAACGGTAAATACATCATCCACTACGGATTCAAATCCGCTGGCAAGTATTAATCCAAGCGATATTGAATCCATAGATGTTTTAAAAGATGCGGCTTCCGCAGCTATTTATGGTGCAAGAGGTGCCAATGGTGTAATTATCATAACCACTAAAAAAGGAACCAGAGGAGATCCAAAAGTAACCTACGATGGTTACATTTCCTCTGCTTCACCAAGAGAAACGCTGGATGTTCTTAATGTTCAGCAATATATTGGCATCCAACAAGAATTGGGTAGAGATTTTTCGGCTTTTAGCGGACAACCCAATGTTGATTGGCAAGATGCTATTTTCCAAGATAGTTTCGTACAAAATCATAACGTAGGTGTAAGTGGCGGAGGTGAAAATGGAACCTATTATATTTCAGGTTCTTTTCTTGATAACGAAGGTATACAAAGGGCCCAATCATTTAAACGATATTCTTTAAGAGCGAATTCTGAATTCAAAGTTGGTAAACGATTAAAGTTTGGTGAGTCCTTACAGATAAGCCAAAGTGATCGTTTGACCCAGAGTGAAGGAGCCTTAAACGCAGGTTTTAATGCAGCTTTAAATGCTCCATTTTTTCAATTATTCGGTGATGGCCCATTTGGTTATAATTTGGCCAACCCAAGCACATTGGGTGGTGCAACCGGGGCTAACCTCTTACAACTAACAGATGAAAGAATAAACCAGACCACTATTCAGAATAGAAAAGTGCTTGGACACTTCTTTGGAGAATGGGAAATTATAGACAACTTGAAATTAAGACCTTCCATCGGTATTGATTACAATGTGGGATCTGGTGACTTCTTCCAAGCGGAAACCACTTTTGATGGCAACTCAACCAGGCAGTCTTTGCTTGTTCAGTCAAGACCAATAGAATTAACATTGACTACGGGTGCTACACTATCTTATGATAGGACATTCGGTGATCACAACTTTGGAGCACTGATTGGTTTTGAGCAAACGAAATTTCAATTTGACAAGGTAAGATTACAAGGTAGAAACTTGTTTAACGATAACTTCGCAGCTAGTGGTACAACAGTTGCTGGAGCAAATGAAGCCGACCTCTTTACCTTACAAGGTGTTATTGGGCGTTTGACCTACAATTATAAAGGAAAATATTTGGCAACTGTTAATGTTCGTCGAGATGCTACCTCCAAATTTGCGGAAAATAATAGAGATGACATTTTCCCTTCCATCTCGGTAGGTTGGAGAATCTCTCAAGAAGATTTCATGAGTGATTATAGTTTTATAGATGATTTAAAGTTGAGAGTAGGCTATGGTGAATTAGGAAACCAGAACCTTGGAGACGGTACTGCCAGAACTTTTCCTTTCCTTACTACATTAAACAACAACATATTTTATGTATTGGGAGATGATCAGGGAACCGTAGTTGGTCCTGCGCCAACCACATTTGCAAATCAACAGATAGGATGGGAAACCTCTAAGCAAATTGATATAGGATTGGATTTTAGCTTCCTTAAGGGTAAAATTACCGGGGTGTTTGATTACTTCAAGAAAACAAATGAGGATGCATTGGTAAACTTGCCTCTTCCATTTGCCAGTGGATTCTTCTTGCCTGCCCCTACAAATGCAGGTGAAATTACCAACTCGGGTATTGAACTTGCTTTGAATTATAAAGACAAAATTGGAGACGATTTTGAATATGGAGTTGGGTTCAACATCACAACCGTGAAAAACACGGTTCAAAGTTTAGGACCGGTTAATGCGATAATTACGGGTGTGGGAGGTGCACAATCCCATAGAACCATTGTTGGGGAGAGTTTAGGTCATTTCTTTGGGTATAAAACAGATGGTTTATACCAAAATGATGCAGAAGTCGCGGCGGCAATTCCAGATGCCAATGGTACTCCCTCTCCTGGTGATATCCGATTTGTGGATGTAAATGGTGATGGTAGAGTAGATGCAGGAGATAGAACCATACTAGGTAGTCCTTATCCTGGATTCTTTTATGGCTTAAATCTTCAAGCCAAGTACAAGGGATTTGATTTTTCAGCCTTGCTAAGAGGAGTTGGAGACAGGCAGATTTTCAATTCATCAAGAATTACATTAGAAGGATTGACTGGAACCAACAACTTCAGTACACAGGTATTGAACCGATGGACAGGAGAGGGTACAACCAATTCCAGTTCTAATCCAAGATTGGCTGGCCCTGGAGATCCGAATGGAAATAACCGTATTTCAGACCGTTTTATCGAAGATGCTGATTACTTAAGGATCCAGAACATACAATTAGGGTATACCGTACCAAAAGATGCATTACAAAGTTGGACCAACAATTTTGTTTCCAATATGAGATTTTTTGTAAGTGTACAGAATCTAGCGACTTTCACCAACTATTCAGGTTTTGATCCAGAAGTTGGTCGGGCCCAAAGTTTCCAAAAAGGTAATAACCCGCTTGCAACAGGGCAAGATGATGGACAAGCTCCTTTACCCAGGATAATTCAATTGGGATGGTCAGTTAGTTTTAACTAAAAAATTGTTATTTTAAAATAAAAGAAAAATCATGAAAAGTAAAATTTTATTTCTTGTCGCTATCTGTACGTTGACAGTCTTGTCATGCGACGATGAGCTAGATTTACAGCCTTTAGATAGTATTACTATTGATACATTTTACAATAGTCGTGCGGATTTTGATGGCGCAATCTTTGCAGCCTATTCATCCATACAGGATTTTTGGGGCACAAGTACCGAAACATTATCGGAGAGAGGTGAGTATTGGAAACTGTCAATGGTGATTACGGATGATGTTGCAGCCGACCCAGTGACTAGTGATCAAATCTCCATAGACGTAGACAACCTGCAATTAAGGGCAGCAGATGTTCCATATGCAGCGGTGTACACACAGATTTATGAAGGAATTTTTCGCGCGAACCTAGTGTTGGGGAATTTGGATGGCGAAAATGAGTTAACAGCAGAGGACAAAACCGTTTTAGAAGCTGAAGCAAAGTTCTTGAGAGCTTGGTTCCATTTTCAAGCAATGAAAATGTTTGGAACTCCACCTATAGCACTAGAAGTTTTAACAGATATTAATAATCTAGCATTGCCAAATGCCACGCAAGAGGATTTGTATACAGCCATTCTTGGTGATTTAGGTACAGCCGCTGCAGGTTTGCCAGATGCTTGGGATTCCAGTAATACAGGAAGAGCTACATCTTGGGCCGCAACAGCCTTAATTGGAAAAGTAAATGTGTTCAGAGAGGATTGGCCAGCTGCCACAACAGCGCTTGCCAATGTTGTCAACAATGGCCCATTTAGTCTAGTTCCCAATTACGAGGATGTTTTTGCCTTTACCAATGAAAATAACTCAGAATCTATTTTTGAAATTCAATATGGTGGGCCACAGTCTGATGATAACCTTTGGGTTTTTGATGACACCCATTCAGAAAACTTCAAAGCATCACAGGGTACTGGACGTGGTTGGTACTGGGACGCCGGAAATGGTGCTCCGGGTGGCAAATTAGGTTGGTGGGCTCCTACCCAAGATTTAGTAGATTCTTTTGAAGCTGGTGATACAAGGCTACCTACCATTTTATATCAAGATGGTGATATGTATTTTACCACATTTGAATCTTTACCTTATGATACAGAATGGTCTTCAACAAACTATACCTTAAAAAAGTATCGTGGTGAAATAAACACAGTTCCTGGAAATCATGCCCCTAATCAACAAGCAGACTTTAATAATGAACGTTGGATGCGTTTAGCAGAAGTAAAATTGTTATATGCTGAAGCGCTTATTAGAGGTAGTGGAGACTTGGGAGTTGCAAGAACACAAATAGATGACATTAGAACTAGAGCTGGCCTTGCCGCCACTACTGCCGCAGATGGAGATTTATTAGCTGCAATGATGCAGGAAAAAAGAGTGGAATTAGCCTTAGAACCACATCGTTGGTTTGATATTGTTCGATGGGATTTAGGACCAACAATTTTTGGAGGCGATTGGGATCCAAGGTATGAGGTGTTTCCGTTCCCTCAATCGGAAGTCGATAGATCTGACGGACTCTTAGATCAAAACACGGGGTATTAGACAGGAATTCTATTATTAACCATATAGTTTAAGTTATTTTAAGGAATCCAATTAAATTTATGATTGGATTCCTTTTTTTAAACCGTTTTATGCAAATGTCCATCAATCATCATATTTGTATTCGTACTGTCTTTTTTACTCTGATACTTATATCATCTGTTATTTCATGTAAAGAAAATAAGAACAAACTGTTTCATGACTTATCACCAAAAGAAACAGGGGTATCGTTCAACAATAGCCTAGTAATTGGAGGTGAGCCAAGTGTGCTCGAATTTGAATATATGTATAATGGAGCGGGTGTTGCCGTAGCAGATTTTGATCAAGATGGGATGCAAGACATTTACTTTACGGGTAATATGGTCAGCAATCGGTTGTACCGTAATCTTGGGGAGTTTAAATTCCAGGATATCACGGAAACCGCGCAGGTGGGAACTACAGGTTGGTCAAATGGTGTTGCGATTATTGATATTAACCAAGATGGATATCCTGATATTTACGTTTGCAAGGGAGGTCCGAGAGGGTCATCCAATGAGGATAGGGCCAATCTCTTGTTTGTCAACAACGGAATGAAAAATGATAAATTATCTTTTACCGAAGAAGCAGGTAAATGGGGAATAGCCGATAGCAGTTACTCGGTTCAAGCAAATTTCTTTGACTATGATGGTGATGGTGATTTGGACATGTATCTTCTCAGTAATGCCTTAGTCGATTACAATAGAAACACTTCACGCCCAAAAGACTGGTCGGGCAAGGCCCCTTCCGTAGATAAACTATTCAGGAATAATGGGGATGGCACTTTTACAGATGTGTCCAAGGAAGCCAATATCCTTATGGAAGGTTTCGGCTTGGGAGTTGAAGTTTGTGATATCAATCAAGATGGTTGGACGGACATCTACGTATCAAACGATTTTTTAACTGATGATTTCCTGTATATAAATCAAAAGGACGGAACCTTTAAGAATGAAATTTTTGAATATATGGGCCATCTTACATTCAATGGAATGGGTAATGATATTGCAGATATCAACAATGATGGTTTAATGGATGTAGTGGTTTTGGATATGCTCCCGCCCGATAATAAAAGATGGAAATTGACCATGATGGGCAATAATTATGACGAGCATCATAATGCCATTTCCAATGGATATCAACCCCAATATATTAGAAATACCCTACAGTTGAACAATGGAAATGGTTCATTTAGTGAAGTTGGGCAAATATCAGGGATTTCGGCTACGGAATGGAGCTGGAGCGCCTTACTTTCTGATTATGACCATGATGGAAAAAAGGACCTATTTGTCACCAACGGATACCGCCAAGACATAACCAATCTTGATTTTATGGTATACGGCAATACAATTCTCTCTATGGGCTCAGAACAGGCCAATAGAGAAAAGCGTCTAGAAGAGCTAAATAAACTTCCCGGAATAAAACGATCCAACTATTTGTTCAAGAATGAAGGCGAACTTCAATTTAAGGACATATCAAAAGTAGCCGGAATTACAAAACCCACTTTTTCAAATGGGGCCGCATATGCAGATTTTGATAATGATGGTGATCTTGATTTAGTAGTCAATAATATTGATGACCCAGCAAGTATTTTAAGGAACAACACCAGTATTGACAGCACACAATCGTATTTAAAATTCCGTTTTAAAGGTAACAGTCCAAATTTAGAAGGTATAGGAAGTCAAGTTGAGCTTTATTATCAAGGAAAGCTTCAAAAGCAATATTTTACACCTTACCGAGGGTACCTTTCTTCCGTAGAGCCTAGTCTTCATTTTGGTTTAGGGGATATCAAGAAAATTGATAGCGTCATCATTACATGGCCAAATAAGATGCAGGAAATCCTGAAAAACATTACTGTCAATCAAGAATTGGTTGTTCATCAAACTAATGCACAAACCCTTCATAAGAATAATCCGAAAAAGACATCAAGATTATTTAAAGAAATCGATAGTATTGGTTTGGAATTCACACACCAAGAAAATGATTTTGTTGATTACAAAATTCAACCACTTCTACCACACATGCACTCCAAAAATGGACCAGGTATGGCAGTTGGAGATGCCAACGGCGATGGACTTGAAGATGTCTACGTAGCTGGAGCAGCTGGACAATCTGGGGTATTAAAAATACAGAATAAGGACGGCAAATCTTTCACGGAAACTATTTTCAAGGAGGCAGACTCAGAAGATATGGGCGCCTTGTTCTTTGATGCAGATGCAGATGGCGATCAAGATTTATATGTGGTAAGCGGAGGATCATCCGCAGTTAAGGGTAGCATCGCATATCAAGACCGTATCTATGAAAATGATGGTACAGGAGTATATTCAATAGTGGATGCTTTACCAGAATCTTTAGTGAGCGGATCTGTTGTAACCGGAGCCGATTATGATAAAGATGGAGATATAGATCTTTTTGTTGGAGGAAGGGTGAAACCAGGAGAATATCCCCTATCACCAAAAAGTTCCTTGTTAAAAAATTATAGTTCAACAGGGAATATCAAATTCAATGAAGACCAATCCTTTTCAAATGCTTCAGCAGAACTGGGAATGGTCACCGCTGCTCTATGGACTGATTTTGATAATGATTCTTGGGTAGATCTGATCGTAGTTGGCGAATTCATGCCTATTCGATTCTTTAAAAACAATGAAGGTAAGTTTGAAGATATTACAGAACAAATTGCATTAAAAGGGACCAATGGTTGGTGGAACAGTATAACATCCGGCGATTTTGATAACGACGGGGATAGTGATTATGTGCTTGGAAATTTTGGCCTGAACAGTCGCTATAAAGCAAGCGTAACCGAACCACTTTGCATATATGCCAAAGATTATGATAAGAATGGTCAAATAGACCCTGTAATGTGTCATTATATAGATGGGAAAAATTACATAGCACATTCTAGAAATGACCTTATTGACCAAATCAACGCAATGCGGGTTAGGTTTAGAACGTATAACGATTATGCAGAGGCAACTTTTGAAGAATCATTTGCTGAGGGGGAACTCGCAGATGCTCTCATTGTTAAAAGCGAAACCTTTGCCAGCAGTTATCTAGAAAACTTGGGCAATGGAAAGTTCACATTAAAACCTTTACCTATTTCCATGCAAACGGCTCCCATGTATGGGATAAACATAGGGGACTATGATCAGGACAATCATCTGGATATTTTAGCGGTGGGCAATTTTTATAGTGGAGAAGTCTTTAATGGTAGATACGATGCATCAATCGGGTGGCTTATGGCAGGAGATGGCAAAGGAAATTTTAAACCAATAAACGTAAATCAAAGCGGTTTTTTTGTAAAGGGAGATGCCAAAAGCCAAGTTAATCTATTCACCAAGGATACTGAGCTAGTGCTATCTGGAATAAATAGTGCTGAATTAAAAATTCATTCGAGAAAACTAGGCGATCAGTTTATCTATCAATCAAGTCCACAAGATGCTTCACTCACCATTCATTTTGAAGATGGTTCCATACAAAAAAGAGAACTGTATTATGGTGCGGGATATTTATCGCAAGGGAGTCGCAAGCAACTAATACCGAAAAATGCCAAATTCATTGTGGTAAAGAATTTTAAGGGAGTTGAAACAAAAATTGATGTAAGAGAATGAAGAAGAATGCCATACTTGTTTTTATCTATTGTGTGCTTGCATTTATTGTTTCTTGCAAAAAAACGAACAATGCAAAATTCCATTTGCTGAGTGCATCAGAATCTGGTATTGACTTCAACAATGAAATAGTTGAAAATGACAGCATCAATGTGTTCAATTTCATGAACATCTATACTGGTGCGGGCACAGCTGTTGGCGATATTAACAATGATGGATTGGTAGACGTTTATTTTAGCGGCAATATGGTTTCAGGTAGACTCTATCTTAATAAAGGAAACATGAAATTTGAAGATATCACTGAAAAATCTGGACTGATCAACAATCGTTGGGGTACTGGTGCTGCCATGGTCGATATTAATCAAGATGGTTTTTTGGATATCTATATATGCGTTTCTGGCAGCGCGCAATTAGAGGAGCGGGCCAACATGCTCTACATTAATAACGGTGACAACACCTTTACTGAAAAAGCTGCAGAATATGGTCTGGATGACAAACGCCAATCCATGCATGCCGCCTTTTTTGACTATGATAAGGATAATGATCTAGACATGTATCTTTTGGTGAACCCAGCTGCATATGAATACAACGTAAATGTCAGCAATCCAAGAAAGTTGGATGGCTCATCTGTAAGCAACGATCGTTTGTACAGAAATGATGGCAATGGAAAATTCACAGATGTTTCGCTAACATCCGGTATTCTTGTGGAGGGCTACGGACTGGGTGTGGGCATATCCAACATCAATGACGATTCATGGCCAGACATATATGTTTCCAACGATTTTGTGGGCAATGATATCCTGTACATTAACCAAGGGGACGGGACGTTCAAGGACGAATTGGACACTTACTTAAAGCATACTTCCTACGCGGGAATGGGCAACGATATTGCGGATATTGATAACAATGGCAAGCCGGATATTATGGTTTTGGACATGCATCCAGAAGATAATTTGCGACAAAAATTGATTATTTCCTCTACCGGGTATGATCGATTCAACTTTATGCTGGAAGCTGGTTATTCTCCACAATACACCAGAAATACACTTCAACTAAATCAAGGTGAAGGCAGGTTTAGTGAAATTGGCTATTTGGCCGGGGTAAGCAGTACCGACTGGAGCTGGAGTGCGCTATTGGCAGATTATGACAATGATGGTCATAAAGACCTATATGTCACCAATGGATTTTTAAGGGATTTAGGGAATTTGGATTATATCCACTATCAAAATAGAAGTAATAGCCCTATGGGTGATAGAGAAACCAAAGTCAAGGAAAAATTAAATTCCATTCATAATTTACCTCGGGCCGAACTGGTCAACTATGTGTTTAAGAATAAGGGTAATACCGCCTTTGAAAATACATCTGGGGAATGGGGGATACGTGATAAAAGTTGTTCCAATGGAGCTACTTTTGCCGACCTGGACAATGATGGAGACTTGGATTTGGTGGTGAACAACGTAAATCAAAACGCGTTTGTTTATGAAAACACCAGTAAAAAAGAGAACGGTAATTTTCTGCAAATAGAATTAAAAGGTAATAAAGGGAATCTTGAAGGAATTGGCTCTCGGATTAAGGTTGCTTCAGAAAGCAACACTCAATATTATCAACATTACTTAAGTAGAGGTTATGAATCTAGCGTTGACCCAACTGTTCATTTTGGCTTAGGCCAAGACACCATTGTTACTGCCGTAGAGATATGGTGGCCCGATGATTCCTATCAAAAAATAGCGAATGTAAAATCGAACCAAAAGCTTGTAATTAGACAATCCGAATCGAAAAAGGTCGAAGCTCACAATGAAATTTCGCTTATTGAAACAAGTAAATGGTTTGTAGAAATTACGGACACCTTAGGTATCAATTATTTTCAAAAAGAAGATCCAATCGTAGACTTCCGTATTCAACCAATTCTTCCGCACATGCATTCTCGTGGAGGTCCTGGTATAGCTGTTGGTGATGTTGATTCCAATGGAATGGAAGATTTTTATGTGGGAGGGGCAGCCGGTTCTACTGGTCAAATCTACATGCAAAAAGAAGACGGTTTCAAAAATACCTTTGTGGGTTATCAAGAACGGTTAAGAGAAGACATGGGTATGCTGTTTTTTGATGCCAATGGAGATGGACATCAAGATTTATATGTTGTAAGTGGCGGCATCCCTACTTCTTACACAGAGGATGTGTATCAAGATAGATTATATGTAAATGATGGAAAAGGAAATTTTTCACTGACCGATGCATTGCCCGTTGTTAATATAAGTGGTTCATGTGTTACGGCAGCTGATTTTGATAAAGACGGAGACTTGGACCTGTTTGTTGGAGGAAGAGTTAATCCGGGTAGTTACCCAATGCCTGTAACCAGTCAGTTGTATGAGAATATCTCCACAGAAGGTAAACCCAAGTTTAGGGAAATAGGGCAAAGTATACAGCATTGGGAAAAATTGACCATGGTCACTTCCGCTATTTGGTCCGATTACGATAATGATGGATGGTCTGACCTGATCGTTGTGGGCGAATTTATGCCCATAACGCTTTTTCATAATGATCAAGGCAAACTAAACCTTGTAGAAAGTCATGCAGGCCTGGATAAATCAGAAGGTTGGTGGAACAGCATATCAAGTGGTGATTTTGATAATGATGGGGATATGGATTATGTAGTTGGAAATTTGGGTTTAAATACTAAATACCGAGCCTCCAAAGATGAACCTTTGTGCATCTACGCCAAAGATTATGACAAGGACGGCAGAATTGATCCTATCATGTGTTATTACAACGATGGTGAAAATTACATTTCCCATACACGGGATAAACTTATAGAACAAGTCAATGCGATGAGAGGGCGTTTCCAAACCTATCAATCCTATGCAGAAAAAACTTTTAAAGAATCTTTCTTGCCAGAAGAACTGGAAGATGCCTACGTGGTAAAAAGTCATGTATTTGAAAGTTCTTACATAGAGAACTTGGGAAATGGAAAATTTCAACTGACCGCGTTACCCCTGAGTGCACAAGTTGCCCCAACTGAAGGATTAGTGGTTGAAGATTTTGACCAAGATGGCAATATAGACCTTTTGCTGACGGGTAATTCATACGTAACCGAAGTCTCAAATGGCCGATATGATGCCCAATACGGCACACTTCTAAAAGGAAATGGCGATGGAACATTTGAGTATATTGAATTAGAAAAAAGTGGTCTTGCTAACAATTATGATTCAAGCGGTCTTGCACAACTAAAAAACAAGGACGGCAGATTATTCATTATTGTGGGGAACAATAGTGGCCCATTAAAGGTGTTTGAATCCCAGTTCAAGAATAAGGAATTGAAATTCATTGACATAAGTGAGGATAGTATGAATGCCATTATCACTTTTACAAATGGAAAAAAGCAGAAATTGGAGTTTCAATACGGGTCGGGTTATCTATCACAGAACTCTAGAAGATTATTTATAAATGATAAAATTGAACAAATAGAAATAACTAATTATAAGGGCATTACAAAAACAGTTTATGAAAATGATTAAGTCATGGATTATAATAGGTTTGGTGGCTATGTTGCTTATAGTCTCTTGTGGTGAAACACATAAGCCGGAAGAATTGGGGGCCTATTTTGAGAATAGCATTACAGAATACAATCGAAAACTTACTGATGTTATAGTAGCAGATATTTTTACGCCCCCTGTAGCAAGCAGAATTTATGCCTATTCAAATATTGCGGCATACGAGGGCATTCGTTTTATGGATTCCACAAAGGTTTCACTTGGAGGACAGTTGAACGACCTAAATCTTACCGCAAAACCAGATTCAAATAAAAAGTATTACTATCCCCTAACCTCCATGGTCGCTTTTCTTAATGTGGCCAAAGTGCTGGTTTTTGATATAGAAAGAGTAGATAATCTCCGCATAGACCTTTTGAAGGATGTGCAAGAAATTGGAATCGATAAAGAAATTTTTGAAAACTCCATTGCGTTGGGAGATGCTATCTCACAAGAAGTAATTCAACGTGCAAGTTCAGATGGCTATTTACGACGTACTGCCCTACCCCGTTATAGCGTAAATAAAGATCCGGGACGATGGAAGCCCACTCCACCTGATTATATGGAAGCCATTGAGCCTCATTGGAACACAATCAAACCTTTTGTATTGGATTCCGCAGGACAGTTTGACCCCGGTTTACCTACAAGTTTTGATATTTCTGATAACTCACAATTTTTCAAGGAGGCTACCGAAGTATATGAAACAGTAAAAAATGTTGATTCAACCCAATTGGAAATAGCAAAATTCTGGGATTGCAACCCCAATATTTCGACTACCAAAGGTCATGTAATGTACTTTCAACAACAAATTTCACCTGGTGGGCATTGGGTCCACATTACAGCTCAAGTGTTGGATGAGAAAGAAACAAATGCAGTAGATGCTTCGGCAACACTTGCCCAAGTAAGTATTGCCATAGCGGATGCCTTTATCAGTTGTTGGGACCAAAAATATAAAAGTAGCCTTACTCGCCCAGAAACCTTTATCAATGAACATATTGACCCCGATTGGGCACCAATCCTACAGACACCAGCATTTCCAGAACATACTTCTGGGCATAGTGTAGCTTCTTCAGCTGCTGCGACAGTATTGACTCATATTTTTGGAGACAACTATGCTTTTGCAGATAAAACAGAAGTGCCATATGGACTTCCTGTTCGTAGCTATAAATCTTTTAGCCATGCAGCTAAAGAGGCGGCAATAAGCAGACTTTATGGTGGAATCCATTATCGACCAGCTATAGAATTGGGAGTACAGCAAGGTAAAGCCGTGGGTGAACATGTTATTGAACAAATAGATTTGGACTGATATGTAATCCCATCACAAACCAATGTAATATCTAACCAATAAAATTCTTAATTATGGAACAAACACCTTCAAAACGTTTATTTTCCTTGGATGTATTCCGAGGAATGACCATGTTCCTGCTTATTGCTGAGGCCGCTGGGTTCCATCATTCTTTTTACGAATTGGTCAAGGATACTCCATTTCTTTCTGGACTAGGGGAACAATTGCATCATCATCCTTGGCATGGGTTTCGTTTTTGGGATTTGATTCAACCTTTTTTTATGTTCATAGTTGGAGTAGCTATGCCGTTCTCAATTGGAAAGCATTTGAAAACTGGCACTAGAAAAGCTGTGACCCGTCATATCCTTAAACGATGTTTCCTATTATTTGCCTTTGGAGTCTTGCTGCATTGTGTGTACAGCCATGCATTAGTTTGGGAACTCTGGAATGTATTGGTACAGTTGGCGTTCACCATCTTAATTGCCTATGCAATCATGAATTTATCTAATCGAAACCAAATACTAATTTCAATAGGCCTTTTGGTGCTTACCGAATTGCTTTACCGTTTTTACGACCCTGCAGCTCCCTTTAACAACGGGGCTAGTTTTGGTTCTTTTATGGACCGTATTTTCATGGGAAAGATCAATGGTGATGGTTGGGTGACCATTAATTTTGTCCCTACAGCAGCGCATACCATTTGGGGTGTAGTTTGCGGGCGACTTCTTTTAAATAAAAGCGATGCTGCACAAAAATTGAAAGCGTTTGTGCTTTGGGGAAGCATTGCAGTGGTCTTGGGGATAGTACTGGATGTTTTAAATATCACACCTGTTATTAAAAGATTGGCCACTAGCTCATTTACATTATTGTCAGGTGGAATAGCTGTCTTAGTGCTTGCCCTGTTTTACTGGCACATTGATTTGAAGGAAAACGCAAAAAAATGGATGCGAATTTTTTCTGTGGTAGGCACCAATTCCATTTTTATATACCTATTGGCAGAAACTGTCGGTATTCAGTGGTTTAGGGGGTTTGGCAAAATCTTTACGCATGGAATTCTCCATCCTTTGGGAATGGGAGAGCATAGTATTATGGTCATCAATTCACTTTTTGTGCTCTTCATTTTTTGGTATCTGACATATTTCTTGGATAAAAAGAAGGTCTATTTCAAAGTGTAGTGGAACAATAAATCCATCGAATTATATACAAGCACTATTAACAAAATTGAAAATCCAATTAAAATGAAATATTTTATAACAGTTCTATGTATTGCAATGGTTCTTTCCTCTTGTGAACAGCAAAAATCAACAAGCCTTTTTAATGGAAAAGACTTAAATGGTTGGCATGTTGATGTGCCTGAAATGGATACTGTTCCAAATACCATAAATCCATTTATCATTAGAAATGGGATGTTGGTGAGCTTGGGTACTCCAAGAGGTCATCTAATCACGGATGACATATACAAAGATTATAGATTGGAAGTGGAGTATCGTTTTCCTGGAGAACCGGGAAATTGCGGTGTATTGGTACATGCCTCAACTCCAAGGGCCTTATATAAAATGTTTCCGAAATCTTTGGAGGTACAAATGCAACATGAAGATGCCGGTGACTTTTGGGTCATTGTAGAAGATATAGAGGTTGATGATATGGTTGAACGAAGAGGTCCAAAGGAAGAATGGGGAATTACTGAAGGTAAAAAACGAAGGATCATTAACCTTACGGATGGTTCTGAAAAGTCATTGGGTGAATGGAATACCATGATGATCGAATGTCTAAAAGATGAGATAAAAGTTTGGGTAAACGGAGATTTGGTCAATCATGGATTTAATGCCACGGTTACTAGTGGTCAAATAGCAATACAAGCAGAAGGTTCCGAAGTAGAATTTCGAAAAATAGATATTTCATCGATAGATGCTATATCAAAATAAATAGTTCCCTATGGTCCTCTAATTTATATCAATTGAAACGAATGAACATTTTAAGAACTTTAAAAATCACTTCACTGATTATATTACTTTCAGCTAATGTACCTTCAATATTTGGGCAACAAGAACAGGAGTATACACAAGAATTGCCCAGTTCTAAACTAAGTATTAGTATGGTTACAATTCCAAGTGGTTCTTTCAAAATGGGAAGTCCAATCAATGAGAAAGGAAGGAATGATGATGAGGGTCCTCAACGGAAAATGGAAATTGAAGGATTCTGGATGTCAAGTCACGAAATAACGTGGGAACTATATAATCTCTTTTTGCAGCGGGAGCTAGACCATATAGTATTTGTCGAAAAAGGAAAAGAGGTTGAAAAAAAAGTGGACGCAGTTACTGGTGCAACTACTCCCTATGTGGATATGAGCTTGGGTATGGGAACTGGAAAAAATCTTCCCATAGGCAACATAACGCAATTAGGGGCTTCAAAGTTTTGTGAATGGCTTTCTGCAATTACTGGGAATTTTTACCGATTACCAACTGAAGCTGAATGGGAATATGCGGCTAGAGCTGGGACCACAGCTTCCTATTTTTTTGAGGATGGCTCGTTGGATCAATACGCCTGGTTTATAGATAATAGTGGAGAAACCTATCATCAAGTAGGTCAAAAAAGACCAAACCCTTGGGGGTTATACGATATGTATGGGAACGTGGCAGAATGGACTTTGGACCAATATAATGCGAATACCTATATCGAAAATATGGCCTTCATTCGGGTTGAAAAAGAATATCCTGTAGTAGTTCGTGGAGGTTCCTATAAAGATAGTCCAGAAATGTTACGCAGTGCTTCAAGAACTTTTTCCAAACCTATTTGGAAACAGCGAGACCCGCAGTTTCCAAAAAGTAAATGGTGGCACACCGATGCACCTTTTGTAGGTTTTAGAATCGTAAGACCATATAAGACACCTAACCAAGAAGTACAGCATAGTTACTGGCTTGGAAAAGAATAGTAAAACAACTTTGAAAACACCAAAAAGATGAAAAAAGACAAAACCTCGAAAAGACAAAATACCCGAAGGGATTTTGTTAAAAACACCACCCTTTTATCCGCAGGTATGCTATTACCAACATTAGACGTAGGAGCAATGGCCAATGTATTTGATAACAAAACTTTAAAACTTGCATTAGTAGGTTGCGGCGGCCGGGGCTCTGGAGCTGCAGATCAAGCTCTACAAGCTGACGACAATGTTGAATTGGTAGCAATGGCCGATGCTTTTGAGGATAGACTTACGACCAGTTTTAATAATTTGAGCGAAAAATATGCAGATTCCGGCAAGATCAAGGTGAAAGAAAAAAACAGGTTTGTTGGTTTTGATGCCTATAAAAAAGCAATTGATTTAGCAGATGTGGTCATCTTGGCAACACCACCAGGGTTTAGACCACAGCATTTTGCATATGCTGTTGAAAATGACAAGCACGTGTTTATGGAAAAACCGTTAGCCACAGATGTTCCAGGCATTCGAAAAGTCTTGGAAATGGCAGAAGTAGCCAAGTCAAAGAAGTTGAATGTTGTAGTTGGTCTACAGCGACATTATCAGGAAAATTACCTACAAACATTAGACTTGCTAAAAGATGATGCCATTGGTAAAATAGTATCAGGGCAAGTGTATTGGAACAGTGCCGGCGTTTGGGTGAGGCCAAGAAAACCAGAGTATACCGAAATGGAATACCAAATGCGCAATTGGTATTATTTTAATTGGCTGTGCGGAGATCATATTTTAGAACAACACATACACAATATTGATGTGGCCAACTGGTTTATAGGGGAGTATCCCGTTTCAGCTCAGGGCATGGGTGGTAGACTGGTTCGTACAGGCAAAGAGTATGGGGAAATTTTCGACCATCATTTTGTTGAATTTACGTATCCAAGTGGTGCTGTCGTGGCTAGCCAATGTAGGCACCAACCTAACACCATGAATAGAGTAGGTGAAGCATTTCAGGGTACAAAAGGAACCGTTCTGACCAATGATGCAGGTACTGCCAAGATTTACGATATCAACGGTAAGGAACTGCACTCGATTTCAAATAGTGAGGGGCATAATCCTTACCAAGAAGAGCATAACAGACTTTTTGCCTCTATCAGAAATAATGAAGTCATCAACAATGGAGAGTATGGGGCTAAGAGTACAATGACTGCTATATTGGGGAGAATGGCCACCTACAGTGGAAAAGTGATTACTTGGGAAGAAGCGATGAAATCAGAGTTAAGTTTGGTGCCAGAAGAGTTTTCATGGGACGCAAACCCACCGGTGATGCCCAATGATGATGGCTTCTACCCTATCCCAATACCTGGAAAATCCATTGTACTATAGCTTAATCATTAATACGACTCGCCGGCAAAATCAAATTAATTTGTTTAGCTTTCTGCTTTTTCACTTTTAGACCTAAAAAGTGAAAACAAAATCCATAGCAATAGAGGTGTTTGCTTTTTGATTTGACGAATATCTGGTATGCTACGCTTAAAAAACTAAGATGGAAAAAAAATCGATCAAAGCGGATAAGATAATTCATAGCGCTTTACCAATTTTGTTTCTGTTAGGAATGATTGTTTACGGTTTGGTGCTAAGGCCATATTTTTTTAACCAGTCGGTGATTCCTTTGGAAATCATTTTTCTTAGTTCTTCCTTTTTCGCGGTAACCCATCTAACCTATTTAGGGTTTTCGTGGAATGCCATTCTGGCTAATGCAGTTAAAAAACTAACCAAAGGTTTGCCTACTATTCTCATCTTATTCGCTATTGGAATAGTAATAGGAAGTTGGATTGTTTCTGGGACGATACCTATGTTCGTCTACTACGGAATTCAATTGGTCAACCCAGATTACATTTACGTATTGTCCTTTATCATACCTATTTTTTTTTCAATGTTCACAGGAACCTCTTATGGCTCTGTGGGTACTATAGGGGTTGTAATATTAGGGGTGGCAACAATAATCAATGCCAATCTCGCTATTGTTGCCGGCGCTGTTATCGGTGGTGCCTTCTTTGGGGATAAAATGTCTCCATTATCAGATACAACCAACATCGCCGCTTTAGCTACTGGAGTAGATTTATACGACCATATTAACTCAATGCTTTACACTACCTTACCTTCTGCAATTATTGCTGCTGTTATTTACACGATTTTAGGTTTTGTTTACCCTGCAGAATCTGTTTTAGGTGATTTTGCCGAGTTGGAAACTACGCTAACCGCCGTCACTTCTATTTTCAATTTCAATATTTTACTTCTTTTACCTGTTTTAATTGTTCTGATAGGTTCATTTAAAAAATTACCAACAATTCCCGTGCTATTAACTTCCTCATTGGTAGCTTGTATTTTTGCATTGCTCTTTCAAGGATATGGTTTTGAAGATGTAATTCAATCTGTCTACAAAGGGTTTCATACCAACATGGCGGTATGGCAAGAAACGGTTCCGGAAAATATTAGTGTTCTATTCAATCGAGGAGGCTTGTATGCCCTAAATGATGCTATTATAATAGCACTTTTTGTTTTTCTATTTATTGGTATTCTGGATACCAATAATGCCATTCCTAAAATTGTTGAAAAAGTATTTTCTTACGCTAAAACCAAATCATCCGTCATATTATCCTCCTTGGCAGCGGCTGGAATTACCAATGGAATGACAGGGAACCAATACGCTACAAGCTTTATAGTTGGAGAAGCTTTCAAAACAAAATATGATGCATTAGGAATCAATCGAAAAGTTCTTAGCCGATCTCTGGAAGATTACGGAACCATGATTGAAAGTTTGATTCCCTGGCACCCCACTGCATTATTTATGGTTTCGGTTATGGGTGTTGCCGTTGGGGATTATTGGTATTTTCAATTACTTAGTTTGATAAACCTTATCATAGCTCCCTTAATTGCTATTTTAGGCATAGGATGTTTTTACAAAAAAGACAATTTAGTCAATGAAGAAAAAGAATAACGGTACTAGTAGCGAAGAGCATCAAACAATACCTAAAGACCTTTCCTATGAAGGATCAATGGTAACTCCCATATTCCAAACATCTAACTTTTCATTTGAAAGCTGGGATGCCATTAGCGATGCATTCGATAATAGAACAAAAAGCTTCATTTACTCAAGAGGTAATAACCCAACGGTAGAAGTTGCCCAGAGAAAGTTGGCGAATCTTGCGAGTGGAGAAAAAGCGCTTTTGTTTGGATCAGGAATGGCGGCCATTTCCGCCGCAGTGCTGCATTGTGTTCAAAAAGATGGACATATCATAGCGATAAAAAATGTTTACGGGCCAACAAACAATCTTCTTTATACTTACTTGAAAGATAAAATGAATGTTTCCATCACTTTTGTCCCAGGGATTGAGTTAGGTGAATTCGAGGATGCCATTCAAGCAAATACCAACCTTATCTATTTGGAAAGCCCCTCTTCAGGTATTTTTTCTTTACAGGACATTCGTTCGGTAGCTGCTTTGGCCAAAAAAAATGGTATCAAAACAGTAATAGACAATACTTGGGCAACTCCATTTTTTCAAAAACCTCTAGAAATGGGAATGGATTTAGAGGTGCATTCCTGCTCCAAATACATTGGAGGTCATAGTGATGTGGTTGCCGGAGCCGTTATTGGGAGCGGTAAATTGATTGGTCAAATCTTTGAAAAGGAATATGAGTGGCTGGGAGCACGTATTTCTCCAGCAGAAGCCTCACTTATTACTAGAAGTCTAAAAACCTTGCCTCTTAGAATGAAAGCCCATGAAGCAAATGCATTAGAGATTGCTAAATTTCTAGAAGATCACCCAAAAATTGAAAGTGTAAATTACCCTGGGCTGAAGAGTTTTAAACAGTATGATTTGGGAAAAAAACAAATGAGTGGTACTTCAGGTTTGTTATCCTTTCGTCTAGTCACAAATGATTTAGAAAAAGTCAAAACTTTCTTTAATAGTTTGAAAAGGTTTCGAATCGCGGTCAGTTGGGGAGGCTATGAAAGCTTGATTTATGCATTGGCTATTAGTTATGTCAAGGAGATGACAAAAGAACAGTTTGAAGCTACGGGTCTTACCTACGGAGATATGCGCATATCAGTTGGATTGGAAGATGTAACCGAGCTGACCCAGGATTTAAAACAGGCTTTGAATTTAATTTGAAACAGATTAAAAACTATCCTTCATCCAATTATAGGGCTTTCTCTTTATCCAAAGTCCTCTAGTAAAATCGGGGAAATTTTGAGGTTCGCCATTATTTTCAATAGATACTTCGGACAATGGTGTTACTGCGCTCCAGGCTGCCGCATCATAGGCATCCATAGGTGGGGCAATATTTTGTTTGGCAGATTCTACAAAAGCATTCATTACAAAAAAGTCCATACCACCATGCCCAGATCCCTCAGCATATTCACCATACTTTTTCCAAAGTGGATGATCATATTTTTCAAGCCATGAAGTAGCTTCATCCCATTTGTGGGGTTCAGATTTCCCTTCTACATAAATCCTGTTTCCATCCACTTCCCATAAGCCGTTTGCACCTTGCACTCGAAAACCTAAAGAATAAGGACGCGGTAAATTACAATCATGGGTTATAATAATGGTCTCCCCCCTAGCCGTTTCAATGGTTGAAGTAATAACATCTCCCTGCTTAAATTTCACCTTTGCATTTGGATGATTCTCCCCACCATGTTTTACCACATAATTGTGCAATCCTATCGCTTTTGAGGCATATGAACTCATTGAAACAAATCGATTTCCCCTATTGATATCCGACATTACGGCTATTGGGCCCAAGCCGTGAGTCGGGTATACATCCCCATTACGCTTTACAGAGTGTTCTGTCCTCCACTTGGCTTCTGAAATAGCCTTTTCACCAAACTCAACCCCACCTCCATAAGGTTGTTGCCCATTATTGAATTTAACTTCTCTTAAATCATGCTGATAACCACATCTAAAATGAACTGTTTCACCAAAAATGTTCTGTTTTACCATATTAAGAACAGCCATTACATCCCTTCTATAGTTTACATTTTCTAGGATCATCATATGGGTACCCGTTTGCTCATGGGTATTGACCAAATCCCAGCATTCTTCCATGGTGTTTGCTGCTGAAACTTCTACTCCTGCATATTTTCCTGCCTTCATTGCATCAACAGTCATGCGAACATGCCACAACCAAGGAGTAGCAATAATCACGGCATCCACATCTTCTAATTCCAATAGGTTTCTATAGTCATAATCATTTTTTCCAAAAACCTTAGGCGATTTACCTCCTGCGTTTTTAATCATTTCCTTTGTCAAATCAATTCTAGCAGGGTCAATATCACATATAGCCGTTACCTCAACATCTTTTCTCAATAGGATATTGGTCAAATGATTAGTGCCTCTTAAACCAACACCAATAAAGCCAACTTTCAACTTATCTTCAAACGTGTTGGAAACAAAACCTGAAGCAATATTTGGTGCAAGCACAACTCCTGCTCCTAAAATGGAACTACTCTTGATAAACTTTCTTCTTGAATTCATGGCTTATTAATGTTTTTAATTTGTCATATTTTTTACTACTCTGCACTTGTACATGGCTGTTCTAAATAACTTTTTGCATTTTCCGAGTTTACAATGGCAATAGGTAACAACTTTTCTTTTGGGAATACCTTTTTGAACAGTAAGTTTTCAATTAGGTATTTTAATCCTAATGATGCCTGCGTTTTAGGATCTTGATGAATTAAAAAATCTACAACCCCTTTTTGAAGGTATTTTAGGTTTTCATCCATTAAATCGTAACCAATTAATGAAATCCTTTTGTCATGCATTGTATCTAAGACTTTAGCTACTTCATAAGCCCTGGATGTGGTTATGAAAATACCTTGTAGGTCCAGATGTTTTTCCAGGAATGAAACTAACTTTGTTCTAAAATCCCCTGTCATCAAAGTAATTGTTAGCGGACTCTTAATTCCGTTTTCATTGCAGTAGGAGGTAAAACCTTGCTCTTTTTCGCGCATATGCCTTGCATTATCATAGGACTCATTAATATGTACAATAGCAAACTTACCTCCATCAGAACTAGACATATGTAGAAGTTTTGCTGCTGTCTTTCCACTTAGCACCAAATCCTGACCAACATAAAGATCGATACCATTGGATGGAGAACTGTTGAAAGTAGCCAAAAGTGCATCCTTTCCATCAAACTTCTCAAGAATATTATTTGTTTCACGCTCAAAAAGAGGAACAAAAAACAAAGCATGTATTCCATCTCGGGAAGCCTTATATCCTTGTTGTAAGAACGATTTAGGTTTGTACGGATTAAAATAGTAAATAACAACGTTAACATTAAAGGCACTATATTCTGAAATCACCTCCTGAACACCTTCTTCACAGGGTCTCCAAAAAGGATCTAAATCAGGATTAGGAAGCAAAACGCCTATTTTATAGACAACACTGTTTTTTAGGACTCGGGCAATAGGGTTGGGCTTATAGTCGAGTTCCTCTATAGCGGCCATTATTTTTTTCTCAGAAGCTTTTGAAACCCTACCTCTTTCATGCAACACTCTATCCACTGTTCCTATTGAAACACCGGCTTTTTCTGCAATATCTTTGATGGTGTGTTTGGCCCTCATAAAGTCAAAAATAACAAAAAAGTCATAGGAAACTTGAATTAATGTGTACGTTAACATAAATTTGCGTGTACGATAACACATTTTTGATATATTTGTATTGTTATTCTATTAAACAATATAACCAACTATCCATCCTTTAGTGTGAATAACCTAGATGATTTTTAATCTTATTTATGGCTTTGGAAAGAATTGTTTCATTGGCACCCGGTAGAACCTGTCTTTTTGGAGATCATCAAGACTACTTAGAATTACCAGTAATCGCTTGCGCCATAAGTCGCCATATTACGCTAACAGCCATTAAAAATAATTCTCAAAAGTTAATTATCAATAAACCAGATATTAATGAAATACGGGTTATCAATTTAAAAGAACCCATAGCAAAGATTGAAAAGGGAGATCATTTATTAACCGCATTAAAAGTAGTTGAACAATACAAATGCATTCCCAACAAAGGCTATGACATTCACATAAGTGGAAACATAGCGATAAATGCGGGAACTTCAAGTTCATCCGCAGTGGTCGTGGCTTGGATAAAATTTCTCTTGAAAGCCTTCGGGTGCAATCAAAAAGTCACAAAGGAATTGGTTTCTAAACTTGCATATCAAACTGAAGTGGAATATCACAATTCACCAGGCGGAAGAATGGACCAATACAGTATAGGATTGGGAAACATCATGTACTTGGAAACCGATGCTAAAGCACATTATGTAACGTTTGACAAGCCTCTAAAAGGGTTAATAGTTGCCGAATCTGGCATACCCAAACAAACAACAGGTGTCTTGGGTGAGTTAAAAGAAAAAGCGCTCTTGGCGGTGCACAAAGTAAAAGAAAAGATTCCTTCTTTTGAATTAAAAGAGGTGAACAAAGATGAGCTACCATGGTATCTCAATTACGTATCAGATGACTTGAAAGTATTCCTATCGGCCGCTGTTCTAAATCATGATATTACTCAAAGAGCATTTAAGGAATTTCAAAAAGAAACATGGTCAACAAAATCTATTGGTGCCTTGATGACCGAACACCATGAAATACTTAAAAATTATTTACATCTCACCGTTCCAAGAATTGATGACCTGATAGACGCCGGGCTATCTGCAGGAGCTTTAGGGGCTAAAATAGTTGGGTCTGGACGAGGCGGCAGTATTGTACTTCTTGTCAATGAGGGAGAAGAAGATAAAATCATTGATTCACTACTTAAAGCTGGAGCTAAAGATGCATATAAAGTTCAGGTAGATCCTGGCGCAAGAATAGTAGAACCAAAATCGATACGATCATGAAATCACATGCTACTTTGATAATTCTTGCGGGCGGAGCGTCTTCAAGAATGAAAAAAACAGACACTTCCAACCAAGGTAATTTAACACAGGAAGAGATAAAACAGGCCAACGAACGCAGTAAAGGATTAATTTCTGTTGGGAAGGATAAAAGGCCTTTCATGGATTATCTGCTAAATAATGCACAAAAAGCAGGATATAAATACATCTATATTGTTGTTGGAGCAAATGCTACTTTATTCAAAGAATATTACGGAGGCAAAAAAAGCGAGAACAACTTCCACGGCTTATGGATATCCTTCGCAACGCAGCACATTCCAAAAGACCGTGTAAAACCTTTAGGAACTGCGGATGCAGTTTTTCAAGCCATAGAACAATACCCAGAATTAAAAATGGCAACTTATTCCGTATGCAATAGCGATAATCTGTATTCTGTAGCTGCCTTGAAAGCGTTACGAGATACCAATAGCCCTAATGCTTTTATAAGTTATGATCGCGATAGTCTTGAATTTACCAAAGAAAGAATCTCCCGTTTCGCGTTGGCAAAATTGGATTCAGAAGGTCATTTACAGGAAATTGTTGAAAAACCAGACTTAAGTCTAATTGATGAGTATAAGGACAAAGAGGGGAAACTGAGAGTAAGCATGAACATATTTAAGTTTGACGGTATCATGTTTTACGAATACCTTAAAAACTGTCCGCTTAATGAAATAAGAAACGAAAAAGAATTGCCCACGGCATTATTGAACATGATACGAGATTACCCAGGCACCGCCATCGGCATCCCCTTTTCTGAACATGTACCGGATTTAACTGCTAAATCAGATATTATGGCTGTAAAGCAATATTTAGAAAAAAAATATGAAAAACTAGATTGGAAATGAGTAGAAAAAACAAAGCAATATTTCTATTCCTCCTTATGATGGGAACATTGCACGCGCAAAAAAAAGAGGAAACTTTTGAATTGGTAGGACAACAGGTTCAATTAACTGGAGAGTTCGGAGCATTTGACACAGAAACTACCATCGAAAAATTAGCGGATGGTCTTGAAGTCGCCACAATATCCATAAAACACCAAAAAGGAGCAACTCCACCTAAATTCTCGCTAAAATGGAAATTGCCGTCAAGTAACATCGCAGGGTACTGGAGTAGCGCTGCCTTCAATGATAAAACTATTGGGCCCAGTTGGGCGCCCTCTACAGTTCGTTCTATGTTGGCCAAACAGGCTCCTGTGATAACGCTTTTTGGTCATGATGATAGCAATCGACTCACTTTTGCGGCAACTGAAGCTTTGAATACGGTGGTATTGAGTACGGGTGTTAAAGAAGAAGATAGGCTTGTGTATAACGAGATCACTTTCTTTTCAGAAAAACATCAATCCATAAAAAGCTATGAGGTTAAAATACGGTTTGATGCAAGACCTCAACCATATTCCAAGACGTTGGAAGAAGTGGCAGATTGGTGGGCTTCTTTTGATCAATTAAACCCTGTTGATGTTCCCGAAGTGGCTCGCAAGCCCGTTTATTCCAGTTGGTATAGTTATCATCAGAATGTAACCATGAAAGATTTACTAGCTGAGTGTAGACTTGCCAAACAAATGGGTTTTGAATCCATTATTGTTGATGATGGTTGGCAAACCATAGATAGCAATAGAGGTTATGCCTTTACAGGTGATTGGGAACCCGAACGCATTCCAAAAATGAAAGAGTTTGTAAAAGAAGTGCATAAACTGGGTATGAAGTTCATTTTGTGGTATGCCGTTCCTTTTGCTGGCGAGAATTCAAAGGCCTATGAGAAAATGAAAGGAAAATTTCTCCGCTATTGGAACGGACAGGGGACATATGTTTTAGATCCTAGATATCCAGAAGTGAGGGAATTTATAATCAAAACCTATGTAGATGCAACGAACAATTGGGATTTAGATGGTTTTAAACTGGATTTTATAGGAAGGTTTATTGCTGATGAAGACACCAAATTTACCATGGAAGATGGGCGTGACTATGCTTCCGTTAATGAAGCGACTGATGTATTGATGACTGATTTGATAAAATCGCTTCAAGAAATTAAACCAGATATCATGATTGAGTTTAGACAACCCTATGTGGGTCCGGCCATGCGAAAATACGGGAATATGTTCCGTGCAACGGATTGTCCCAATCTATCCTCTGTGAATAGAATTAGAACCTCAGATTTAAGACTCTTGAGCGGTACAACAGCGGTTCATTCAGATATGTTGATGTGGCATTATGATGAACCGGTGGAGGTAGCAGCATTGCAAATGCTCAATGTAATGTATTCCGTACCACAAATTTCGGTTAGGCTGGAAGATATTCCCGAAGACCATTTTAAGATGATTAAATTCTATACGGATTATTGGCTTAAAAACAGGAATGTGCTATTGGACGGTGATTTTCACCCCACGAGCCCGTTGACCAATTATCCAATGCTTGAAGCAGTCAAAAACAATAAAAAAATTACTACAGTCTTCAATGACCAAATAGTAGACATTCAAATAGAAAAATTTGAAGAAATGGATATTATCAATGCAAAAACATCTACAAGAATAGTGGTTATGGTAAATGGTAAATCGAAAAGCTTCCAGTATACCACAATGGACTGCCTTGGTGGGGAAACAAAAAAGGAAACTTTGGAATTATCCGAGGGTACTTATTCTTTTACGGTTCCCGCTTCGGGATTAATTTCTTTTAAAGCAACCAATTAATGATGACTATGAGGGTTTACAAAAAATGGTATGCAAGATTCTTATTGATTACCTCGGCGACAATATTGTGTATTTCATGCGCCGAGAAAAAACAACCTAAAGAACCTGATCAACACCCCAATATCTTATGGGTCTTTCTTGAAGACACTGCACCCCTTATGGGTCCTTATGGCACAACCATAATTTCAACTCCAAATATTGATAGCCTTGCACAGCAAGGTGTGGTATACACCAATGTTTTTATGCCTGCACCTGTATGTTCGGCAAGTCGTTCCAGTATAATTACCGGGGTGATGTCCACCACTACAGGAACGCACAATCATCACAGCTCTAGAACAGAAGAATCAGCTATTTATTTACCAGATAGTTTAAAAACCATTCCTGAACTTTTTAAGCAAGCTGGCTATTTTACCTTTAACAATGGTAAAGATGACTATAACTTCATGTACGATAGAAAGGATTTATATACTCAAGACTATAAGTTGCATCCCTTATATGGTAAAAGCGGAGTCCATGTAAACCTAGATTCTCTAAAGAATCAACAACCTTTCTTTGGGCAAATACAATTGAAAGGAGGAAAAGAGATATTTTCCAAGACCTTTAAGGACAATGTAAAAACTCCTGTTGACCGCTCAAAAATAGCATTGCCCCCATACCTGCCAGACCATCCCGCAATTATAGAAGAATATGCCAATCATCTAGATGCCATTCAAATTACGGATAAAAAAATCGGGGAGATCATTCAAGACCTGAGAGAAAATGATTTATTAGAAAACACCATAGTATTCTTTTTTTCAGACCATGGGATGAGACTTACCCGAAACAAACAATTCTTATATGATGGCGGCCTACATGTTCCTATGATAATTGCCGATTTTACAAAGAATTTTGCAAAGTTAGCACCTGGCACCATCAATGAAAGTTTAATAAGTGGATTGGACATTGGAATTGGATCATTGGCGTTAGCGGACATTGCGGTACCAAATTATATGGAAGGGCTGAATATGTTTGACAATGCCTATAACAGAGAGTATGTTATTTCTACCAGAGATCGCTGCGATTTTACCATAGATAGAATTCGTTCAGTACGTTCAAAGGAGTACAAATACATTCGCAATTTCATGACCGATAGGCCTTATACACAACCCACTTATATGGATTTTGATGGTATTGAATTTGTTAAAGTCATGCATCAACTACATAATGATAAAAAATTGAACTCGACCCAAGACATCTTCATGTCTGATGAACGACCAGAAGAAGAACTGTATCATTTACTAAGCGATCCTTTTGAATTGAACAACCTTGCAAAGGATATTAAATATGATAATGTCGTGAAAGCATATTCCAATATTTTGGATGATTGGATTATTAAAACTGACGACCAAGGGCAGTATCCAGAAAATGAAGAGAACTTAAAATTGATGTTGGGCATTTGGGGCAAGCATGCCATAAATCCTGAATATGATGCTTTAAGAGAAAAATACCCTGACCTTGAAGGTTCAAAGGTTTCCTTGAAGAGTGCGTCTGCCAAATTGATTGGAATTAATAAGTAACACGAGCCCCATAAACGTTTATGAAATGTATCAATTGTATAAATGGCTGATTGTTATGGTTTGGAGATAGTGTTAAAAAAAATCAGAAAGGGTTATTTTGATAAGGAATCTATTACGGAATTAGCTTTTTCCAGTTCTTTTTCCAATCTTTCATTTTTTTGAAGGTACTCCAAACGCACCTGATCCAGTTTCTCCTCAAATTCATCCGCTGGAACATATTCTGGCTCAAATAACATACTTTTTAAAATACTAAAAAGGGTAAACAAAAAACTTATGACAATAGCAGAAACCATTGCAATAAGCAAGGTCTTTTCTCGCTTTAATGAAGGTGAATTTTTTTTAAGCAGTTTTTTCTCATCTTTAGACAACTTTCGGTTACCAGAAAGTTGGTCCAAAAAAACATCCCATTTTTCTTCTTCCCTAATATGCATATCCTTGAATCCTCCATCATTTATAAAATGATGCGTACTTGGTGTGGATGCCAACATGAAAATTTCCGCCCCATTTCCACTCATAATATCCAAAAGATTCGAATCATAATCTTGGATTTCCTTTATGAGTTTCACCACAAAATCTAAATTATATCCAGGACGTAAGAATTCATCATAAAGAGCTTGAATCTCAAAATAGTCCCTACGTTTTAAAGCGTACTCCAAAAAGCGGTCTTTTAATTCGGCCTTGAAAAATTCGCCCATTTCCCAGTTAAGAAAAATTAAAGTTTTGGTTTATTGGTCTTTGCGGACAAAGTTACTTTAAATGCTTGGGCAATCACCATTGTTAATGTAAAGAATTCACGTTTTTAATAGAACCTTTCACAATTTCCTATTTTTTATTTTCGACACATTTTATATTCTTTGGGCTTTAAAATGACAATTGATTTTCAAAAAAAAAGAAAGAAGTAAATGATTTTGCTTAATTTACAACTGTGTGAAAAAGGAATAGTTGTCTGCAATTCTAGTTATTGTTCTATTTGACTTACAAGTATTCTTAAACGTATTACGCTGATTTACTATTGTTAATTAGTTGGCGTTTTTATCAAATCCAAGCTAAATTCAAGTGAATAACACTAAGAAAATATTAACCCTAGTTTCTTTGGTCATTGGCGCCAAATTGTTTGCACAAGAGTTGCCCCCCATTAAAAATTACGCCCCTTCAGATTATTTGGCCGAAAATCAAAACTGGGATATCTCCCAGGCCGCAGATAAAGTAGTTTATGTGGCCAATAGCAAAGGACTTTTAGAATTTAACGGTGCTAAATGGACATTGTTCCCTTCGCCAAATGAAACCATAATTAGATCGGTAAAAGTTGTTGACAACAAAATATATACTGGTTGCTATATGGAATTTGGGTATTGGCAAAAAGATGATTTTGGAATGCTCCAGTACACCTCTTTGTCAACAGAAGCAAAAAAGGATTTTGAACAAGACGAGGAGTTCTGGAATATTTTGGATATGGATCAGTGGATAGTATTTCAATCACTTGATCGAATTTATATCTACGATTTAAAGGACAATTCTATCAACACTATTGATTCTGATTCTTCTTTACCCAAAATATTCAACCTAAATCAGAGTATTTATTATCAAAGGCTAAATAAAGGAATTTTTAAGATTGAAAACGGTAATGGTGTTTTAGTCTATGATGACAAACCGTTTAAACAAGACGAAGTAATCAACATTTTTCAACACCAAGGGGATTTGCTGGTTCTAACCCGTCACAATGGATTTTATAAAATTCAAGATCATTCCTCTAATAAATGGAATGTAGGCGCAGACACACTGTTATCCAAAGTAAGTATATATAGTGCTCTGGAATTGAAAGATGGAGGTTTTGTTTTGGGAACCATATCCCATGGTCTAATTTATTTGGATAGAAATGGAAATTTAATATCTCATATAGATCAGGTAAAAGGATTGCGAAACAATACTGTTTTATCTATATATGAAGATTTTGACAATAATATTTGGCTTGGACTTGATAACGGAATAAGTTATCTAAACCTAAAATCTGCATTTAAAGTATACCATGACAGCAAAGGGGTTGCTGGAAGCGTCTACGCTTCCGTTGTTCTAAATAACATCTTGTATTTGGGAACAAACCAGGGACTGTTCTATAAGGAATTAAATAGCAACTCAGATTTTAGGTTAATCAACAGTACTCAAGGCCAAGTATGGTCTTTAAATATAATTGGACAAACTTTATTCTGTGGCCATCATACCGGTACATTTATTATAAATGAGAATAAGGCTAAAAGAATTGCAGACATCCAGGGTACGTGGAATGTAAGTGATTTAAATGGGAGCCCCAACCTTCTTTTACAAGGAAATTATGATGGACTATATGTATTGGAAAAATCAAATAACGAATGGCATGTTAAAAACAAGATTGAAGGATTTAATCATTCATCACGCTATTTTGAAACTTTAGAAGAAGAGATTTTTGTAAATCATGAATACAAGGGCGTTTTTAGAATTGAAGTTGATAGTACTTTTTCCAGAGCAAAAAATGTATCCGTGGACACATTAATTAAAGGCGCAAATTCAGGGATAGTAAAGTACAAGGAAGATTTACTGTATTCCTATGAAAAGGGGATTTTAAAATATGACAAAAAAGATAAAACGTTTGTCCAAGACAGTATCCTGAGTAAAGCCTATTCAAAAGACGAATATCTTTCAGGTAAAATGACTGTGGATAACAAGAATGATTATTTATGGATATTCACCAATTCCAATATCAATTTTGTATCCCATGGAAACTTGTCCAGTACTCCAATTATCAACTCCATCCCATTAACTGAAAATGTAAGAAATGGCATTGTTGGATATGAAAGTGTTACAGCTCTAGAAGAAACAGGGAAGTATTTATTTGGAACTAGTTCTGGGTATGTGACCATAGATATAGATGATTTTAGTGAACAGGATTTTACGGTGAACATTGCAAGTATTAGAAAAGCTGGAAAAAATATCAACAAGGACAAAGAAAACTTGTTGAGCAAAAGCGAGAAGGGTAATTTTAAAAGCGACGATAACAATCTTGAAATATCATTCTATACCGCGGACTATAATAAATATTTAAAGCCAAGCTATCAATATCAGCTTTTAGATATATACACCAACTGGAGTGAGTGGTCACAAGAGTCTTTCGCAACTTTTGAAAACCTACCCCCTGGTGAATATACCTTTAATGTAAAATCAAAAATTGGAGATAGAATATCCAATAATATCGCTAGGTACTCTTTTAAAATTGCAAGGCCTTGGTATATCTCAAATTCATTATTGGGGCTTTACTTGTTTTTGGCAATTTTAGGTTCAATCTTAATACACAATTTGTACAAAAGACATTACCACAAGCGACAACAAAAGCTTATTGAAAAGAACAAACGGGACATGGAACTGGCCCAAGCTCAAAACGATAAGGAAATTATAAAGATCAAAAATGAACAGCTTAAAGAAGAATTCAGAAGTAAAAGCAACGAATTGGCCGCTTCAACTTTAAGTATCATCAAAAAGAATGAATTGTTATCCAAGGTCAAAGAACAGCTCGTATCTAATATAGAAGACAAAAATTCCGTTAAGCCAATCATTACTATTATTGATAAAAGCCTAAATCAAAATGATGATTGGGAATTATTTAAAGAAGCTTTTAACAATGCTGACAGAAAATTTTTGAAGAAGTTAAAGAAATCGCATCCCAATCTATCTCCTAACGATATTAGGTTATGCGCTTATCTCCGTTTAAACTTATCCTCAAAAGAAATAGCTCCTTTATTGAACATTTCACCAAGAAGTGTGGAGATAAAAAGGTACAGACTCCGCAAAAAAATGGACTTAACCCATGATGACAACTTGGTAAACTACATCCTTAAACTGTAAATTACTCTACAACTTTCCAATAGTACCTCAACAATACCTATACAAACTGGAATTTAACCAAAATTGGAAACTTCCGCTTTGCTTCTGAGGCCCTTTAAAATAAGAGGTTTTATCAATTTCGTAAAAAATTGCCATTTTTTTTGTCATGTATGTTTTTTGTTGAGGTAATTTTTAAGGCCTTCCTATTTTTTTAAGATAAGTTTAACCGTTCGCAAAAAACAGAAAGTTCCCCAACTCTTCAAAATTTTTGTTTCACTGAAACAGCATATATCATTTTCTTTTTAGCGAACATCAAACTAAAACTAAACATTACTATGAAAAACAATTTACTGAGATTACTGCTCCTATTGTTTACAACTGGTATCTACGCCCAAGCCGATAAGGTTTCTGTTGTAAGCAATGATGAGGGAATGAAATTGGTGGTCAATGGAAAGGATTTTATGATGAATGGGATGAATTGGGATTACATTCCAATTGGCACCAACACAGTTAACGCTGCATTCTGGAAAAAACCAGATGACATTATCAAAGCGGGACTGGACACAGAAATGTCCCTGTTAAAGAACATGGGTGTCAACGTTATTCGTCAATATACAGGTGTCCCTGCAAAATGGATACAGTATATCTACGAAAACTATGGCATCTATACAATGCTCAACCATTCTTTTGGACGCTATGGCCTTACATTGAATGGCGTTTGGACCCCTGTAACTATTTATGACGACCCTACTACTTCAGAGTTTTTAATGACTGAAATGGAAGAGTTGGTAAATGGTTATAAGGACACTCCTGGACTTCTTCTTTACCTATTAGGTAATGAAAACAACTATGGGTTATTCTGGGCAGGAGCGGAAACAGAAGATTTTCCAGACGATGAAGGACGAATAAATTTTATAGGTGAAAGTCGAGGAAGACCTATGTATCGATTGATGAATGAAGCTGCAAAAAAAATGAAGGCTATGGATTCTTCGCACCCAGTCGCCATTTGTAATGGTGACGTGCTGTTCATTGATATCGTTGCAGAAGAATGTAAAGATGTGGATATCTATGGAACCAACACCTATCGGGGAGCTTCTTTCGGAGATATGTTCAAAGTCGTAAAAGAAAAACTCAACAAACCCGTAATGTTTACAGAGTTTGGAGCTGATGCTTTCAATGCTATAGAAAACAAAGAAGATCAATATTCGCAGGCATACTATATGGTAGAAAACTGGAAAGAGATCTATCAAAATGCGGCGGGTCTAGGAAAAGCCGACAATTCAATTGGTGGTTTCACTTTCCAATTTAGTGATGGTTGGTGGAAATTCGGTTTTGATGATAGAAAAAATGCCGATGTACATGACAACAATGCTTCTTGGTCCAATGGTGGATATGCGAGAGACCTCGCCGCCCCAGGAGCAAATAACATGAACGAGGAATGGTTTGGAATTTGTGCCAAAGGTGCTACCAACCCTAGAGGTCTATACGACCTTTATCCACGCGCAGCGTATTACGCATTAAAGGATGCGCATCAATTAAATCCATATGAAGAAGGTGTAAATCTGGATTTTGTAAACAATCATTTTAAGAACATACAGTTAATGGATGCTGTGCTTAAGGCACGGGGTGACAAAGCAGCATTAAATGGAGAGCAAAGTAATCTGCTTCGCATCAGCAACCTTCAAGCAAAGTTCTCAACCTTCAGTACAGGAGGTAGTTTAATTACGACACCGGATACTCCTGACCCGGACGACCCAAACACCTTTCCAAATCAGTTAGGGTTCGATCACATGCAGTCGTATTTTATTGGAGTAGAAGGAAACCCTGCACCTAACATGAGGGCAGAGGTAAATATGAATGTTGTTGGTAATGTGGCGCGAAACCCAATCAATGAGATTTTTTATGAGAATAACTCCCGTCCTATTGATGTGAGTACTGACCAAGGGGACGTAATTGTTTCGGATGTAAATAGAATTCGGGTATATCAAGCAGAGTTTGAATGGAATGCTAAAGAATTTGATTTAAAAGGTTTCTATAGAACAGGTCATTATCATTGGGGTTATGAAGGTGACTTTTTCGGATTGTATCCAGAAGCCAACTATGGCCCTAACCTAGATATTTACAATGGTGAAATATTAGGAATGGAAATTGACGGTAAGGGCCCTTTAAAAGGACTAAAGGCCGCTATTGGTCCTCAATTATGGTGGGGCGCAAATCCTACCATGCTTTTCAAGTACAAAAAACATATTGGGAAGTTTGATGTTACCGGTATTTACCATAGAGACTTTGAAACCAATCTGGTTTTTGATGAAAATGGACGTCGGGTCTTGGATGCAAATCAAGTACGAAGTGGTGTAATCCCATTTTGGCCGACCGAAAGGGCCACATTGGCTATTGAAAGGGAGTTCGGCAAATTTGGAATTATGATGGGAGGAATTTGGGCAGGAAGCCCATTGAACGGCACTTCATTTCAAGATGTTAGAGGTACTCCTGGAAACTATGTCGTTTTTGAAGATCGAATTCAGGCAAACGATAACTGGGGTGGTAAAGTTAAGGTCACCTATGAAGGTGGAAAATTCAATTGGTACGGTCAAGCGGCAGCTATGGGTTTAATTGCCAATGGTGGCGCCGATCAAACCATGACCTTTACCGGTTGGAAATTAAGGGATACAGGGAGTGGTAACGTAACCAGTGTATTCTCTGGATTTACCATCGCAGCAGGAAATTTTCAGATTGCTCCTAATTTCATGTGGCAAAAACCATTGGTGGATGCCATGCCTCAAGATGTACAAGCCCCAGGACGCCTAAGGAACAATCTTGATGATCCCTTTTCCGTTCGAGGTAACAGAGAGACAACTGCCGGTGAGATTCTCTTAACTTTCGACCCTACCCCAGGTACTTGGATGTACGAGTGGGATAACGACAGATCAGAGGATGCCAAATTCGCAATGAATCTTGGTTTTGTATACCGCCACCTTCCTACAACAGTTGATTCATATATCGGTTTCAACGCCGACAGGTCCTTCTTTGCTTTCCCAAATTCGGTTCCCGCTGAAGATTTATGGGAAGTCCATTCTAGAATGGTATCCAAACTTGGTTCGGATTTCGGTCTAATTGGAAATTTCTACTATGGCAACGGGCAAGCTAATGGAGACAGTGAACGATTGATAAAGCGTTTTGGTGGAGATGTAAGAATGATTTATAACAACTGGAAAGTACAGTATACCCAAAAAATTAACGATTGGGGACCTTTTGATTACCATCGAGATTTTAACTTAACATACCCAGTACAATTGATGCTGGATATCTCTACTACCCTTGGCAAACCAGACTGGTTTATTTTGCCAAGTACACAAATAGGAATCCGTGGTACATGGAGGTCATTAAATGAGTTTTCACCACGTTATTTACCAAACGCGGTACCGCCCAACACTTTTTCACAAGAACCTATTATAAGTCCAGTTGGATTTGGTAATGGTAACGAGTGGGAGATTATGACTTACGTACATATCAATATCGGGAAATAAAAAGATTGAAAAATGAAAAATAAAAAATATACTAACATACATTTTATACTTCTTCTGACTTTGGGCATTGCTCTTTTCAGCAGTTGTGAAAGAGAATTTTCAGATGATGTGGAATTTGCCACATTTTCTGCTAATGGGGATATTTTTACAGATGCTCCTGTAGGACTTACGGATGAATTCTTTGATTCTTTTGATCCAAATGAAGGTGCTAATCCCGAAGGCTTTGGTACTGATGATAACGTGGCTTTTGATGGGTCATCTTCCATACGAATTGATGTGCCGGCTCCAGATGACCCCGATGGAGGATTTATTGGAGGTATTTTCCTGGATCGTGGCCTCGGTAGAGATTTAACAGGTTTTGATGCCTTGACCTTCTATGTTAAAGGTTCTACTACCGCTACCATAGGGGAAGTAGGCTTTGGAACTGATTTTGGTCAAAACAAATTTGCGGTAACCGCCCAGAACATACGCTTATCCACCGATTGGCGAAAAGTTATCATTCCTATTCCAGATCCATCAAAATTGGTACAGGAAAGGGGAATGTTTTTTTTCTCGGCGGGGACACAAACTACCAATGGTTTTGGGTTTACTTTTTGGATTGATGAGTTGCGGTTTGAAAAATTGGGCACTTTGGCTCAACCAAGTCCTGCTATTTTAAACGGGATGGATGTTGTACAACAAGCCTTTACTGGTTCTAATCTTATAGTAAACGGTCTTACACAAACTTTTAACTTGGATACTGGTGTCAACCAAACCGTTATAGCAGCACCATCTTATTTCAATTTTAGCTCTTCAGATATTGAAGTTGCCAGAGTGAGTGAATTAGGTGAAGTATCTGTTGTAGGTGAGGGAACTGCAGAAATAACAGCTTTATTGGGAGGAGTATTGGCAGACGGATCTCTGGAAGTTACTTCTGCCGGTAGTTTAGCTTTTGCTCCGCCCCCAGCACGGCCAGCAGCCAACGTAAAATCAATTTTCAGCGAAGCATATACACCGGATACCAATAGCAATTTTGCTCCTGGATTTGGAGGGTCTACCACAGAAACATCCATTACCAACAATAATGACGACTTTGTGTTGGCCTATACCAATAATAATTTTACTGGTATTGTATTCGAAAATACAGTAGATGCCTCAGGACTAACATTTTTGCATGTAGATGTTTATGTGCAGAGCGCCGGAGTTGAGGTCGGGATTCAAATTAGGGATATTGGGGGCAACCAGGAGTTAGAGACCAATACCGACAATGGTTTACCACAGGGTGATGATGTGGATTTTAGGTTTGACCTGACAGGATTCACCGTTGGTCAATGGACATCGTTCGAGGTACCCTTGGGGGGTGACCTTGCTACCCAGAAAAACAACTTGGGTGCACTTATACTTACAGGAGGACCAAACTTCCTATTTGACAACATTTACTTCTACACGGAATAATTGGCTCTTGAAAATCGAAAAAAATGATTATGAAATATATGCAAATTAAAACAATACAATCGGTAGCGCTAACATGCCTTGGGGTAATTGTAATGAGCGTCTCCGGTTGTGAAACAGATGAAACACAGACAGTGGCTACATTTACAAATTTAGTTTTAGACGAGAATTTTGACAACGATGGTGCACCCAACGACCAAGTTTGGGGCTTCGATATTGGTAATGGTATAGATGGATGGGGCAACCAAGAATTACAATACTACACAGACCGTCCAGAAAATATAACCATACAAAATGGGGTACTGTTGATTACTGCACAACAAGAATCTTTTCAAGGTTCTGAATATACATCCGCAAGGTTATTGACAAAAGATAAATTTGAGCAACAGTATGGTCGTTTTGAAGCGCGTATCCGTTTACCTTTTGGACAAGGTATCTGGCCTGCTTTTTGGATGCTTGGTGCTGACATAGACGAAAATCCATGGCCAGGAGCCGGGGAAATCGATATCATGGAGTATAGAGGGCAAAACCCTACCGTATTAATAGGTAGTGTACATGGGCCAGGATACTCCGGCGGAGAAGCCATATCCAAAGAATATACTTTACAGAACGATCGCTTTGATACCGGCTTCCACATTTTTGGTGTTGAATGGGGCCCTGAATATGTAAACTTTTATGTAGATGATGTATTGTACAATCAGATTACGCCAGAGGATGTAACAGGACCTTGGGTTTTTAACAAACCATTCTACATTCTAATGAACCTTGCAGTCGGAGGCACTTTTGTAGGCTCACCAAATGCTGAAACCGAATTTCCTCAAACCATGATAGTGGACTACATAAGGGTATATAAAAATAACGCTGATTAAACTAACTAAAACGAAAAAGACAATGAAACTATTACTCAAAAATATCAAGATAATTTCAATATTAATCTTGGCCATATCCTTTTTAGGATGTGAAGAAGATGACGCTTTACTACCGGAAGTTATTTCGAGTTTCTCTTTTACTCTTAATGAAGATACCGGTACGGTAACATTTCTTAATATCTCAGAAAAAGCTAGAACCTATCTATGGGACTTTGGAGATGGCACTTCATCTACTGAGATAAATCCTATAAAAACCTATACTTCCGGTACATATACTGTAACGCTTACAGCATCTAATGTTGCTGGCGCTTCAAGTACTTTTGAAGATGAACTGACTATTTCAATACCTGATCCACCTACGCCGCTCACATTGCCCATTGATTTTGATGGCACCGATGTGGATTATGATATCATTGTAGGTGACAACATTGGATTTACAGTAGAGACTAACCCCGAAAATGGCAATGGAAACGACACCAATGTTGGACAAATGGTAACCGGTGGTGGTCAATTCCAAAATGTGCAATTCCCTTTAGGACCAGCAGTGGACTTTAGTGGTGCTAACAAGACTATTCAATTGGAGTTATTCGCATCCACAGAAATTGCTGTTTTGATCAAGTTTGAGGATGGTGCAGATGGAGCGCGTGATGCAGAGGTCGGGGCTACCCATACCGGTTCAGGGTGGGAAACTTTAAGTTTTGACTTTGCCACTGATGCAGTAGCCAGCTTTATTGAAGGTGATTCCCAAAACGGCCAACCTATTGTTCCAGATGGTCAATACGGTAAATTGATATTGTTCATTGGCTTCAATACAAACCCAGGAGTTGAGGGTACTTTCTTTGTAGATAACATTGAACAGATAGGAGCCGGTATCGGCAATGGAACCTGCACAGCGGAAACGGAAGAATCTATTTCCGCAACAGACCTGAACATCACCTGGCAGACCAATACACCCGCCGTGACAGAGGATAATGTAACTTTTGCTTGGGTGGACAATCCTGACTTTGACGGTCCGGTGAACACCTCATGCAAAGTTGGACAGGTAACAAGGGCCAACAACTCTCCATTTGACAACCTTCAAATCGATTTGGCCGATAAATTCGACTTCAATGCAGTTGAGGGACTACGAATGAAAGTATGGTCCCCTGTTCCCAACACCCCAATTTTATTGAAATTGGAAGAGATCGGGAATTCTGGCAACTTTGTTGAAGTAACAGCTACAACCAGTGTAACGAGTGATTGGGAAGAACTTACTTTCGATTTTCCTTCCACACCTACGCCACAGTTCGATAAGATGGTGATCTTCTTCAACTTCAACGTGGCCGATGGCAGTACCTACTATTTTGATGATCTGATGGTCTATGGCACCCCAGGTGGTGGCGGAACCTGTACCCCCGAAACCGAAGAATCCATAGCTGCTGCAGATTTGAACATTACCTGGCAGACCAACACACCGGCCGTGATAGAGGACAATGCTTCTTTCACATGGATTGATAACCCAGACTTTGACGGTCCGGTGAACACCTCGTGTAAAGTAGGTCAAGTGGTAAGGGCAAACAATTCCCCGTTCGACAACATTCAAATCGACCTTGCCGCTAAGTTGGACTTTAACGCGGTCGAGGGATTAAAGATGAAGGTTTGGTCACCAGTTCCGAATACCCCAATATTGCTAAAATTGGAAGAGATCGGGAATTCTGGCAACTTTGTTGAAGTAACAGCTACAACCAGTGTAACGAGTGATTGGGAAGAACTTACTTTCGATTTTCCTTCCACACCTACGCCACAGTTCGATAAGATGGTGATCTTCTTCAACTTCAACGTGGCCGATGGCAGTACCTACTATTTTGATGATCTGATGGTCTATGGTACACCTAGCGGGGGTGCTTGTGTTCCCGAAACCGGAGAATCCACAGCTGCTGCAGATTTGAACATTACCTGGCAGACCAACACACCTGCCGTGATAGAGGACAATGCTTCTTTCACATGGATTGATAACCCAGACTTTGACGGTCCGGTGAACACCTCGTGTAAAGTAGGTCAAGTGGTAAGGGCAAACAATTCCCCATTCGATAATATCCAAATCGATCTGGCCGCCAAGTTGGACTTTAACGCGGTCGAAGGTTTAAGAATGAAGGTTTGGTCCCCTGTTCCGAATACCCCAGTATTGCTGAAATTGGAAGAGATCGGCAATTCCGGCAACTTTGCGGAGGTTCTGGCGACCACGAGTGTCACCAACGATTGGGAAGAACTGACCTTTGATTTTGATGCGACACCGACGCCACAGTTCGATAAGATGGTGATTTTCTTCAACTTCAACGTGGCCGATGGCAGTACGTACTATTTCGATGATCTTATGGTCTATGGTACGCCTGTTAGTGGTCCTACACCATTGTCTTCGCTCCCAGCAGATTTTGAAGGTGGAGAAGAGTTTGGAGGTGTTTTTGAGCCAGCAAGTGTCAACGGTTCTATTACTTCTAATACCGTTTCAGGGGGAATCAATACTTCAGCTAACGTTTACACATTTAACAAGCCTTCAGGAACAGAGTTTTATGGAGGCATGGAAAACGTTTTTGCTACGCCATTGGATTTGACCACAACAAGAACATTTAAGGTGAAGGTGTATTCTACAAAACCAAATGTAGTATTTCGGTTTGAGCTACAAACAAGACCTGATGGTCCTAATTTTAGTATAGACCAATCCGTAACCAATGCAAATGAATGGGTAGAATTAACTTTTGATTTTAATGCTGTTACATCAGGTGACCCAGGCTTTAATCCAAATATTTATAACGCTATTGTTATAATTCCTGATTTTGACCCTGGAAATGACCCAACAAGTACTACAGAAACTTATTATATAGACGATGTAATTCTTGAATAAAAAAGCATTCCAACTATGAATAGAGAAAAAAGGCTAGCATCAAGCAATTTTTTTTGCTAGCCTTTTTTAATAAAGTTGGATTCCATAGAGAATAAAACACTGATTTAACCACAAAGGTTACCGTCAAGTCAAAGAAGCAGTTTAAGATGAGTTTAAAATCTTTAGCCATTAATATCAAACTACTGATAATTGGTATCTGCTGCTTATCATCTTGTAAAGAACAGCAGATGGACAAAGAGAATAGCGCTGATATCATTATAGAACAAAAAATAGATTCCTTATTGGCATTAATGACCATGGAAGAAAAAATTGGTCAGATGACACAGGTTAGGCATTTTGATGATCTTTCTGACGAGAGTGATATTGCCAATAAATTTATTGGTTCAGTTATTCACACTCAAGGACCTTTACCTGGTAATGGCGCTGCCGAATGGCAAGCCAAATTCACAAAGTTACAGGAGCTAGCACTGTCCACTAGATTGGGAATTCCATTATTATTTGGTGTCGATGCAATACATGGTCAAAACACTTATGAAGGAGCCACAATTTTTCCACATAACATTGGTCTAGGGGCTACCAGAAACGCAGAGCTTGTAGAGCAAGCCGCCAGAATAACAGCAATAGAAGCACAAGCAACAGGTTTTACCTGGGTTTTCTCACCTTGTATAGCTATACCATACAATGAGAAATGGGGCAGAGTTTATGAAGCTTTCTCTGAAAGCACCAAGTTAACCGAAGTATTGACAAGAGCTTCTGTTAAAGGGCTTCAAGGGAATCTTTTAGACAAGCATACGGTAATGGCAACGGCTAAGCACTTTATTGGTGATGGTGCCACGGATTCTGGGGTTGAAGGTGGCGAAGCTTCTTTAAACTCTCAGCAAGTGCAAGAACGATTGTTACCTCCTTACATTGTTGCTGTTGATGAAGGAGTTGGTTCCGTAATGGCGTCATTCAATTCTATGTCTGGCAAACCAATGCATGCCCATAAAAAACTAATTACGGACATGCTTAAAGGTGCCATGAAGTTTGATGGCATCATGGTGTCTGATTGGAAAGGGTATTCACGGTTTGGCGAGAATGATGTTATCAATGCTGGTGTAGATGTGATAATGGCCGTGGAAGGCGACTTGGATATGTATCTTGAAGGATTAAAAAGTGGTATTGAAAGTGGTTATGTATCGCAAAATCGAATTGATGATGCTGTGCGTCGTGTCTTGCGACAAAAATATAGGCTAGGTCTTTTCGAAAACCCTTTTCCCGATTCAACATTAATAGAAAAAATAGGAATTCAAGAACATAGGGATGTTGCAAGACAAGCTGTTAGAGAGTCGTTGGTCTTGCTAAAAAACAACAAAAACACGCTTCCGCTAGATAAGAACTTGAATAAGATTGTTGTAGTTGGTGAACACGCCAATAATTCTGGTTTACAATCTGGAGGTTGGACCATAAACTGGCAAGGTTCCACAGAAAACTATGCAGGCGCCACGACCATTCTACAAGGAATAAAAAAAATGGCGAAGGGCAATGTTGTTTATGATGCTGATGCTACAGGAAATCATGATGATGCGGATATTGCGATCATTGTTGTTGGTGAAACCCCTTATGCTGAATCTTTTGGGGATATTGGTGGTGAGATAGATGCGTATGAAATAACATTGACCGAAGCTCACCAGAATTATGTCAGCAACTACACAAATAAAGGTGTACCTACAGTGGTATTACTCATTTCCGGTCGTCCATTGGTTACCACCAAACAAATTGAACAATCAGATGCATTCATTGCAGCTTGGCTTATAGGATCTGAAGGAGGAGGAGTTGCCGAGGTGTTATTTGGAGATTACAGCTTCAAAGGAAAATTACCGCATTCTTGGCCAAAGTCAGAAGAGGATTATAAAGGAAAATATGGTCCAAATTTTTGGGATGATTCCATTACACCTCTGTTTTCATATGGATTTGGTTTACGATAATGATATTTCAAAAAAAAGAACAAATGAAGCATCTAGATTCATAGAGAACAATTAGAAAAAAAGCAAACAACAATGCTATGAAATCAATAGTAAAAATAATAGCTGCGGCAATGGTTTTAACAGTAAGCCATTCCTGTAAAGAGAGATCATCCAAAACAGAAGAAAATCAACCCCAAACAATAAAAGAAGTGACAGCTAAAGATATTCTAGGAAATCCTGATTACTTGGCCATATCATATGGAGGTTATAGAGAAGCAACACGCGACGTTCAACCTACAATTAATGAGCTTAAAGATGATTTGAAGATACTATCCGCAATGGGCATTAAAGTCTTAAGAACGTATAACGTTCAGCTTCAACAGGCCTCCAATTTATTAAAAGCCATTGGTGAATTGAAGATTGAGGATTCAAACTTTGAAATGTATGTAATGTTGGGCGCATGGATAGACTGCAAAAATGCCTGGACAGGGGAAGCGCCAGATCATGATGTAGAAAGCGAACAAAACGAAGGTGAAATTGCCAGAGCTGTAGCATTGGCAAATCAATATCCAGATATTGTAAAAATCATAGCTGTAGGCAATGAAGCTATGGTAAAATGGGCGACCAGTTATTATGTACAGCCCAGTGTTATCTTAAAATGGGTAAATCATCTTCAAGGGTTAAAGAAAATTGGAGAACTACCAAAAGATTTATGGATTACCAGTTCCGATGATTTTGCCTCTTGGGGAGGTGGAGATGAAAGCTATCATACTGAAGATCTTGAAAACTTGATTAGGGCGGTAGACTATATCTCAATGCATACCTACGCCTATCACAACTCACACTACAATCCAGAGTTTTGGGGTATACCTGAAGAAGAAGAACAGCTTTCAGATATTGAAAAAATTGATGCTGCCATGCTTCGCGCAAAAGAATTTGCCATGTCTCAGTATAAAGCAGTATCAGATTATGCAAAAAGTGTTGGTGTAGACAAACCCATTCACATTGGCGAGACGGGTTGGGCAACGGTCTCCAACGGTCATTATGGACCAACTGGCTCAAAAGCAACAGATGAATACAAAGAAGCAGCATATTACAACCATATGCGCAATTGGACCAATACAGAAGGTATATCCTGTTTTTATTTTGAAGCTTTTAATGAGCAATGGAAAGATGCTCAAAACGTACATGGTTCTGAAAATCACTTTGGCTTGATCACCATAGATGGACAAGCAAAATACGCCTTGTGGGATTTGGTTGACAAAGGGACTTTTAGTGGATTAACCAGAAATGGTAATCCCATCACCAAAACATACAAAGGAGATAAAGATGCTTTGATGAAAGATGTTTTGGTTCCTCCCACCAAAAAAGAACAAGCTATTATGCATTAAGATGAGAACGTTTAACAAATTAAATATCACATTGACCTTGACCGTAATACTCAGTGCTTGTACCGTAGAGAATAAATTAGAAGTTGAAGTTTATGAAACTTCAGCAGATGGAAATAAGTTAAGTCCCATAACCGAAATAGCTCGAGAAGGAATTGCTTCTCAAATAAAGCTGCTGCCAGAGCAAAAATTTCAGAGCATTACAGGGTTTGGTGGTTCATTTACCGAAGCTTCTGCTTATTTGTTGAATCAATTGAGCAAAGAAAATCGCAAAAAAATCATCGATGCTTACTTTGGAAACGATGGAGCCCAATACTCTCTGACAAGGACTCACATGAACTCTTGCGACTTCTCAGTAAGTAATTACTCTTATGCCCCCGTTGAAAGAGATAAAGAATTAAAGCACTTCTCTATTGATGAAGATCGAGATGATATTATTCCATTTATTAAAGAGGCCATGGATGCGTCCAAAGATGGCTTTAAAATATTGGCTTCTCCCTGGTCTGCGCCACCATGGATGAAGGACAACAACGACTGGCGCGGTGGTAAATTATTACCGGAATACTATGACACTTGGGCTTTATTCTTTTCCAAATACATAGATGCCTATAAGCTTGAAGATATTGATATTTGGGGCTTTACGGTAGAAAACGAACCACTGGGCAACAATAATAATTGGGAGAGCATGCATTACAGCCCCCAAGAAATGACAGATTTTGTAAAATATCATTTAGGTCCTAAGTTAGAAACCGATGGACATGATGTAAAAATATTGGGTTATGATCAAAATCGGGGTGAAGAGTTAGAAGAATGGGTGAAGGTTATGTTCCAGGATGAAGCCTCTTCCAAGTACTTTGATGGAACCGCAATACATTGGTATGCAAGCACCTATGATTGGTTTCCCGAGTCCTTACAATTTGCGCATAATGCTGCTCCCACAAAACACCTAATACAATCGGAAGCATGTGTTGATGCAGAAGTTCCTAAATGGAAAGATGATCAATGGTATTGGTCTAAAGAAGCAACGGACTGGGGATGGGATTGGGCTCCAGAACATGAAAAATACCTTCATCCAAAATACGCCCCTGTCTACAGATACGCCCGTGACATTATTGGTTGTCTTAATAATTGGGTAGATGGTTGGATAGATTGGAACATGGTGCTAGACACACAAGGAGGTCCTAACTGGTTCAAAAACTGGTGCGTAGCTCCCGTAATTGTAGATCCAGAAAAGGACGAAATATACTTTACGCCAATCTACTACACCCTAGCCCATTTTAGTAAATATATACGACCGGGCGCGATGCGCATAGGATTTGAAAATTCTGATGATTCTTTAATGGTTACAGCAGCACAAAATCCAGATGGGTCAATTGCTGTAATCCTATTAAACCAAGGGCTAGAATCAAAGCAAATACAACTATCACTGGGTGAAAGCTCTAGCACAATTCAAATAAGTGCTCAGGCCATACAAACCGTGGTGGTAAAAAAACCGAATAAAACTAACTAAAACACGATCATTATGTCAATTGTAAAAACAGCCAAAAAAGATAGAGTCCCTTTTGGACAAAAAGCAGCATTCGGTGCAGGTCATTTGGTTTTGAACTTATACCCTGGAGCATTAGGCTTCTTTATGTTCTTCCTACTAACTGCTTTTGGAATGGATCCATTTTTAGCTGGACTTCTAGGAGGATTGCCACGCTTTTTTGATGCAATCACCGATCCGATCATGGGTTTTATTTCTGATAACACAAGTTCAAAATGGGGTCGAAGGAGACCATATATTTTGGTTGGAGGTATTTTAAGCGCCATTACTTTTGTGCTGCTTTGGCAACTTGATGAAAACAATTCTTCGGACTATAATTTTTGGTACTTTCTAATTATGTCCATGGTTTTTCTTATTGGAAATACCATGTTTGCCACACCATTGGTTGGTTTAGGCTATGAAATGACTTCTGATTATAATGAACGTACACGCTTAATGGCATTTTCACAAACAGTTGGTCTATTGGCTTGGGTAATTGTGCCTTGGTTTTGGGTCATTATTGCCGACCCCGATATTTTTAGCAATCAAGCAGAGGGTGTAAGAACTATGGCAATTTATGTTGGTGTAGCTTGTTTGCTCCTAGGTCTTTTGCCAGCATTTTTTTGCAGAGGTATCGACGCTTCTCATATGGGAAACAGGAAAAAATTAACCTTTACTTCAATATTTAGCAATTTGAAAGATTTATTCATCAGTATAAAAGAAGCTGTAAAGAATAAACCTTTTATGAAATTGTGTGGTGCTACTTTTTTAGTCTTCAATGGTTACCAAATCGTGGCGTCTTTTAGTTTTTTTATTTTCGTTTTTTATATTTTTAATGGAAGTTATGAAGCCACTTCGACTTGGCCTGCTTGGTTTAGTTCTGTAGGAGCGTTGGTTTCAGCATTTTTAGTGATTCCAATTGTTTCAAAAATGGCTGAAAAATGGGGTAAAAAGAATGCTTTTCTCATTTCAACGGCCCTTTCAATAGTTGGATATGCCATGAAGTGGTGGGCTTTTACTCCTGATAATATTTGGCTTTCTTTTGTTCCAATACCTTTAATGTCATTTGGTTTAGGAAGTTTATTCACCCTAATGATGAGCATGACCGCCGATGTTTGTGATTTAGATGAATTGGTTAATGGAATGCCAAGGAAGGAAGGTACATTTGGCGCACTTTATTGGTGGGTTGTAAAACTTGGACAAGGATTGGCTCTAGTTTTAGGGGGCCTAGTATTAAAAGTAATAGGATTTGACGGTAACGCAGCCACTCAGTCGGTCGATACTCTAACAAAGCTAAGAATCGCCGATATAGTTATACCCGTAGTAACAGCAGCTTTGGCTATTTGGATTATGTGGAAATACGGCCTGTCTGAAGAAAGAGCAAAAGATATTAAAGCTCAATTAGAAGAAAGAAGAGGTGTGCTATAACAATGTTGCATTGTTAAGTGAATTTTTATAACTAAAAAAACAATAAAATGTCAACCAAAATAGTAATACTAATAATAGGAGTTTTATGTATCTTAATTGCACTGATTGCAAGCAAAAGGGGCAGTTCTAAACTAGGAATACCTCTGGGGGTCCTTGGTGTTTTAATGATGATTTACGGTAGTTATTCATCAGATTTAGTCAATTACAATAGTCAAATTGAGCAAGTCTCCATAGGAAAAAAGTTAAAGATTGACGGACCCGTTAATGCTGTAAAAGTTGTTTCTCCAATAGATAAAGATTCTGTGGATTGCAGGATTTTAACCATGGGAGTTTATCCCGAAGCTCATAAAAAAGATATTTGGGTAATGGTTAGACCCACTGATGATAGATATTATCCACAATCCGATCATACCAATACTTCTTATAAAAGAGAAGGCGAATGGCAGGTTGTTACTCGTTTTGGTGGAGATAAGGGAGAGGCTTATGATTTAATTATTTATGAGGCAGACCCCGCAGCTTCTTCATTTTTTAGTTCCACTATTGAAAGATGGAAAGAAGCCGATGATTATCCGGGTTTAAAGCTAGAAGAAATACCAGCTGGAGCCAAAGAAGTGGAGCGCCTTAAGATTTACACAAGGAAAAACTGCAGAGGAGTTTTTTAGTGCATACCACTAACGATGAATCCATTGAGAAATTAAACCTGAATTAGTAAAACGTAGTGGGGAACTTTAACCTAAATTTGAATAAACCTAATTATACAATATAACAGAACATTATGTCGTCATCTAGAAAAGAAAAGTTTTTGGCGTTGGCCGCACTTGAATATGCTGGTAAAACTACCAAAGAATTAGAAACCCTATGCAAACGTGTTTTAGAAGGTGGCATGCATGGACTATGTTTTAGTCCTTATATAGAAGGGCAAAAACCGGGGGATCAGATTACGGAAGACCAAATTCGAAGACGAATGGAAATCATAAAACCGTATACCAAATGGATTCGTTCTTTTTCATGTACGGAAGGTAATGAAGCTATTCCACGTATTGCCAGGGAATTTGGAATTAAGACTATGGTAGGTGCTTGGTTAGGTGATGATCCAAAAATAAATAAACAAGAAATTGAAAACCTTATTGAATTGGCCAAAGATGGATATGTAGATATTGCGGCAGTTGGTAATGAAGTAATGCTACGGGGAGATTTATCGGAAGATGAACTATTGGATTTTATGCATCAAGTAAAGCAAGCTGCCCCTAATGTTCCTGTTGGTTATGTTGACGCTTATTATGAATTTACTGAACGTGAAAGAATAACCGAAGCTTGTGATATTATTCTAGCCAATTGTTATCCGTTTTGGGAAGGTTGCGATATGGATTATTCTTTATTGTACATGAAAGACATGTATCAAAGGGTGTTGAAAGTAGCCAATGGCAAAAAGATAATTGTTTCTGAAACCGGATGGCCCAGTCAAGGAACAAGTCTAGAAGGTGCTTTCCCTTCTCATGAAAACGCATTAAAATATTTCATGAACACTCAAAAATGGTCTGAAGAAGATGATATTGAAGTATTCTACTTCTCGTCTTTTGATGAATCTTGGAAAGTTGGCGCTGAAGGTGATGTTGGCGCTTATTGGGGACTTTGGGACAAAGATGAAGCGCTAAAGTTTTAAACTTAGCTGTATTTTTGGTTCCTAAATATGTTAAACAATCTCGGCACTTAGACCAGCCTGAAGTAATTTAGAGCACCTAGGCTTTAAATCATCATATTCTCCCGTCTTTACGATGCACTTACCGTTATGATGCACAATTAAAGAGCATTGCTCCGCCTGTTCCGGAGTATGATCACAAACGTCTATTAGTGTTTCAATAACATGGTCAAAAGTATTGACTTCGTCATTAAAAAGCACAATCTCACTCTGCTTTACGGTTTCTTCTTCTAAAAGAAGTTCTTCTGATACTTTTTCTTTGATTCCCATAACTTCGGAATTAATCAATTCTAATTTACATATTTTGTGGAAATCCAATTATTCTTTTCTAGTTTTTTTTCAAATTCTAAACCATATGCACCACATTTTGAGGAAATTGTATCCAAATCCTCCAGATAAAAGCCACTTAAGAAAAGTATACCACCAGTATTTAAGCAATTGGCATAAATTGGAATATCCTCAAGTAAAATATTTCTGTTGATGTTAGCAAGTATGATATCATACTTTTTATCAGCTAACAAACTGCTATCACCCTGATAAACATTAATATCATTACAGTCATTTCGTTGAACGTTTTCTTTGGAATTTAAAAAGCACCATTCATCTATATCAATTGCATCCACAGACCTGGCTCCTTTCATTTTAGCAAGAATGGCCAAAACCCCGGTACCACAACCCATATCCAAAACTGATTTCCCTACAAAATCTGTATCTAAAATATGTTGTAACATCATATGGGTTGTCTCATGATGCCCTGTTCCAAAACTCATTTTAGGTTCTATGACAATATCATATGTTACGTTGTCCGGATCATGAAAGGGAGCCCTTACCATGCATTCATCCCCAACTTTAATGGGATGAAAGTTTTTTTCCCACTCCGCATTCCAGTTTTGTTGCACAATCTCTTTACTGGACCATGTAATTTTAAAATCACCGTTTTGCAAAATGAACAAATCGTTTAAAATTCCTTCCTCCCAATCCGATTTTAGCACATACGCCAATAGCCCTGAATCATTCTCCACAAAACTCTCAAATCCAGCTTCGCCCAACTCAGCAATTAAAATATCAGTTGCAGGTTGGGCAGGGGTTATTTTAAAATTGTATTCGAGGTATACCAAACTAACAATTAAGGATTAAATCGCCTTTATAATGGCAACAAAATCATCTGCTTTTAACGACGCTCCTCCTATAAGACCGCCATCCACATCTGGCTTTGAGAATATCTCTTCAGCATTTGCAGGTTTTACGCTACCACCATATAAAATGGATACTCCATCTGCAACGGAAGCATTAAATGCTTCTGAAATTGTTTTTCTTATAAAAGCATGCATTTCTTGGGCTTGTTCCGGGCTTGCTGTCTCTCCAGTACCAATTGCCCAAACCGGTTCATAAGCCAAAACAATCTTGCTCCATGCTTCATTATCTAAATTAAAAAGAGCGTTTTTTAGCTGGCTTTCCACAACAGAAAAATGATTTCCTGATTTCCTATCTTCCAATTCTTCACCAAAACAGAAAATAACCTTCATTCCTTTCTCCAATGCAGTTTTTGTCTTTTTGGCCAACAGATCATCTGTTTCACCGAAAAGTGATCGGCGTTCTGAATGTCCAATGATAACCGTATCCACTTCGATATTCAATAGCATATCTGCGGAAATTTCACCGGTATAGGCACCATTTTCAGCAAAATGCATGTTCTGGGCTGCTACCTGTATTGTTGATGATTGCAGGTTTCTTTGCGCAGCAACCAAGTTCACAAAAGTTGGGGCTACAATTACATCGGCATGAGTATCAGGTAATTTTGCCGATAGTTCTGATAACAAAACTTCAGTTTCGTCTAGGTTTTTATTCATTTTCCAATTTCCTGCAACTATTTTGGTTCTCATGTTATCGCTTTTTCTTTAGTGTTATGTTTAGAAGTTTAGTTGATCTAAATCGTTATAATGTACTTTTTGTATGATTGTCCCTTTGCGTAAAACAAGTATTGCCGGATTGGAACGCACAATGGTCTTAAGCGTGGTCTCATCCGTAAAATAAAAGTCAAAATCCAAGTTATAATTCTGCTTGACTTTATTCGCTCTTTCATTGCTGGATGCCGACATACCCACAACCTTATATCCTTTTGCTCTTGCTTTTGCGGTAACTACAGCAACTTCAGAGAAAAAATTATTATTGCTTTTGGCCAAATCATAGGCAATGACCATTACCAAATTATCCTCTGCCAAAATCTCTGAAGCTAAATCCTGTCCGTCCTGTTCAATAGTAAAATCATGGATTGGAGGTTCGTATCCTTTTTGAATTTCCGTAGTTTCAACATCAATAAACTCACCATTTACAGAGGGGTATTCTCCGTTTGTAACCACAATCTTGTCATCGCCATTTACTTTAAATCGCCATGCATATTCATAAACCGCTTTGGGAGCATTATCTGGAACACTCATACCTTCCTGAATATTTGCCCCAATTTTATAAGGCCTAAAATCTACTGATGGAAGGTGATTCAGTACTTGGTTGGCAAACAAAATGCAAGCAACCAATGATGCTCCTCCAATAATCCAATTGACTTTGGAACTAAATATGGATTTGATATGTTTTCTTCCAAAAAATAGAATTAGTATGAAAACCAGTAAAATAATGTCTTTTGTAAAAGATTCCCATGGAGTTAGTTTTACCGCATCTCCAAAACAACCGCAATCCGTTACTTTATTGAAGTAGGCCGAATAGAACGTTAAAAAGGTAAAGAACACTATCATGGACAATAAGCTCCAAACCGTAAATTTTGGTTTGAAACCAATAAGTAAGAGTATTCCCAGAAGCACTTCAACAATGACTACGAAAATGGAAATCGACAATGCCAAAGGCATTAGAAAAGGCAAATTCAAAACCCCTTGACTAAAATATTCTTCAAGCTTAAAAGAAAAACCAACAGGGTCATTCAATTTTATGAGTCCACTAATTATAAACAAGACTCCAACAATAATTCTAGAAATCCATACCAAGTACTTCATTATTTCTCGCTTAAATGAATTAACGCAAACACCGCATAATTAATAATATCCTGGTAATTGGCATCTATACCTTCGCTAACCAAAGTAGCTCCGGCATTATCCTCTATTTGTTTTACCCTAAGTAACTTTTGTAAAATTAAATCTGTTAACGAACTTACACGTATGTCTCGCCATGCCTCCCCATAGTCATGATTTTTGTTTTCCATCAAACTTTTGGTAGTAGAAACTTCTTTATCATAAAGACGAATAGCTTCTTCAGCATCCAAATCAGGTTGCTCTGCAATACCTTTTTCAAGTTGAATCAATGCCATTATGGAATAATTTATTATTCCAATAAATTCGGACTGCTCCCCTTCATCTACCTTTCGTACTGCATTTTCCTGTAAACTTCGGATGCGCTGGGCCTTAATAAAAATCTGATCTGTCAGCGAGGGAAGTCTCAAAATGCGCCAAGCGGTACCGTAATCTTGCGTCTTTTTTAAAAATAGTTCCCTGCAGGTATTGATCACTGCATCATATTGTTGGGAGGTTTGCTGCATGTATTTTTGCTAATTTGCGTAAATTTCGTCCAAATAAATAGCACTCTAAAGCACTTCGTCAAAGATAATCAAACACAATAAAGCAGGAATTTTTTATGACCATAAACTGCAAAGGAGCACTCATAGACTTAAGCACACCAAAAGTAATGGGCATTCTTAACCTTACGCCTGATTCCTTTTATGATGGTGGAAAGTACAAAGACGAACATTCCATTCTTAAACAAGTCGAAAGAATGCTCTCAGATGGAGCAACGTTTATAGATATGGGCGCCTATAGCTCCAGGCCAGGTGCAGAACATGTGCCTGAAGATGATGAATTAAAAAGAATGCTCCCCATTTTGGAGTTGATACTTAACAACTTTCCAGAAACCATAATCTCCATAGACACTTTTAGAAGTAAGGTAGCTTTGGAAAGCATACAGCAGGGTGCCGCAATTATAAATGATATTTCGGCAGGGAATTTAGATGGGGATATGCTAAATGTAATAGCAGAATGTCAAGTTCCGTATATAATGATGCACCTAAAAGGGACTCCGCAATCCATGCAAAAGGAAGCTACCTATGATGATATGCTCAAAGATTTGCTGATCTATTTTTCAAAAAAAGTAAAAGATACTACTTCCAAAAAAATCAATGATGTTATAATCGACCCAGGATTCGGGTTTGCAAAAACAACAGCACAAAATTATAAGCTCCTTGGCAACTTAGACCTGTTTAAAACTTTTGAGGTGCCAATTTTAGTGGGTTTAAGCAGGAAATCCATGATTTACAAGATTCTAAAATCTTCCCCAAAAGAAGCTTTGAACGGCACCTCTGCCTTACATACTGTCGCCTTATTGAAAGGAGCGAACATTTTACGCGCACATGATGTTAAAGAAGCTATGGAATGTATTAAACTTGTACAGGAATTAAATGTGAATGCCAAGTAATTTTTGGTTCTTCTATTTTTGCTAATTTTACAAAAACACCGCGGTTGGATTTTCTTAATTTTCTTGAATTTAAAATCACAGATGTCATAGACATTATATTGGTTGCCGCCCTACTCTACTACATCTACAAATTAGTAAAAGGTACCGTTGCCATAAATATTTTTATAGGTATAGTGATTGTTTGGGCTCTGTGGAAGCTTACCGAACTATTGCAGATGAAAATGATCAGTAGTATGGTTGGTGGGTTCATGAACATTGGACTTATTGCCTTGATCATTGTTTTTCAGCAAGAAATAAGGAAGTTCCTGTTGATGATCGGTTCCACTAATTTTGCATCCAAACGGAATTTTATCCGGCACTTTAAATTCCTAAAGCAGGAGGCCATGCCCACAGATACTAATGTAGATGCCGTTATTGGAGCTTGCGAAAAAATGGGAAGTTCAAAGACCGGCGCTATTATTGTTATTGAACGCACCAATTCTTTGGACTTTGTAAGATCTTCTGGAGATACCATGAATATTGAAATAACCCAGCCCATTCTAGAGAGTATTTTCTATAAGAACAGTCCTTTGCATGATGGTGCAGCAATAATTCAGGATAATTTTATTACAGCTACCAGGGTAATCTTGCCTGTTTCCAACGACCGTGATATTCCCCTGCGTTTTGGATTAAGGCACCGTGCTGCGGTTGGAATTACTGAAAAAACCGATTCTATCTGTTTGGTGGTAAGTGAAGAGACCGGTCTGATTTCTTACATAAAAAATGGCGAGTTCGTTCCTTATAAAGGTCTAGAAGAACTTACTGATCTTATCAAAAAAGATTTGGAATAGATGGATTGCAAAAATTGCGACAATTCCTTAAGGACGGATTTTAGCTATTGTCCAAATTGTGGAGCAAAAATCATCAAAAATCGATTGTCCTTCAAAAACGTTTGGCAGGATCTAAGCTATCAAGTGTTCAACTTGGACAACACCTTTTTTAAAACGTTTAGACATTTGTTCTCTAAGCCAGAAGTTGTTGTTGAAAGGTACATATCAGGAACACGAAAAAAATACATGAATCCCATAAGTTATTTCGCTATTGCAATAACGCTTTCGGGAATCCTATTTTTTGTACTTAGAAAAGTATACGATGTGGAACTGGCACCCAACAATTTATCAGAAGCCGAGATACCAAATATGGATTTTGTGTTTGACTATCAAGGGTTACTTTCCTATATCATAATGCCCATTTATGCATTAATGACCTGGCTCCTATTCTTAGATAAAAAAAAGCTCAACTACACTGAACATTTGGTTGCCAACGCCTATATTACGGGGCAAACCTCTTTTGTACAGATACTGATTTGTTTACCCTTATTCGGTTTTTTTGATGTTAGATATGATATTTTCAATTGGATATTCCTTCTGGTAATACTTATATATCAATTTTTTGTACTCAGTCGAATACACCAAATAGGTTTTTTAAGCACTTTAGCAAGAGGTTTTATTTACTTGATTTTCTTCGCCTTAGTAATGTTGGCTTTAGGAGTTGTGATTATCTTATTAACTACAATGACGGGGCAGTTAACATTGGAAAAACTTGCTCCAAAATAGCCTAGGCAACTTCTTCAGCCAAAAATTGAGCTTCATACAAGTCACTATAATATCCTCCATTTTTCAGAAGTTCTTGGTGAGTGCCCGTTTCAACAATTTTTCCAGCATCCATCACAATAATCTTATCTGCTTTTTTAATGGTTGCCAATCGGTGTGCTATTATAATTGATGTTCTTCCTTCAGTAATTTTATCGGTAGCCTTCTGTATCAGCTGCTCTGAGTAGGTGTCTACGGATGAAGTGGCCTCATCCAAAATAAGAATACTTGGATTGCTCACGTAGGCTCTTAAAAACGCTATTAATTGCCTTTGGCCACTGGAAAGCATGGTTCCACGTTCCTTTACATTATACTGATAGCCTCCTGGTAAACTGGAAATAAATTCATGTACTCCAATTTGCTTGGCCGCTGCTTCAATTTCTGATAAAGCAACGGATTCTTCACGTAGTGAAATATTGTTGGCTATTGAATCGGCAAAAAGGAAAACATCTTGCAGTACAATCGCAATGTGAGAGCGAAGTGACTTCAATAAATAGTCACGTATGTTATGGCCGTCAATCAAAATATTTCCAGAATTAATCTCGTAAAAGCGATTCAACAGATTAATAATAGTAGATTTTCCGGCACCCGTGGCCCCCACTATTGCAACTGTCTCCCCTGCTTCAACATTGAACGAAATACCATGTAAAACTTCTTCATTCTCCACGTAACCAAAACGAACATCAGAAAACTCAATACTTCCCTTAACATCAACGTTTTCCAACGTACCTTCATCAGAAATATGGCTTTCCGTATCCAGAATTTTGAATACTCTGTTGGCCGCAACCATTCCCATTTGTAGAGTATTGAATTTATCTGCAATCTGGCGAAGTGGACGGAATAACAAATCCATTAAGAAAAAGAATGCAAAAATGGATCCTGTATCATTTAAACCAACGTTTTCAATGTTTTGGATGACACCAAAATAAACCACCAAACCAATGCCAATTGAATAGGAAATCTCTGCAATAGGGAAAAAGATGGAATTGTACCAAACTGTTTTTAACCAAGCATTTTGATGTTTTTCATTGATTTTTCTGAATTTCTCTTTTTCAATTTCTTCCCTGTTGAAAAGTTGAACGATCTTCATTCCCGCAATTCTTTCTTGCACAAAGGAGTTAAGGTTAGAAACTTGGGCACGCACTTCAATAAAAGCAACTTTCATTGCTTGCTGAAACAATCGTGTAGCAATCAGGATTATTGGTAAAATAGCAAAAACAATCAGGGCCAACTTCCAATTAATGTAAATCATTACCGCCGCTCCAGAAAGCATTTTTAGCAAGTCCGCAACAATAACAAAAAAACCTTGGCTAAAAATCTCACCAATTCGTTGCATATCCGCAACAGCCCTAGTGACCAAAACACCAATGGAGGAGTTATCAAAATAGGTCATTTTAAAGCCCATCATCTTTTGAAAAAGCCTAATACGAATATCCTTAATGACCGATTCCCCCAAGAGATTTGCATAAAAATTGAAAGAAAGTTGACACAATACCTGTCCAAATAGTGCCCCTAACATAGCTAGTACTACAAAAACCAGTTTATCGCTGTCTTTGTTGGACAAAGCCTCATTTATAATATCCCTAACCAGAATTGGCGTTAAAACAGCAAAAGCAGCAGATAGTATGGCAACGATAGCCACAACCCAAAAGATAGTTCTATAGGGCTTGGTATGTGCAAAAATCCTTTTGAACAGACCAAAATCAAAAGCTTTTCCTATTTCATCATTCTTACTCATCAAATATATTTTTTGGGTATAAGACCTTGGTCAAATATAATCCTTTTGCAGGGACAGAAACTCCTGCTTCTCCCCTATTCTTGCTTATTATTATTGTATTGATATCTTCGGGTTTCATCTTTGCTGTACCAACTTCCAGTAATGTACCTACAACAGCTCTAACCATGTTGCGAAGAAAACGATCTGCACTTATAGTGAAAATCAACTTGTCTTTTTCTTTTTTCCAAACCGCTTGCCTAACATCGCAATTATACGTTTTAACGTCTGTATTGGATTTGGAAAAACATTCAAAATCTGTGTGTTCCAATAAAAAGGAAGCGGCATTGTTCATGGCTTCAATATTCAAAGACTGTCTAATAAAATGGGCAGAATCTGAATAAAAAGGGTTTTTTTCTTGAACTATCCAATATTCATAGGTACGCTCAACAGCATCAAACCTAGCGTGTGCATCCAAATTTACCTGGACAATTTCTTGAATAGATACATCATCTGGAAGAAAAGCATTAAGACGATAGGTCAATTCTTCCTTGTTTGCAATTAAATCAAAGTCAAAATGAGCAAACATTTCCTTGGCATGAACACCTGCATCTGTTCTACCCGCACCAACTACTTCAATTTTTTTTCGCAATAGGGTTGAGAGGGCATTTTCCAACACTTCTTGAACTGTAATGGCATTTGGTTGGTTCTGCCATCCATGATAAGCCTTTCCGAAATAAGAAAATCGGATAAAATATCTCAATTGGATTCTTTAATTTTAAGGCATTAAAGATACTTGAATCCCCCGCAAAAGATATCTAACCACTATTTTTTAGCATATTTTTAGCGTTATGACCAGAATTTTATTGCTTTCCGATACCCATGGACACATTGACGAGGCTATTTTAAAGTACGCAAGACAGGCTGATGAGATTTGGCATGCCGGTGATATTGGAAGTCTTGATGTAACGGATAAACTTGCAGCAATTAAGCCTTTACGAGGGGTTTATGGCAACATAGATGACCATGTAATACAGAAAGAGTTTCCGGAGCACAATCGTTTTCTTTGCGAAAAAGTAGATGTATGGATTACCCATATAGGTGGCTACCCCAACAAATACAATGTTAGGATACGTGAAGAAATAAAAACGAACCCTCCAAAATTATTCATCTGTGGCCATTCGCATATTTTAAAGGTAATGAGTGACAAAAAATTAGATTTGTTGCACATGAATCCTGGAGCTTGCGGAAAACATGGATTTCACCATGTACGAACCATGCTCAGGTTTATGATCGATGGAGACAAAATATCCGATTTAGAAGTGATTGAGTTAGAAAAAAGATAACCCATGAAGGTAAAAGGTTCTCTATTGCTATTCGTATTTTTTGCAATTGCCTGTTCAAAAAAAGTAAAAAAAGGCGGTTTTGATACTACTGAACCAAACACAGATGTTTCCCTTTATATCCTAGGAACTGCACAGGATGGTGGCAGCCCCCATATTGGTTGTAAAAAAGAGTGTTGCGCCATTTTATTTAAAAATCCTGATCATAAACGTAAGGTTGTTTCTTTGGGTATAGTTGACCATAAAAGTTCAAAATCATTTCTTTTTGAGGCAACTCCAGATATGCCCTCACAATTAAAAATTCTTAAAGAACGATCTAAAAAAGAAGAAGAAACCCCTGATGGTATTTTTTTGACCCATGCACATATAGGCCATTATACTGGACTAATGTATTTAGGCAAGGAAGCTGTGGGTGCCCAAGGAGTTTCTGTTTATGCAATGCCCAAAATGAAATCGTTTCTTGAAAATAATGGCCCTTGGAATCAATTAGTAACATTGAACAACATACTTATTCAAGAAGTTGAAAACGAAAAAAAAATACAGCTTACCCCAAACTTAAGTGTTATTCCTTTTACCGTTCCACATAGGGATGAATACTCGGAAACCGTCGGTTTTAAAATCATTGGGAGCAATAAATCGGCACTTTTTATTCCCGATATTGACAAATGGTCCAAATGGGAGAAAAGTATCATTGAAGAAGTCCGTAAAGTAGATTTTGCCTTTTTAGATGCCACTTTTTATGATGGTAAGGAAATCAACAATAGAGATATTTCTGAAATACCCCATCCTTTTGTGATAGAAAGCACAAAACTTTTTGAAGGATTACCTGTTTCCGAAAGGGCAAAAATCCATTTTATACATTTTAACCATACCAATCCTTTGCTCAATGGAAATAGTGATGAATTTAAAACGGTAATTCAGCAAGGCTTTAATGTTGCCCAATTCAATAAAAGGATTAGTTTATAGTTTCCCCCCTTGTTTATCTTTTTCAATGGTAAGATTTTCACATTGATTGCGTCTAACAGGACAAACAATTATTCAAAACAACATGAAAACACTTAGTTTAAAACTACTAACCGTTACTGTATTTTTACTTTTGGCCTCTTGTGCGCAGAAAGCTAAGAAAGCAGAAACAACTGTGATTGAAGCTGTAGAAGAAGTTTCTAAAGCTCCGGTTTATGACACCAACAAACCCATGACCGTTTTAGCTGCCGTTGCACATACGCATGGAGGCTGGAACGATTTATGGAAAAAAGGAGACGTTGAATACACTTATGATTATCGATCAAATGGAAAGGCAGATGTATCCACGGAGCGTTACATCTTTAATTCTGAAGCTTCATACGGAAAGTACTCTCAGCATCAGATCAATGTAATGCCCGATAAAGAAGGAGAAGTTGTTCAATGCTTTGATGGGAAAGAGACATTAGTATTGGTGAATGGAGAGAAATCAGAAGATCCTCAATTGGTAGGTACTAGTGATTTCCTTAGAAGGGCCAATTACTATTGGTTCACGATGGCTTATAAACTTAATGACAAAGGTACCGTTGCCAAATATTTGGGGCAAGAGGAATACAATGGAAAGATGTATGATAAAGTTCATGTAACCTATGACCCAGAAATAACTGGAAAAGAGCAAAACGACATCTATATTTTATATGTAAATCCAGAAACCAAACTAATTGACAGGTTTTTCTTTTCATTGCCATTCCTAGGGGTAGAGGAACCAGTAATCATTGCCAACTATGAATACGAAGACATAGATGGACAAATGATTTCAACCAAGCGTTCCTATTTTATGCCAAGTGAACAAGGTTATTCTGAGGAGCCAAATCTTGTACAAACAATGACCAATGTAAAATTTGGTAATGGGTTTACTGAGGAAACATTAATGCAATAGTCCAAAAGGATTTTAGACCAAAAGAAATAAAAAACCCGGCCAAGGCCGGGTTTTTCTCGCACTAATACTACTAAGATGTTAGGTTTAACGTAAGCGATCAACAGATTTTACAAGATCTTCATCCTTTTTGATAGCTCTGTTGGCCAGAACTAGAAAAACGATAGAAAATACAGGAATCAGCATCCCAATACCCTTCTCAGAAATAACATTTTCTCCGGATAAGTTTAGCGATCGGTAAACGAAAAATCCTAGTAAAAAAAGATTCAATATCATATTCAATCTGTTTACCACAAATTGATTTTGTCTGTTATTGTACATAAAAATCGAAATCAAGGCCAAAGCTGCCGAGGCATAAAAAACAATGCTCATCCACAATTCGTTCTTAGCAAAGAACTTTGTACCATCACCATCAACCCATAAATTCAATACAAACGGCAATGCACCAGCAATTAGTACCACTAACCCCAAATAAAATGTCTGAATTCGTTGAATCATTGTTTAAATTGATATCGGATGGCAAAAATAAGTGTCTTTTCGGTAAATGACCCCTATTGTTGAAAAATAATTTGTATACTTGTGTTGTTATTAGCGAAGCACTTACCCAGGGAAATCTTTCCTATAGTAGTACCCCCAATAACTTTTTACTTCAATTATACACATTATACAAGTTTAATTTATTCATTACTTAATGTTCGAGATTTCAGATCTAAAAGCTAAAAAGCTTCCTGAATTGCAGGAAATTGCAAAAGGCCTCAATGTCCCCAAATTTAAGACTCAAAAAAAACTGGATTTGGTCTACCAGATACTTGATGTCCAAGCATCCAACCCAAAAGTAGTGCAAGAAAGCACTGTAGCTCCTAAAGAAAAAGTTGCTCCAAAACCAAGAAGGGAAAGAGCTCCAAGACCAAAAAAAGAATCAAAGGAAACTGTTTCTGAAACTACTACTGAACCTGCAAAGGTTAAAGAGGAATCTAAAACTGTTGAGAAAAAAGAAAATACACCAGTAGCGCAGCCCAATAAAAGAGAGCCGCATAAACAAGGTGGAGGCCAAAAACCCCAAAACAACAGAAGAAATAATCCACATCAAAGAAATAGCGGCCATGAAAAAAAGAGCAGCAATTTTGATAAGGATTTGAAAAATAGGTATAAGGAACCTGAGTTTGAGTTTGACAGTATTATTGAAAGCGAAGGTGTTCTTGATATTATGCAGGACGGTTATGGCTTTTTACGTTCTTCTGACTACAACTATTTATCTTCTCCAGATGATATTTATGTTTCCCAATCGCAGATTAGGTTGTTTGGCCTAAAGACGGGAGACACAGTGCTTGGAAACGTTAGGCCACCTAAAGAGGGAGAAAAGTATTTCCCGCTCATTAAGGTTAGTAAAATAAACGGATTAGATCCACAAGTGGTTAGGGACAGGGTTTCATTTGAACATCTTACCCCATTATTCCCAAAAGAAAAATTTAAATTGGCAGAGAGACAAAGTACATTATCCACAAGGATAATGGATTTGTTTTCACCAATAGGAAAAGGGCAGCGTGGTATGATTGTCTCCCAACCAAAAACGGGTAAAACCATGCTCCTTAAGGATATCGCCAATGCAATTGCTGCGAACCATCCAGAAGTATATCAAATTATCCTTCTTATAGATGAACGCCCAGAGGAAGTTACAGATATGCAACGTAATGTACGTGGTGAGGTTGTTGCTTCTACTTTTGATAAAGAAGCTACAGAACATGTACGTGTTGCAAACATTGTATTGGAAAAAGCTAAACGCTTGGTAGAATGTGGACATGATGTCGTTATCCTGTTAGATTCCATTACGCGATTGGCCCGAGCATACAACACCGTGCAACCTGCCTCTGGTAAGGTATTGAGTGGTGGTGTGGATGCCAATGCACTTCATAAACCTAAACGTTTCTTTGGTGCCGCACGTAATATTGAAAATGGTGGGTCACTTTCTATTATCGCTACAGCTTTAACAGAGACTGGTTCTAAAATGGACGAAGTAATCTTTGAAGAATTTAAGGGTACCGGTAATATGGAACTGCAGTTGGATAGAAGAATTTCTAACCGTAGAATATTCCCAGCCATTGACCTTATTTCTTCCTCTACACGAAGAGATGATCTTTTATTGGATGAAACCACCATACAACGTATGTGGATCATGCGTAAATATTTGGCGGACATGAACCCAGTAGAAGCAATGGAGTTTATGGAACAACGCATAAAGCAAACCAAAAACAATGAAGAGTTTTTGTTGACCATGAGTCAATGATCCTTAATAGCTAAAACCTTGAAAACAGTATAGTTTTAAAACCCTTTGAGTCACACCAAAGGGTTTTTTTATGCACTAATTTTGAAGAAAAAACATATCTTTAGTGCAGTTTCCCCATACTATGAACACTAAAACACTTACAAAATGAAAAACGCAAGAAAAGCAACCACTCTTCTGTTGGGTTCAATGCTTCTTATTTTAGGAGCTTGCCACGAAAAACCAAAAAAAGATGAAGAACCACATGAAGAACCTCAAGAAAGAGTAAAACCACCCAAGCAAATTATTTCCTTAGAAGAGTCTAAAAAATTGTACGACAACTATTCTAGAAACAGGGTAGAGCTTATAAAATCTTATGAAAGGGAAGAAAATGATGACGAAAAATTTGAAGTAGCTAGATATGCCTCGTGGGATTTTAAAACCATCAAACAGTATATTGCATTCATTGAACAAGAAGCAAAAGATGCCAAAGTTGATATTTCCACAATTCGTTTTTATTTTGCCAATTATCCAGACAAAGAAAAACTACCTGACGGGCAAAAAGTGGTACACCCTAGGCAAAACTCCATTTTCATACTACCAACTATAAAAATTGACGATTTGGATTATGGATTTTATATAGGTGATGATGGCGAAGCCAAACTCATTAAAGACGCGGTCGGCGCCAAAGGCATGGGGAATGTTTCTAAAAACAATGAAAAGTCCTATGCAAGTTTTGCTCCCAGTTTTTCGCCACCAGTGTTATTTAAGGGTCAAAGCTTGAATATGAATCACGGTTCTTCTGGGCCTCCTCCGAATAACGATTTTTAGTATTTCATGACCCAAGAGTTCATTCAATTTTTAAAAGAACATTTTTATATACCCTTGTATTTACTTACTTGGCTTATTGCTGTATATAGGTATAGAAGGTATTTTGATACGGTATTAAAATACCTTCCCATACTTATCATCTATACTTTCTTTACTGAACTCTTGGGTTACTTTATTAAAAACCATAATGATTTTCAGTTTTTTTCTGATTATAGGTATGATTGGCATAATGTGATTATATATAATATTTATCAGCTGGTAACTTTTCTTTTCTTCTATTGGGTCTACTGGAAAACAATCAAAAAACAATCCTTAAAAAGGATAATCAAATATGGGACATATCTATGCTCCCTATCTTATATAATTAATATTTTCTTTCAAAATCCATTGCACAAGCAATTAACCTATGCCCACGCTATAGGTTCAATTATTTTGGTATTTGTCCTTATACTATATTTCAAAGAAAAAAAATCAGAAGACAATCCTTATCCTCAAAAACACAATTTACTGTATTGGGTGAGCATAGGGCTGTTTATTTTTTATGCTTTTTTCCCTTTTATTTTACTTTCAGATTATTTTCATCTTAGTATTTCAACCCAGTATCATCTTAGAATTACATTACTGACCTTTATAGCCTTAATGTATCTACTTTTTATTGTCGGTCTTTTAATGGGAAAAAGAAAGGCCTTCAGGTAATTCTTCCCATTTTTCAATTATCCACAAAACCACAGATTTCTCTTCTTTCACAACTTAAGGTGTTCGGTCATCAATAATATATACATTTTTTTGGTAAGCTTTTTAGTTCAAAAAAAAATGAAATTATTTTAACTAATAGAAGATACCGTCTATCGACACATTGAAGTAAACTAACTAAAATTAAAGTACTGACCCTTAAATAGTAAATACTTTTAATCAAAATTCGGAAAATACATCCAGCAAATATTTATAAAGATGAAAACGTCCCAAATTATTTTATCCTCAGCCTTCATGTTTGTTCTCATGACAACATCCTGCGTAAAAGATACCATAGATGATGGCCTAAATCCTGATTCAGAAATAGAGGGAGAAGTTGAAACTCCCACGGAAGAATTGGAAATAACACAATTACAAATCCCGAATGGTTTTGCATTCGGAACAGAGAAAGAACTCTCAATTCAAATAAATGACAATACCAATGATGTAATCTACGACGTTTATGCCTACAATAACGAAATAGTTTACGGAGAGGACATTACATTCTTAAACGAGGAAGGTGAGGAGAAAACAGCTCCGGAAGTAGTTGTTGACAATCTTAATCATATTCTTTTTCGCGGAGCACCATCGGGTGGAAAAATAGAACATTCAGTCGTGATTCCCAGCTATTATGAACAATTGTATATTAGAAGAAAAGAGGGCATTAAATACTCATCGTCCATAATTGATATAAGTTCGAATAGGATAACCTATACCCATGTTCCCAAAGCTGGAAAAAATACTTCGGTAGGCAAAGGCATAGTTGAAGACTATCTTTATTGTGTCAACGGTAGCGCAGAACTTTTTCAAATTGACCCAGTTACAGGAGCCTACACCTTTGTATCTGACATGCCTATGGGAAGTTATACCGCTGCTATTGATAAGCAAAACATGTTACTATATTCGATAGGAAAAAGTAGCCCATATCCATTGATGAAATACGATTTGGTGAATGACTCATGGGAAACAGTTGGAAACGTTGGACAAGGCGGACCTAGGTTAAGTTATAATGGTGCTGATGGTCTGTTGTATTTCTCCACCAATAGTAAGCTCTATACCATTGACCCCCAAAATGCCAACATCATTTCCAACTGGAACATTTCTGGCTTGGATAAAGAACAGGGAGGAGATTTGGACTTTGCCGCCGACGGAACAATTTTTCTTTGTTCTTTTTCCGGATTGTACAGGCTAGACTCCAATGGAAATGGTAACTACGATGCCATTAGGATAAGCGGAGAGGATTTACCTTTCTCCCCTACCTCAATGACATTTGATAGCAATGAAGAACTATGGCTTGCCAACAATAGTAGTGACAGTAATCTAATTGTAATGGATACGCAAACCGGAGGTTGGGAATATCGCTATGGCCCAAATTCCACCTCGGGTATTACGTTTGGCAGAACCATAAATGACCTTGCCACACTAAGTGTTGTTGATGAAAATGCCGAAGATCTCGATTCTGATGGAGATGGGATTACTGATAGCAATGATGAATATCCAGATGACCCGGAAAAAGCTTTTGAGCAATTTACACCCAGTAAATATGGATGGGGAACGGTAGCATTTGAAGACCTTTGGCCTTATCTTGGAGACTATGACTTTAATGATACCGCCATCAATTATAGATTTGTTGCCGTATTGAATTCGGATAATATGGCCGTACAACTTGACATTCATTTTGAGGTGACCTCTGACGGTGCCGGGTTGATAAATGCTTTTGGTATTGAAATGGAAAATATTGCCCCCAGCTTAATTGAATCGGTTACAGGAACAGTCTTAACAGAAAGCTACATCAATGTAGCGGCCAATGGAACAGAACAAGGCCAAGATAGAGCTGTATTCGTTCTGTTTGACAACAATGAAACAATGGTAAACGTGCCCACGACCGTAATCGTAAAATTCACAACTCCAATAACAACCACCCAATTGGGTCTTGCACCATTCAATCCATTCCTTATTGTTGATAGAGATAGAGGAAGGGAAATTCATCTTCCTAACAGACCAAAAACCTCTTTGGGAGTAAATAATAAATCTGTTGAAGGAGTAAACCATGATATGGATGGAAATTTTACCACCGATTCCGGATTACCTTGGGCCATAAATATTGTACATAATTTTATACCCCCAAAAGAATCAGTTCCGGTAAATCAGGCCTATAACTTTTTTAACGAATGGGCAACATCAGGGGGGGAACTATATCAAGATTGGTATAAAGATTCCAATGGATACAGAAATGAATCTCAACTTCAAGATTAAAAAATAATCTTTTTGTGTAAAAAACGCTCCAAATGGAGCGTTTTTTAATAAGTATAGAACATGTTCCGTCTAAAAACACCAATAAATCAGTATTAAGATTGTGAATATTAAGGATTTAGTTTTCACATCACTTTTCTCTGATTTCACAACTTAAGATGTTCGGTTATCGAATACATATACGTTTTTGTAAGTTTTTTCGTTCAAATAAATCTAAAATTATTTTAACAAATAAAAGATACTGTTTACCGACACATTGAAGTAAACCATCTAAAATTAAAATATTGACGCTTAAATAGTAAATACTTTAAATCAAAATTCGGAAAATACATCCGGCAAATATTTATAAAGATGAAAACGTCCCAAATTGTTTTATCTGCATTATGTTTTATAATGGCAATGACCTACACCTCATGTGTAAAAGATAGTCTTGATGATTCTGTTCCAGATACAGAAAGTGAACAAGAAACCCCAGTAGAAGTACCTATAGATCAATTGGAAATTACGGAACTACAAATTCCTTCTGGTTTTGAGTTTAGTACAGAAAAACAAATACAACTCATTATTAATGACAATACTGCAAATGTTAAGTATGATGTCTATGCCTATAACGAAGAGGTTTCTGTTGGAAACCAAATCACGTATTTAAATGAAGAGGAGGAAGAAGAAACAGGTTTTGAGGTTTCAGTAGATAATTTAAACCATCTAATTTTCAGTGGAGTTCCTGCTGGAGGCAAAATTGAACATTCTTTTGTAGTTCCAAACTATTTTGAAAAGTTATACATCCGCAGAAAAGAAGGATTTAAGTATTCATCAGCTGTAGTTAATATCGTTTCAAGTCTTGTTACTTATACCTATACTCCCGAAAGTAGTGGAAAGAAAGCCTCTAGTGGTAAACCTATGGTAGATGATTTTCTATACTGCGTTAATGGTGGAGGTGACTTGTTCCAAGTGGATCCGTTAACAGGAGCTTATACCTTTATTTCTGATATGCCCATGGGAAGTTGGACAGCTGCTATAGATCAACAAAACAAAATGTTGTACTCTATTGGCAAGAGTAATCCTTACCCCTTAATGAGATATGATATTGAAAATGACACGTGGACTACGATAGGGAACGTTGGAAAGGGAGGTCCAAGATTGGAGTTTAATGACCAAGATGGCTTGTTGTACTTTTCCACTGGTGATAAACTTTTTACTATTGACCCTCAAAATGCCAATATCCTTTCAAACTGGGACATAATTGGTCTTGATAAAACCCAAGGTGGAGATATTGGTTTTGCAGAAGACGGAACCATATTTGTTTGCTCATTTTCAGGCCTGTACAGACTTGATTCCAATTCCAACGGAGATTACGATGCCATTCGCATTAGTGGTGAGGATTTACCTTTTAAACCTACTTCCATGACTTTTGATTCAAACGATGAATTATGGTTGGCCGATAATACTGGAAATAGCAACCTTATTGTAATGGACACCGAAACTGGTGGATGGGAATACCGTTATGGTCCAAGTTCTACTTCAGGGATAACGTATGACAGGGCTATTAATGATCTAACAACATTCCGAATTTTTGATGAAGTTACAGTTGATCCTGATACAGATGGTGATGGAATTACCGATAGCAATGATGAATACCCGGATGATCCAGATAAGGCTTTTGAACAGTTTACTCCCAGTAAATATGGTTGGGGAACTTTAGCTTTTGAAGATTTATGGCCTTTCCTAGGGGATTACGATTTTAATGATACTGCCGTGAATTACAGATTTTTGGCGGTATTGAATGCAGATAATATGGCCGTTCAATTAGATGTACATTTTGAAGTAACATCTGACGGAGCTGGCCTTATCAATGCCCTTGGCATAGAACTGGAAAGTATAGCACCTAGCCTAATTGAGTCAGTAACAGGAACTGTTTTGACCCAAGATTTTATCAATGTAGCATCAAATGGAGTGGAACAAGGACAAAATAGAGCTGTAATAATACTATTTGATGATAACCATGGTATGTTGAACGTGCCTACAACGGTATCGATAAAATTCACAACCCCGATTACGACCAATCAGTTGGGCTTAGCTCCCTTTAACCCGTTCTTAATAGTTAATGGGGACAGAAGTAAGGAAATTCATTTGCCAAATAGATTTAGAACAACTTTAGGAGTAAATGATGCATCTGTAGAAGGTGTAAACAGGGATACGGATGGAAACTACCAGACTGAAACTGGATTACCTTGGGCCATTAATATTGTACATAACTTTAAGCCGCCAAAAGAAAATATTCCTGTAAACGAAGCATATAACTTCTTTAATGAATGGGCCGCTTCTGGAGGAACTTTGTTCCAGGATTGGTATAAAGATTCTGCAGGGTATAGAAATGAATCTGCATTACAAGATTAGCCAGTTCAGTTATAATTACAAAAACGGAAACGCCCCTGTTATGGGGCGTTTTTAATGGTAATAGAACCCTTTTAAGGTAAAATCTTTTCCTCACCACATTTTTAACTGCTTTTACAACTTTGGAATGCAGTTCATCGACAAAATACATGTTTTTGTAGGTTTTTTCGTTCATTTAATGAAATTATTATCCATGAAAAGGAATAGAATTCTTCGGGTAGTTAGTATTTCCATACTGGCCTTCATGTTGCAAGGTTGTTTAAAAGAAAAATATAACAACTATCTAGAGTCAATAGCCAATGACTCTACTGATATTGAGGACCCTATCCTAACCGATTTAAAATTTCCATCAGATTTTAATTTTAGGACAGAAACCATAGTATCCGTAAACATAATCGACGATTCTCCAAACGTACTTTATGAAGTTTATGCGTATAGCGATGAGCTCATTAACAGTCTGGATAGTATCACTGGCCCCTTACCCAATAAACTTTTTGAAAGATTGCCCTTTAATGGCTCCATTCAAGAAAGTGTAGCGTTATCATTGATTATCGACAACTTATTTATTATTAGAAAATCAAATGAGCGCATTGATGATTTTGTAGTGCCCATAATACAAAACTCAGCAGCATATAGCTACAACGGAAGTTCTGGTAAGAATGCCTCATCAAAAATAACCGTAGAAAACAATAAATCCAATACTGACTGTGCCAATGTATATGGTCAAAGATATTACACAGATCTAAGTAACACCATAATTACAAGCAATGGTAATGTAAACACCATTGCCAATATCCAACTTCCTAAACAAGGAGTATCAGCAATCATTTCAGCTACCGAGGTAGATGGTGTTGAACTTAAAAACCGCCTTTCACTTGCCGGTGCCGGTTTTTCAACCCCAATTTTCACATTTTCAGGTTATAACTTCTGGATAAGCTCAAGAATTGATACCAATAATGACCAAGACGGTTATGTGGAGTTTGAAATGACATTTGACTCACCCGTTCAAAACCTGTTGATGCACTTTAGAAGCGTGGATGCTTCCATGTACCAATTTGTTGGCGAACAGCATTCAGAGACCCTACTATCCGGCGGACAGGAGTTTTCCTATGATGATTCTCAACGAATACTTAAAGACATTGATTCACGATCTAGGGGAAGATATTATAGAGATGGTTATGGCACTATTCTGATTTCCGCCACTTCTGGAACTTTTGACAAAATTGTCTGGCGGAGAATAGACGATCCCACAACCAATTCACAAAACGACTCTAACTGGTTTACATTTTCTGAAGTCGAAATTTGCAATGATCAAGATGGAGATGGTGTAACAGACTCGGTAGATGAATACCCAGATGATGCAACCAAGGCCTACTCAACGACTTACCCTTCAAGCTCCACAAAAGCTTCTTTGGTTTTTGAAGATCTTTGGCCTTTTAAAGGAGATTACGACTTTAATGATACGGCCTTGGACTATTCAATAATTAAAATTTTTAATTCTTCTAATCAACTGGTAGCAATTGATTTTGACTATGTGGTAACCTCAGATGGTGCGGGCTTTGTTAACAGTGTAGCTTTTGAAATAGAAGGCCTCAACCCAAATAATGTGGCTTCCATAACTGGTCAAATTCTAGAAGGAGGTGTTTTTAACCTTGCCAGTAATGGAACCGAGTCGGGGCAGCAACATACTGTGGTTGCGCTGTTTGATGATCATTCAAACCTGGTTAATCAAGAAAACATTGTTAGTGTTACGTTTGTTAACCCAATATCAGATACCACGCTGGACTTTGCGCCTTTTAATCCATTTTTAGTTGCCAATGGAGAAAGAGAAAAGGAAATTCATTTAGCCAATTATGAGCCAACATCATTAGGTAATTCCCAACCGGAAGTTTCAGGAAACAATGCCGACGTAGATGGAAGCTACACCACTGAGAACGGTTTACCTTGGGCAATTAACGCAATTGAATCTTTTCCGCTTTTACAAGAAAAAGAACCTATAAACACGGGATACCTTCATTTTGAGGAATGGGGCTTATCCGGTGGGCAAAATAGAAGAGATTGGTATAAAGACCTTCCAAATTATAGAAACAGAGCTAAACTAAAAGTGAACTAAAAACTGATTTAAACAAAAAAACTCTTTCACCACAGGATTAAGCAATAACATAAAACTAAAAACGCCCCTAATTAGGGGCGTTTTTAGTTTTATATAAATGGAATGGAATTACATTGCTGCAACTCTAATCATTAATTTGCTCTTTAAGTTAGCAGCCTTATTATTGTGAATGATATTTCGCTTTGCCAACTTATCAATCATACCTACAACCGTAGGTAAAAGTGTCTCAGCAGCTTTTTTATCCTCTTCACTTCGCAGCTTTTTAATAGCGTTACGAACAGTTTTATGTTGATACCTGTTACGCAAACGTACTGCTTCGTTTCTTCTAATTCTCTTTAATGCTGACTTATGATTTGCCATTGTCTTAATTTAAATGGATAACGAAAGATTAAAACTTGTAATAACTTTAAATCTTTCTATTTTATTTTTTTAATATTTCTTGTAGCCCGTAGGGGAATCGAACCCCTGTTACCAGGATGAAAACCTGGCGTCCTAACCCCTAGACGAACGGGCCATTTGGATAAAATGAATAACTAAAAGTCAAATCAAAGATGTATCCCATCATATAACTTTTAATTAATCTACCCAGTATTTCACTGAACTTAGTAGCCCGTAGGGGAATCGAACCCCTGTTACCAGGATGAAAACCTGGCGTCCTAACCCCTAGACGAACGGGCCGGGTGCATAATTGCGGATGCAAAAATACAACTATTTTTAAGTCTTGCAAGAGTAAATTTTATTTTTTGCCCCCTTTTAATAAGCCTTGGCAAACAGTACTCTTTGCATTGATGGTTTTCCGGTCACCATACACTTACCTTCCTCTTTTTCAGCATTTAAAAGAATACAGCGTATCGTAGCCTTGGTCTCTTCTTTTATCCTGTCCTCCGTTTCTACAGTGCCATCCCAATGAGCCAGTACAAAACCTCCCTTTCCTTCAATAACCTCCTTAAATTCATCATATGAATCCACTTTGGTTATGTGGGCTTCTCTATGATCTAAAGCTTTCCTATGAATGTTTTCCTGGATTTCATCCATTAAAGATTCAATTCTACCAACAACATCTTCCGCTTTTACCGATTCTTTTTCTAAGGTATCCCTTCTAGCAACCTCATATGTTCCATTTTCCAAATCCCGTTGTCCAATGGCCAAACGCACAGGTACGCCCTTTAATTCATATTCATTGAATTTAAAACCTGGCTTATGAGTATCTCTTTTATCAAACTTTACAGAGATTCCTTTGGAACGTAATTCCTTTACCAAAGGATCTACTTTTTCAGAAATAGCATCCAATTGCTCCAATCCCTTATAAATTGGAACAATCACTACTTGAATTGGCGCTAATTTAGGTGGAAGCACCAATCCATTATCATCACTATGTGTCATTACAAGAGCTCCCATCAACCGGGTTGAAACACCCCATGAAGTAGCCCAAACATGTTCTTGTTTTCCTTCTTTAGTAGCAAACTTAACGTCAAAGGCCTTTGCAAAATTCTGTCCAAGAAAGTGTGAAGTTCCCGCTTGTAAGGCTTTCCCATCTTGCATTAAAGCTTCAATACAATAGGTTTCCTCCGCACCGGCAAAACGTTCACTTTCCGTTTTTGTTCCTTTTATTACTGGAACAGCCATATGTTCTTCAGCAAATTCTGCGTACACATGCATCATCTGTTCCGCTTCTTCCACGGCCTCCTGTCTTGTTGCATGCGCCGTATGACCTTCTTGCCATAAAAACTCGGCGGTTCTTAAAAACAAACGTGTGCGCATTTCCCAACGCACCACATTGGCCCATTGGTTGATCAGTAACGGTAAATCACGATAAGACTGCACCCATCTTCTGTAGGTATCCCATATAATGGTTTCTGATGTAGGGCGGACAATTAACTCTTCCTCTAGCTTGGCATCTTCATCTACAACAATACCGCTCCCATCCTCAGCATTCTTTAATCTATAATGCGTAACCACAGCACATTCTTTAGCAAAACCTTCCACATGGCTTGCTTCTTTGCTTAAATATGATTTTGGTATAAACAAAGGAAAGTAAGCATTCTCGTGCCCAGTTTCTTTGAACATTTTATCCAATTGGGCCTGCATTTTCTCCCATATGGCAAAGCCATAAGGTTTAATGACCATACATCCCCTAACTCCAGAATTTTCAGCTAAATCCGCTTTTACTACAAGTTCATTATACCATTTGGAATAATCCTCGCTTCTACTTGTTAATTTTTTACCCATCTACAATAGTTTGGCACAAAACTTGTGACTTTATCTTCAAAATAGTTCGGTAAAACTAACTATTTTTAGTATGTTCAACAATAAAAATTGCGCAATGATAAAGTCTCTACTTCACTCCAAATTTCAAATTTTGACCGTATCCGCTTTAGGCATCTTCTTAATGGCCTCCTGTGGTTCATATCAAACAGCTTCATACTATGATGATGATGGAATCTATTCCAACAACAACAGAACAGTTCGTGTGGAAAAAAAATCCGCTGAGGCCGTAAGAATAAAAAAGCAGGAAAGTGATGTTTACGGAGATTACTTTGGACAAAAGGCAAACGAATATGATGAATTTCTAGAGGACGAAATTTTTACTGATGTAGACAGCTATTCCAGTAATATTGAGAATGATAGTATTCCGCTAGGTGAACAGACAGATTATTTTGCAAATAACAATTCTTATAATGGAAACCCTGGTTGGGGAGACAATCCAACAAACGTATCAATAAATGTCTATGACAACTGGGGCGGTGGCTTTGGTTGGGGCGCTGACCCATGGCTATGGAACAACTGGGGCTGGGGTGGCTTTGGTTATGGCTGGGGCTGGAACAACCCTTGGAGATGGAATCGCTGGGGCGGTGGCTTTGGCTGGGGCTGGGGCGGTGGCTTCGGTTGGGCCGGTGGCTGGGGTTCTCCCTATTGGGGCGGTGGCTTTGGTTGGGGCTGGGGCGGTCATTATCGTTATGGCTGGAACAGAGGATACAATAGAGGCTACTATAACAGAGGTTATGCATACAATAGAGGTAGAAGAGGATATTCCAATACTGTAATTCCTGGAACATCACTTCGTGGAAGGTCTAATTTGGCCTCAAGAAGAAGTGGCTATTCATCAAGATATAGAACTAATGCCAATGCTGGGCGTTCCAATGTAAACCGAAGCGCATCTGCTGGCAGAAGCTCTAGAACGTACCGAAGCGGAACGACTGCAAGAAGATCTGTTAGTGCAGATGCCATTGCAAGAAACAGAAGCTATAGAACAAGTAGAAGTACCAGGACAACTCCAAATGTAAATAGAAACTCCAGAACATATCGTTCTTATGGAACTTCCCCGTCTACAAGAAGCAGCGGTACATACAGGAGCGGTAGTACAAACAGAAATTCTTCTTCTGGATATAGAACTTCAGGAAGAAGCACTAGAAGTTATCAATCTTCAGGTAGGACTGCACCACGCAGTAGCAACTACAATAGATCCTCTGGCAGCTCAAGGAGTTCCGGAAGTTACAGGAGCAGTGGAGGTAGCCGAAGCTCAAGAAGTAGTGGAAGTTATAGAAGCTCAGGAAGCAGCTCAAGAAGTTCTGGTGGAAGCTACAGAAGTTCTGGAAGATCCAGTAGGTCTTCCAGTGGTTCAAGATCATCATCTAGCAGGAGCGGAAGAAGGCAATAAATCCTTAAAAATTTACTGTAAAAACTAAATCACGAGAAATGAAAAGAATTTCAACTTTCATAATGGTATTGGCATGCACAGTTGTAAGTGCTCAAAACATAAATGATGTATTACGTTATAGCACTGAAAACATTCAGGGAACAGCAAGGTTCCAATCTATGAGTGGAGCCTTTGGTGCCTTGGGAGGGGATTTATCCTCTCTAAATGTAAATCCAGCCGGTTCTGCTGTTTTTAATCACAGTCAGTTTACCGTTTCTGGCTCTAATTACAATAGAAATAACGATGCCTTTTTTGGAAACAGTCTTCGTAACACCGATATCAATTCATTGGAATTAAATCAAGTGGGAGGTGTTTTTGTTTTTAAATCTTCAGATAGTCCATGGAAAAAACTCGCATTGGCTTTCAATTATGATTTAGTACAAAATTTTGATGATGAATTTGTTGTTTCTGGAAATACAACTCAAGGTATTGACAACTACTTCTTAAATTTTGCCCAAGGACAAGCTCTTGGCCCGCTAAGAGTTCAGCAAGGAGAATTTATAGAAGATGCTTATTTAGATATAGGTTCCAATATTGGTTTTGGGGCGCAACAGGCCTTTCTAGGGTTCCAATCTGGCATCATAGAACCAACTGCGGATGATGACACCAATACTTCCTACTTTTCAAATGCACAATATAGCAATGTAAACCAGGAGTATTTACAAAGCACTACGGGCTACAACAGCAAGTTTACTGTAAACTTTGCCGGACAATACCAAGAAAACCTTTATTTAGGAGCCTCTTTAAACTTTCATACAGTACTATATGATAGATTGACCTTATTGGATGAAGATGGTTACGACCCTGATTCCCCAGTACAGTTTACCACATTCGATAATTTACTTCAAACAGAAGGCTATGGTTTTTCTTTTAGTTTGGGTGGTATAGCAAAATTGAACGATAACATTCGTGTAGGTGCTAGTTATCAATCCCCTACTTGGTATGAATTAACAGATGATACATCACAACGTATTAATTCCACATTGGCGGAGCAGGATATTGATTTTATCAATTTCAGAATTGTCAATTTGTTTGAAGAGTACAGAATAAAGACTCCATCCAAACTTACGGGAAGTGTAGCTGTTGTTTTTGGAAAAGATGGCTTGTTAAGTTTTGACTACGGATATCAAGACATGTCACAAGCTGAGCTTCAACCTACTACAGATCCTAATTTTGTATCAGAAAATGATTTTATAGCTGCTCAACTAGGTGTTGTAAACACGTATAGACTTGGTGGAGAATATCGTATTGATGAAGTTAGTTTACGCGCTGGATATAGGTACGAGAGCAGTCCTTATGAAAATGGAGATATTGTGGGTGATTTAAACGGATACTCTGGAGGTATTGGTTATAATTTTGGTGGAAGCAGATTAGATTTAGCGGTTAATAGAACCGAACAGGATGTAAACACCTTATTGTTTGATGCCGGAATCAACAGTTCCGCTATGATAAATAGAATAAATACCAATGTTACTCTAGGGTATACTCTGAAGTTCTAAGGTATATAAAAAACGAAAATAAAAGGCCGGAGGAATCCGGTCTTTTTTGATTATCGTACTAAAGAAAAATGCCTTCTAACAGAACGTGCCACAACCACTCCAGAATCATCGCGGTCATAGTCTAAACGAAACCAATAGTCAGAAGATGGCAACTGTCTACCATTAAAAGTACCATCCCAACCTCCTGTTATATCCAATTCTTTTAATAGTTTTCCATAACGATCAAAGATAAAAACCGAGGGATCTGTAAGGGTTTCAATCCCCAAGACATTCCAATTGTCATGTATACCATCACCATTAGGGGTAAAGAATTTTGGGTAACCAACCACTAAGAAGCGAAGAGGCTCTGTAATACCGCAACCATTTTTATCATTGATAATAACTGTATTTTCACCTGGCGGTACATCAAAAAACTGTGGGTCATCTTGAAATTCCCCACCATTGATAGCGTATTCATAATCCCCATCACCAATGGGAATAATTTCAATGTTATATGGATCGGTTTGATCACTATTGACCAAGTCATCTATTACATCTACAAAATCCAGTTCTGGTACTCCGTAGAAAGTGATAAGGATATCATCTGTGATAACAGTGGCTAAGGTAGTCTCAATGGTCACTCTATATCGTCCTGAATTGGGGCTGGTAACCGTAAGTTCCGTCTCTGCAGGACCACTTGCCAAAACTGTTTCGTACGTACCATCGTCATCTGCATCCAATTCCCAAGTAACATTTGCTACAGCAGGGCCGGCCGGAGAATTCAAAGCACTCAATACAATATCTGGATCACCTTCACAAGCAATGATATCCAATCCCAAGAATTCATCGCGCAATGTACAATCTAAAGCAGTATTCTGATCAGCATCAACAGAACTTCCTGTAAATCTCAGCTCAAAAGGCTCTGCATCTCCGTCAAAGTTTGTATTGTAATTATTTATAAATAGGTAGTATATTTCTCCTGCAGTAACATCTAACCATTCATCATAGGTATTCTGACTTCCGATTACAAATGGCGCACCTAATCTCCCATCAGCAAAGTTTACCCCAACTCCGGTATATCCTGTATCATTTACTTCGTAATTACAACGTATAGGTTGTGCCGAACCATTGCCAACTAGAGTACAAAAATTTTGTCCCGTAGTTTGGTCAAAAGGTCCATATAGTGCAAAATCCAATTCTGATGTAACAATTCCTCCCGGGGTAACAGGAAGTGCTTGAATGTCAAAACCAATCTGCCCATCCGTTCCCGCTCTAAAAACATACCAAGAAGTGTTGTTTTCAATATTGGCAGAGCTTACACTGCCTTTTTCCAAACAACCTGATTGTACTATTACATCGGGGTCAAAATCATCAATATCACCGCTTCCGTCAGTAGTTGACAAAATGGGCATATCTGCACAAACGGGAATGGCCGTTCTACAATCTGGGGAGTTTTGAGCATTTGCTCCAATGGAAAATAGAAATAAACAACAGATAGCGCTAAATAGAGCTCTCATAGAATTTTGGGGCTAAAGGTTATTCTGTAATCTACCTTGTATAACTGCCCAAAACACTGTTTTATTATTTTTCAACCGAAAAATAATACAGTTAATCGATAAAATGCACAATAAACTATCTTCTTAAGGAGAAATGGTTCTGCAAATACTTGGCATTTATCCTGTTTCCGCTGTCATCTAAATAGGATAATTTGAACCAATAATCTGTGGATGGAAGCGGTCTTCCGTTAAGACTACCGTCCCAACCAGCACTAAATTCCGTCATTTCTTTTATGAGTTTACCATATCGGTCATAAATAGTAATAATGGGGTCATTTAATTCTGAAAGTCCTTCAACCTGCCAAGTTTCATTAAGTACATCTCCATTTGGCGAGAAAATAGGCGAGAATCCCACTATAACAATATTACTTTCCACAGCTTCGCCACAACCATGAATATCCCTCATGGTCACCTCATGTGTTCCACCCTGCACACCTTCAAAAACATTACTTGTTTGAAACGCCCCGTCATCCAAACGGTATTCAAAATCACCATCAACCTCCGTGATTACCGTCAAGGTGTTGCTTGATTGCAAATCCTCAATTTCAATATCTGATATAACAGGTAAGCTAGAGGTTTGAACACTTACCATTCTCTGTGACTCACAATTTAATCCATTGGAAGAATTAGTGACTGTCAACGTATATTCCCCATCTTGAGAAACAGATATACTTGGTGTTTGTTCTCCAGTACTCCACAAATAGGTATAACTGGGATTAGGTCTGGTCTCCCCTATTACAACTCCACTGGAATCCTCACAAATAGTCACTTCTTGTGAAAAAGTAAGTTCTGGAGATTCAATAGCATCAAAAACGAAACTTTCAGAGGCATCATAACAATTAGGGTTTGCTAAAGAGGTTGTTCTTACATAAATGATTTCTTGCCCTGAACTCTTTTGGTATTGTTTCATCAAGGGATTTATGCCCGCTGCAGCGTCTACTGGAGAACTATGATAACTAACAATATAGCTATCTGGATTCTGTGAGCCAAGCGCCTCCAAATCCTTTAACTCTAAATCAAAAATCATATCTGCGGTATGGCACACAACCTCGTCCATCATTGTTTCTGTAACTGGCACCGTATTAAAAGCTACTTGAACATCACTAATAACGGTACCGGTTGGAGTTGTTACCACCGTACGATACATTGCAGAGTTTAAAACGTTTAATGTTGACGATACAGCTCCAGCTATTGGTTGAAACCCACTACCAGTATCATTATACCACTCATAAGCCGTTGCTCCAGAAGTAGTAGCATCTAAAATAACAGTTTCATTCTCGCAAGCGGCAATTGGAGGGCCCAATAGGTTGTTTATTATGGAACAGTCTAAGGCGTCATTTGGATTGGTCGCCCAAATATTTCCTGTAAATTGAATGGAAAAGCCAGAATTTAAGTTGCTAAAATTATTGATCAGCAAATAATAGTCTTCACCAGGATTTACATCGACCCAGTCTTCATAATGAACAGAATCTTCGTCACCGGTAGGATCTTCCCCCACACCAATGAATGTTTTAAAATCACTATTATCAAAGAAATTGCAACGAACAGGATCTCCTAAACTACCACAACTACTGGCTCTATACAATGCAAAATCCCAATCCTCGGTACTGTCATGGCCAATATTAAAACCTAATTGCCCAGAGGCTGCAGTCCTAAACCTATACCATACTGAGTTGGATTCTATAGTTCCGGAAACGGTTTGTTCCAGACAACCACTGGAAGTAGCTCCGTTGAAGTCATCTGTACCAAAACCATTGGCACCAGCATTTATTGGGGTATTATTACAAATAGGAATAGCATCGGAACATTCTGAAGTAACTTGAGAATGAGCCATTTGGCAAAAGAAAACTACCGCTAAAACCTTAGTCAACAATTTCACCATAAAGGGTTGTAAGTTTGGGTGTTATAAAAATAAATCAGCTTTTGCCTTAACAATAATTTATGTTGTCAAACTACCTATACCAGATGTTAAATAGGGTATTAATGTATATCTTTGCTTCTTGAAGAAATACGAAATGAAACTAGAGCAGGCTTTGGAAGAACAGTATGAAGAAAGAGGCAACGACCACGTTGGCTCTTCAACAGAAACCCCAATTAGGGAAGATGCCTTTGTATTAAGTGAAGATGAGAAGATTGAGCAGATACAGAAAAGTGTAAGGGAAATCATGTTGACCCTTGGTCTTGATTTAGATGATGATAGCCTTAGCGGCACGCCAAATAGAGTGGCCAAAATGTATGTGAAAGAGATTTTTGGTGGACTTCATCCTGATAGAAAACCAAAATCCTCAACTTTTGATAATAAATACAAGTATGGAGAGATGCTGGTTGAGAAAAACATTGTTTTGTATTCAACCTGCGAACACCATCTACTGCCCATAATAGGGAGAGCCCATATTGCCTACATTTCCAATGGAACAGTTGTAGGCCTTTCAAAAATGAACCGTGTAGTCGATTACTACGCAAAACGCCCGCAAGTACAAGAAAGATTGAACATCCAGGTTGTCAAAGAGCTTCAAAAAGTATTGGGAACAGAAGATGTTGCTTGTGTCATAGATGCAAAACACCTATGCGTAAATTCTAGAGGAATACGTGATATTGAAAGTAGCACTGTCACGGCAGAATATGGCGGAAAATTCAAAGATGAAGCTGTAAGAAGAGAATTTCTGGACTACATCAACCTAGATACCGACTTTTAAACATTAGTTTTTCAATGCAACTTTATAAGAACCAAACCCTAAAAGTACATAACTCACTTTCAGGAAAGAAAGAGGTTTTTCAACCTATAAATGAAGGCCACATAGGCATGTATGTCTGTGGACCAACAGTTTATAGCAATGTTCATCTGGGAAACTGCCGTACATTCATGTCTTTTGATATGATTTTCCGATATTTTAAACATTTAGGCTTTAAAGTACGGTATGTACGTAATATTACCGATGCCGGACATTTGGAAAATGATGCGGATGATGGAGAGGATAAAATTGCTAAAAAGGCAAAACTAGAGCAAATTGAACCAATGGAAGTGGTTCAACGGTATACTGTTGATTTTCATAATACACTCCAACAATTCAATTTTTTGCCACCCAGCATAGAACCCACAGCTACGGGCCACATTATTGAACAAATAGAAATCATAAAAGAAATTCTTGAAAAAGGTTATGCCTATGAGGCAAATGGTTCTGTTTATTTTGATGTCATAAGGTTTAACGAGAGTAATGAATATGGCAAACTTAGTGGAAGAAAGCTGGAGGATATGATTGCCAATACCCGTGAACTTACTGCTCAGGATGAAAAAAGAAATCCACAAGATTTTGCCCTTTGGAAAAAAGCAGAACCGCAACACATTATGAGATGGCCTTCTCCCTGGGGAGATGGTTTTCCTGGATGGCATTTGGAATGTACCGCAATGAGCACAAAATACCTTGGCGAAACATTTGATATTCATGGTGGTGGAATGGATTTAAAATTTCCACATCACGAATGTGAGATTGCTCAAGCAGAAGCCAGTAAAGGAAAGTCCCCGGTTAAATATTGGTTGCATGCCAATATGCTGACCTTGAATGGAAAAAAAATGTCCAAATCTACTGGAAACAATATCTATCCGTCAGAGATTTTTTCTGGTGAAAACGATATCCTAAGCAAGGCGTATGCCCCTTCAGTTGTTAGGTTTTTTATGATGCAAGCGCATTACACCAGTATTTTGGACCTAAGTGATGATGCTCTCCTTGCTTCCGAAAAAGGATATAATCGTTTAATGGATGCCATGGAAAATCTTCAGAACCTTAGCACTGAAACCAAATCTGATTTCGACGTTGGTACTTGGCAGCAAAAATGCTATGATGCCATGAATGACGATTTTAATACACCCATCCTTATTGCACATCTTTTTGATGCCGTTAAACACATCAATCTAATCAAAGAAGGTAAAGAAAGTATTACCGAAGAAGATAAAACCTTACTTCTAAATACATTGAACACCTTTGTTTATGATGTAATAGGACTGGAAAATCAATCAACTGTAAAGAACGATTCCAATGCATTGGGCGGTGTTATGGATTTATTGATTGAACTGCGAAACCAAGCTCGCGCCAATAAAGATTTTGCCACTTCTGATCAGATAAGGGACAAATTGGCTGCTTTGGGCATTCAGCTTAAAGATGGAAAAGACGGCACTAGTTTTAGTATAAATTAAACAGATCAATCATACTGAATAAAAAGGAATGTCGATTAAAAAAATCCTTATTGCTCCTTTTATTCTCTTGGTAAGATTATACCAGCTTTTAATTTCGCCATATACCCCAGCCACATGCAGGTACTCCCCTACTTGCTCTGCGTATACCCTTGAGGCCTTAAAAAAACACGGCTTGTTTAAAGGAGGATGGTTGTCCATAAAACGGATTTTCAGTTGCAACCCTTGGGGTGGTAAAGGATACGACCCTGTTCCATAGTAGAATCCTATTTTAACACGAGAGCATGGGCTAATGCACCATTAAAGCTGAACTTCCAAAAATCAAGTTAATCTAACTTGGCAACCGGCCAAAACATTTATCTTAGCCCAAAAATTTTACACATGTATTTCCTAGGCTTTAATTGGAATCCAGATGGCACCCTGTTTAAATTGGGTTTTATCCAGATTAAATATTACAACTTACTCTGGATTGCAGCTTTTGTTGTGGGGTGGTATATCATGAAGCGAATCTTCCTGAACGAAAAAAAATCGATGGAAAAATTGGATTCCCTTTTTATCCATGGCGTGGTATCCATAATGTTAGGAGCGCGCTTGGGACATGTCTTTTTTTATGACTGGGACTATTACAAAGACCATTTGTTGGAAATCCTATTACCCATTAGAGAAAGTGCAAACAAGTCCTTGTTTGGGTTTATAAACGGTTACGAATTCACAGGTTTTACTGGATTGGCAAGCCACGGTGCAACCATAGCGGCCATTATTGGTGTATGGCTGTATTGCAGAAAATGGAAAGATATAAAAATGCTTTGGTTGCTTGACAGAATGGTGGTTGCTACTGCCATTGGAGCTGGTTTTGTAAGATTGGGGAATTTTTTCAATTCAGAAATAAACGGAAAAATTGTGGACAAATCTTTTGCTCTGGCCACACGTTTTATAAGAGACTCGGATGATATGCCTGCTTACAAAGCAATGTCTATCACTAAAGAAAAGACTGCAAGTGCCGCCTATAAAGCAATTGAGAACAATCCAGAATTTTCAAGTGTGTTAGAATCAATTCCATATAGACATCCGGCACAATTATATGAAGGTGTTTGCTATCTTTTTGTGTTTGCAGCATTGTATTTTTTATATTGGAAAACAGACAAAAAAGATAAGACAGGCTATCTGTTTGGTTTCTTTATGGTAGGGCTTTGGACCATTCGTTTCTTTGTGGAGTACTTCAAGAAGAGCCAAGGAGGTTTTGAGGAATCATTGGGGCTTCTTTCTACAGGACAATGGTTAAGTATTCCAATGATTCTAGTAGGAATATATTTTATGTTTAGACCAGGTTCAACCAAAACTGCTACCTAGAATGCGAACACTTTTTACAATCTTGTTTATTCCTGTTCTGTTATTGCAATCATGCAAGACAGAATCCAAAAAGGAAATAAAAACTGAGGCTATCAGCTTTACCAAAGAAGGGGTTCTTACCATTTTAAAACAAGAAACCGATTCTATATTAACCCACTTGGATATTGAAATTGCAGAATCTGAATATGAAACACAGACTGGATTAATGTATCGTGAATCCATGCAAGACAATCAAGGAATGCTATTTATTTTTCCTGATGTTGCCATGCACTCTTTTTATATGAAGAACACACAAATTGCTTTGGATATCATTTACATCGACGAGAATTTAAAAATTGCCAGTTTTCAGAAAAATGCCCAGCCTTTTAATGAAACTGGGCTTTCTTCCAAGGTTCCAGTAAAATATGTGCTAGAAATTAATGCAGGCCTTTCAGAAAAATTGGAATTGGATATTGGTGATACCATATCCTTCACTAAAGAATAGATGTCACTTTACTTATTAGAAAATCAAACATCAGAACGATTAGTGTTTAGAAGGTTTATACCTTCAGATTTTGATTGTTGGATGCCTTTCTATGAAAACCCATTGTCCACTAAATATTGGGATGGGTTGCCCACTGATCCCTTAGTTGCTTGCAAAGAACAATTTGCACGAATTTTTGAGCGTTATGAAATGCAGTTGGGCGGCATGAACGCCCTTATTCTAAAAGAAACAAACCAGCTAGTTGGCATGTGTGGACTTTTAGTTCAAAATGTTGATGAAGTTGAAGAATTAGAGATAGGTTATTCTGTTTTACCTGAATTTTGGCTGCAAGGCTTTGCTTTTGAGGCTGCTCAAAAATGTAAAGACTTCGCTTTTGAAAATAACTTTGCAAACTCTTTGATATCTATAATTCATGTGGATAACACACCTTCACGAAAAGTTGCCATTAAAAATGGTATGCGTTTGGACAAAACTACCAACTACAAGGACAATCCCGTTCACATTTTTAGGGTAAATCAGGGATAATCTTTATTTTCAGTTTCATTTAATCCAATTCTGGATATTGATAATTGAATGAGTCAAACTAAAAACTACGCCATCCTCATCAACAATAAATCCCAAACCAAAAGTTTGGTGCAAGATTTATTAAGGAGCTCAGGTATTGAAGAATTTAAAGAACTACACAATAAAAAAGGGTCGCTTTTTTCAAGATCCGAGATTGAACGTTTCATGGATGAAGAAGAACGGCACGACACTAAAATTATAACGCGAGGAATTTCGCAATCTTTAAAGTCCATGAGCAGTGGAGAACAAAAAAAAGCCCTGCTTAGGCATTTGCTGGAGCAAAAACCCGATTTTTTAGTACTAATCAACCCCTTTGACAATCTAGACATTGCCACCCAAACCAATTTAAAAGAACAATTATCATCCATCTCCAAAAACACCAGTTTGGTGCAACTGGTAAGCCGTTCAAACGATATTTTACCAATAACCACGGACTTCTTCAAATTAGATAGAAATAAATTATTCTCTTATGTTTCGCCAAAAACATTCTGGAAACAGCACAAACCAACCTCCATTCAATTCATTGAAACAATTCCACCGCCAATTGAACCATCAGAAGTTGAGGATGTCCAGCTTATCAATTTCGTAGACGTATCCGTCAGTTTTCATGGGCGCCAAGTGCTGAACAACATCAATTGGACTATTAATAAAGGGGAATTCTGGCAGCTTATTGGGCCAAACGGTAGTGGAAAGACCACGCTACTATCCATGATTACAGGTGATAGTCACAAAGGATATGGACAAGATCTTACTTTGTTTGGCCAAAAAAAGGGAAGTGGAGAAAGTGTTTGGGATCTAAAAAACAAAATTGGGTATTTTACTCCGGCTATGACGGATAAATTTAGAGGGTACCATACCACAGAAAATATGGTTATTTCAGGGTTTTATGATTCGGTAGGACTTTATACCCGTCCATCTGATCAAGAAAAACGTTTGGCGATCCAATGGTTAAAGCTTTTACAACTCTATGACAAAAGAGATGCCCAGTTTCTGGAGCTGACCAACGGTGAGAAAAGATTGGTCATGACAGCAAGGGCAATGGTAAAACATCCCCCACTATTAATCTTAGATGAGCCTACCGCTGGATTAGATGATATCAGTGCAGCCTTGTTTATTGCTTTGATCAACAAAATTTCTCAAGAAAGTGAAACAACCATCATTTTTGTCTCCCACAGAACTGAGGTTGGATTAAAGCCACAATTTGATTACATTCTAACTATGAACAAAAATGGTTCCACCGGAAAAGTAACAAATCATGCGAATAGTTGAAGCTAAAGTATCCGATGCAACTTATATAGCCCTTTTAGCCAGAGTTACCTTTACAGAAACGTTTGGTCATTTCTTTACCGATAAAACAGACTTGTACCAGTATTTGGATCAGACCTTTGGCGTTCAAAAAATTCGTAATAGCATTGAAAAACCGAACAATATTTTTTGGCTTGCTTATATTGATGAACTTCCTGTTGGATATGCTAAGTTAAAACTGAACTCCCCATCAAAATTTATTGTTGCGGAAAATGTGTGCCAACTTCAAAAAATATATGTCTTGAAAGATTTTCTATCCAAGAAAGTTGGTCACTCACTACAAAATGAACTGCTGAGTAGAGCAGCTATGAGCAACTCCGAAAAAATTTGGTTGTCAGTTCTAAAAACTAATGCTAGGGCTATCAATTTCTATGAAAAAAATGATTTTGAAATCGTTGGCGACCATGATTTCCAAATAGGAAAGGAAAATTTTAAGTTTCAAGCAATGGCCAAAAATTTAATTTAAATCGAAAACTTATGCGAGAAGAAGTACTTGAGCTTTACGATAAGGTGGTAGAAGCAAACCCCAACTTCGTAAGAAAGGGAAAAACGATGCCCTATACTTCGGCAAACGGATATATGTTTTCCCTATTAAACAAAGACGGCGAGTTGGGCATTCGCCTTTCTAAGGAAGATACAGTCAAGTTTGATGAAACTTATGGTGTCAAACCCCTTAAATCCCACGGAGCAACCATGCGGGAGTATGTTTTGATTCCTGAGTCGCTTTTAAAAGATGAAGAAACCTTAGGGAAATATCTTCAAAAAGGATTTGAATATGTAATGTCCCTACCTCCAAAATAATTTAACCCTTTTACAATTTTGTATTAAAAAAGGCTGTTCAATTGAACAGCCTTTTACTCTATAAGTTTAGAACTTAACTATTCGTCAGCTCCCGCTATTTTCTTTTTCAATGCATCAAACATAATTGGTGTTGCAATAAATACAGAAGAATATGTACCTACAACTACACCAACAATCATCGCAAACATAAATCCTCTTAGACTCTCTCCACCAAAGACGAAGATGGCCAATAACACGATCAATGTGGTTAATGATGTATTCAACGTACGACTCAACGTACTATTTAATGCTTGATTAATGTTATCTCCGTTGTTCCATCCTTTTAGGTTCACAATCTCCCTAATACGGTCAAATACAACCACCGTATCGTTCAAGGAGTATCCTATAACGGTAAGAATCGCCGCAATGAATGCTTGGTCAATCTCCATATTAAAGGGCATAATACTACCTGTTAAAGAGAAGATCCCCAATACAATCATAACATCATGGAATACCGCAATAACAGCTCCTAAAGAGAATTGCCATTTTCTAAATCGTAATAAGATATACAAGAATACAACGGCCAAAGAACCAATAATGGCCAAAAAGGCATTGTTCTTAATATCATCTGCAATGGTAGGACCAACTTTTACGGATTGCAATATACCTATGGATTGATCTGATGCCCCTACGGTAAAGTCTTCAAAAGAAGTACCATCTGGCAAGTATCTCTGCAGTGACGTATATAATTTATTTTGAATTTCATTATCCACTTCAATACCTTCAACCTCTACCTTGTATGGTGTGGTCACCTTAATCTGATTGGCTTCACCAAAAGTTTTTACATTGGTTCCACTACCAAATACAGTATTCAATTCAGAAGCTATCTCAGATGGATTAACGGCTTTTTCAAAACGAATTTGGTAAGAACGTCCCCCGACAAAATCAACGCCTTGTTGCAATCCAGTAGTAAATAATGAAAATACTCCTATACCCACTAAAATAAAAGAAATGATATACGCGATTTTTCGTTTGCTCAAGAAATTGATTTTCATATTCTTGAACAGATTCTTGGTTATTGCTGTGGAAAAATCCAAGCTTCTTCCTTTTTTGGAAACATACCAATCCACCAACAAACGTGTAATAAAAATAGCTGTGAACAAGGAAGTAACAATACCTATTAATAAGGTAGTTGCAAATCCTTTAATTGGACCTGAGCCAAATATAAAAAGTATGATAGCCGTAAGCCCTGTTGTAATATTCGCATCCAAAATAGAGGATAATGCATTACTGAAACCATCAGCAACGGCTTGGGCTTTTCCTTTACCCTTGGCCAATTCTTCTTTGATACGCTCAAATATCAGTACGTTCGCATCCACAGACATACCAATGGTCAAAACAATACCTGCAATACCAGGTAAAGTTAATACAGCACCTAAGCTTGTAAGTACTCCAAAAATTAATACAATGTTCAGTATTAGAGCAATATCTGCAAAAATTCCAGCTTTTCCATAATAGAAAACCATCCAAACCAATACAAACATCATGGCTATCAAGAAAGACATAAAACCACTATCAATAGCTTCTTGCCCTAAAGATGGACCAACAACTTCTGATTGAATTATCTCTGCTGAAGCTGGTAATTTACCAGCTCGTAATACGTTCGCAATATCTTTAGTTTCATTTACGGTAAACGTTCCTGTGATCTCTGAACGACCACCAGATATTGGTCCTGTAGAAACTCCGGGAGCAGTATATACTTTATTATCCAAGACAATGGCAATACCAGTTTGGTTGTTGAAAGCGTCGCCGGTCAACTTTTCCCATTCCTTAGCCCCTTTTGTATTCATGGTCATGCTTACCGCCGCCTTATTATACTGATCAAAAGTATCTTGTGCGTCAGAAACCACATCTCCACTTATTCTAGGAGTATTGTCCCTATTCGATTTTAATGCGTACAATTCTGCCAATTCAGAATCCTTGGCAGATCGCTCCCAAAGGAACTTAGTAAACTGAACATCATTTGGCAACAGCCTTTTGATTTCTCGCATTCTAAGGTATCCGCCTATTTCAGCAGTATCCGTAACCAGTACTCTAGCAACTGCATGACTGCCCGGACTAGCAGGAATTAATTTACCCAATAATGGATTTACCTGAGCTGTTAAGTCCAAAGAATCTTGGGCAACATCTGATAATAAAGAATCAATTTCTGATTCTGGTTTAGAGATTTCTTCTTCTGTTTCAACAGGTTCTAAAATTTCCTTAAGCTTCTCATTTGCATTCACAAAAAAGGTTCCCAAGCTCTGGTTGCTTTGAGAATAGGTTTCCCAAAACTCCAATTGAGCTGTACTGGAAAGTAGTTCTTGCGCTCTTGCAATATCCCTTGCTCCAGGTAGCTCTACTAATATACGGCCAGAATTTCCTTCTCTCTGAATGTTAGGTTGTGTTACTCCAAAACCATCAATACGTTCACGGAGTACCTCAAAAGCAGAAACGATGGATTCATCAATCTTCGTTCTAATGATAGGTTTAACCTCATCATCAGTCATCTGAAAATTGACAACATCACTTAATCCTTTATTTGCGAAAATATCAGGTGAAGCTAATTTGGCGTCCCCTTTTATATTGTCAAAAGCTTCAAAAAACAATTCCAAATACGTATTGTCACTACTTTTAGAAGCATTGTCCGCATCTGCCAAAGCTTTGTTGAAAATTGGATTTTTGGTATTGTTTGCAAGACCTTTCAATATATCTTTTACAGAAATCTGTAAGGTCACGTTGATCCCTCCTTTAAGGTCCAATCCTTTATTCAGTTCTTTTTTCTTAGCATCATCATAACTGGTATAACCCAAAACTGGATTACTACCAATAGAGTCTAAGTATGATGCTTCTAAAGCCTCACGCTTTGCTACATAGTCTTCTTCAGCTTCCGTGATTTGGTTAACAGCAAATGTTTCAGCATCCTTTTCCAACTTACTTGCGATGAAAGTGTAGGAAAGCTGATAAATACTTACCAAACCAAAAAGGAGCGCGAAAAGCTTTATAAGTCCTTTATTTTGCATTGATTATTAAATTTTTAGAAGTTTTCTTAAACAGCGTGCAAATATATCATTTCCCACAAGATTTGCCAATAGAATTTAGGGGAATTGCAAATGGGCAGTCTCCTGCCCATTTATTTTAAATCTTAAAATGTATCAAAGCTTACAGTTGAAGTAGGCCGTTGGTTTTTTTAACTCCTTCGGCACTTTCTTGCATTTTGGCTTTTTCTGCATCGCCCAACTCAATCTCAACAATCTTTTCAATACCGTTTCTACCCAGTAATACTGGTACTCCGATACAAATATCAGTAAGGCCATATTCTCCTTCTAAAAATGTAGAGCATGGGAACATTTTTTTCTGGTCACAAGCAATTGCCTGTACCAATCCAGACACGGCAGCTCCTGGAGCATACCAAGCACTGGTTCCCAATAACTTTGTTAGTGTAGCCCCTCCTACTTTGGTATCCTCAACTACTTGTTGCATACGGTCCTCGGCCAAAAACTCAGAAACCTTTACACTATTTCTTGTGGCGTGCCCAATTAATGGCACCATTCCCTTATCACTATGACCGCCAATTACCATTCCATCTACATCAGAAATTGGAGCTTCTAAGGCTTCTGCCAATCTGTACTTGAAACGAGCACTGTCCAATGCACCTCCCATACCTATAATCCTATGTCTTGGCAAATCTGTGGTTTTATGGACCAAATAGGTCATTGTGTCCATTGGGTTACTTACCACAATCAAAATAACATTTGGAGAATGTTCCAAAAGGCTGGAAGATACCGTCTTTACAATTCCTGCATTAATACCTATAAGTTCTTCACGCGTCATTCCCGGTTTACGAGGAATACCTGAGGTAATTACAGCTATATCACTTCCCGCAGTTTTAGAATAATCACTTGTACTTCCAGTAATTTTGGTATCAAAACCATTTAAGGAGGCTGTCTGCATCAAATCCATTGCTTTTCCTTCAGCATATCCTTCCTTAATGTCCAATAAGACAACTTCTGATGCAAAATTTTTCATTGCGATATATTCGGCACAACTTGCACCAACTGCACCTGCTCCTACTACGGTAACTTTCATCTTTTTAGGTTTAAAATTAATGGCTCAAAAATAAGGCATTTAGGTAAGAAAAAAACTGATTTTTGGCATTTTACCAAATATCTATTTTCCTGTCGCCTTGTAAGTAAATTACACCTAATGTTAACAAAACACGTAGTTCAACGAAGAAACATACATTAGGCATACCTTACATCGAATTTGCAACAATAGTTCTTTATAAATCAGCGTTATGTTAATCCCAAATTACGTTTAACCTACTTAGCCTATGAAAAAGTTCTTTTCATTGTTGTCAATTGTATGCATAATTGCCATTAGTAACTGTACCAGTATCCCAGAAAACAATGATCCTATTTTGGGTATCTGGGCACGCGCCGGTTCAACACTTGACAACAAAAACGAAAATACTACTCGGGAGGAGTGGATTTTCAACGATGTATACTTAGGTAGATACCAAAGTTACTCTGATTCCAATCTATTATTTTACACCGATTTTAAATGGTCTGAAGAAAATGGTGTGTACACCATTATTTATTCTGATACTGAAATAACTGATGTTATTGTAAGTTTAGAGGAGACCAATGATCCAGAAATATTAGCTCTGGAGAATGGAGCGGTCTTTGCCACTAGAGAGTAATTAAAAGACGCGCAATATAAAAATTAAAAGGCCCCAACTTTCATTGGGGCCTTTTTCATGTAACACTAATTTAATCTATCTAAATCCAAAGTTCACTCCAAATGTAAAGGTGCTAAACTCGGCAATGTTGTAATCGGCATTAATTCTAAAGAAGCCTAATTTTAGTTTTGTTCCAATATTGGCCGAAGCTCCACTTACTTTGTTGTTTATCGCAAATGGATCATTGTATACAATAGGAGCACCAATGGTAGTTTCTATTTCATATCTTCCCAATATATCTATATCGGATTTTCCTGTAATGTAGTTTAATCCACCATAAAAGTTAATTACTGGTAAACGCGTAGAGACTACCGCACTAAAGTTCCAAGAGCTAAATTGTGCATCTATACGTTGATTTTCTCCACTAACAGCACCGGTATCAGTAAAATCATATTCTCCACTTAGATTAGTATAACCAATTACTGCAGAAATGGCTACTGGGAGCAATTTATCTGCTGGAAGATGTTTTGTAAAATCATGTTGAATACCAAAGCCATAAAGCCCAATAGACACATCATCCGTTTTTATTTTGGGTAAAAATCTAGCTTTGACCTCAGTTCCTTTGATTAAACCCACGCTAGCTTGAATATATCCTGAAGGAACAAAGTTTAGGTCTTCCGAAGACAGACCAGATGGAAGTTCAAATTCTGTGCTTACTTGCTGCCCCTCAATTGTAGCGTTAATAGCAACATCTACCCCTTCTATATCGCCTAACGCAGTTGCCACTTCTTTAGAAGTGCTGCCATCCACAAAAGTGAGGTTTTCATAATCTGCTGTATTGAGCGTAAAAGCTTTTTTATCGCCTTTATTTTTAAATCCGGTAATATTACCTATGATTGAAATTTCAAATCCACCCAATGGTTTTGCGTCGGCTGAGTTATACCATCCATTGGAGATACTATAAATCCCTGCTTCTGTAACTGGAGCTATCCAGTCGGAGGTAAACCTTTCTGCATCATTTAGCCCTGCGGCTAAAATGTCGTTTAGATTGGATTGCGCCATTCCTAAGGAAAAACTACATAATGCGAACAATAAAATTATTCTTTTCATCTTGTAAAATTTTTCCTAAAACTAAAAAACTCGCCCTGTAGGAGCGAGTTTTTGTTGTGAAATGCTATTATCTATACATCTATGTTCGCATAGACAGCATTTTTCTCTATAAATTCCCGTCTTGGAGGCACCTCATCCCCCATTAACATGGAGAAAATACGGTCAGTTTCTGTTGCATTATCTATGGTGACTTGTCGTAAAGTTCTAAAATCAGGATTCATTGTAGTGTCCCACAATTGTTCTGCATTCATTTCACCAAGACCTTTGTAACGTTGTATACCAGCTGCTCCATTCATAGACTCTACAATCTCATCACGCTCCTCATCATTCCAAGCATACCTTCTTTTAGTACCTTTTTTTACCAGATATAATGGCGGGGTAGCGATGTAAACATGTCCTCCTTCTATCAATTCACGCATATATCTGAAGAAGAATGTAAGAATCAACGTCTCAATGTGACTACCATCCACATCCGCATCACACATGATTACCACTTTGTGGTAGCGTAATTTTTCGAGATTCAACGCTTTACTATCATCTTCGGTTCCTATGGTAACACCGAGTGCCGTGTAGATATTTTTAATCTCCTCATTTTCAAAAACCTTATGCTGCATGGCTTTCTCAACGTTCAAGATTTTACCTCGTAACGGCAATATTGCCTGAAACTTTCTATCTCTTCCTTGTTTGGCTGTTCCACCTGCAGAGTCACCCTCTACCAAGAACACTTCGCAATTGGCTGGATCTTGATCTGAACAATCTGATAGTTTTCCTGGAAGACCTCCAATACTCATTACCGTTTTACGTTGGACCATTTCCCTAGCCTTTGCAGCTGCGTGTCTTGCCGTAGCTGCTAAAACCACTTTTTGAACAATTACTTTTGCGTCGTCTGGGTGTTCTTCCAAATAATCCGTAAGCATTTCTGAAACGGCCTGACTTACTGCACTCGTAACCTCTCTGTTACCTAGTTTAGTCTTAGTCTGGCCTTCAAACTGTGGTTCACCCACCTTAACTGAGACAATTGCTGTTAATCCTTCTCTGAAATCATCTCCAGCAATTTCAAATTTTAGCTTATCCAGCATTCCAGAACTATCTGCATATTTCTTTAAAGTGGATGTTAATCCTCTTCTAAAACCTGACAAATGGGTCCCTCCCTCATGGGTATTAATATTGTTTACGTAAGAATGAAGGTTTTCCGTAAACCCTGTATTGTAGACCATGGCCACTTCAACCGGAATTCCATTCTTCTCACCTTCCATAGAGATGACGCTTTGTATCAACGGTTCTCTGTTACTATCTAAAAATCTGATAAATTCTTTTAGCCCTTCTTTGGAATGAAATGTCTCGGAGACAAATTCACCCTTCTCATCCTTGTTGCGCTTATCGGTTAACGTAATTGTAATACCCTTATTCAAATAGGCCAGCTCACGCATTCTATTTGCCAAGGTATCATAACTGTACTCTGTGGTCTGGGTAAAAATGGTATTATCAGGAACAAACGTTACAACAGTACCTGTTTCTTTGCTCTCACCTATACTTTTAACAGGGTATGATGTTTTACCTCTTTCGTATTCTTGCTCCCAAATTTTACCCTCTCTGTAAACTGTTGCTTTTAAATGGCTAGAAAGTGCATTTACACAAGAAACCCCTACCCCATGGAGACCACCAGAAACTTTATAGGAATCTTTATCAAATTTACCACCAGCACCAATCTTTGTCATTACAACTTCCAATGCCGAAACCCCTTCTTTCTTATGAAGGCCTACGGGAATACCTCGCCCGTTGTCTTTTGTAGTTATGGAATTATCTTCATTGATAGTAACATTAATAGTATCACAATAACCACCCATGGCCTCATCAATGGAATTATCCACTACTTCATATACCAAATGATGCAATCCTCTTGTACCTACATCTCCAATATACATAGAAGGTCGCATGCGCACATGCTCCATCCCCTCTAGGGCCTGAATGCTATCTGCCGAATATTGGTTTTTTTTAGCTTCTTCGCTCATATAATTTCTTTATTAGCCTTGAAATTTTCAAATCTCACAAATATAAGGAATACCCAGTGAAATTAGGTGCTAGAAGCGATTCACACCTCCTAAGTTATCAACAAGTGAATGTGGAAAAATAAGGTTTGGTTTTTTATGCGAAACTTACCCCAGTAAGCATCAAAAAGCCCCTTGGTTAAGGGGCTTTTCTGACTAATTGAAAATGAAACAAAACGGCATCTTCCTACATCATATTCTATAACTTGGTTGGTTATTTTACATATGCATCTTCATGTACGTTAGCAACTGCCCTTCCAGAAGGGTCATTCATGTTTTTAAAGGCTTCGTCCCATTCCAAAGCTATTTTGGTACTGCAAGCTACTGAAGGCTCCTGTGGAACGCTAAATGCCGCTGCATCTGAAGGGAAATGACCTTCAAAAATAGAACGGTAGTAGTACTCTTCTTTACTTGTGGGTGTTTGTATTGGAAACTTAAAATGGGCATTTGCCAATTGTTCATCACTTACTTCCTGATCTACCAGCTCTTTTAGTGTATCAATCCAGCTGTAACCCACTCCATCTGAAAACTGCTCCTTTTGCCTCCAAGCTACACTATGCGGTAAATAGGATTCAAACGCCTTACGAACCACCCATTTCTCCATACGCTCACCATTGATCATTTTATCTTTTGGGTTAATGCGCATGGCAACATCCATAAACTCCTTATCCAAAAACGGAACTCGTCCTTCAATTCCCCATGCAGCAAGTGACTTATTGGCCCTAAGACAATCATACATGTGCAACTTATCTAGTTTTCTAACCGTCTCTTCATGAAAATCTTTTGGGCTTGGGGCTTTATGGAAATATAGGTACCCTCCAAACAGTTCATCTGCACCTTCTCCCGATAAAACCATCTTTATTCCCATTGACTTAATCACCCTTGCCATTAGGTACATAGGAGTAGAAGCCCTTATTGTGGTAACATCATAAGTTTCCAAGTTAAAGATCACATCTTTAATAGCATCTAAACCTTCCTGTATAGTAAACTTTATCTCATGGTGGATAGTTCCAATATGCTCGGCCACTTTTTGGGCGGCTGCCAAATCTGGCGAACCTTCCAATCCAACAGAAAAGGAATGCAATTGGGGCCACCATGCCTCCTTGGTATCACCTGATTCAATCCTCATTTGAGAGTATTTTTTTGCAACTGCAGAAGTTACCGAAGAATCCAATCCTCCAGACAACAAAACTCCATAAGGCACATCAGACATTAATTGACGGTGGACCGCAGCTTCCAAAGCATCTCTAATCTCAGTAATGCTGGTTTCATTTTCCTTTACGGCCTCATAATCCATCCAGTCTCTCTTGTACCATCTTTTAAACTCACCGTCTTTGCTATGCAAATAATGACCTGGAGGGAACAATTCAATTTTTGAGCATGTTCCTTCTAAAGCTTTAAGTTCTGATGCCACATAGAAAGTTCCATTTTTATCCCAACCTATATAAAGTGGAATAATCCCCATATGGTCCCTTGCTATGAAGTACTCATCCTTTTCGCTATCATATATGGCAAAACCAAAAATTCCGTTCAGTTCATCTACAAAATCGACACCCTTCTCTTGATATAATGCTAAAATTACCTCGCAATCCGATTTAGTCTTAAACTCATAACTGCCTTCAAATTGTTGTCTAAGTTCCCTATGATTATAAATTTCCCCATTAGCCGCTAAAATCAATTTTTCGTCCGCACTAAAAAGTGGCTGTTTTCCAGATGCTGGATCTACAATGGCTAATCTCTCATGTGCCAATATTGCTTTATCATCTGAATATATTCCACTCCAATCTGGACCTCTATGCCTAACTTTTTTGGACATTTCCAATAGTTGAGGCCTCAACGCTTCTGTACTTTCCTTAACATCAAACGCGCATACAATTCCGCACATATCTTTATTTTTATAACAATTTTAATACAAATATGATTTTATAGTTTCATAAATAAAACATTAAATACATTATTAATTACAATTCATAATTAAAAAATGTATTTAAATTAAAAATCAGTATAGTTTTAAATTATTTTGCGCAAATTTTGAACATTTTGAAAGGTTGTCAAATTTTAACGTCTCTTTATAAAAACCCCATTCAATTACACGCTAGTTTTGGGGACAACTAAAATTTTAATCATGAAAAATGTATTCTTACTTACTTTCTTAACCCTAACATTGGTTTTTTCTACGGAAGCCACTGCACAAAAGTTTGGTGGTTTAGATAAAAGCCCTGCGGACATAGCTGCATATCCTTCTAGTTATAGAGTTTCGGAAAAAGCTGTTCGCGTAATTTATAGTCGCCCACAGTTAAAAGGTCGTAGTCTTTCTGAACTTGCGCCAGCAGGTAAGGTTTGGAGAACTGGAGCTAACGAAGCACCAGAAATTACTTTTTACAAGGATGCCACCATTGGCGGAAAATCTGTAAAAGCTGGAACTTATGCATTGTTTACCATTCCTGGAGAGAGTGAATGGACTGTTATTTTGAACAGCAATTTAAATCAGTGGGGCGCATACTCCTATGATAGTGCTGCAGATGTTGCAAGAGTTACTGCTAAAGCCAGTACCGACAGCGAGTCTTTGGAAGCATTCTCTATTGCTTTTGATGAAGCTGGAAAAAATATGGTCATGGGATGGGGAACCACTCGTGTTTCTTTAGCTATGAGCCTATAATCACAATAATTTTAATGTAAAAAAGCGAGCCTATCGGCTCGCTTTTTTATTTTACTTGATTTCCTCCAACAAAAACTTGCTCAGCTTCTAGGTTAGGGATACCGTCAACTGGCATGGTCATAATATCATCACTTAAAATAATAAAGTCAGCAAATTTCCCAATCTCTATACTCCCTTTTTCACTTTCTTCAAAGTTAGAATGTGCAGCCCAAATTGTCATTCCTTTTAAGGTTTCTTCTCGGGAGAGGGCATCCTTCATTTGAAAACCTCCCTCAGGATACTTTTCCAAATCTTGACGTGCCACAGCTGCATAAAATGTTAAAAACGGACTTACGCGTTCTACAGGGAAATCGGTACCCAAGGCCACTGTACCTGCTTTATCCAATAATGTTTTAAAAGCATAGGCGCCTTGCACACGTTCCTCACCCAAACGATCTTCTGCCCAGTACATGTCGCTAGTAGCATGTGTAGGCTGTATGGATGGAATTATCCCATTTTCAAAATAATCAAAATCTGCTTCTGAGATTACTTGCGCATGCTCCACTTTCCAACGTCTATTTGGCTTTCCTTCAAGCGCTTTTTTATAAGCTCTCAAAACAACAATATTGGCAGAATCTCCAATGGCATGGGTATTCATCTGGTATTCCGAAGCCGCAATACGTTCTGCTAAACCTTCAATTTGGTCCACAGGAGTAATCATGGCACCAAAATGTCCTTCTTTATCCGAATATGGTTCTCTTAGTGCCGCTCCACGAGAGCCCAAAGCACCATCACCATAAACTTTTACGGAGCGAACATTTAACCTATCTGTCTTGATAATTCCTTTATCCAAATAATAATCTAGGTTTTCTTTGGTATTGCTTACCATAGCGTACACCCTTATTGACAATTCTCCAGCATTTTGCAAACTATCAATCAACTCAATTGTGGGCTTGTACAATCCTGCATCATTAACCGTAGTCAAACCATAATCCAAACATAAACGTTCCGCATCTTTTAGCGCCTGAATTTGAGTTGTCCTGTTCGGTTGTGGAATAACGGCATCTATCATTCTTTGAGGGTTATCTACCAACACACCCGTTATTTTTCCATCCTTTTTTACAATTTCACCGCCCTCTACCTCAGTGCTAGCAGTAATTCCTGCTAAATCCAAAGCTTTTTGATTGACCAAATAAGCATGTCCGTCCACTCTTTCTAAGGCGATAGGTGTATCAGGAAATAGTTCGTCCAGCTTATCTTTTGTAGGGAATTCTTTGACCTCCCAATCATTTTGGTCCCATCCCCTACCTTGAATAAAGTTGGTTGGATGTTCTTTTTGAAATGCAACTACTTTATCAATGATCTCATCAAAACTAGAGGTACCAACTAAATCCACAACTTGTTGGGTAAGTCCCAATCCATAAAAGTGACAATGCGCGTCTATTAATCCAGGAACAATAGTTTTTCCTTCCGCATCTATCTCTTTCTTTGCCTTATATTTTTGATTGATATCCTCAACATCAGTAACCGCCACAATTTTCCCATCTTTTACAGCAATACTCGTTGCTTTGGAGAAATTGGCATCTACCGTATAGACATTCGCGTTGAAAACGATTAAATCTATCTCTTCTTTTGAATTACAGGAAGCAAACAAAAGAGTAATTGAAAAATAGAAAAGAAACTTATTCATTTTTGAAGGTTTCCTTCAAAAATAGAAAATGTAATCGTATGTATTTGTTATCGCCTTATTTATCTTCAAATTGGGTCATTACAAACTCTACTCTACGATTGGAAAGATGACTCTCTTTGATTTTTCCATTTCCGAGCGGTCTTGTATCGCCAACACCTTCCCAAACAATACGATTGTCTTCAATGCCAAGGTTTTTAAGGTATAGTGCAACTGCCCTGGCTCTCAAAGAAGATATGAATTTGTTGTATCCAGGTTGTCCAACATTATCTGAATGACCTGTGATCTTCATTTGTACCTCAGCATTTTCTTTGAGATACTTGAATATTTTTTTAACGCTCGCAATGGCTTCAGCATCCAGTTCGTATCCTTTTGGTTCAAATGGATTGCGTTCTAGAACGTATATCTTGTCTTTTTCATAATTGACCCTTGGTAATTCTTCAAGACCCACATTATCAACATAATAATAGGAAAAATCACTGGATAGCACAGTACCCTCTTGTTCCAATAATTCTGTATTTACATTGTTATTGAAGTTGCCAACGATAATATGGTTTTCAAAACCCTTGGCTTCAAATTCAGCAGTTAGCGTTATCCACTCATCTGTGTTTGCCAATGATTTGTTTGGTTTAAGCTTTACTACTTGAAATGCTATATCCTCTTGTAAATCCAAACGAGAACCGGTCAAAGCTGAACCGTTGGGAACCTTTACTTTTTTATTGACCAGTACAATTGACATATTTTTCAAAGCCAAGCTAGAAGTTTCGGCAAGACTCAATTGCAATGTGACTTTATATGGATGTTTTTCCCTAAGTGTTTTGCTAGTATTCAACTGGATATATTCACGGTAATCATTTAAAGCATAGAAATAAAGACCTACGTAACCAGAACCTTCAGTCGCCTTTTGTGAACCCTTAAAATTGGTTGGAACACTAAAATCACTTGAACCACATGTGTTGAAGTAGTCCCCCGAACTTGAAGTTGGTAAAGAAACATCTTCCAGCAAAGTGCCAAAATTGGTGATGTTCTCTGGACAGGATTTATAATTTTCAAAGCCAGGGTTTAGAATTAAGTTTTGTCCAAAAATTGGAGTCCCTAGCAAAAAGCAAAAACTGAGAAATAAAAAAACACGAGTAACCTTATAAAACATAACTATGTTGATTTTAGGTTCTCGTACCGCCTATACAAACGTGGTTTTTTAGCCCATATTGTTCAACTTGATATTTTTTGGTGCTGTCAATTTCATCCTTCTTACCATACTAACTTCCAATAAAATTCGTTACTATAGTCCAAATCTTACTATGATGCGCATAGTCACCTATATGCTCGTATTATCTGTTGTTCCTTATTTAGGCTTTGGCCAGAATAAGATAAATGGCAAAGTTGTTGATCAGCTTGGGTTTCCTGTTTATAGGGCTTCTGTTGAAATAAATGCAACAGACATTATTACATATACCGATTACGAGGGTTCTTTCTTGCTCAAGAGCGAAAAAGATTTTCATTGGAAAATCAATATCAAATCCAAAGGTTATAAACCAGAGTCTTTCTTTGTTTTAAGTGGCGGCAACGCAGGTAATATTGTATTGGAATATGATGCCGATATAAAGAAACTATTAGACGGCAGTTCTAGCTTGCACCCAAAATTTTATTGGGATTCATGGAATGAAGCAATTTTGTTTCCCCAGTCGGAAAATCTACTGGCCGGTGCATTCAGCATCTCAAATTAATTCAAATCTTCTTCCGACCTTATCGGTTACTAACGGAAGTTTAGTTATTGCTTATTGATGATAGTAGATTATCATTCATCAACAAATTCGGTCATCACAAATTCAACTCTCCGATTTTTTCTTCTGGCTTTATCGGTAAGTGTGCTGTCCAAAGGAATTTTGTTTCCATACCCTGCATGGGTAATACGCGTTTTTTCAAGCCCCAATTGCATTAGGTGGCGCGCAACGGTATTGGCTCTTTCATTGGACAATATCTCATTGTATTCTTCTGATCCCAGATCGTCTGTATGTCCACTAATGGATACTTTTAGACTAGGGTTCTTTTTTAAATACTCATAAACATCCTTCAAACTTTGTTTTGCTTTAGGTTCCAACTCAAAGCGATCAAAATCAAAATTAACATGATTTAGCACATAACTCTGATTGGGCTTATAATCGGGACCTAGGTAAACAAGCATAATATCATCTAAATAATAATATGAATACCCTTCGTCATTGACCGTATTTTTCCCAAAATCCAGGTAATTTGTACCTCCGTTACTTTTAAAGTTCCCTAAAATAAGGGTACTTTCAAATCCTTTGGCAACAATGTCCAATTCAACCTGCATCCAGTTCTTCTTATCATTATAAAACCCATTGGATGAAAATTGTTTGGCATGCGTGGTTTTTGTAATCTCGGAAGCCAAGGTAGCATTGGAAAGCTGTCTCTTGGTATGTATAGACAAAGGTTTTTCCGAAAATACGGCACCAATATCCATTACTGCTCCATCAGACTTTTCAGAAAGGCTCAAAGAAAGGCTAAGTCTATATCTATGGCCTTTTTTTAAGGTTTCAGATAACTTTACCTGAATGTATTCTCTATAATCTTTTGGAGCGAACAAATACAAGCCCGCATAGCCATTTCCCTCAAAAGCTTCTTGGTTCCCTTTAAAATTTAATGGAATTCCTAGTTTGGTCTTACTACATTCATTAAAATAATCCGTAGTTCCCAGTGTTGGAGCGCTCCAATATTCAGCGTCCTTGTTTAGATTGCTCATTTTAATTGGGCATTCTATAAAATCTTCGAAACCACCGTTATGTACCAAATTTTGGGATACGGCCGATGAAAAAATCAGGGTACAGAAAGAAAGGGACAATATGTGTATGAATCGTAATCGCATGACTTCCAATTGAATTGGAGCAACCGACCTTGATAAAATAAGCAGGTCATTATTGAGATGTATAACGATTTTCTTAACACTTTATTGCGTTTTTACTTACAAATTAATCCTTGTAATCTTCGTTTTTATCATTTAAAACGCTTGGATTTCACTGAAAAGAAACTGTTCGTATTTCTCTGTAAAACATAAAAGAATTAGAAATCAAACTTATACGAAACTCCTGCAAGAGCCTGAAAGCCTTGAACCCTAAAATTGGACCAACGTTGATAATCATTATTGGCAATATTTGAAGCTTTTACGAAAACCGAAAGTTGTTCATTAAAACGATACCCAACATGAGCATTGGCGTCAAAAAAACTATCCAATGTTACAATGGCGGAAGGAAACAAATTGGGTGGAGTACTGGCCACTGCTGTTGACACCAAATCTTCACGCTCGCCAACATAAAATAAATTGGCTCCAAGATACCATTGCTTGTCTATTTGATAATCCATAAACAAAGACCCTTTAACACTTGGTAAGTTCCAAGCTGGGTTATCTGTTTCGGTATCATAATCATAGAATTCAGCATTGATTCCTAAAGTAAAATTGCGATTTACATCAATATTCAATTGCCCAAAAACTCCAAGTGTCTTTACATCATCATAAAAAACCTGAAAGGAGTTGCCATAGAAATAGCCTTTTTCATCATCTCTAACCAAATTTTGGGGGTTTAAGAGGAATAATGGTCTTCTATTTTCAGCAGTGTATGACCCTTTAATGTTATAGCTTACATTAGAAAGCAATTGGCCCTTTAAGCCTAAATACCCCTCATATTGTTGATCCGTGGGCAATATGGAAAGTGTTGGGGACACATAAGGATTCTCTTCTACAAAATCATAATAAGAATTTTGCTTTAGCTCACCCTCTATTCCACCGTAAGCAATCACATTTTCATCAAGTAAGCGGTAAGAAGCTGTCACAGCTGGATAAATATAGAAGTTGCTATCGCTATTTTCTGTATCTAATCCATAAACAAGATTGGCGCCCAAATTTAGGGTTAGGTCATCTCTCAATATTAAAAGACTTGGGTTTACCCCTGCTTGAAAATGATTGTAATTTATCTCCCCATCATTTGCCGTATTATTTAAAGATGCATTTTTGAAATTTCCGCTTACATAATCCAATTTTGTATTTATGGTCACCAATTCTTCCGTAATAGGGAGTTCTATACTGGGATTAATAACCAAGCGATTCTCTCCGGATTCCGTAGCATCCCAAAATCGTCTCAATAGGATATTTCCGTTTTTAAAAAAGGAGTCTTCTAAATTTAGATGTGCCTTTGCTTCAGCATTAAAATAGTTCTGTCTTTCATCAATTGCGGCAACTGTAGCATCATCAAAAGCTCCATTTTCTATTCCATACCAATTGTATAACTGATGTTGGAGTCCTATGTCTGCACCCCATTCCATATCCCTATCTTTTTTCGCATAGGAAATATCAAATTTTGTATTGTAAAAATCTGCATCAAGGGGGGTGGTTTCTATAGCTCCACGCGATGAATGATGGCTTAACCCAAAATCCAATAAATCTTCCCCTCTATTAAATTCCCTGCTGGTGTATAGATCCACCAAGGCATTGTTGAAATTTCCCAACCCTACCGAAGCATATGAATTGTACAAGGTGGGTGGCGGAGTTTTCTTTACTCTTGATGCCTTTCCTTTAGCCGGTGTAAACGTAGAGGCAACAGGCACTGAGAAAATACTGTAATTGATTTTCTTTTTTTGAAGAACAATGGAGTCATTCAGGTTGGGCACTGATTTTAGCTTAAAAGCATCTGAAACAGTAGGGGAATACGGTTTTACAACAGTAACTGTTTCAGTGCCTATATCATCGGTTTCCTGTGCTAAAACCGTACTCAAAAGGCTCAAAAATAGAATTGAAAATATATAGATGTTCTTGTACATGAGTTACTGTGATTTAGTTCCCGTTGGGGTCTACTGAAGAATTACTTTGTGCTTCACGGGCCTTTATTATGGAAAGTTCTCCTTTTGCCTCGGCCACAATACCATCATACTCGGCAAAATTGGTAATTACACTTTCCAGAATATATGTTGCTTGAAAAGCGTCCTCTAGGCCATAAAAATTCTTTGCCATAATAATTAGTCCTTTTCCGCCCCATTCTTTATGCCCCGAATAATCCTTTGCCAGTTTTTGAACAGATAGGTTAGAAGCTTCATAGTCCTGATTCTTATTTTTGAAGTAGGCATCATAAAACCAGGCTTCAGCCGCCATTTCTCCAATTGCTATTTTCCTCACTTCTTTATAGGCAGTCTCCGCCAATGCTTCATTATCGGTTGCAATTGCGGAGCGAGCTATCATAATTTGCGCATCACTTTTAATACGATTGTCAATTTTTGGTGCTTTCAACACCTTTTCTGCATAGGTTATGGTCTGGCGATAATCTTTTTGTCCATAATACCCTTTCATCAAATTAGATTGTGCAAATGTTCTGTTTTGAACAATCTCTGCGGTACTTTCTAGTTTTTCTAAATATGGGATAGCGCTCTGATAATCTTGTTTTCCAACATATATTTCGCAAACCCTTGTAAGTGCTTGCTCTGTAAATTCTCCATTACCACTATTGGCAACGATTTGATATTTAGGTAGCGCCTGATCTTTATTTCCTTTTGAAAAATAGAGTTGAGCCAAATTAAAGTTCACTTTTAGTGCATGAAGCCCATTAGGGAATTCTTTCAAGTAATCCTCATAACCCTTCATAGCAATATCTGTCTTCCCTTCCACATATTTTCTCTCCGCGGATTCAAAACTTGCATTGTCCAATTCAGCATCTGTTACTTCAACAAAGTCCAAGTTTCTTGCCCAAGCTGCATATTCGCTAACCCTACCCTCATCTACATATACCAATTTAGCTGTGGCCACGGCTTGTTTTGCCTCTTGTGTATTTGGGTACTTCTGGACCACTGCCTTCAATTTTGTTAAAGCTTGGTCATTTCTGTTGGCGTTATAATGCACTAGCCCTTGGCGCAGCATAGCCCGTGGTGCAAACTTGCTCCTACCAAATTCATCCACTAACCGATCATACGTTTGCAAACCAATTGATTCTTTGTTGCTTTTGATATAAGAATTACCAAGTTCAAACAGTGCATCATCCCGTAAAGAAGATGTGGAATATCTGGTCAAAAATTGATTTAATCCATCAATCTTAGCAGAATTGTTTCCTAGAAACCCGCTGCACAATGCTTTTTGGAAAGCGGCATAATCTCGTTCTGGGCCATTTAATTTAGAAGATTCGTTATATGCAGATTGGGCAGACTTGTATTTGCTGGTCACAAAATAGCTGTCTCCCAAACGTAAATAACTATCATTCAGCTGCTCTCGATTATCGGTGCTGGAATTGGTCACATTTTTAAAATGGGTGATTGCTTTACCATAGTCTTTTAGCTTAAAGTAGCAATACCCCAAGTTATAGTTCAAATCTTGGTATTCATCCATTTTTTTTGAAGCTGGAAGTTGTTGAAACTGACTAAAATCTGCAAGTGCTTCATCAAACCTGTTTAATCTGTATGCCGATTCAGCCTTCCAATATAAGGTACGTGCTTCAAAATCAACATTCTCTGCGCTTTTTAAAGATTTGGAAAACCGATCAAAAGCTGGCTCGTATTCACCATCCATGAATAACTCTACTCCTCTGTAAAATGCTACTTTTTGATAGGTCTCTTTGCCGGCATAACCCTTATTCTTTTCTAGCAGCGTCATGGCTCCTTCAAAATTCTTGGAAGTGATATATGAATCCACCAATAATTCTTGAATTTCCTGCTGATGTTCGTCCTTTGGATATTTCTCCAAATAAGTGGTCATCACCTGTGGAATGGGTTCGTAGGCATTTCCAATTTCATAACTCAATCTAGCATAATTTAAAAGCGCATCTTTTTGAATATCAGCACTAAAATCCATTTGAGATGCATTTCTAAAAGCATTTAGTGCCTCTGGTTTTTTGTCCAATTTCAAATAACATTCCGCTAAATGATAATATGCGTTTTGGGAAACACTATTGGTTCCTCCTATAATTTTATTAAACTGCTGAATTGCACCTTCATAATCTCCTTTTTTGTAGTGACTATATCCGGTTAGGTAATAATCCGTATTGCTTAATTTACCTCTCCTTCCTTTGTACTTTTTCAAATAGGGTATTGCCTCATCATATTGCTCAAGGTTAAAGTAACTCTCGCCTATGATCTTGTTAAGTTCTGATATTTCTTTTCGGTCCGACTTTGGTAAATGATTTTTCGCCATTGTTATGGCTTCTTCAAAATTCCCAAGTTTAAAATTTAGGTCAGCTTGGTAATAGGATAGTTTTTCGTTGAGCAACTCAGGGTCAGTAACCTGATCAAAACGTGCACTTGCCTCATCATAATCATCTTGTTCATATGAAATGTACCCTAAATAATATTTTGCCTGTGAACCGTATTTTGGTGAATTGCTCACCTTACTCAAATAACGTTCTGCATCCTTAGGTTTTTTGGAAGCATATAGAGCATAACCGTTATTAAAATTAAAACGTTCTTTGTCTGCATTGGACATGGCTGACTGGTCTACCTTTTTGTACCACTTTAAGGCGTACGGATATTTCCCTGTCTCAAAATAATAATCAGCTACATCTAAAAAAGCAGAGTTGCGCTTGGTAGAAGTGGGATACCGTTCCACAAAATCTTCCATCTTTTTATCCGCTCCGCGCTGACCTAATCTAATCGCAGCATTGGCTGAATAATAAGCACTATTAGCCTCTGTCTCACCATCGCTGGTGGTCGCCTTTACTTTTTCAAAAACAGCTTGTGAAGCCTGAAATTGTTGATTGTTATAAAGGGCCAATGCGTCTTGAAAAGCCTTGCCCTCATGTGAATAGATTTTGGTTTCTTGAGCTTTGGCAATAAAAAAAGCACCCAAGAAAATGGGAAAAAGAAGGAGATTATTTCGATTCATAGTGTTCTACGCTGTTCTCGATTGATTGTTTACATAACGTCAAAATTTAGGCCAAAGTATATATAAAGGCGAAGAAGCGGATTTTAAAATGCTTAACACTTTATAAAATTAGAACTTAGTACCTTTATTTTTTTAAAGTAACACTATGCCCGAAACTATCGTAAAATTACAAGATGTTGCCGTTTTTCAAAATGAAAATTTAATCCTAAACAATATTACTCTAGAAGTTAAAAAAGGAGAGTTTGTTTACGTCATTGGAAAGACGGGAAGCGGTAAGAGTAGCTTTATGAAAACCTTATATGCAGATATTCCTTTAAAACAGGGAACCGGCAGTGTGGTTGATTTTGATTTAAAACAATTGCAAGAAAAAGATATCCCGTTTTTAAGGAGGAAACTAGGTATTGTTTTTCAAGATTTTAAATTGTTACCCGATCGGAACATAAATAACAATCTTCGTTTTGTATTAAAAGCCACTGGATGGACTGATGCTTCAAAAATGGATAGCAAAATTGAAGAGGTTTTGGACAAGGTAGGAATGAAAACCAAAGGTTTTAAGTTTCCACATGAACTTTCTGGGGGAGAACAACAACGTATTGCCATTGCTCGAGCACTTCTTAATGACCCAGAACTTATCCTTGCAGATGAGCCTACGGGAAACCTGGACCCTCAAACAAGTGTAGAGGTTATGAAAGTACTACAGGACATTAACCAAAATGGACGTACCATAATCATGGCCACCCATGATTACGCACTCATCTTAAAGTATCCTCACAAAACACTAAAATGTGATGGAAGCAAGGTTTTTGAAGTTATTCAAAAAGCGATTTAACCATGATTTTTAAAAAACAAGATTGCAATAAGGACAAAAAATCTAGACCTTTAATTGGGATACTGCTGTTTTTAATCTCAATAATTCTGATGGTTTTAACTGGTCCAATTGGGCTTGTTTACGGTTTTTTTCAGCAATTGTTCACCAAAGGTCTAGTAGGAATAGGTGAATTTGCACTAAAAATTGCTGTTTCTATAGATCAGCTGGGAAATGTAATCATGCAACATCTTTTTAACCTATTATGGATAAAAGAGGGCGGATATGAATTTGGGAACAGTGATGAAACTATTTCCAGTGCCCTTGGAAAAAACAAGCAATTGGGGACTTTGTCTGGGTTTGGAAAGGCAATAGACAAAATTTTGGATAGTATTGATTCAAACCACTCTCTTAATTCAATAGACTATTATATTCAGCCCACCAAAGAGAACCATTAACGAATAATTGAATATTGTTGACCAGTTAATCCTTTGACCGCCAAAAGTTTTTTGTTTATTTGTCAAAAATAAATTTTCTTCCCTTTTATGGAAATTCTTGGTATTGATATTGGCGGATCGGGCATCAAAGGTGCATTGGTAAATGCCGAAACAGGAGAAATGTTAACAGAAAGGTACCGCATTCCCACTCCAACTTCAAGAAAACCGGAAGATATGGCCAAAGTCATATCCCAAATTGTTGACCATTTTGAATATAGTGGACCTGTAGGCTGCGGTTTTCCAACAATTGTTAAAAATGGAGTTTGCATGTCAGCAGGAAACCTTGATTCTAGTTGGGTTGGCGTAAATATAGATGAATTGTTCACCAAAGTTACAGGGCATGAGTTCACCGTTTTAAACGATGCTGATGCCGCTGGTTATGCTTCAATGAACTATGGTATTGGAAAAGGGAAAAATGGTCTTGTTCTCATGATCACCATTGGTACAGGATTGGGTAGTGGTGCTTTTTACAATGGCGTACTGCTCCCTAATTTTGAATTGGGTCAAATTCCTTACAAAAAATACAAGAAAATTGAAGAGTGGGCGGCCGCATCTGCAAAAGAAAGAGAAGGCCTAACCTTTGAAAGGTGGGGCAAACGCTTCAATAAGTTTCTAAAATTGGTAGAATTGATCATCGCTCCGGACCTGATTATTGTAGGTGGAGGAACATCTAAAAAATGGCGGGAATTCAGCCATTTGATAACCATTGAAACAGATGTTGTAAAGGCAGAACTTATGAACCATGCTGGCATTATTGGCGCAGCTGTTGCTTGTTTAAGAGAACAGCATCATGGTCATTTAAGCGAGAAAGCCTAGTCTATTTTATTTCGCTTTCTATCTACTTCTTTTAGATAAATCTTTCTAAGCCTAAGGTGATTTGGAGTTACTTCAACGTACTCATCCTTCTGGATATATTCCAATGCCTCTTCCAAAGAAAACTTTATGGCAGGTACAATTTTAGCCTTATCATCCGCACCTGAAGAACGTACATTAGACAATTTTTTGGTTTTGGTCACATTGACGGTCATATCATCGCCGCGTGAATTTTCACCAATAACCTGTCCTTCGTAAATATCTTCTCCTGGATCAATAAAAAACTTACCTCTTTCCTGTAGTTTGTCAATAGAATATGGAATCGCCGTTCCATTTTCCATAGAAACCAATGATCCATTAATTCGCTGGGCAATATCCCCTTTTAATGGTTGATACTCTAAAAAACGGTGTGCCATGATGGCTTCACCTGCAGTAGCCGTCAACAATTGGTTTCTAAGACCAATAATTCCTCTAGATGGAATAATGAACTCGCAAAGCATTCTGGAACCCTTGGCCTCCATACTGGTCATTTCACCTTTTCTAATAGAAACCATTTCCACTGCCTTTCCAGATACTTCTTCTGGTAAATCAATCGTCAAATGTTCTACTGGCTCACATTTTACTCCATCAACTTCTTTAATAATAACCTGAGGCTGTCCTATCTGAAGTTCGTATCCTTCTCTACGCATGGTCTCGATCAAAACGGAAAGGTGCAAAACACCACGACCAAAAACCATGAATTTATCTGCACTGTCCGTTTCTTCAACACGAAGTGCCAAGTTCTTTTCCAATTCTTTTTCCAAACGCTCCTTTATGTGCCTGGATGTTACAAACTTTCCATCTTTTCCAAAGAATGGGCTATCGTTAATGGTAAACAACATGCTCATTGTGGGCTCATCAATGGCAATGGTCTTTAGTTTTTCCGGATTTTCAATATCGGCAACGGTATCACCAATCTCAAAACCTTCCACACCAACTATTGCACAAATATCGCCCGCCACAACTTCTTGGACTTTTTGACGGCCCAATCCTTCAAAAGTAAATAGTTCTTTCACTTTGGTCTTCACAATACTGCCATCTCTTTTTACCAAAGAGATTTGCTGACCTTCTTTTAGGGTTCCTCTTTGTAATCTGCCGATAGCAATACGTCCTGTAAAAGATGAAAAATCCAGGGAGGTAATCAACATTTGAGTGGACCCTTGCTCTGGCTTAAATTCAGGAACATGCTCAATGACCATGTCTAAAAGTGGTTCTATATTAGAAGTTGGCTTTTGAAAATCCTCACTCATCCAATTCTGCTTTGCCGAACCGTATACCGTTGGGAAGTCCAATTGCCATTCTTCAGCTCCCAATTCAAACATTAAATCGAAAACTTTTTCATGTACTTCTTCTGGAGTACAATTTTCTTTGTCAACTTTATTGATAACGACGCAAGGTTTCAATCCAAGGTCAATAGCTTTTTGTAAAACAAACCTAGTCTGAGGCATTGGGCCTTCAAAGGCATCTACCAATAACAGCACACCATCTGCCATATTAAGTACACGCTCAACTTCCCCTCCAAAATCGGCGTGACCAGGGGTATCTATTATATTTATTTTAGTGTCTTTATAAACAACAGAAACGTTCTTGGAAACAATAGTAATTCCACGTTCTCTTTCGAGGTCATTATTATCCAAAATTAAATCACCCTTGTTCTCATTGTCCCTGAACAACTGGCAATGAAACATGATTTTATCAACCAAAGTTGTTTTACCGTGGTCAACGTGTGCTATGATAGCGATATTCTTAATTTTGGACATAACCTGATTTTTAAGCCCGCAAAGGTACTGCTATTTTTTGCTTGTTGGCACTATCAGATGTTATTTTTATCTTATTGATTTTTAGGGAGTTCACTTCAACTACCAATACGCTTGTTTTCATCTTCAAGTCCGGTCTTACGTTTTCTGGCCTTTTTTATTTCGTTTCGTCCAAAATCATAGGTAAAACTGAATGCCACTTGTCTAGAATCACTACCCCCATTTCCATCAATAAAAAGATTGCCAAATTGTGTCGTACCCCTCCAAGGAACCGTATATAAAATATCATTAAAGGCCAATCTTCCTGTCACCCTACCACCAAAAAACTTCTTTTGAAAAGCCAAATTCAGAGAACCTAAGGCTTCCGTCTGATAGGTACCTCCCCAAATTGACGGCGAACTATACCAACCTGAAACTTCCATTTTAAAATCTTTGGACAAAGTGAAAGTGTTTTGGGCATAAAAACTTAAGGTTTCTTGCTTTACGGGTAAAAACTCAGGGCTTGTGGCTTTATAATCACTGACGTAAGCATTAAGACTAAAATAAATGTTCCACCATTCATATATTTTTTTGGGATATGAAACTCCTAAATTGATGACTTCCTGATCCGCTACGTTTAACGTGGTTAAAAAATTGGCGCTTTCTCCTTCAGCCACCGTAACGCGGGCAAAAAAGTCTGAGATGTACGAATAACTCAAAGAAGTGGTTAAGCGATAATTGAAGGTGTGGGATAATTTTATGTTATCTGTATATTGGGGCTGAAGAAAAGGATTTCCTTTACTAAATGACAGCTCGTCCAATTTATACTCAAAAGGATTTAGAGATTGATAGTTGGGTCTTTGAATGCGTTTACCATAGGTAAGTGCAAATTGGTTTTTCCTATTCATTTGAAAAGTCAACCCGCCAGATGGAAAAAAATCAGTATAATCTCTTTGTACCCTTTCATCACTGCTACCCTGTGCACTTTCCAATTCACCATCGGAAACTGTATTTTCTACTCTAAGACCTGCCTGAATATTCCATTTGCCCCATTTGCGATTAAAATTCACATAACCGGCGTTTATATTTTCAGCGTAAGAGAATTCATTGCTCTGTAAAGCATCTAGAACATTCTGACCATTGATTTGATTAAAAAAATCAAAAGTATTATCCGTATTGACTTGGGAAAATTTGAATCCAATACCCAACTTCCCTTTTAAAAGGTTTTGCTCGTAATCTGTTTTAATGGTAAAAATATCTATATCTATTGGTGTTTGCTGCAACGTAATACGCTCATTCAGTATCTGGGTCTCATCTCCATTGAAATATACATTGGGCTGAAACGCATTTCTATCACTGTTGTATTTACCATAATCTATATCAACATTTGCACTGTATCCTAAAGTATCTGAGTACTTGTAGTTAAAGTTTGCATTGATGTTGTAAGAAGTATTGTCTGTTTGGTTCAGCGCAACCAATACACTATCTATTTGAGTACTATTTGCAGGTCTAATTGGTGTTCTGGCGTTATTTGTGCTGAAACCATTGTTTAAATTGGCATTAAAAATTGCACCAATGGTATTTTTTGAATTTAGGTAATGGTCATAGCCCAGTTTTAAGTTGTTGCTGTTTCTATCATTTATTCTATTGCTTCTTGAATCAAATTGCGTCTCAGATTGTGTTCTTAAAAGATCTATGAAGCTGGTACTTTTCCCAAATCTGTTACTATATGTACCGTAGAGGTTTCCTATTCTACCTCTGTTGTTAAAGTTTAAACTGGAATTATACCTTGCAAAATCCCCATTGGTCAGTCCAGTAGTATATGTTCCATTGGTGCCCAAACTTTTATCCTTCTTCAGCTTTATGTTGATGATTCCTGCATTACCAGCAGCATCATATTTAGATGAAGGTTGTGTGATAATCTCTACTGCCTCAATATCGGTTGCCTGAAGGCTCTCCAAATAATTGGACAAGTCCTCTCCTTGTAAAACAGATAGTTTTCCATCAATAAAAATTTGAACACCGGTCTTACCCTCTAAAATAATACCCCCATTGTTATCCACTATTACCCCTGGTGCTTTCCTTAACAGTTCAAAAGCACTTGTTCCAGTTGCATTAATGGTGTTCTCCACATTGAACACAGTTTTATCTGCTAAAACCTGTACCATAGGCTTTTCGGCTACAACCGTTACTTCTTCTAAACTTTCGGCCGTTTCATATAACAGAATTACTCCTAAATAAAGATTGTCTCCATTATAGTTTAGGTTTCTATTATAATCCTTATACCCAATGCTAGAAATATTTAGGTTGTATGCTCCCGGGAAAATTCCTTGTAGCAAAAAGCCCCCATTTTCTTCACTTATGGTAGCCTTGATCAAAGTAGAATCTTTGATTCTATTAAGGGTAATTGCTGCATATGGAACCGAATTTCCTAACTCTGATTGCAGGATTCCATTTATACTTTGCGCAAACGACAGGCTTGATAGGAATAAAAAGAAAGCCGAAATACTGATTTTCATGATATTTATTTTAAACAGATACCCAAAATTTCCAATTTGGTTACATATTTAAAAGGAGAATCTGCCCAATAGACCTATTTAATGACGAATGGGCCAGACCACCCATCGACGCATAGGACCATTCACCTGTATTGGTTTTTATAAAATATGCTTTGTTATTACCTTTCCTGAAAGAAAAATAATGGGCAACAAGGTCATTTGGGGCATTACAGTAAGAGAGCTTTTAATTGTTCTGTCATTCTATATTGTATCTGCATTTTTTTACCATCTAACTGTCTGGTCCAGTTCAGCGCAGTATAGCACTACCAATTCAGCGCTTCTTGGACTCAAGGCATTTGTTGATGGCGGAGGACTTCAATATGGTATATTCTTATTGTTCACCATTCCTATTTGGTGGTTGATTTTTATAAAGTTAAAGCCCATTAAGCTCTGGAAACGTTTGCTATTGCACATGTTTTTTCTACCTATTTTTATTTACACCGCCCAGATACTGTATTACTATGTTTGTGAAGCATTGGGATGGTTTCATCTTGAAGGTTCTGCCCAGGTATGGGACCTGTACATTCCGGCTCTTTTTTATCTTATTCAGTTTGGAATATTTCATGCCTATGAACATTACAAGGAAAATCAGAAAAAATTGAAATTGGAAGGAGAGCTCAAACAAGCGGCCTTAAAAAGTGAGTTGGCCGCCATAAAAGCACAATTAAATCCACATTTCTTGTATAACGTATTTAATACCATCAATGCTTCTGTACCTCCTAAACAAGAAAAAACCAGGCAACTTATTGCCACACTTTCAGATCTGTTTCGGTATCAGCTCAAAGCATCTAAAAAAGAGCTTGTAACTCTTGAAGAGGAGCTCGATTTTGTAAAAAAATACCTGAAATTGGAAAAAGCACGTTTTGAAGAACGACTTAATATTGAGATTAATGTTCCTGAATCCCTATACAAGGAACAAATTCCACCAATGCTTTTACAGCCTTTGGTAGAAAATTCGGTGAAGCATGGCATTTCTAACAATTTAAAGGGTGGAACTATTTCCATTACCATTTTTAAGGAAGCTGAAAAATTAAAGTTTGAAATTGCAGATACTGGAATTGGGGTAGAAGACAAAGAGAGCTTGTTCAACAAAGGTATTGGGCTTACAAATACACGATTGCGTCTGTTAAAAATGTATCAGTCCAAACTGGAAGTTTTGGATAATAACCCACAAGGTCTAAAAATATCTTTTGTGTTATGAAAAAAGTCTTAATTGCAGACGACGAAAAGGCAGGTAGAATTCTTATTAAAGAATATTTAGAAGATTATCCAGATTTAGTGCTCATAGCTGAGGTAAATAATGGTGTAGATGCTATTACGGAAATAAATAGGTTTAAGCCAGATTTGGTTTTTTTGGACATTCAAATGCCCGGTAAAACTGGGTTTGAGGTATTGAATCATTTAGAAGAAATTCCAAAAATCATTTTTTCAACAGCGTACGACGAATATGCGCTTAAAGCCTTTGAGGTTCATGCGGTGGACTATTTATTAAAACCATACACCAAAGAACGTTTTAAGATAGCCGTTGAACGTTTAAACTCGGACAACCAAAAAATAGAAGGTTTGGCCCAGAGCATTTTTATGGAGGAGACTTCGTATCCCAATCGGGTTTTGGTGCATCACAATAAAAAACTGATAACCATTAAATGTGAAGAAATCATATGGATTGAGGCCTATGGTGACTATTCCAAAATACATACTATCAACCAAATCCATCTTAGTAATTTTGGCATTTCAGATTTAGAACAAAAGCTTAATCCACAATTGTTCTTGAGGGTCCATCGTTCCTCAATGATCAATCTAGATCGGGTTAAAGAACTCAATAAATATGGTAAAAGTTATGATGTAACCATGGAAAATGGTGATGTCATTAGGGTGAGCCGCGGTTACATGGATACGATAAAGAGAATCATGCTATAAGATTATCGACCAACACACCATCGTTTTTCACTAATAATCCATCCTATACTGAGATTAACTACTGGATGAATTCCTCCTTTAAAGGGGCCCACATAATACCCTGCTCCAGCATCAATGGAAAAGCTCAATCCAGAATTATAACTTCGTTGAACTCCATATACCAGCCCTCCGTAACCATGTACCCCTTCTACCAATCTGTTTTCTACAATACGATCGTCAGGAGAGAAAAATGCAACCGTAGGAGCTATATAATTTCCAGAGTTTCCATATATCTGCCTCCCCCTTCTATCTCTACTAGTTAAATTATGATAGTATCTATTCTGAACCGTAATTGCCGGAAAAAAATCATAGTCCTCAATCGGCCTGGAACTTGCCGGTTCTATGGCCGCTTGCCATGCTACCCTAAAATCTAAAGTGCTATTGACCCCCAACGCCATCTCATATTCAAGACCAGGGTTGAGGAGATTGATTTTAATCTGTCTTACTTCGCAGTTTTTGCCAAATTGGGCATTTATCAAAGTGTAACAAAAGAATGCTACCAAAAAGATAATTCTATGCATTGTAGGTTAATTTGGTACTATTATAACATATACTTCTTCAAAATAGTATTTTTGCCAAAACATGTATTGATGCAGTTAGACGTAATCCCTCAGTTAAAACATACAAATAGTGATAATTTTTTCTTGCTTGCTGGCCCTTGTGCTATAGAAGGCGAAGATATGGCACTCCATATAGGAGAGCGTGTTGTTGAGATTGCAGATAAACTCAAAATCCCATATGTTTTTAAGGGAAGCTTTAAGAAGGCCAATAGGAGCAGAATTGACTCCTTTACCGGTATTGGTGACGAAAAAGCTCTGAAAATCCTAAGAAAAGTATCAGAAACCTTTAATGTTCCAACCGTTACAGATATCCATACAGAACAGGATGCAGTTATGGCAGCAGAGTATGTGGATATCCTTCAGATTCCTGCTTTTCTAGTTAGACAAACGGATTTGGTCGTAGCGGCCGCAAAAACAGGTAAAACGGTTAATCTAAAAAAGGGACAATTTATGTCTCCCGAGAGCATGAAACATGCTGTGACCAAAGTAACGGAAACGGGCAATGAGCAAGCGATTATCACGGACCGAGGAACCATGTTCGGTTACCAAGATATGATTGTGGATTTTAGAGGCGTCCCAACCATGAAACAGTATGCTCCCGTCGTATTGGATGTTACGCATTCATTACAACAGCCAAATCAATCTTCTGGTGTTACAGGAGGTAGACCAGCACTTATTGGAACTATGGCACGTGCAGGCATCGCCGCAGGTGTTGACGGACTTTTTATGGAAACTCATTTCGACCCCGCCAATGCTAAAAGTGACGGAGCAAATATGCTGGACCTAAGTTTGCTTGAAAAACTATTGACCGATTTGGTGGCGATACGGAAAACTATAAATAGTCTCTAACTTGTTTCTTTATTAAATGAATTGTAGTAAAACGCTTCTCTTACTATTTTCTTGTTTCTTTTTAACTGTGAGTGCCCAAAAAGAACCTGAATTTGGGAAACTAACTTCTTTTGAGAAAGATTTTAAAACGTACCAAAAAGATTCAACTGCAAATGCAATTGTACTTTTTGAGAAAGGTAGAGATCATTTTGAAGTACTAGGCAGAAAGATACGGTTGATCAAAGAATATCATGTCAAAATAAAGATTCTAAAAAAGGAAGGGTTTGATAAAGCCAACATTTCTATTCCATATTTTCATAAAGATGGATTAACCGAAATAGTTGAAAATGTTAGTGCCATAACCCACAATACAGATTCCAAAAGCTTTGTTTTAAAAAACAAGATTTATACTTCAGATGTAAGTGAAAATTGGTCCGAAAAAAAATTCGCGTTTCCAAATGTCCAAGAGGGTAGCATTCTTGAGTATCAATACAAATTGGTTACACCATATATGTTCAATTTAACAGGATGGGTTTTTCAAAGTGACATTCCAAAAATACACAGTGAATTCACTGCTGAGATACCAGGAAATTATGTTTACAATAGAACTCTTATGGGTTCATTAGAATTGGATATCAACGAATCTACTGTGAAAAAGCGTTGTTTTCATATAGAAGGTTATGCTACAACTGGTGACTGCGAGGTAATAAAATATGGAATGAAAAATATCCCTGCTTTTAAAGAAGCTGAAAATTATATGCTAGCTCCTTCAAATTATATTTCAAAAATTGAGTTTGAGCTATCTGAGTTTAAAGGATTCAATGGAGTTAGGAAAGAGTATACCAAAACTTGGAAAGATGTTGATAAAGAGTTTAAAGCTGATAAAGATATTGGAAGACAGCTTTCAAAAAACGCTTATTTCGAAAAAAATGTCCCGCAAGAACTTTTTATTGAACCGGATGAACTTATAAGGGCAAAAGAAATATATGAGTTCACTAAAGACTACTTTACTTGGAACAAAAAATATAGCATTCATCAAAATAGTAGAGTAAAAGATGCTTTTGAAAAAAAAGTGGGGAGTGTGGGAGAGATTAATTTATCGCTAATCAATTTACTCAATACTTCCAACATTAAGGCTGAAATAATGCTCATGTCGACAAGAGAAAACGGGCTGCCAAAAAAAGCACACCCTGTAATGTCAGATTTTAACTATCTAGTAGCAAAAGCCGAAATTAACGGGGTAAGTTATCTTTTAGATGCCACCGATAAGGAAAATCCTTTTGGAATGCTCCCATACAGATGCCTTAACTATTATGGTAGGGTAATGGATTTTAAAAATGGAAGTTATTGGTATAACATTATTCCTGAAGAAAAAAACCAGAACCTTATAAGAGGGATGGTTTCTTTAAATCTAGAAAATGAAAGAATCGAAGGAAGTTTTAATTCTATTCAAACAGGGTATTATGCTGTTGAGAAAAGAAAAGATATTAAAGCCCTATCCTTAGAGGAATATCTTATTAAAATTGAAGATTCATTTTCAAATGAGGTGAATGTTTTTGATTATGAGTTACAAGAAAAAAACTCAGATGAAAAAAGGATTTCAGAGCAATTTAAATTTGAGCTGGAAATGGAAAACGTTGAAAACGAGTTATATCTAAATCCATTCTTCATTAAATTTTTTACAAAAAATCCTTTTATTCTGGATAAACGTAATTATCCTATAGATTTTGGATATAAAAGAAGCTTCAAATATCAGCTATACATTAAAGTACCTGAAGGATATAATCTAAAAACCTTACCACAAAACAGCCATATTGTTCTAGGTGATAATTCTGGGTATCTTAGATTACTATATGAAGAAAAATACGGTGTAATTACAGTACTTTTTGATTTTTCAATTAAGAAATCACACTACCCTTCCGATTACTATGACCCTCTGAAAGAAATCTTCAAAAATGCCGGAAATGCTCAGAAAAATTCATTGATTGTATTGGAAAAAACATGATTCTCATTTCCAAAAACCTTTGTGATTAACGCTATAGGCATCCTGTAGGATTTCAACCAAAACGTGCCCATCTATTTCTTCTAACGTGGTATAGCGCAAGGATTTCATTACTTTCCTGCCATCCGTTGTCATCTTATCCAGATGTTTGGTCAGATGAGCTGCACTCCAAAAACCAACATCCACATACTTTTTCTTAGATGGCACGTTTAAATAGCAAAAAGGCTTGTCCTCTAAATAGTAAAATGGAATTCTATATTTGAATTTTAATTCCAACTCTGGAATAGTAGTTTCAACTAGCACTTGTATCTGTAATAAAATAGTTTTAAAGGGTTCTTCTTGATTTAAAATATAGTCTTCTGCAGGATTCATATTTCAAAAATAAGTTGTAATTCATCAAATTTTTGAAAAAAAATGATTGTGGAAAGAAAAATATATTAACTTTGAAATTCAAAGTACTTTAGAATGGAATCAAAAAAATACTTAGACGATATTTCTCAAATCAAAGATTTAATGAATCGTTCCTCCAGATTCATTTCTCTTAGTGGACTCTCTGGAATTTTAGCTGGCATCTATGCCATTACTGGTGCCATTGTCACTTATATCTTCCTAATTCCCAAAAACGAAGGTCATGTGACCCTACATAGTTGGAATTTTAAAATAATTGTGGGCATTTTAATTGCAGTTGCCGTTCTAAGCTTGGTTACCGCATATTTATTGTCCTCAAAAAAAGCAAAAAAGAATAATGAAAAGGTATGGGATGAAACCACTAAAAGACTGCTTATCAGCTTTTTGGTTCCATTGATTACTGGTGGTATATATATTCTCATCAAACTTAACAGCCAGCATTATGGACTCACGGGGTCATTGATGCTTATTTTTTATGGATTGGCGTTGGTAAACGCCTCCAAACACACCATTGGAAATGTAAAATATTTGGGGTATGCAGAAATAATTTTAGGATTGATATGCGCTGCACTACCTGGATACGGATTTTGGTTCTGGGTTATTGGATTTGGTGTTTTGCACATTGTATATGGCAGCCTGATTTACTTTAAAGAAGAAAAAGCGTAGCATGGGGCTTATTGACAATATCAACAAATTGTTTGATCATCGCATAAGACTAGGTATCATGTCTATTCTTATGGTTAACGACGAGGTTGATTTTAATCGGCTTAAAGAATTATTGGACGTTACAGATGGAAATCTTGCCAGCCATACAAAAACATTGGAAAAAGCAGCATATATAGAAATTGCAAAGTCATTTATTGGGAAAAAACCCAATACCAGGTATTCTGCTACCCCATTAGGAAAAGCGTCGTTTAAAAAACATATAGAAGCATTGGAACATTTAATTAAAAATCAATAATCATTTTTTTTATTCACTTACTTTGAAATTCAAAGTACTTTAAAATACATATTATGTCTATTCAAAAACAAAAAATTGGAAACTGGTTTAAAAACTCAATCTCAGCTAAAATGCTAACTGTAGGGTTCTTAATTCTAACATTATTGATACCGTTGGGTTTTGTAAAAGATCTTATAAGAGAAAGAGGATTTAGACAAACCGATGTTATTGCAGAAATCAACAGTAAATGGGGTGAAAAAGTAGTACTCTATGGCCCCATTTTAAAGATTCCCTACAGAACCTACATAGAAGAGAAAGTCTTTGATGAAAAAACCAAAACCTTTCTAAAAACTGAAAAGCCAGAGATGCATACTGCGTATTTTTTTCCTTGGGAACTTAACATAGACTCCAATGTAAACACACAACCTTTAGAACGTGGCATTTATGAGTCCGTGGTATATACCGCCGACACCAAAATAAAAGGAAAGTTTGCCAAGCTCAACTTTTCTACCAGAGAAATTAAGGATGAAGATATTCTTTGGGACAAAGCCACGGTGCTGTTTAAAACCAGCAACCTTAAGGGTATTAGAAATACCATAAATGTAGCGCTTGGCAAAAACAAATATCCTTTAAAGCCCAAGTTCGATTCTTCCTTTATGAATACTTTGGAATCTGGCTTCTTAACCGATCTGAGTAAAATAAAGGAACATCCCCTGGCATTTGAATCTAATTTTGGGATAAACGGCAGTCAAACACTGCAATTTATTCCCATTGGCAGGGAGACTGAGGTATTCATGAAGTCTAATTGGCATTCTCCAAGCTTTAACGGAAATTTTCTGCCAGACACGGAAGGGAAAAAGATTTCTGACAAGGGCTTTGAAGCCAAATGGAAGGTATTGGAAACCAACCGGAGATTTGGACAATACTTTTTTGGCTCGTTACCAGATTTATCACAATTTTCTTTTGGTACAGAGTTTCTAGTACCCGTAGACGACTATCAGAAAACCGAACGAACAAGCAAATATGGCCTTATGATTGTTGGGTTAACACTATTGGTATTTCTATTGATTCAAATCAGCAGTAAAATAGCTATTCACCCCTTTCAATATTTAATGATCGGATTGGCTTTGGTCATGTTCTACACTCTTTTGATTTCAATTTCTGAACATCAGAATTACTTGTTTGCATATTTAATAACAGGAGTATCCGTAGTGACACTGATTACGATATATTCTAGATCCATTTTAAAAAACCCAAAGTTTACATTATTAATTTTAGGTTCCATGTTCAGTCTTTACACCTTCATTTTTGTGATCATACAATTGGAAGATTATGCCTTACTGGTTGGTAGTATAGGATTGTTTGTCATTTTGAGTATCATCATGTTTACGTCCAGAAAAATTGATTGGTCAGGAAATCAACTACCTACCTAAACATATATGTACTGTTCCAGTGAATCTGGAACAGTACTTTTTACAACTTCTTTAAATCATATATCATGAACAGATTTATACTATTCACAATAGTTCATTATAGAACACTGCTGCTCTCCCTATTATTTGCAACCATATTGGTACTGATCAGGGCTTTGGTCACAGGTTCTTCTTTTTATGGTTTTTTAATTTGGAATCTATTCTTAGCTGCTTTGCCATACCTATTAACGCAAACAGTATATTGGTATCCGTATGAAAGAATGAAAAACCGTACTCGTTTGGTATTGTTTTTAGTTTGGCTGGCGCTCATTCCAAATGCACCTTACATTATAACAGATCTCATACACTTGCATAATGAATACTCGTTCTGGAAGTGGTTTGATTTATTTATTGTCTTTGTTTTCGCTTACAATGGATTAATTTCAGGTATTCTATCCCTAATCGATGTATTTAAATTCTTGTGCTTTCATCTAAAGGAAAGCTGGGCGTTGCTCATAGTTTTTGGTATTTGTATAGTGAGCGGATATGGCATTTATGTGGGTCGATTCCTTCGATTTAATTCATGGGACATAATACTACAACCAGGTTTATTAACTAACGAAATAATTTTAAGCTTTGGGCAATCTAAAGTATGGTTGATGACATTTGCATTTGGAATATTTCTTTGGATGGTTTTTTCTGTTCTTCGTTGGGTTAAGGAATAGTCCTTGTTAAACATGGTTTCTTTATAGTTAACCGTTTTTTAACCAAAAGTAATTCTCTTCTAAAATTGGTAATCCATGTAGTTTTATACATTTGAAGAAACCATCATTATGAAAACCCAACTACTTTTTCTTTCAATTCTTTTTTCAATCACATTTTATGCCCAGGAACATTCTCACAAAAGCACTGGTGCTATTATTTTTCCTGATGTTCCCGGTTATACCACCTTGAAAACCGATTTACACCAACATACAGTTTTCTCAGATGGAAATGTCTGGCCAAGAATTAGAGTGATGGAAGCATTACGAGATAATTTAGATGTCATTTCACTAACGGAGCACTTGGAATATCAGCCTCATCTAAAGGATATTCCTCATCCAGATAGAAACCGTTCTTTTGAATTGGCGTTGCAAGAAGCCAAAAATCATAATCTATTAATTATACATGGGTCGGAAATTACAAGAAGTGAACCGGTTGGCCACAGCAATGCCATTTTTATTTCGGACGCCAATGAATTACTTGAGGAAGACGCAGAAGATTCGTTTGCTGCAGCCAAAAAACAAGACGCTTTTGTATTTTGGAATCACCCTGCATGGTATCCCCAAAGTCCCAACGGAAATCCAAATTTGAGTGATTTTCAAAAAGAACGGATAAAAAATGGAGAGCTACATGGTATTGAAGTTATCAATACTACAGATTATGCCGAAGAATCCTTGGCTATTGCTTTGGAAAACAATTTAACCATTATGGGAACAAGTGATGTTCATGATTTAATTGATTGGGATTATACCGAAAAAGGCCACAATCGACCCATTACGTTGGTTTTTGCAAAAGAAAGGTCGGAAACTGCCTTAAAAGAAGCTTTGTTTGCTGGTAGAACAGTTGCTGTTTTTAATTCGCTCTTGGTTGGTAAAGAGGGGAATTTAGCTCCTTTATTAAAAGCTTCTATCATTGTTGAGGAAGCTACTTACATTGATAAAACTTCCATTTTAAAGGTCACCTTAAAAAATGTTTCGAGCAGTGATCTTTTGTTTGAAAACCAAATGTCGCACACTTTTTATTCAAGTTCTCCAGTTTTTACTGTTCCTGCAAAAGGAACAAAAACCATACAAATAAAAACTTTGGAAAAATTAGATTCTGTTGAATTAAAATTAAAGGCATTGGGAGCGTATGTTGCTCCTAAGACACATCCTGTAATTCAATGGCAAATTGAAGTTGGTAATCACTAAGCAACAGAGAAAAGTGCTGAACCATTGATTTCGCTATCAAAGTCAGCTTTTATTTTTTCTATATAGCCTGATGGTGTTTTTTCTGAAATCCAAACCCATTGGTTTGTAATATCCACATCAAAATGAAAGGACGAAAAATCGCCATGGCACTCATTATCCAATCGGGACAATAGAAATTTGGTTATTCTAGGCCTTAAACGGTATTCTAAATCTATACAGGCCTTTTTTATGGTTGGATTGGTATCTCCAGAAATTACCCAGTTGAATTTCACAGTTTGGTTATAAAGTGAACTCCAAGATAAGAAAAAATGTTTTCTGATGAACAGTGCCCTTTTATTGTTCGATTAACCACATTTTATTCCAGACCATCCACGTAGTTTTGGAGGTAAGCGTACCGTTTGGTCAACTTTCCGTTCTGGGTCATTCTTGCCCTTTCAAGAATTCCATCTTCATCATTATTAAAAAATGCTGGTATTACATGTTTTGAAAAAGCCTCTCCAAAACCATTGCTGGCATCTCTGGGTAGTTCGCAAGGCAGATTGTCCACAGCCATTACAGCAATTGCATTGGCATTTTTATAATTGGTTTCCTTTTCTGTTACCGGATCGTATCCATAAATAGGATCTGCAATTGTAGACGGTTTTATGGTTGTGGCCACAGGTCCATCAATATCGCAGCTTACATCTGCCACTACCTTTATTTTAAAATTAGGATGCTTTGCATCTTCGCGGGTATACAAATAAGGCGCTCCGTCTCCATAAAAATGTCCGGCGATGTAGAAATCCGTTACTTCTGCAAAACGAAAGAAATTAGATTTGTATTCCTGAGGGTTCTTGAAAAAGTCCGCTTTATTACCACGTACTCCATCTTTACGTTTGTTGTACTCTGATGCATCTATCTGACAGTATACAGGTTCGTTGAACGTATCTTTTAAGTATTCAGCCACATTTACTTTTTTTAACCCCATGGCATCTAACATCTCCCTAGATCCATTCCCTACTCTTCCTCTGCCCGTAAGCATGATTTTTATGTTTGGTAATTTTACTTTCTGAAGCTCTGTAATCAATGCTTCTTGGTCTTTTAGTGTTTCTGCTTTTGGGAGATTGAACAAACCAAACTTTAAACCGTATGCCCGTACACCGTTGTATGCACCAACTATGCCCGCATAACGGCCAAAAGCTACTAAACGTTGCCCATTGCTGCTGGTAATTACCTCATGATCATAGAGTTCTATGTTCATATCCAAAATGGTATTTAGTAATGGACGGTTATACGGCTGTTTTTTTATGGTATGTGAGAAGAAAAAATATTTTTTATTAGGGATTAGAGCCTCTATTGGTACTTCTTTTACTCCAAGTAAGACATCGCAATCTGCAATGTTCTGAGATATGGAAATACCTTTTTCTTGGTATTCTTCATCTTTAAATACTCGAATAGGGGAAGATTCCACACTTAACTGCGCCTCTGGAAAGGCGGAAAGGACATTTTGACACTCCGTTGGGGATAGCACCACTCTGCGATCTGGAGGGTTTTTCCGTTCTCTGATAATTCCGAACTTCATAAATGATCTGGTATAATTATTGACCTAAAATAAGAGTATTGAAGAGGTGGTACAAACTTTTTTCTCCTTTGATAGATAAAAGTTAACTTTGCCGCCCGCGTTAGGGATAGAGGCAGGTACCTTGTACAGCCGATAGCCCGACCCTTTTACAGAAAGGGAAACGCACATCCTTGGACTTTGTTTAGGGGAATCATGATCATTGAAATAATGGGGCCGACCGGTTTTGACAGCGAGACCAATGGCATTGTAAGCATGTCGAGCGCTGGGATACAGCTCGTTAAACTCATTTTCCACACTTTTAATTGGCGATAATAACTACGCTCTTGCCGCTTAATCCGAATTATAGTAGGATTTAGCCTCGTCCTTACTAGGTAGGGAAGCGAGATGTTCCTGGATAGCCCTTGTTGATGGCGATTCGTTTTGGAGCACCATAAAAGTCAACATAAGGATGTTGTTCGCTTTGGCAACATCACTAAAACCTTAAGAAGCTAAGTGTACGATAGGCGGTCTTTGGTCGGTCGTGCATCGAAAACTGAATAAAGACTAAGCATGTAGAAAGCACTGACTTTGCTTGTTTGGACGAGGGTTCGACTCCCTCCGGCTCCACTTTTAGCACACCAAACTAGACTAAAATCCTGTAAATTGTTGATTTACAGGATTTTTCTATTTTAATTAGTATCGTTTAAGGTTAAATAATACTATATTTTATGGCACCTATTCGGTGAGTAATTAAGTAAGCAAATTAACTCACCGATTTCTTTGCAATTTATTGATATAATGTTAATTACAAAATAATTTGTTTTTATTTTTTGTACCTTGGTTCATGTCCAAATAAGAACGAAAAATGAAATCCTCTTTCTCACAACTCTTTTACCTAAAAGGCAAACACTTTGAAAAACATGTGAAAGTACCGATATACTTGCGTTTGACGATAAATGGCCAGCGAAGCGAACTTAGTATTTCCCGTAAGGTTGACCCTGAAAAATGGAACGCTAAGAGGGGTAGGATGCGTGGTTCTGGAACAGAAGCCGTTCAATTGAATCAATATCTCGATATGATTAGGGCCAAGGTAAATAAGATTCAGTTTCAATTAGTCGAGGAAGGAAAACCATTTACGGCCCTTGATGTCAAAAACATTTATTTAGGTAAGGACAAAGAGGTCAAAATGTTACTTGTTGTTTTTGACGAACATAACCGGCAGATGAAAAAACTAGTCGACAAGGAATTTGCACTTGGTACCTGGAAACGTTATTTCACCACCAGAAATCACATCGCAGAATTTGTTCAACATGAATACAAGAGGGAAGATATACCAGTTGAAGACGTCGATTTAAAGTTCATTACCCGATTTGAGTATTTTATGAAATCGGTCAAGGATTGCAATCATAACAGTGCATTGAAGTACATCAACAATTTCAAAAAGATTATTCGTTTGGCAGTGGCCAATGGATGGATTGCCCGAGACCCTTTTTACAATTATAAGGTGAAATTTAAATGGGTGGACCGTGAGTTTCTATCTACTGAGGAATTGCAGCGATTGGTAGATCTTGAAATTAGATGGCCGCGTATCGATATGGTCCGTGATATGTTTGTTTTCTGCTGCTATACAGGTCTGGCCTACATAGATGTAAAGAAACTAAATCGGGACAATCTCATTCGAAATATTGATGGAGAATTATGGATTGAAGCCAAGCGAACCAAAACTGATGCTAAATTTAGTATTCCTCTACTTCCAACCGCTTTGGCCATATTGGAAAAGTACAAAGACCACCCCAAAGTAATCAATGGGGAGTGTGTGCTACCAGTGTTGAGCAATCAAAAGGCCAATGCCTATCTTAAGGAGATTGCAGATCTTTGTGATATTAAAAAGAACCTGACCACTCATTTAGCACGACATACATTTGCAACTACCGTAACGCTAACAAATGGAGTACCTATTGAAACAGTAGGGAAAATGCTGGGACATAAAAACTTACGGACGACCCAACACTATGCCCAAATCATCAATAAAAAAGTGAGTGAGGATATGGCTGTTTTGAAGGAAAAGTTGGCTAACAACCTATAGTCGGGTTGATAAAACAACTTCCCTACTCCCATTCCTTTCTCTCATCTCCACCTGCAACTTTTCATCGTTCCCTAATACGAATTTGGGAAGCACGTAAACAAAACGTTGAATCTGGCCATGGGCTATGGAAGTTGGTATTTGGTGTTTGTAGAAAGGCTTTTGTTCCAAACGTTGATGGGAGGCCTTGCGTTTTTTGTTGCCATTTACGGTAAAGACTTTGAGGTAATCGATATCGAAATCGATACCCGACCGGTTGGCAACTTTTATGACCAAGAACACCTCGGAACCGTAATAGGTCATTTTTTGCAACTGTAGTTTCAATCCTTTTTTACGTTTGACCGCCACGCGTTCGCCCTTTGATCGTAACAGATAGGAACAGGCCCTTTGGTAATAATCGGCCTTATCGCTTGGAAAAACTTCCATTTTTTGGGGTTCTGTGGTCCTGGCAATTGGTCTTTCATTTCCAATACTTTCGTTATCGGAAAGAAAATAATTCAGCTTTGGTAACTGCTCTTTATACTTTAAAATATAGGAATAGACCTGACCATTTTTGGTCACTGTAATCAAGTTGCTCTCTGTTCCTGGAGTGGCCTGCAACAATCCAAAATATTGCTCTTTTTCTCGGTTATAGGTAAAGACAAAATTGGATGTTCCTGTAACTCCTTGGCGAATGGGTTCTGGAAAAAACAGAGCGACGTTCTTTTTATCATTGGCATAAATGGTATCCAAGGTTTGCTGAGCTACTACAAGGTTTGTACATAGTGTTATAGAGATTATGATTATAGTTTTCATAATATGGGTTTTAAAATGAGTTGGTAATTATCGGTTATGGTGACTTTTACCTTACGATTGTTTCTTTGGAATATCCTTTTAACTCCGCTTACTTGTGGCATTCCAGCGATATTGATATCATCCACAATATCTCCAACTACTTCCCGTCGAGCTTCAGCTCTAAAACTGTTTTCAATATAGATACCCTCACTTCCATCCTGAAGGTCAAAAGCATTTAGTTTAACAGCTTTGTGATTGATATTTTCAATCTCTATTATGGTACGATTGGGTTTAAAGCTTACGAAACCATAAATAGGAGTATTTCTTAAGACGGTACTTCCATTGATGAGCGCATCTTTCGTCAAACGCATTTGTAAACGATAATTGTTTCGAACTGTTTGTGTACCATCTACTCGCACATATATAAAAGCATCCGTATTTTGAGCGATGAGATTTTCATTTTCCAATGGATTTGAAGCAAAAAACAGTTGATGTTCCAATCCTAATTCTTTAGAGACAATACGCTCTTCTTTTACAGCTGTCTTAGAAATAGAATCTTTTTGAAGTGGTTTTGATTCAATTTTAACCTTAGGTTTTCTAAAACTTCTATCGGAATAACTGATACGTCCTTCATTATAGATGCTGTCCACAATCCGCATCTTTTCTTTATCTAATAAATTAGGGTCATAGACTCCAGTAGAATCCAACAAACGTTCATCATAAATACTAGGCGCATTGGTTTGTCGTACTTCTTTTAGGTCGTCCAGAGCTTCTAATTTGGATTCGTATTCCTTTTGCTCATCACTCAATTCTGGAATGGGGATTTGATTGTTTTCAATCGTTGGTTCTTCTTCATCTCCCAATACAATTACAGCATAGGAGCCAATAAAGAGCACCACACATAAAATGATGGCTGCAAACACAATTTTATTCTTTTCTATTTTCATAATCTTCTAGTTTTTTTAGTTTGTTTTCAAAAAAGTTGGTTATCAATAATCCGTGGGTATTAAGAGGAAAGTTTCTATCCACATGGATAATATTTCCAGATGTAGTCAATTCATAAATGTCTATTATTGACCCTCGGTTGATTTCAAAAATGACAGTGGTTTCAAATCGATAAGGTTCTTTCTGGATATCGATTTTCGATTCAATTTTCAATACCTTTTGTACTAGAGAATATTGTAATAATCGGTTGTAAACGCCATCAGCTTTTTTCTGTCTGTACAATGCATCCACAGAACTATTTCCCAACCATAAAGCTTTCTCCAGATTCTTTTCATAATTGCTTGCATCGATGTGGTAGAAATAGGTATGGAACTGTTCTAAATGTGATAATACTTCTACTTCTAAATTTTCGTTTTGCTGTACCATTTTAAGGGGAATGACACTTCCATCCGAATTAACCACAAAGGTATTATTGACGGATTCTTTGTGAAGTTTTATGACCATAATTACTGAGATGGTACAGGTCAAAACTGCTCCAATAACGACTGCTAAAACAATGAATCGGTTCAGGCGGAGTACGTTGTAAATATTTTGATAGGGTGTTTTCATATGATTAGGAAGAAAAAAGTTTAAAGACAAATGATGTTGCCCTGCGATAGAGTTTGAATTTGAGAAAAACAATAAACCCGATAGAGCTAAATTGAAGCAACGGCGCAAAAAAGGCACTTCCCCAATCCGTTCCAAAAAGTGTGTTCCAAAAGTTGGTATTGATTTCTGTATACAGGTTATTTACAAACACATTGACCAGAAAAAAAGCAGGCACCAACATATATACTCCTGCATAGAGCTTAAAGAAGTTGTAAGCCAATGAACGGAACTTTTCAAATACGGCAAGACTAATCACCAAAGGAAAAAAGGCTTGTATGATTCCCAACAAAAAGAAACGTTCTGCAAGGAATAAAGGGTAAATGAACAAATCCAACAACCAAAGAAATACCCCAATGATAAAAGCCAACATTTTTAAGCCATACAGCGGTGTTACCAGAGCTTCATATAACATGGCCATTGCTTTTTTGGCGGCTTCCAATGCGCCCATATCCTGTTCCAAATCGATGTCTTGCATTTGTAACGGGAGGAGCGCAGGAGCCGTGTCTCGGTACTGAGTTTCGATGGCCACAAGAATGGTGTCAAAAACATCCAATACCTGTGTTGAGAAAATGACCAGAATGACCACCGCAAAATTCTTTGCGAGTTCTGCAGGGGTCAGTCCCCAGGTATACCCCTCGTTGTTGGCAACGCCTTCATTGTACTTTTTGAGAATATTGATAAGAAAGAACAGAATGGCCAGTGTCTTCATCCCAGTAATGGTATACTGGGAAAAGTCACTGTTTTTGATGGTGGTGAAAACCGCATCAACATATTCCAATCCTATGCCCAAAAAGATACCTGCCATTAGTAATTGGTTTCCCTGTTATTGATTTTATCCTGCATTTCACGAAAGGCAATAATCTCACGGTAGCGTTTAGTTTTGGCTTCAATCTCAGCTACCATTTCTTTGGATTTCAGTTCCATGTCTTTCAAGACTTCCGCACGTTCTGCATCTGTCATTTTAAGGGTGTTGCTGGACAATATCTGGTCGATATACTCCAATCCATATAGAGAGTTTTCAATAATGGAATTGAAGGATTCTGAAACCCGATTCACTTCATCAGGTTTGATATAGGGTGAATTGAGAATTTCCCGTAAATCGTCCTGTACAATGTTGAACAAGCGTTGGTTGTTTCTTGCCATTTCCCGAACCGCCTTTAGCTGCCTGATGACATTGTTCACCTTTTCTATGTTCTCTTTTTGAGTCTTTAGAAACTGTACTGTTTTTAGCAATTGTGAGGTCTGTTTTGCCGATTCTATTAGGGATTTGGTAAAACTGATAAAATTAGTATTGTCATACACTGGCATTCCTTGGCAGGCAGCGCCTGCTGGCATTAAAAGAGCGAAGGTTAGGGCTATTCCCAAGAGTTTGATTTTGTGTTTCATAGCTTTCGTTTTAAGAATTAATAAATATGTTGATGGCTTTTTCCATCGATTGATGTTGTTCGTAGAGTTTCATTATGTATTCGCTTTCCTTACCGTCTGTCAGGTAAGCTGCATACACTTCTTTGGGTACTTCGAGACGAAAGATGTTGCTCTCCTTTCCAATCTTGATGAACATCTCCGTGTACTTTCTATCTCCCGTAAGGTTGTTGCGAATAGATTTTAATTGGTTTAAATCGTGGCTCGACAGATTCAATCGCTTTTGAAGTTCTTCGTACCCTTTTTCATTCCGAAGGCTATAAATGACTTGTGTATTCTCCAGAATACTGGCCGATGTGGAATTGTTGGGCAATTGATTGATAGATTGTAGAATGATGCCGATAGCTCCATTTTGTTTTCGAATAGCCTGATAATAGAATTCCACACTCTCCAGAACATTGTCAAACTTCAGTTGTTTGGCAAACTCATCAAATAGGATAATACCTCTTTCGGAACGGTTACGCCAGATAGTACGCTGGATGGCAGACTTGATGAGCTTCAGCATTACAGAAAGGATTTCTTTGTTGTCCTTCACTTCATCCAGTTCAAAGACAATCATTCGCTTATCCTCAATCTTATAGGTCTGGTCTTCACTCACATTGAAGAGGAAGCTATACAGTCCATCATCCACATATTCCGAAAGGATATGCAGGAAATTGTATACACTAAAATGCTCTTCCCGTATTTTGAGTTCTTCAATGAGTGAATCCTTTTTATCATCTATAAACTGATACAAAGAAGCCAGTGAGTGATTTAAGCGGATATGCTTGTAGTAATACAGCAGCACCTTTTTGATGGCTACTTCTTTAGCTTTTGAAACCTGGTTACCTTCAGCCAATAGTTCCAATAGGAAAATAGCAAGGTCTTCCAGTCGTTCGGGGGTCAAATCTGCCTCATTGGAAATGTAAAAAGGATTGATGCCCAGGTTCTTTCCCTGCTCATATCGTAAGATGATATGGTCATCGGGATAGAGCTTGGCAAATTTGGAATAAGACCCTCCTAAATCGATAATGACCAATCGGACTTGCTGCTCGAAATACTGACGAAGTATATTATTGGCTAAAAAGGATTTACCTTCTCCTGTTGGAGCGAAAATGGCAAAGTTTCTGGCTTTGATACGTTTCTTTTGTTCATCCCATACATCTTTTAAAACTGGAACATTGTATTGTCTGTCATTGAAAATGATACCCTGCTCATCAGACTTATAATTGCTGTTGTTGATATACAGACACAGTGCATGTTTTAAATCAGTGACGTATAAATCTTCATTAGAGAAATTGGAACTAAAACAACAGTAGGAATTAAGGAAGTAATGCTTTCGTTCTTCCCCTTTCGGATAGTACGGAACAATGTCCAGCTCCTTGAACTCCGTTTTGATTTTTGATACTATCGTATTTAGCTGTTTGGCTTCTGGCGACCAGAAAACAATGTTGAGATGCCCACGTATAATTCTTGAACTATCGTCTTCATTAATTTTAGCAACAATAGCCTCAATTTTCTTCTGAATGACTTTGTTCTGTGTTCCGAAGTTGGAACTCTTACTGAGTTCTTCAATTTTCTTGTCCAGTAGTTTTCTCCATTTATGTTTGTCATCGAGGTAAATGATTTGGTTGATGATATGGTTTTCATTTAGGTTCAATCCCACTCCATCAATAAAACCCTGATGGAACACAAAATCATCCGAAGTGAATTTGTCATTGGTTTTACTGCTTTGTACCACATCACCGAAACAGAGTTCGCTATTTACTGCCAGTACATCAAAATGGTTCTCCCCAATTTCAATTTTAGACTTTCCAAGTTGAATATTAGTGTCAAAACCCTCGTTAAACCCATTGAAATACGCATTAGTAAGCTCTAAGATTTCGTTCTCATTTAATTGTATCAGGGACACCCTACGGCTGTTATTGATAAAGGAAACGGCATCATTTACCGAAGCAATAAACTCTTGGACATTATGGTCTAGTTGTTTGTGAATGCCCTTTTCCACTTTTCGGAAGGGGTTCATAAACTTGGAAGCATTCAAAGCTTTATCCAAAGGCAGCGTGAAGTACAAATAGGATTGATGGATTAGGCATTCCCTTCCTTTAAAATATCGATAGGTTGCCTTTTCTAAAAAACTTTCGTTTGGGAGATTATCTGCCTCATAGCGATTTTTTTTTTTGTAGATATCCTGTTTATGGATAACCGTACTTGTTGGCAAGGATTTGAATGCCTGAAACCAAGAGCCGTGTATATCCTCAAAATCAGTTGAGGATAGGGAATAGATTTCTGGTAAGTCTGCTTTATAGCACAATACCACATTGCCATTACTGGCAAAAACGATATGCTTTTCTATGCTCAGGATAGGATGATATGCGGATAGGTTTATTCTATTCATATAGTTTGTCTTTTAAAAGCCCATTATGGGCCTTCATATTGGAGTTGACTTTCTCGTTTGTTACTGATGGTGGTTGGAAATACTTTTTTGAAATGCAACAAGGCAGGGTGTTTGGTCAGTTGGGTTAATACCACATAGAGGCCTCCATTAAAAAGGAATACCGATATGATGACCAAAAAGCTGAAGGAAAAGATGATGAACAGCAATGACCCGATGACCGATGTCATCATCAAAGCGAACAATGAAATAGGCAACCTCATTATCACTGCTCGCTTTCGAATATCCTTATAGATTTCGTAGCGTTTCATACTACACTACGATACCTATGAGATAGGTAAATATGCCTACAACTGCACCCGCAATAAGCACAAATACCAATACACGGGTAATTCCTTTTTTGAGGTCTGCATTCTCACCAAAAAAGTGTCCTGCATTAAATAGGAAGCCTATTAGAAAAATAACTCCTAGAATAATGGGAAAGATGGCTCTTATGGTATCGGAAACATCGTTAACGGAATCTTCAATGCCTCCAATTTGGGCAAAAATAGTATTGGAAATGAGCAGTAAAAAAGCTGTCAGGAATAGTGATTTTTTCATGTCGAAATTGATTTAAAATTTGTTGGATTTTGTTGTTTGAAAAATACACTATATTGAATATCAAAATACTGATAATCAGTATTTAGTGAATAAAATATTATTTATATCCGATTGATTTTCAATAGTGTGAATTGACATCAAATCGTATTAAAAATTGAAGCACCTATGTTGATAACTCTAAAACTTTTGAATCGCTCAACGCTCAAAAACGTCAGTTTTATGATTTTACTTCTGAAAATGTGTTTCGTTTTTGGTCAGAAAAAAGTCGTGGTCATCGACCCTGGGCATGGTGGAATTGATTCGGGTGCCATTGGTGTAAATGGTATTTATGAAAAGGATGTGGTTTTAAATATTGCCAAAGAGGTTTTAAACCTGAACAAATTCTTTTTTGATAACGAATTGGATATCTATTTGACCCGATATAATGATACGCTCATTTCATTATCGGATAGAAGTAGATTGACTGAAAGTTTAAAAGCGGATGTATTTGTGTCGTTACATTGTAATGCTTCGCAGAACAATTCCAGAGGTATGGAGGTTTATGTACATCATTCAAAAAACAAAGAGTCTATTGCTTTTGGGGTTTCTATTCTGAATGAAAGCACCGAAAAGCTAGGTTTTGACAAACGAGGTGTCAAGTTTGCCAACTTTCAGGTTTTACGAGAAACCATTTCGTATTGTCCCTCCATACTTGTGGAAATGGGGTTTATGACCAATATGGATGAAGCCGATTATTATCTGAAGGCTAAAAATATCAGGGCTATGGCGTTGGCTGTTTTGATGGGGATTTTGAATTATTTAAATGCTGGATTGTGAAACAGATTTTTTGGAGATTGTGGAGGTCCTTAAGGGTATAGCTATTGTGATAAAAAAGCTTTTTTATAAGCTCTACCAAATAGCCAATCTATTATTTCACGTTTTAGAATGGGGTTAGGGTACATTCAGCCCTCGGCTGACTTTTGTCGCTACGTGCCAAAGCACTCCCGCATCAAAAGAAATGTACCCTAACGACCCGCTAAACCAAATTACGGTGCGAAGAGCTCCATGGAGCTTCGGGCAATGGAGTCGCTCAAGCGGCAACGTACCATAACAGGGCACTAAACGGTAATTTGATCCCGAAATTTTTACTCCCAATACCGCAAAATGGACAAGTAACGGTCCCTGTGGGACCTACTTGGCAAACAATGCCACACGAGACACCGGAAGTCCATTTCTTGCAACATTGTTGAGCCATTTCTCTATATTTCCTTAAAAATCCCGGAACTACGTCTAGCGGGTCGTTATTCCTACTAAATTTCTATAACATCAAGTTCTGCCTCATATTCATATTCTTCTTTGAAGACATTGTTTACCGAATAAGTTACTTTTATCTCACTATCATTCTTAGGAAAACTAATTGCATAACCAATAATTGGAACACTAAAAGGTGAGTCTTCCCATCCATTTGGTTTTGGATTAAGAGGGTATATCAATAGCAATCCATTTTTAGCACCTCTATATTTTCTAATATTTTTTCCAGAAGGAAACTTGGGCGGGGTTTCGCTTTTATTATTTCTTTCACTTAAATTCCAGTCTTGAATTGTTTCTTCTAGTGCTTTAATGTAAATAGGACTATCCTCTGGTATATCTACAAATTCATGTCTTGGATCAATAATATGACTTTTGGCCATGATATAGTATTTACCCTCTCCTTTTTCTATGTCAGTACGCATAGTTAGGCCTAGTGGAACGGGTACTCCTTCTATTTTAAAATGAACATCCTCAGCATTTTTTTTCGTGGAAACTAAACAAATTGACCAGTTCGTTAAGTTGTTGTTAGAGGCCTGCTTTTCAATGTATTCAATAATCTTCTCATTTTCAATAGGATTTTCTTCACGGATATACCCTTTTAAGAAGTTAATCACCTGATTGAAGTTATTCTCAGATTGCCAGACATATGGCTGATGGTTATTATTCACTGGATAACCTAAATTATTAATGAAGTCTACTGTATGGTTGAAGTTATTTTCTATAATATTTCTATCCCGAATAAAACGAGAAGTTTCTCTCAATTTATCAGAAAAGCTAAGGACCATATTATGACTGTATCGAAATTTGTTGGTTGCTGTAATTTTAAGAACATCAGGGTGTTGTCGTACTTTAAGACCAAATTCTCTTGGTGATTTCCGTAAATTATTCATCTCTTCAAAGTCTTCTCTTAATTCGTTTGAAGCAATTGTAATGAATCGATACCACTGTTTTAGTTCTTTGCTTGTAAAAACCCTACACAAATCTAAATACCCAGGCCGATAACCAAACCAGCGCCCCATTTGCATTAATGTATCATACATTTTAGATGCCCGCAAATAATAACTTATAGTAAGCCCTTCCAGTGTAAGTCCTCTAGATAGCTTATTTCCACCGACAGCAATAACGGAAAGTCCATTATTTCTATTATCATAATAGTCCAGTGGGGTTATATTTTTATGTTTAAGTTCCGTCTCATTTTTATTACCATGAACAGCTCTAACTTCAATTTTTGATGCCGCTTTGTGAACTTGTGATTCGATTTCATACCATTGATGATTTTTAATGAAAGGGTCATCATAACGTTCATCAAGAATAATTGAATCTGTTACTGTGGCATAATTTGTTTCCCATATTTTCTTAAGTTCCGAGAATATATCTCCCTCTTTATATTCTATTTGTCTTTGGTAAGATTTTAATTCTTCGTTAATCAAGTAAGCTATTTTATCCTGCCACCGTACAAATCTGGTAACATGAACCAACATGGAATTGTGTTTTGTAAAATGTCCTCTGGTTCGCCTTATGGCACATGAAAGTATGAAGCATTTAATAGCATATTTCAAACTATTGGGAAGGAACTCCGGGAGACTGTCCCAATGTTTATGTCTGTCGGGTATTGAGGTATCATAATCATTTACCTCATTTACTATGGGAAGTGGTTTATATGCTTCTTCAAGATCTTCGACGAGGTTGGTATCAATTCCAAAAACTTGTTTTGGCCCAATGTAGTTAGAAGGTGGGGGAATATTTATAATAAAATCTCTCGGAAACAAATCTTCTCCTGATTGCCTAAAAAAATCAGGCTGATTTACATTAACTCCAGGTTCTATTGATTGAAAATTATCTGGAACTGGAATAAAAATATTAGCAAATGGAGTGGCCGTATATCCAACATAGCCACTTTTTTGAAACAGAGATAAAAGAGATCGGATTAAACCATTTATTGTGGATACACTATCCTTACTTACATTAATTGAGGCATTGTCAGCTTCATCGTCTATTATCAATGCTGAATATCTTATTACTTTTTTATTATCACTAATGGATTCCCCTGAAGAGGCTAACTGTCTTATCAGTTTTTCCATCACTGACTTATTTTTTTTGATTACAAAAACAAAGGGTCCTATACCATCAATTGGTACTGGACTCCTTTGAAAATCTCCATCGAGATCGCTCGAGGTAAGTGGAGTTGGAATCAAGCTTGAGTCATAGTTACCCACCCCCCATTTGTTAGAAGCTACTAGCCTTCTTTCGACTTGGGTATCAAATCCAAGAAACCCTTTGTCTATCCTAAATTGGGTTTGTGCACGTAAGTCATTGTACATTCCAGTAAGTACGATGATTATTTTATAACCCGTATCTGCTGCTTTGTTTATCAAAGCCAAATAGTTACTGGTTTTTCCAGATTGTACGTGTCCAACTACCATTCCTCTTTTATCCCATGACCCATCTTCCAAAGGGTTCTTCAAATGATCTAAGATATCATCTGTTATATCGTCAATTTTGTCTATGGTATCAGGCGCATACTGTTCTTCTTTTTGCAAAAACTGTTTGTATCTGTTCCAATATTTCCAGTTCTGTTTAGTTGACTTATCAATCCATGGAGAATACCCTTCATCTAAAATGGTGTACGGATCGGATTCAATGGTATACTGCTGTTCAATATACTTTCTGATGTGTGGTTCATTAATATCTTGTTTTCTAAAGGCAAGCATGGCTCTCTTGAAAGCATCATCTATATCTGTTTGGTCGATGGGGATTTTTTTACCCTTTAACAGTGTTATTATAAATTCAGTAAACTTTTCGTTCTCCAATTTTATCCTATCAATCTCAACTTTAAGCTCCCTCAATTCAGTCGAAATTTCGGTTGGTGGATTTCCTTCTAAAGCATATTCATAGAGTTTTTGTGCTTCGATATAATCTGCATTATCCAGTGCCAGATGTCCAGCACTTCTAAATAGTACTGAACGAGTGGGTTCAATTTGCTCACTAAAAAGCTCTATGGCCGCCTGCTTTTCATATTCCATCGCTTTTTTAGAATATTCTTCAAACTTTTCTAAATCTTCATTTCTTTTTGCAAGAATTGCCATTTCTGCAAAGTCCATTGCAAGTTTATGTCGTTTTTCTATATATTCTTCTTTCATCTTTCAGCGGTTAACATCATGGGTTGTGCGAATCCTACAATTACAATTATCACAGGCAATTTTGTAGAGTCAGATTGTTTGGTTTGTTCTATCTTTATTTTTAGCCGCTTATTCAACTCACCTTCATCTCCATTCAATGAACCAGAGACCTCCAACCTTGCTTTACGCTGAAAAAGGAAACTATCATTATCCCCTAACCAGTAATCTATTCCGGTTCCTTTTCGCGAACGTTCGATTACCTGATATTTTGACTCCTTGGCTACCTGAACTAGAGCCACACCGCAAGCACCCTCTTCAGTTGCCTCCTGCATATCTTCCCACGTTCTTTTTATTTCATCAGTTACATCGCACCTCTTTAAAATATAATTTCTAGTATATACTCCTTTTCCAGTAGCAGAGGTATTTTTTGAATGACCTCTGTCATTGATACATACAGCGGCTGCATGAGACAGATTTGCACCCATTGCCGGGGTTAAATTATGATGTTTTCCAAGCTCAAGTTCTGTAAGATCTAAAATCATATATTTTCGATTAGTTCTGGATAATGTGCAAAGGGTTCTGTTCTTAATATTTCATCTATCGCCTCATCCCTTGTTTTTCCTACCGAGATATGTGTTTCATATAATTCAATAATCATTTTGACCATATCCGAACTAGCTTTTCCTTCGAATGGTGTTGTCTGGAAATCATTGTTTTCAGTTTCATTGGAGACAATTAAAGGAAGTGGTACTGTTTCCTCGATAATTCGAAATAGTCTATTTAATTTTGCTTTGCTACTCGGGTGGTTTGAAAGAAAGTTTTTTATAATCGGATGAGCTCTATTGATTTGATAAAATCTTCTTCCCTTACTTTTTTTATCCGTCCAAACGAGGATATTGTTCTTATGGTTGTTTCTTTGCCGCTTCACGCCAATTTGTCGATATACTTCTACGGCTTCTTTCCTTACTTTATCTGCAATTTCTTTTAACTTAACTTTGACCTCTGGTGGTGGCATAGCCACTGATTTTTTGATATCCAATTGCCATGCGTTGTCCACATCGACTGTATTGGGAATATTAACAAATATTCTGGCAAGTTTATAATGTTCTTCTTGTTTATACATGCCCAACCAATCACCTGCTAACAAAAGACGGTTGTTCCTATAAATATAGAAACCCTGATGAGAGTTCCAGCCTTTGATTCCAGAGGCATTTTCAAAAACTTGCCTATCTATTTTGGAATGTAGAGGCAATACGTAAGAGACAACTTCAATTTCATCATTGATTATAGATTTTTCAACAACCTTTGTCGCCTTCTCTTCTTTTAAATATGGATCCCATGGATTGATTTTTCTCTCCTTAATCCAAATTGTTAATTTTTGGTTTTCTATATATTGATGAAAAACCATGCTGAGGTGAGTTTTTATGAATTCAATTTTTTCCAGAAATTGATTCATAGCTTCTTCTGGATACTCATCATTGATAGAAATGACACGGTCTAAATTTTGCCAAATGATTGAAGTTCCCGACTCTAAACCGTTCAGTCTTGCAATAAGCCTTTCATCCGATAGATACTTTAAAACTTTCCATTTGTTTACTTCTGCTACATAATTGAGATTCCAACACCTGTATTTGACTTTGTTAGTTTTTTTTGATTTGGTTGCTACAGTAAGATTTCTACATTGAGAAAAAGAAGCTGTTTTAAGTCCTAGACCGAATCTTCCAAGATCCTCTTGGCTCCTAGCCAATAAAGGGTTTTTTGAACCAGGCCTCATTGCATCTACTAATTGGGATTTTGACATTCCTTTACCATCATCTGTTACTACCAAAGAGGTTTCGGGTCCCGCCCATTGAAAATCAATCCAAATGTTCTTAGCTTTGGCAGCTATACTATTATCTATGATATCAGCAATGGCCGTTGGAAGACTATAACCTATAGAACGAAAACTTTCAATCATTGATTTCGCATTTGGAATAGCTTCTTCGCCTTCAAATTTCTTAAGCTGATCTATTTTCACAGAGTTTCTTTTATAATCGTTTCAAGCCATCCTTTTTTTATTTTTCCATCTTCAATTAGTCTTAACTCATGCATAATGTTTATTAAATCATTTCCCGAAAAAAGTCTAACCGGATAACCATCCTCTAAAACTTCTTTTTGTGTTTGTTTTGTATAATAAGAAGTAGTCACAAACAAACCATATTGACCACGATTTAGTCTTGCAACCAATCTTGATACGTGTTTAGGTTGCACTGCATTATTTCGAGCAAACTTTTTTGCTTCACCTAAAAATTCAATCTCATACTTTATTGGATATGGTATAGTAAAGCGTCCGTAAAAATCAAATCCCCCATCAGCGGTTGGCCTAGTCCGTATGATTTTATGATTTACATGTGGTAGATTACGAAATAGCTCAACAACGAAGGCTTCAAATTGAGTTGGGTTAAGCTTGTTGATTTTTTTTAACAAAGAAGCTTCTTTGCTATCTTCACTAGGTAGTTGCTCCTCCTTACTATAAAGGCTTTTGGACCAGATATCTAGCTTTTTAATATTCCCTTTGATATAATCTCTCCAGACTTTTGGAGCTTTTTCATTTAGGGCTTCCTCTGCCTTACAATTTACTCGGCCATGAAGCCATGAAAGTTGGACTTGTTCAATATCAAGTATTGTCAATTCACAACGATAGTTTTTAACAGGATTTCCTTTGTCTTCAAACCAAGTCAATTCCAGATTGGTTAAAGCGCATAAACCATTAAATTTTACCAATCCACTTTTTACTTTCGAGAAATGTAAAATTGGTGGCACTTCACTTAGTTTGTTTTCTAATACCTTATCAAAAACATTTCGCAAATGTTTGTTCCCTCTAAATTGTTCGTAATTTTTTTTACTACTGAACTTTGCATCTCCCCAATAAAAAATAAATCCAGTTGAATAGTCAACAATATCTTCCCATGGATTATACCACCTGTGAGAAATAGTTCTAGTTATCAATACTATATAACAAGGTAGATGAGAAACAATATTCAAATATTTTGCCGCTCTAATACCACCGGAATTACCAATGCCACTTTCATCTAAGGAAAACCACGAGACAAATTGGTCATTTTCCCTAGAAACACTTAAAATGTCCTTGTAATTATGTCCTATTTTGTAACTATTCGTCAATGAGCAATTTCATGTTTTATTAGGTTATATGGTTTCTGATAGCTGAGTTTCTTGAACTTCTTCTTCAATTTGCTGAAACATATCATCAACTATAATTGCTATTTTTTTTGCAAGTAGGGGAGGAACTGCATTCCCTACTTGAACAAATTGTGCTGTTCTGGGGCCGCAGAAATAGTAATTGTCCGGAAAAGACTGAATTCGGGCAGCCTCTCTAACCGTTAGACTTCTGCATTGTGTAGCATCCGGATGAATATAATAATGCCCGTCTTTTGAAATGTGGCTGGTAATTGTTTTGCTAGGTTTGTTTAAGATTTGTACCCTAAAACGATCGGCAAATTTCTTATCCTTGATTCCCTCTTGAACATTTTTGTGATTTGGTAATAGTGATGCTGGAAAGTCCTCTAGTCTTGGAGATTTTTTCTTCACTTTGGCAAAGCATGATGCGAAAAAATAACGGTGTAAATCGCTTTCCATGTGACCTCTTGATTGATGATTACAAACCCCACCTATCCTATTATCAATAAACCAATCGGGATTATATGTTGGGCTGACATTCCTATAACCAATAAAGTTAGATCCAATTCCTTTTTGAGGAAGTCTCAATCTATTTACTTGACGGGCAATTTCATCTCCAACCTTAGACCCTACTTGACTTAATAGTTTTGTGTCAGCAATCTGAGTAACTACGTTAAGCCAGTTTTCATTTAAATCTTGAATTTTTGAAAGACCACTTCTAAGTCTTGGAAGGCCGTTAAGAACATCAGATATAGGCACCTCATCTTGTGATTGAAGAACATCTGGAGTAATCTCATAACCCTTTCGTATTCCCAGCAGGATAACCCTATGTCTAGTTTGAGGAATACCGAAATTTTCTGATTGTATGATATAGTCCTTATGCTTGTTAACCGGATTGCCTTCAATATCAAACGATAATGGCCTTGATGTTAAAGAAAATACATTATAACCGGGGCAAGCAAGTGCTTCATCATTCTCGCCATAGTCCAATTCATAGGATGCGACTGGGTTTTTCAAGTCTTCAAGAATACGGGCAAAAACTGGGCTCTCTTCGGTTTCCGCAGATAATAATCCTTTCACATTTTCCATTATGAAAATGGATGGATTATGGACAGCCAAAATCCTCAAATATTGTTTGTAAAGCTCAACTCTTTCATCTTTCTTCCCGTCTAGAATTTTTTCTTGACGCCTTGATCTACCTACTACGGAATATGCCTGACAAGGCGGTCCACCTATGAGCAACCAGTTTTCTTCTCCATCCAATGCTTGTATTATCCGAGTATCCACTTCTTCTGGAGAAATAGAGTTCTCTCCATCGCCTAGTTCAGCCAACCAAGCATCATTTTTTGCAAATTGAGCCTGCTCTGGCCATCTTTCATACAATTCTTCTAGGGTGATTTCACCTTTGAGCAATCTATAATAATCCTCTGGTGCTTCACCTAGGTCAAATTGACGATAGAAACTTCTTAAAGTAAGTGTTTGATGAGCATAGTATTCCTTTTCAATGGATAAGGCTATTTCAAACTTTCTTTCGTTATCATCATTGACTATACTTGTAAAACCCTCGCCTAAACCACCGGGACCAGCAAATATATCAATTACTGGTATGGCCATTTTTATTCTTAATATTTGGTAAGGCTAATTTTTTTGTATTGTAAAATATTTCTGACATAAATTATTTAAATGTTAAGTACTAAAAATATCAATCTTAACAATGAGTTCAAAGGAAAAATGACTCTTATTTCCTCTTATCCCTACTCCCCCTGTCAAAAGCTACCAAATTAAAGAGCTGTCGCATGCGGCTACGAACACGAATACCGTAAAGCTCCTCTAATTCCTGGGCATTGAGGTTGGTTGTAGCATGAGTTTTAATTTTCTTGCTCAGAAATAGGTCATGGCGAGATAGCAGGATTTCCCCCATCACATTACAATCTTTACCGTAATGCCTACCCATAGGTTCTACACCTAAATCATCAAAACAGAAAAATTGGGTATTGCCATAATCTTCAATGGTCTTATAACCGATATGATTAAACCCAAAGACAATGTTTCGAGTGGGCACAACTTCATAAGGCTTTCGGTGCGGCACCAGATGCTTCAATAAGCGAATCAAAGAGGTTTTACCACAGCCGACAGGACCAGAAAGTAAAATACCCTTATCAATATCAATCCCAAATGCTGCACAAGCAATTCTATCTTGGATAAAGTACAGGCATAGTTTGTAGAGAATGTCTCGGTCTTCCTTGTAGATTTTAAATTTATTTCCAAAAATTAGTTTCCCTTTGGCATCCAGATAAACCAACATTTTATCAAAATCATACAAAATTTGATTGCCTCGCATAGTACCCAAAGCATACTGGACAGCACCTTCAATAATGATATGTGGTTTTGGATTGCTCATAAGGGTTCGTCATAATTTTTATCCGAACTGGTCTTTAGGTTGTCCTGATATGGGACACTTGCCAAATGGTTTTCATCAGTTTCTGAATTTGAATTTTCTAAAATTTGCTGTTTGTTTAAGTTTTTATTGTTTTCTATAGTTTGTATATGTTTGTTTATAGGTACCAATGCTTGTCCAGTACTTGTCTCGATTTTAGTACGGCTTGGGTACAAAGCTTGTCCAGTACTTGTCCCAAAATTGAACATCTTGATACGACTTCCTTTAAATGGGTTGTGAGATGGTGTGTAGAGTAAGTAATTCCAATGGCTCAACTCTTTGATACAACGATGGTAGGTAGACTTAGAACCAATCTTTGAAAAGTTCATGACTTCTTCTCGGTTGATATAAAATTCATCTTTAAAAAAGTTGTTGTTCCAGATTTGAAACAAGGCCACATACAAACTGATATGGGTTGGATTTAACCTACTGTCTTTTGAAAACTGCTCAAACACCCCATTGAGGTGCTTGATGTAGTTGATGTCTTGCAAACCAAACGCTAGAATTTATTATGAATCTTGTTTTTCTCTAGTACCTGAATGATTTCCTGATAGTCGTAATACAGTACCCCTCCAATTTTGGTATAAGGCAATGTGCCATTTATGCGTAGGTTTTGCAGCGTACCAGGTGAGATGCCTAAAAGCTCTCGCACTTCTGGAGATTTAAGCCATTTTTTAGCAGGTTGTCCATTTTGGTTTTGTAAAAGTTGCTTGATGTCTTCGAGTAATTCCAATTTGAATTCCATCAAGTCTTCAGAGGTAATAATAGTTGCTCCCATTTATAAAACGATTTTAGAAAACAAAACCGTCTGCAATCAATTGAGAGATATTAGACGGCTTTGTAGTGATTTGACTTTCGTCCTACAAAATTGGTAAGTATTAATTTACTTTATTCAATAGGCAATCCCAAGTTGGGTTCTTTTTTCGCTCATTTTTAATGAGTTACATTAATGTCATTTAATAACTGTAAAAAACACCGTCGTATCATTCACCCGTAAATAAAATGACATTACCATACGTGTTTAAAACACCCAACTTGGGTGCAACTATGGTATTATTCATCGGAATCTTCATAACGTTTAAGCAGAGCTGTTTTAAGTTTGTCAAGGAATTTGGTATTGTTTGATTTCCTAGACCTTATTTCTACAAATGTGTGATAATAATTACCTAAATCAATATTGTACAAACGTTCAAAAGCAGCGGCCATTTCTTTTATATCGGCAGTACCACTATTTACAGCTCCGCAACTGTGGAGGGCATATATCAGCTCAATTAAATCGGTTTTATGAGCTGTCCAAAATAAATGAGACTGTTGACTGAAAGGATTCATTGCCTGTTCCATACCATTGTTATTTTCAAGTTTATCAATTTCGGTTTTGAGGTGAACAATTAGCATATCATAAGCTATGATTGTAGCCACGGTACCATCATGGCTAGTTGAAAATTGCTCATCAGTAAAAAAGAGGAGGCAGTCAGGAAACAAACGAATATCTGCGTTCCCTCTTAAAAAATATTGTTCATCCAATGAGTTGGCATTTCTTCGGTAGTAATGATAAAACTCCAAGTTGTCATTGAAATAATCCTGAAGCTTATCTATGTGACCATTTAGATATTTAGATTGCGATTTCTTACTACTTCGAGGTCGCTTACCTTCAATATTGAATAGCTTTACGTAGTAAATTAACTTGCTGTTTAAATGCGGTTTTATCTTTTTAAAGAAGTTAATTTCGTCATGCCTTGACTTAAATTCGTGTTTATTAATGAGCTTTCTGGCCTCCAGCAAAGATTTTTTCGCCAATCTTATGCCTTTCTCGGCCTTGATTAAAACATCTTCGATGTTGTTTTCTATGTAGTCCAGGTCACTATCTAGTTTTTTAAGTATGTCCTTATAAGTTTTCAGAATTAATCAATACAAAAGTTGGTTATACATTATGGCCTTTATATCAATAAAGAACCCTTTGTACTGTCCTAGCGTATAACGGTACAAAGGGGTTCCTTACAATCAACCAATCAAAAAGAGAAACGCGTTACACAAAGTTAATTTGTATTTGTTTCCTTTTCTTGATATTCAACTGATACTTCGTACAACATTCTGAAATCTAAACCAATAGGAAACACTAGGAACGATATTTAGCAGGAGTACAGCCTTCATACTTTTTGAATGCTGCATAAAATGTGGCCTTCGTGTTAAAGCCTACTTCCATACCGATACCTTCAATAGACAGGTTTTTGGATTTTTCATCTACCAATAGAGCCTTGGCCTTATTAACTCTGAACTTGTTGATGAAACCATTGAAATTTACTCCTAACTGATTATTCAAAGCGTGCGAAATGCGCTTAGGGTGAATATTTGTTTCCTCGGCAATATCTACGATGGTGAGATTGGATTTTAAGAAACTTTCATTTCTTTTGATTTTACGAGTTACCATCTCTATAACTTCCTTCATTTCCTCGGCTGTCATAAAAGGTGTTTTCACTTTTTCAACCGCAGGCAATTCTAAAGGAGGGTTGGAAATTTCTATGGTTTTATTTTCACTTTCTGCATTATGATAGCCTCCTATTTTATTATGGAAAAACAAGTATAGCGATACGATATTCTCCTGTGTGATTCCTTTAAAGGACACCCAATAAATTAGTATAACATTTACAAGGGTTACGAAAAAGTAAAGTGTATGATTATCTATAAAAAGATGAATTAAGAATAGTATCTGAAAAAAGATACTTCCGAATACAAATAGCTTTGACCAATTCAGGTTTTTGTGTACGGTTTCCGAAAATTGATTGTCTACTTCTTTTTGATGTAACATAATCCACCTGATGGTCAGTATTCCAATAAAAATGGAGTAGCACAGTCCCAAAACAAAATATACCAACGCGAAAGAAGATTCTTTAAGTTGGAGTTTGGTGGCTATCGGTAAAAGGAAAATAATCAACCCTCCAATTGTCTCAACCACACCTGGAATCAATGTCCAATAACTAAGTTTTTTTTCATTGAACACCGATATTTTTTGGATGTAGATATAAAACAATGGATAAGCCAAAAAATGGAAATGAATGGGAGGTAGCTCCAATATTGGGTATTGCAGTAATACTCCCATATCCTCCAATACATTGGGTATGGGCTCCAACGAAAACAATAGTATAAACAGTCCTAAAAACAGTGTGGGCTTGTTCTTTTTGGAATGCATGAATAACAACATTATCCCGAAGAGCAGTCCTTGAACAACTCCCAGAATATCTATTAAACTTATTATGTTATATGAAAATTCCATAAAAAACTACAATCAGTAATTGCATGGCCAATTCCAGATTACAAATTTAAATTTATATGAGCCGTTTTTAATCATTTATCGCTTTTTTTAGACGCCCAATATTCTCCTGCTTAATGGGTTCAAGTATCTTCTTCCCATATTCCGTATGGAAACGATGCCTACTTAAAAATTGAATATTGGTTATATTCCAATCTTCATCGGAGCAGTCTAATTGTAAAAAATTAAACCATTCCCTTCTCAATAATTCACACTTAACAAAATACTGTTTGCTCCCCAAATGGAACAGGTCCGCATCACAAAGGATATTTTCATAAATGTTTCTTGGGCTCTGGGGGATTTGGGTAGCATAAATACTATTGCATACCATTGTGATTTTATCATTCGGATAATTTTGCTTGGTCAGAAATGAAAACGCTTCATGGGCACTATGACCTTCATGCCCCATGAATGTGATTGCATTCCCCACATCATGGAACAGGGCGGCCAACAATACGGGCTCAAGTTCATCCATATCCAGTTTTTCATACATACCAATTTTCAGCACATTTTCATAAACCTCCATGGTATGCATCACATTGTGAAACGGCAATTTACTGCAACGACTTTTGGTCAACAGTTGAACACAGAGTTTCTTCGCCAATCCCAAAATATCTTTCACTCTGCCAGGATTTTGACCATGAGTGAATATTCTTCAAAGGAAATTTTTCCACTGAATATTTTAATAGAGGACGCTATCAATTTATTGGCTATCTCTTTTTCAAAGCCGATTCCTATCGCATACTTTCGAATCAATTGCATCTCGGGCTCGTCAATTTCATGGTCGGCATAAATCATGCAAAACAGTTCGTAGATATATTCAAAACGTTCCTTTATGGTTGTGACAATAGGTAAGGGATAGCTTGATACGTTATCCATTATTTCTTCATATTGTTCTTTGCTGATATCAAGTTTTCTGGAAAACGTATTCAGCATGCTTTGTTCCTCCAGATTAAGTTCACCGTCCACTAAGGCCATATTGGCAATAGCAGCGAAATGCAATACATTTCGCTTTTGAGTTCCTGATTCATATAATTGTGAAAATGACATTTTATTAATTTTTGAGTTCTTTAATTATCCCAAAGGGAATTGTGATTTGTTACCAACGAAAATTCAGAAACGTATCCGCTTCAGATAGGAGTTCATTTTCTGTTCTATGGTTGTGTGTGGCGATATGACCTACGATCTTTTCGCTCAAATGTTTACAGTGTTTATCCATATAGGCTTCTAAATTTTCTCCTTCATTGGCACTACCTTTTCCATGGGAGGCTATCAACAGAAAATCGAAACCAGCTACTTCTTTTATTATTTTTTTGAAAAACTGATGGTCATCGGTTTTCTTTTTACTAGTCAAATAATTTTTGATTACCCCAAGTTTTTTCCAGTCATCGGTATGCTTGTGTTTTTTTGAGCTATCCATATTAAAATCATCTTTTCTCTGATAAATAATGGCATCATTATGGTCTAACTTTAAGAGTCCTATTTTTTTATCTTTTACGTCTATTATAAACATGACATTGTATTTTAATTATTATTTCCAACCACCACCTAGAGCGCGAAATACAACTACTCTGGCTTTTAATTGTTCTTTTTTGGTTTCTACCAATTCAATTTTTGATTCCAGGGCATCACGCTGGGTCAATAACACCTCCATATAATCCGCACGAGCCGACTGAAACAATTTGTTGGATATTTCTATGGATTTGGTCAATGCATCTACCTGCTGATTTTTAAACTCATAGTTCTTCTTTAGGTTTTCAATATTGGAAAGCCCATTGACAACTTCCAAATAGGCGTTTAAAATCGTTTTCTCATACTCAAAAACTGCTTGAAGCTGTCTGACATTGGAACTGTTATATTCAGCCTTTATGGCATTTCTATTGATGAGAGGCCCCACTACATCTCCTGCCAAACTATAAAGCAAAGATTCTGGGGTCGATGTCAGGAATTTAGGTTTAAAAGCTTCCAAACCTACACCAGCCTTAAGACCAAATGAGGGATAAAAATTAGCTCTTGCTACCTTGACATCCAGTTTGGCAGCTCCCAACTCAAACTCTGCTTTTCTAATATCGGGGCGATTACTGAGCAACTGAGCTGGAATTCCTGCCGATAGTGCGTCAACAACACTTTCCATAAAATTTCCCGAGGCTCGGTCAATTTGGGAAGGTTGCCTACCCAACAGGAAATTGATTCTGTTTTCGGTTTCAATAATCTGTTGTTTAATCCCATACTTTCCACTTATATTTTTTAGCACTTCGGCCTCAAATCGTTTTACGGCCAGCTCTGTGGCTCTAGCTGCCTGTTTTTGAAGTCTAACAATATGTAAAGCATTTTGTTGAATTTCCAGATTCTGTTCAATGATGGCCAATTGATTGTCCAAGGCTACCAATTCATAATAGGCGTCCGCTATTTCAGCAACCAGATTGGTGACCATAAAGTTCTTGCCCTCGACTGTAGCCAGATAGTCCATGACAGCCGCCTTTTTGGAATTACGGAGCTTTTTCCAAACATCAAGTTCCCAGGAAGCTGTCAATCCCAATGTATAATTGGACAAAGGTTCCGGGAACGCTTCACTTTCTCGAACAGGCAGGTTTTTTTCAATCGCTCCCTTTCGGGTAAATTCTCCCACTTTCTCAACTTCGGCACTTGCACCAAAATTTAAAAATGGCAGGTATTCTCCCTTTCGTGCCTTTATTTCATTTTTGGCCACTGCCATTTGCTGCAAGAAAATGTTCAACTCCTGGTTATTGACCAAAGCTGTATCTATGAGTGCTATAAGATGTACATCGGAAAAGAAATTTTTCCAGTTTACCAAAGCACTATTCACCGTATCGATTGATTGTCCTCGATACTGTTCGGGTACCGTTGTGTTTGCTTCCCTCACTTTTATGGTAGATGCGCATGAGCATGCCAGCACTACCAAAAGCAAAAGCAGTATGTTTCGTATTCTATATTTAAACATGGTCATTTATTTATTTTTTGTTCTTGAAGTCAGTTTTGACAACAACTGTCTTAACTGGGTTTTAGTTTTAATGGCTTCTTCGGAGGCTCTAACAAACTCTTCGGAAACAGGTTCATCAGCCTCATTTTTGATGAGTCCTCGACCATCTGCCATTTTTCCAAAAATGTAGTAGAGACCTGGGATTATCAGGACACCTATTAAGGTACCTATGAGCATGCCGCCCATAGCGGAACCCCCAATGGTTCGGTTTCCAATAGCTCCTGCACCTGTAGCAATGACCAATGGAATCAATCCTGCGATAAAGGCAAATGAAGTCATCAAAATAGGACGGAAACGCATTTTAGCACCTTCTATGGCCGCATCCAGAATACTAACTCCCTCACGACGTTTTTGCACCGCAAATTCTACAATAAGCACCGCGTTCTTACCCAGAAGACCTACTAGCATTATCAATCCAATCTGTGCATACACATCATTGGCAAGCCCCATAAGTTTGAGCAACAAAAAGGAACCGAATATCCCAACGGGTAATGATAGGATAACCGCCAGTGGCAACAAGAAGCTCTCGTATTGTGCTGCCAGAACCAGATAGACAAATATTAATACCACGGTAAAAATGTAGATGGATTCATTTCCCCTACCTGCTTCGTCATAGGACAGCCCTTCCCAGGCGATATCATATCCCCGTGGCAAGTTTTGTTCCGCTACTTCCCGAATGGCTTTAATGGCATCCCCACTGGTATATCCTGGAGCTGGCAACCCTCTGATAGCAGCAGAATTGTATAGATTATACCGTGTAATCTCATTAGGTCCCAATCGTTTTTCAAGGGTCATAAACGAGGAATAGGATACCATTTCCCCAATCTCATTTTTCACAAAGAGTTTTTCCAAATCGGACGGCAATCTTCTGTATTCGGGTGCCGCTTGGGTATACACCTTAAAGAATCGTCCAAATCGGATAAATCCTTGTTCGTAGGTACTTCCGATAAGGATATTCAGGTTTTCCATGGCCTTACCAATGGACACCCCTTTTTGCATCGCTGCCTTATTATTGATGACCAATTCATATTGTGGATAATTGGCGGCAAAGAAGGTAAAGAGTCCTGTGAGTTCCTTGCGTTCGCGCAGGGCATCCATAAAGGCATTGTTGATTTTTTCAAATTCATGATAATCCGTACCATCGGTTTTATCCAATAGGCGCATGGAGAATCCTCCAGAAGACCCAAAGCCAGGCACGGCAGGGGGCTCGAAATATTCAATAACCGCGCCCAAGTCTTTGGTTCCCTCTTCCAGTTCTTCCATGATTTCATGAACCGATTTTTCCCGTTCAGACCATGGTTTCAAGTTTATCAAACAGGTACCTGCATTGGAGCCACGTCCTTCCGTCATGATTTCATATCCTGCCAGTGATGAAACCGAAGCAACATCTTCCATTTCTTCGCATAAACGTTGCAAGTTTCTGGCCACTTCATTGGTGCGCTCCAATGTGGCACCAGGGGGAGTTTGTATGATAGCATAGATAGTTCCCTGGTCTTCGTTGGGAATGAATCCTGCAGGCAATGACTTGTTCGTAAAGAATATCCCGGCACAGAACGCCAACAGGATTCCGAAGGTGAGCACTCTTCGGTTCACGATGAATTTCAGGAAATTCACATATCTGCCCGTAAGTCTCTCAAATCTTGTATTGAACCAGTCAATGAAACGATTGATGGGGGATTTCTTTCTAGGCTGTCCATGGTTGTTCTTCAATATCATGGCACATAGTACAGGAGTAAGCGTCAATGCCACTACAGCGGAAATAATGATAGAACCTGCCATCGTGATGGAAAACTGTCTGTAGAATACACCAACAGGACCTGTCATAAAGGAAATAGGAACAAAAACCGATACCATTACCAGAGTAATGGCAATGATGGCACCACCAATTTCGCTGATAACATTTTTTACGGCCTGATAAGGGCCAAGATGTTCCTCTTCCATTTTGGCATGTACCGCCTCGACTACCACAATGGCATCATCCACCACAATACCTATGGCTAATACCAGTGCGAATAATGTAATCAGGTTGATGGAAAGACCGAACAACTGCATCACGAAAAAGGCACCAATCAAGGAAACAGGCACGGCAATAATCGGGATGAGGGTTGACCGCCAATCCCCTAAGAACAGGAATACCACAATTGCCACAAGAATAAAAGCATCCCGAAGGGTATGCATCACTTGTTCTATGGATGCATCGAGGAAATTGGATACATCATAACTGATTTTATAATCGACTCCTGGTGGAAGGTATTCTTCAAGCTCTTTCAGCTTGTCTTTTACGGTGTCGATAACATCACTGGCATTACTTCCAAAGGTTTGTTTTAAAACAATGGATGCCGATGGTTTTCCATCAAGGTTGGAATAAATATCAAAAAATTCACTTCCTAATTCTACTTCGGCAATATCTTTCAGCTTAAGAATTTCTCCTTCTTCATTAGCTTTAATGATGATATCCTTGTACTGGTCTGCTTCATTATAGCGTCCTTCGTAGGTCAACACATACTCTAGAGATTGTGCCTGCTTACCTGAACTTCTTCCCAACCTTCCTGGTCGTGCTATAATGCTTTGCTCGTCCATAGCTTCTAGCACTTCTTCTGCAGAGATATTATAGGCTCGCATTCTATCTGGTTTCAACCATACACGCATTGCATATTTTCGGCTACCCAATATTTTGGCACTTGCTATACCATTAATGCGCTGTAGTTCTGGAACAATTTTCGTGTAGGCGTAGTTGTAGAGAAACTTTTCGTCATTCTTCTTGGCATCACTATACAGGTTCACGTACATGAGCATACTTGGTTGTACTGGCGTGATGATGACCCCTTCACGTTGTACCAAAGGCGGTAACAAAGGCATAACCTGGTCAACCCTGGTTTTTACCCGAACCACAGCTTGATTGGGGTCTGTACCAGGTTCAAAAATGATACGCAACGTTCCTTCGCCTGCACTAGTAGCATCCGAAGCAATATACCGCATGCCCTGTACGCCGTTGATGGAGGTTTCCAATGGAATCAAGGTCGATTTTACCAATACATCGGCACTGGCCCCAGGATAAGCTATGAAGATATTTACCGTTGTAGGTGCAATTTGGGGAAACTGCGATGTAGGCAATTTATTGATAGACAGTAATCCTGTAAAAACAATGATAACAGAGATTACTATGGCCAATACTGGCCGTTTTATAAACTTACTGAACATTTCTAATGGAATTTTAAGGTTGGACTATTCTGCGTAGAGTTCCAAGTTTGAAATGGCTTCCTCCGGAGGTAGAAAATCATAAGCAATATGCTCACCTTCTTTTACCAGTCGGATGCCTTCCAAAAGCACTTTGTCTTTTTCGGAAAGACCTTTTTCCACCACAAATAAATGTGGTAGTTCGGCTCCAACGGTAATTTCTCTTTGACGGATGATATTATTCTTATCCAGAACAAAAACAAATTTCTTATCAAGCACCTCAAAGGTGGCTTTTTGAGGTATAATCAAAGCATCCGTAAGAGGTACTTTTATAAGAATGCTACCTGTTTCGCCGTGTCTTAGAATACCATCAGGATTTGGAAATGTAGCCCTAAAAGCAATATTTCCTGTTTCATTGTTGAACTCTCCCTCGATGGTTTCGACAATTCCTTTGTGATTGAATTCTCGGTTATTTGCCATTAACAGACTAACCACCGTTTTATCATCTTTATGACCATTAGTGATATAGTCCAGGTACTCAGCTTCAGGAACATTGAAATACACCCACATCTTACTATTATCGGATAGGGTGGTCAATAGTTCGCCTTCATCCAGAAGGCTTCCTTCCCGTACATGCAAATGGTCCATGACACCATCAAAAGGCGCTTTAATATTGGTAAATCCAAGATGGGTCTTAGCCATGGTCACTTCGGCATTGGCTTTTTCATATTTGGCTTTGGACATAGCCAATTCATTTGGCGACACGACTTTGCTTTCTGCTAATAGTTTCGTGTTCTTAAGCTCTATGGCAGCAACATCGGCCTCGGCTTCAGCTCTTTTCAATTCAGCTTGATATACGTTTGGCATTATCTTAAACATGGGCTGTCCTTTTTTTACAAATTGCCCTTCATCCACAGAAATCTTTTGTAGGTATCCTTTCTCAAGGGCTCTTAGTTCTATATGCCTTATGGAATGGATTTGACTGACATAGTCTTTGGTAATGATGGTGTCCATTTTTATTGGACTGGTCACTAAATGCTTGACCTCTTCTTTGTGTTCTTTTTTGTGATGCTTGCAACTACCGAAACTAACGAGTACAAGCAGTAACATAATGCTAGAAATTCTCTTCATTGTATTGATTGTATTTGACAAATTGGATTTTAAAAACGGGGAATGGTGAAAACTTATCTGTCTTTAGAAGCAGAAAGCTTTCAAATGATGAAAATTGAACACCAAAAGTCAGGACCTTCAATCACAGTCCTTTTGCTTTTGATATGCAATTAAAAAGTGGGGATTAGCACGCTATCTTTAAGCAGCAATAGGTGATGTAGCGAGGGGTTTCCCTTGTATTGACCACATTGGAAAAACAGCCAATACTTAACCTTACAGGAATGTCTATATGTGTTACTTCTGTAGGCTCCTGCACCAGAGCTTCATTTCCGAAACTTCCACCATCCTCAATGATAACATCATCGACAATGGGTGCGATGACATCAACATAAATTTCTTCTTCAACCTCAGAAGTAATGCATTCCAAAGGTTGTGTACTGATTACCTCTCCTGATGTCAAAGGAGCAAACAGTAAAGAAGAAATTAATATGAGAAATTTAAGTTTCATTAAATTTTGATAGCCCTGATTTTATTAACGAGAGCAAAAGTACTTGAGAATTACTTTCGCATACAAGAAGAAAAAGGTTTGGAGAGTTTAAATTTCTGAAATTTGAACTCAATAGCGTTTTTATGAACCAATTTTAACCTTTAAACAATGACCGAACATCTCTATAAATATTCTCAAAATTTTCTGCTATTTCGGTATCCGTGAAGTTTTTAAGACTTTTAGGTAGCTGCTTTTCAATTTTGGATAGTTTAAACCGTACTTTCTTATCCTTACCATCCGCAAAGGTTATAAACTCTCCCTGCTTTAACCGAAAGAAGATATCGGCTCTTCGTTTGGAAACTTCCTTTTCACCTTTTGTAATTCGGCTCTCTAAACTCAATCCGCTACTTTTACTAATGCTTTTCGTTGGCTGTTTTATGAGTTCAAAAAAGCGTTCGTAGTACTTGGCCGTATCAGGGTCATTTGCTTTTCCGAAAAACTGATAAGATAAGTTGCTTAAAATAGCTCTACTCGCCTTATCACCATACATCATGTCATTTTGGATTTTGTCTTGCATTACATAAACTGTGGCAATATCGTAACTCCTTAAAGTAGCAGGAATACGGTGCATATTCAATAAGCGAATGGTCGGCGCTTCTTCCATCATCAAAAATGAAGGCTTCGCATTTCGTACACTCATTTGTTTGGTAATGGTATGCACAATAGTTGCAATAATGGGTGAGTAAGCGGATTCATATTTAGGATTATTGACCACAGAAATTACCCCTGGTTTTTCCTGACTATTGATATCCAACGGCACTTCATCTGCTGATAACGCCATAAAAATGCGTTGCGTGCTAATCTTTTTGAAGGCGTTGGCCAAGGTGCTTTTAACGCCTGCGGTCTGTCTATCGGAATCTTTGCCACTGATAAAAGCAGCTGCCATAGCTCTAGCGGTTACATTACTTTCCAGAAAAGCGATAAGGCTATCCGTGTCTAAAAGCTGATAGATAGCTATTAAATGAGGTAAGGTGCAGTATTTGGGATAAGATATTTTCAGTTTCCATATCAATCCACTAATCAAGCCTTCCGCTGCATCTGTAAAAAATTTTGAAGTTCCTGTACTACCTGATTCTTTTTGCTCCAATAAATTCTCAACCAAAACTCTCGAAACTTCATTCACGCTTTCCTCATTTTCCATGTAGCGAGGTGCAATTGGGTTTACTCGATGGAAAATGGTACCAAACGACACAATATAAAAAGGGACTGTAGCTATTTTGAATAATGGATAGGCAATCTCCGTAAGTTCAAAATGTTTATAATCATGAATGACCCCACAAAAGGCATACTGACTAAAATGCTTCAAAAAATTGAAAACCACACTCTCAGTCTTTCCGCTCCCTGCAGAACCTATAACTGAAGCTCCTCGCTTGATATTATCAATTTGGAACTTCCCAGATTTCACCTTGAATTGCACCTTGTATTGTTGATTAATCTTGGTGTTTGGGCTACTGTGCAAAAACACATATAGTACAGTTGATAGCAATAGTATTGGGACTATGATATATAAAATGATATGTGGCACCGACCAAATCATATACCTATGGAACTTGATTTAATGGCAATACCTACACCCTTTTTAAGTCGTTTAAATGCTTTGATTGCCAATTGCGCCTTATTGGTTGGAATGTTCATCATCGGCACTCCCGATTTACCTAAAATTTTGAAAGCTGCTGCCTTTTCAGTCGTGGGCAATCCCATCAATACCGAAAAATAGAGTTTGGGATTTTTGATAAAATCCTTTTTGGCCTGATAGGTTTCTGCATAGTTTCTTTTATAACCGAATTGTCTATCAAATGTCTTTTCAGCATTGGCGAAAAATGAATCCCTGTCAAAGCCGCGTTTTATGTTCTTTCCGTTCATTACGACTTCTGAAGCTTTGTATTTACTTCCTGGGGACAGACTTACTGAATTGGAAGCATCTTTTCGACTTACAATGATATGGATATGACTTTGATTCCCCTCTTTTTGCATTCCCTGAACAATTCGCTTTCCGTTTTGTTGGTGTGGTGCTTCTTTTTCAAGTTGATTGATTTTTTGTTTCAATTTTGAAATGTTGCCTTCCATTTTGCCATTTTCAATTCTTCGGATATCCTGTTTTAACTGAAGGATTTTAGTGGCGTAGAGCTGGTTTTCCTTGACTTGAAAATCGGTTCCCTTGAATTTACGTTGATGCTCAATCTTAGCATAGTATTTAACATCATCAATAGTAATGGATCTACCATTGATTTCTCTATTAAACGATGCCACATAATCTTTCATTACTTGACGGGTATACGCTTTTAAATCTTTACTACTGTTCTGTAATTGTTTCAATTCATATCTACTTGGACTTATGGTAATGGAATAAAATTTGGGTTCGGTCTTTTTCAGTTTTGCTGTGTTCCCATCAATCTCTTTGACTACTTCTTTGACATTTATCTCATCTCCATATTGATTAAAAAAGTGTTCCTTATCCTGTTGTTCCAGACCCTGATTTTCTTTTTCCAAATAGTCTACATAATCAGATACACTTTGGGAATATGAGCCTCCTAACTTTTGTGGTGTTATTGTTATATACATGGTGCCTATAATTTGCTATCGTTGTTTTTCTTTTCCTGAAATAGCACTTTCTTTTCGACCAATGGTGGTTTGTTTTTCGGTTCTGCTTCTTCAAAAAGAGATTGCATCATGGCAACAGTGGGTCGGGTCTGATTTTTTTCCATATCTCTTAGAATAGCGATGACAGCACTAACTCGTTTTTTAATGAGATTTTCAAGCGTATGGACAGTAGGACCTATAGACTCTTTCGGGGAAACATTATTGGTTTCAAAAAAGTCCAACATCATCAATAAGGTCATGGAATTAGATGCTCCCATTTTCTTGCTAAAAGCCCGAAACTTTTTTGCTATCGAGCTTTTAAAACTGATAGTTGTAAATTGTTCTTTTTCGTATCCGTTATCCATTTTTACTCTAAAAATTCATTGGTTTTACTAAGCCGAACGCCTTTTTACTCTAAAAACCAATACTTTAAATTTCATTTTGATGAAATTTACTTTTTAATCAACTGAAAAACAGTTGGTTAAAAACAAGAGGCTTGTTGAAACATCGCGCAGCGTGTTACCCTCTTGCTTTTCCCCCTTAGTTTTACAATCACGCTGATATAGAGATTTTTTTATGATAGTTGGTTCTTGTAATAAGTAACTTTCTATCGGGGGAAAACTCTCAATAATTATTGGCTGTGGCCAAACTGATTAGGGCGAATTATACGCTTTTCAAAGTTTCAAGACTTATACTTTATTTGATAAAAGCCCTTATTGGTTTACTCCGGACAGGCATCAGATGGAAATTCAGGCTTATAGGCCTATTATCAGGGGTTCGATGAGTATCTGGGTACTGGCCATGCTATCTTAAAACTTATTCATTATGAACAAACAAGACTTTAAATTCTTTATCGGTATCGACCTGTCGAAAAGGTTCTTCGACGTGGCCATCATTGATAATGACAGGACTACCTCGTATGTATTCGAAAACACCAGAAAAGGTGCCAATGCCTTTATCAGACTTCTTAAAAACCAAAAGATTCCTCTGTCCAACACGCTTATATGCATGGAACATACGGGTGTCTATGGAAAAATCCTTATTACCAAACTTGTCGAAAAACAAGCCAGCTTTTGTGTGGAAATGCCCATACAGATTACCAAGAGCATAGGTGTTGTCAGAGGTAAGAGCGATAGGGTAGATGCCAAACGTATCGCCATATACGCCTCTAAAAACCATAAAGAGCTTGAGCTTTACAGGCCAATGCCGGAAATACTCGAAAAGGTGAAGATATTGCTCAAGATCAGAAGAAAGCTCGTCAATACCAGAGCGGACGTGAACAAGTACCCCAATGAACTGGAACTGTTCTCTCCTGAGCTTGGAAAGCTTGCCAAACGCAACCTTAAAAAAATTAACAAAAACCTTAATGACGAAATTAACCGTATTGAAGCTGAAATTAAAAAACTGGTGCTTTCTGATGATAAGCTCAATAAGACCGTTGGATTGGTGACTTCCGTTACTGGAATCGGACAAATCACTGCACTTCACTTTACCATATTTACCAACTTCTTTACCCGATATGACAATCCTAAACAACTTGCCTGTTATAGCGGTGTAGTGCCTTTTGAATATACCTCTGGAGAATCTATACACCGGAAGTCCAGAGTCCATCCTATGGCAAACAGGACGCTTAAAAAACACCTGCATATGTCCGCCCTGGCTGCGATTAATCATGACCCTGACATCAGAACCTACTTTTTGCGAAAAGTCGAAGAAGGGAAAAACAAAATGCTCATCGTCAACAACGTCAGGAACAAACTCGTTCATCGAATCTGTGCCGTGGTCAAAAGACAAAAACCTTATGTAAAAACTATTAGTTGACATTTTTTATTTTTTCCTTGGTTTTAACATGGAAATCATTTCGTTCGCCCTAAGCGAACAAAATTCCAAACAATCTGACTAAAAAGTCAGTTGCTTTTAGTTGTGATTTTTGATGAATATGATTATCAGGAAAGTCAAATCAAGATAGGATAATCACACATAAAAATTGTCGGGTTCCGACCTCTTAAATCTAAGAAATTTAGCGAAACCCGACCATAGGTAATTCGTATCAATTAACCTCAAATAATATCATTATCTGAAAAGCTATAGTAGTTTCCGTCTGGTGTTATGATTAAATGGTCTAAAACTTTTATATCGAATAAGTCTGCGGCATTTTTTATTTTTTTGGTAAGCTCAATATCTGAATTGCTTGCTTGTAATTTTCCTGAAGGGTGATTATGCGCCAGAATGATAGCCACCGATAAAGATTTCAAAACCGTAGCGAACAAGATTCGCATATCCACTAATGTTCCCGTGATTCCTCCTTTGGACAGTTCATAAATTCCTTTGACCTTATTGGAGTTGTTCAATAACAATACTTTGAAACTTTCCTGTAATTCAATATTGTTTTTATCCCAATGCTCGTACAGTACTTCTGCAGCATCCATTGAGCTCTTGATATTTGGTGAATGGAATAACTTGATTCGTTCTTTATAACTGATGCTTATTTCGTTAACTTTACCCTTCATTGTTTTTCTGTTTAAGATTGATAATGAAAAAGAGGGTGCGACTTTCCACGGTATCACCCTCTTTATTTTTGGATGTTACTTGCTTCCCAATAGGAGAATTTCATTGGCTTCTACTTCGGTAACATAGCTTTGGTTTCCATCTTGGGTTTCATAGGAACGTGTTTTGAGTTTTCCGGAAACACCAATCTCTTTGCTCTTGGTTACATATTTTTCAATGATTTCTGCAACTTTTCCCCAGGCTACAACCGTGTGCCAATTGGTGTCGGTCTGTTTTTCTCCATTACTATTTTTATAATTCTCATTGGTCGCCAAGGATAATCGGGCTACTTTTTTTCCGCTTTCAAGGTTTGTGATAGTTGGCTCAATACCAACATTTCCGATTAACTGTACATAGTTTTTGATAGTACTCATAATTATAGATTTAAAATTGATTTACTTATTATATCCAGAGTGTTTTCCTTTTTGATTTTCTTAGTCCCACTCCCTTTTTGGATATTTTGAGATGATTTCATAGTCTGATATTTTGATTTACTTCCCATAGAGCCTTCGTTGTTACCTTTTTTTGATGCCACACCTTTTCAATATTCAGAATTGAGCTAAGACTTATAAAAAAGGAGTATGCGACTGGCTTTATGCTGTCTGGTCAACTTCTGAATGTTGGTGTTTTGCTGTCTAAAAAAGTGTGATGGCGAGGGCTCGGTAAGTGAAATAAAAAACTATGGGAAGCTTAAAATGGAAGGGAGTGGGGCTAAGTGTAATACTCAGAACACCCTGTTAAAATCTATAAGAAAAATAAGTAACTTTATAAGATGCCGACTGTATTTGATACGCCACCAATTGAAGTCCAAGAGGAGTTAACTCTATTGAAAAAGGATTTGGATGAAAAAATCCCTTTCAAAGAATTTGATCACAATTTGTTAATTGCTACGTGGAACATTAGGGCTTTTGGCAATCTTACAAGAAAATGGGAAAGTGGAGATAATGATAGTCCAAAAAGAGACCTACATTCGATTTTGTGCATAGTTGAAATCATTAAGCGATTTGATGTTATTGCAATTCAGGAAGTAAAGGCGAACATACGCGCACTGAGAGATTCATTAAAACTTTTGGGTGATGATTGGTCGATGATATTGACGGATGTCAATAGAGGTGATGAGGGCAATGATGAACGTATGGCATATTTGTTTGATACCAGGAGAGTGAATTTGTCAGGCCTTGCTGCGGAATTGGTTGTTCCCAACGAATGGAAAGATAAAGTAGACCAAATCTCTTTGGAAAGACAATTTGTTAGATCTCCATATGCAGTAAGTTTTAGGGCAAACAATCGTACTTTCATTTTAGTCACTTTACATATATTATTTGGGGATAGTAGCAATGATAGAATTGATGAACTAAGAGGCATAGCCGAATGGCTCTCAAGCTGGGCGACCGACATCAATGCGTTTGACCATAATTTGATTGCTCTGGGTGACTTCAATATCGACAAAAGAGGAGATTTGCTAAATCAAACTTTTATATCTACCGGGCTGCATGTACCTCCTGAGTTACAGAATGAAGAAGTAACCAGGTCCATTTTTGATGAAACCAAGTTCTACGACCAAATAGCTTGGTTCAATGGGGATAACAACGCCCCCAAATTATCCTTGGAATTTGTAAACGGAGGTAATTTCAATTTCATGGGAAAGGTTCTCACCAATAGAGACCTTACCAAAGTACGCATGTCTTTTATGATCTCCGATCATTTTCCCCTTTGGGCAGAATTTAGGTTGTAATCATCAGCTATTTACATAAAAGTTACCTATTCGGTGAGCCTCTAAAACAATGTCTCTGCTAAGGGCCGTATCTATTGTTATTTCTAAATTAGGTTCTAGTCTTTATACTTTAAGGTCTGGTCGTATTTACTATTGTCAATTTCTACAAGAGCCTTGATAAGGTTTCTCTTTTGATTTTCTCTGGTTAAAGGGGCATTAAATTATATTTAATTCTTTTAGAATATCTTTTTTCATTTTACTTAAAGGGCGCTTATGAAAATCTGATTCATTGATATGCGTACCAAACGCTAGTCTGTAAATTTCTTTGGTTGAAGTATTTTTATCAACTTGATTTATCAGTTTTTTTAGTTTGATAATGTAGTCTATTGAATAGAGTTTTTTTATTTTCAATAGATCTTTAATTTCATCTTCATGAGCCAGATAGATTTCCTCCAGCTTAAAAGCCTTGATAGTGTTATCCTCTTTTGAATTTAAGGGGCGAATTATTTGAAATTCATATTTACTATATTTTTTGAGGCGATAACTAAAACTCATGTTAATACTTTTATCGACATAAGGGTGTATATAATTGTTTAAATTCATTACAGTTGAACCTTTCACACTACTATTGCAAACGTGGCAAGAAGGGATAAGGTTATAGAATGATAATGCAAGTAATGGGTAAGTCCCTTTTGGGAACCAATGATCAAATTCAGGTCTGGTTATCTTGGATGGATTTCTAACAGTTTTTGTATATATACGGTTGCAATATACGCATGTTTGGAAATCTAAGTTTTCTGCTAAGTCATAGGTTGAATACGGACTTGTTTTTCTCTCAAAACCACCCTTATATTTAAATATGGTTTCAATTTTACTTGCCAGTTCCTGGTATTTTGTAATCAATTCTTCTTGCTCATCTGTTCTATTTCTTTTTACAATTCTTTTATAATTAAAGAAAGTTTCCCACTCGGCTCTTGAGTAATTATTTAGGAATTCAAGTAATTGATTATGATGGGTTTCCAAATGGCTCGGTTCATCTGTAAGAATATCAATAATTCGTTGGTCTGTTAGGAACTCTTTCAGCTGTCCGGCTTCAAGGGCATGTACTTTTCCAAACAATATTGGAGTTAGATTATCTAAGTGAACCTTTAAGGCAACTTTGATTTTAAATGAATCTGGATCAATCGGTATCATTGATTTCTTCTGAGAATTCTTCTCAAATTTTTGGTTTCTTTATCGATCATTTCTTGAATAAAGTCTGGTTCGGATTTAATATCACTCAGCATTTCAACCAACTTATTTCTTAACACCGGCTCTTCAATTATTGAAATCATTTTTTTTACTTCCATAAAACGCTCCCGGTTATATTCTTTATTTTCTTTATTATTATTTATCCATTCAATAATTCCATCGATTTTTTGCTTTGCAAAATCACCAATTAAGTAATCATCTAAATAGAAAGAATCAGATAATAACTCTATAATATTACCTGCGAAGCTTGTAGTTGGTCTATCAAGATCAAAAGAATTGATTATCTCAAGTTTATCTTTTGGTTTTAAATAGGTTATATTATTATTGGGTATATCACTTAAAGATAATGCATCATGCGAGGTAAAGACTATTTGTACTTTTACTGCCAACTTTTTAAAAAAATCAATAGAAAAACTACTTAAGGCCTTTACAAACAATCGCTTCCATCTTGGATGAAAACCCATATCAGCTTCATCTAGCAATAAAAGATAGGATTCATATTTTTTTTCAAGGCTTGCAGCAATTAGATTTCTGTTGAAATAGTCGAAAATCCTACTGAAAACATTTAGCATAGCTGTCTCGCCTGAGCTAAGCTTCCTATTTGAATATTCTACATTGATAAATTCTCTCATATCATCTAAAGGTCTATATTCATACCCTTCGTCTTCACCAACCTTTAAATAATACCTTGGAAGTGCGCCCAACAATTTTTCATTTAGAATAATTAATTGGTCCAATTTTTTACTAGGAAAGATCAAACTTTTTTGAGACCAATCCAGATTGGTTTTTTCAGGGTTGTACTTGGAGGAATCAATATGTTCATATAAAAAATCCAATAGCTCGTTTACCTCTTTTGAAGGTAATTTATATTTAGGCCCGTATCTGGAGTAATAGTTATTATTAAGCCAATATTTGAACATTTTGAGTGCCGAATAATCTTTTATGATTTCTTCCTCGAGCTCACTTTTCAAGCCTTCAAAGTGCCCCTCTCCTAAAAAAGTATTACTTTGCTCCATCAATCGGACTAAAAGACAAAAGAAATCCATCAAAACATGATTCTTCATCAGTGCTTTATGAGTTTCATGAGAGCTTTTTTCTGAGCTAAGATTTCTTTCTGTTTTGTCGTATTCTTTTCTGATTTTTAAATACAATAAATTCAAATAGTGCTGAAAATCTCTAGGTGTATTATGAAAATTTACTCCTTCCTCATCTGCATTTATTCTATACCGTGTTATGGCTATTCTATAGCGATTATCTTGGGGTAAGTCGAATAATTTTTGTACACCATTAGAAAATTCCGATCTAATAAACGAGAGTAGCCTACTGTCATTTGCTCTTTTTAATCTGTAATAAGGAACAATAGCTTCATTAGCTTCATATTTTCTATCGATATAACTTAGATCTCTTTTTATAGTAGAATCATAGCTCAAATCAATACCATCTATTTGATTCTTAAAGTCTAAAAAAGGGGAGTAGTAAATGGTATTGATGTCAACTTGCTCCAAATCAATGTGAAAATCAATCGGATTAATTTCTAAATCTGTTCCAATTCGGTGTAAAATTGTTTTGTGCCCTTTTTCGAAAATTATTACTCCAGATCTGTATCGGCTATTAAGTAACTCAACTATTTCAATTAAAAGTGAAGTTTTACCCGATCCATTAGCCCCAACAATTGCAGAGATATTTTGTAAAATGCCGGTTGAATCAAAAAACCCCTTGATGTATTCCTTATTCTCAAACCTAATAATATCAACAATATCACCTCCAGTTAATACTTGATAAATATAATTTGCGCCGAAATTTATTGTTTGGGATTGACCAAAAAGAAAATGGTCGTCAATATGTATTGCTGCGAGTTGCATTTACTATTTTATTAAACTACTTTGTTTTTTACGTATTAGGTTTTCTCCTCAGTAACCATACTTATTTTCATTCGGCTTAACCAATAGTAACTTACCCTTTCAAAGCATGGACAATAATGAATCTCCTTGCTTGGTCAGCTTCTGTTTCTGTTTATACTCATTTGAAATTTAAGTTATTGTAAACATAATTCAAATATTATGTTTTTTCCATTCCCTTTCAATCTCAAACAAGAAAATATGCTCACAGGAATCACACAGTGGACTATTCATATTCGTTTTGGATTCTAAACCATATCGATGACAATATTTTTCGGTGAATTAAGGATTTTTGTAAGCATTCCATTCTTTAAAACATTTGATTTGGTTTATTCATTAAGAATACAAAATATTCCTTTTCTTCTATTGATAAAAACATTATTCAACCATAATAATTAGTTATCCGTTGTTAAAAAAATTAAGTTCAGAAGTTTAAATCCCTTTTGGATTGTATAACGTATTGTGCAGAAACCCTGGGTCATTCTTGAATTTCTCCCAATCAAGTTTTGTCTTTTTATATATCGCTTCTAACCTAATCTTTGTTTTTTTATCTAATTTTTCGAATCCGTTGCCTTGATTATACATAAGCTTATCCAAATAAATCATTAAGTTTTGACAGCAAGTAGCTTGGCCACTTATTAGTAAAGACACTAAAATTTCATTTAATTTATCACTATCTGTAAACCACAAAGTTGTCCCAAAAGTTGCAGCCTCATCAATATGGTCAACAAGTTTTTCTCCCATAATCTTATCGTAGTCATTTCCATTGAGCATAGAGAGGTTTTTTGATACCCTGCTGTAATCTTCTTCGATTTTCTTTTTGAAATCTATTTTTGTGAGTTCTTTGACTAGACAGGTCATCCTTCTATAGTAATGAGCATCATCTTCATAAATTCGATTATAGTGTAATCGACGGATTTGTTTCAGAAAAATTGTAGGTAGCAGTAATTTAAGGGAATTGAATCGATCTAGGGCTAAAATCTCTAAGTGTTTCAACTTAAAGTGTTCAAGCTTAAAAGACGGTAAACGTTTCTCAAAAAAATCAGGAATCAATTGTTTTAGGTAATTCCATGTATTGTTAAATTTCACCTTAACCCAAGACCTTAAAACGTGGTAGAGTATTATAGCGATTATTCCAATTGCCGTAATTGAAATCCCAACTCCAAAACGCCATGTAAAAAGCTTTAGGTTTAATAATGTAAGAATCAGTCCTACAAGAGTAGCAGCCCATAATGAAAAATATAGAACTCTTGCTTTTTTTCTATAAAACTTGAAAAATTGATTCAAGGTCATTTCGCGAACGCCACCAGTTTTTTCAGAAACAAAGGAAAAGGCATCTATGTAAGGCGAGGACACATCGCAAATCATAATAAGGTCGAATTGGTTTTCCTCTGTATTATCCTGAAAATCCTCTATGCTACTGATTCCCTGGTTATCATATATCCCACCATCCATTAATCCTATGGAGGTTCCTTGGTAACCGCTATGAGATTCAAAATAGCTTTTATGCTCAGAATCAGGGCCAAAAAAATCACTTGGCATTGCTATAGGCTCAAACCCACCAGAAAATGCAGAAGATGAGGCTATAATATCACTAAGTCTTATTTCGTGATAAACCTCTTTTCTAAGGTTTAATTCATAAGCCCCAACATAGTTCTGCCTAGCTCCTTTAGCAATTTGAAAACGGAATCGTAACCCTTTTTTAAATTCAGTGGCATTAAAGCATACATATTCCAGATGAGATTTTTTCCAAATGCCATCCAAGTCTCCTAAGCACATTCCATTTGTAAGAGATTCATCATATATCTCAGCAAAGGCGTTAATCAAATTTTTTCTCTTGTAAGTGTGATTCCATATGCCGTCCTTACTCACTTTTTCCAGCCCCTCATGAACAAGATCTTTCTTTGACAACCACGTGAGCAATGTGTTGTAAACTTTTTCAAAATTTAATCCCTTTGCCAACATAGCAGAATACACGACACCGGTAATAGTTCCACCTGAAACTGTAGATATAGCCTTTACATGTTTCAACAAAGGGTTCTCTCCATACTCAACGGAATTTAAGTACGAAAGAATCCCCAGCTGAAAGATAGCAGACCGATATCCTCCTCCGGACATACATATTGCTATTCTGTCTAAAGGGTTATTTGGAATCTGGTGCTCTTTTACGTTCGATTTTTTCATCTAGTTCAAAACTTCAGTGCTGCCACCGGAGTATTATTAATCGGTACAGAATTCAAATATCTCCGATAAATCATAAAGTTCCTTTTTATCACCTTATATTGGCCAAGTGTGAATTGATCCATGCAATAATCCGGATTATAACCCATATAATTTTTAATCGGATCTAGACCTGCCAAATTTGGACAAGTATCACACCACTTTATATCAGGGCTATTTTCATCTCCACAGGTATCACAGTCCTTTATGGATTTTCCAAACTCACATTTTCCACATCCGTAATAATGACAAATTTTCTGTGGTGGAGTATCTTCTATTCCATCACCAATTCGCGGAACTGTAGTTAATTCACCGCAACCATTATGAATACTATCGTTATCACAAGCAATATCAAGTGGTTTATTATTTGCGTCGTGTTTTTCCATGTGAAAAGTATGGAAGAGCCCAAAAAAATGACCCATTTCATGAATCAAGGTTTTCCCTAACATCACACCATTTTTTTTGTCAACGTGCCCTTCAAAAGTGGTCTCTTTTAAGAGAATTTCATCGTATATGGTTTGATAAGTCTTTTTATCCCAGGGAAAAGAAGCCGCACCTAGTAAACTATCCTGTTTGGTCACAAAAATATTAATGGCTGTTTTAGGATCTTCTGCAAGTGCTTCAATCATTTCAAAATATTCATCAGAATCACGGTATGCTCTATACCATGTAGAATTAGTTTCCCAAGTAGAACTATATGTGAAAAACTGAATCTTAGTGGTCTTAAATGCATTATTTAGAATATCAATTTGCCTATTCAAGTCCTCTTGAAAAATACGTGTAGAATCTTTATGCTTATTGATTACATACCATCGTATTGGTATGTAGTAGGTTTGGGGAAAGACATAATCGTAGAAAAATTCATTTCTTGAAAACATCTTAGGAATGGTGTCCTCTGAATAATCAATCGAACCACATTTATATCTTACACCATTTAGAGAATCTCTGATTACTGCCATGCCAGAGGGTCCTAAGCCATAAAGTGCAAACTCGTCAAACAGCAATACCTCTTCGTTCAAAAGGCTCCGTTTTTCGTTTATTGTTAGTTTGTCAAAGCTCTGTAAAAGGTCATCCGAAATTTTAAAAGAATCAATCGACGCTTTATTCATTGATATTTCAGAAAAAGAAGTTCTTTCTTTCCTGTAACAGGTTAGAATTTCATCTTTTTCGTTTTTGCAAGAAACAAGGGCAAACGAAATAATGATAAGTGTTTTGACTTTTTTCATTAAAAACTTAGGTAACTCGTATTCTTTGATTGATAAAAATCCTAGCGAAAGCATACTATTTTCTTTTTTATCCCCTATTCATTTTTTGCAAAAACTATGGTAAAGAATCTCTTAGACAGTCTTTGAGCTCTTTTAATGCCTCAGCAATTCCAAATGCTGATGAAAGGCTACCTAAAAAATTATTAATTATATCAACCCATTTAATAAAAACAGGTCTAAAAATGCTTATATCGATCGAACTTAATGTAGCACGTAATCTTTCATTTGCATTGGAAACTAAATCTCTTTTAAGTCTTAATTGAGCACCATAGAAGCCTGCTCTCTGAAACTCGGATAATGAGGAATTTTGTATTACTTCAAAAGGGCGTTCAACTTCATCAAAATCTTTTAGTGTTTCATCAACAGCGCGTTTAATACTAATGATATTAGAACCAAAAATGGTTGAGAGATTATCTGAAATTAATTGAAACGATTCCAAAGTATCTCTGAGCATAAAACTTACATCATGTTTGTATTCACTAAGGTTATTTTCTCTTGCTGGCATAGTTAATCTTCCTTCTTTTCTGCACTTATTCCTGAAAAACTGAATCTTGCAATAAGCCCTATACCAATTCTATCTCTAAGTACAGGTTCTTCATCATCATGAACTCTGAATAAATCATTGGTCTGGATTGACAAACCAGCCATTATCTTCTGCTTTTTGCTACTGAAAGCATTCAAGGCAACACCCAAGACTGTGTTATTTTTCAACTTTTTACTTCCATCATAAATTCTATGCCGGATATATGGATTAATCGCCAAAAAAACATCACTTGTATTGTTATCCTTGTCTTTGATAGGTGTAACCCAAACGTAGTCAAAGTTTAGAGAATGGCTTTTGAACTCTTCGTATTCTCCACTAAATGCCTTGACAGACGTAGAACTAGTAAATTGCCCATCTGTAATTGTTGTGTCTTTAGTAACTAATGTAAATTCCTGTTCTTCTAAATCAGATAAATTATTAGTTTGTCTAAGCTGATAACTGAACCCAAAAAAATGGTCGTCCATATATTGAATGTTATAACCCAATTCCGCATTCCATCCATTAAAATCTCTTTCTTCAAAACGGGATTCTACTGTTGTAGAATCTTGCCCTAAATCAAACTTAAAATTTGAACCATTTAAACCTCCTCTAAAATAAATTTTATGAAAGAAGAATTTCGTTTTTTCTCTTTCCAAATCATTAATAGATTTACTTTTCAATCGGGAATCACCCAAATCCCTTTTAAACTTATCGGTCCGTTTACCAACAATCACATCCAAAACCGTAGGGTCATATTTCCTCTCTTCGATAGGGACTTCGTTCAATTCAGCTTTTATAAGGTCTAAGGATTCTTTTATCTCCTTTGCAACTTCCTCATTATTTTCTAATAAATAATAGAAAGCAGTTTTATATATTACACTATCAATTTCTTTTTTGTTTAATAGAGATTCCAAAAACTCATAATATTTCTGCCTTGTATTATCAATTTCTAAATCAATTTTTTTCTTTTCTTTCTCTAACTTTGTTTTACGAATTTGGTCATCATCATTCAACCATTCTTTGTATCCTTTTCTCCCAAAAACAAAATTTGCTTCAGCGTTAGTGGCTACATTACCCCCTGAGAAAATGGAGGCTATTTCATTCTCAACTTTACCTTTTAAATCTCCACCAATTAACCATCCAGATTCGCTAGCTTTAAGTGGCTTTTTATTTTTTCTTAAATATGTCGCAAAATTGAAATTGGCCTCATTATCAGCAATGTCAAGGTTAAAATTAGTTGAAGGAAGTATAATTGTGCTAAAGCCATCCGCATCTTGTGATAAAGACTGACCAAACATAAGATTAGAACACAGCATTACGGTATAAAAAAGTAATTTTCGCATATCCTCATTTTTTCGGTTCGGTTTCCAATAATTGTTGTGGGTATGATCCCTCTTCTTTCAAAGGATTATCAATTAATTCCCGTTCATGTGGTACGCCAGGACCAGTAACTTTTATATTTTTTATATCTAAGGTCCAATTTCCCACACCTTCTCCTACTACTTTAACTCCGATTTCAAAAAGTCCCAAGGTTAAGTCAACATCTGATTGAGTTTGGTCATCTCCAGAATTCGATGACTGCCCCGACAAAAACAATTCAGCACTTGGGCTATCTGCGTTAAAACTATAAGTCACTTCTGCTTTATGTCCAGAACTATCCAGGGTTTCTGCCAATCCATCAGCAAAAACAAAAAATGGCGATTCCCTTACAATACCCTCTATTGTTTTAGTACTAGCAAGGCCTCTAAACTCCTTATGTATCTCGCTTATCGACTTCTGACCTAGTTTGACGCAATTAAAAATTTGCCGTTCCAAAGAACTCAATCTCAATGAAGTGATAATTTTTTTTTGTGTTATGTTATCTGCCATAATTCTTGTTTTGGTTATTTTTTTAAATATTCCTCTTAATTATTAAACCTATATGTGCTATGAACTTTTTTGTCGTTGACTTTATAGGATAAATCAAGACTATCAATAGATTTTATTTCATGTCGACTCAGGGTAATTAAACCTTTAAATTCACCAGACTCCTCTTGAATTATGTTCAACAAAACCGGGTCTTTTTTCTTCTTTTTAGTATCCTTCCCGAATAGTTCGACATGAATCTGTTCTACATTATCTAAATTTCCATTTATTACCAATTCATTCTCTTTCGTATGTGCAGTTACACTAATGAAGTTCTTAGGTATATCTAATTCTGGCTCTTGATTATGAAAATAGTTAGCCATCGGAAAACATATCAAAGAGAAAAATGTTGCTACCCCAACCCACCCCGACGATCTCTTAATATTTAAGGCGATTCTTGAGATTATAGCATTATAACTATCATTTATCTGGGTTGGACTCCTCATATCTGTATCTCTCATTTCAATTTTGCCAGCACCATAGGTAATAGCAAACTTTGCCATCCCTATAAAAAATATAGGTATGATAAACGAAACAAAAACCGATAACTCTTTTGATTGTAAAAACGTAGTATAACTGGCTCCACCTATAAAGGTACCTCCTGCCAAATAGTTTAAAAAGTTGTTTAATGATTTAATTCTGGCAGAAAGGCTGTCTAAACTCTCATCAATAAAGGTTCTAGCTTTTTTAAGCCAATAATCATCATATCTCTCAAAGTCCATTGCGATATCTTTTTCTTCAGAATTGTCACTCATTTTTCTTTATATTTTCAAGATAAATCTCCTTATCCTCAGTTAAGGGAATGTAGTTTCTATGACCAGACTCACAAAACACTAATAAATAATCTTTTACCTCGAGCTTTTCTTCGAATTGTTTTTTGTACAACTTTGAGAACAGTCTTGAAATATTGCTCCTTGAAATGATTTGATTAATACGCTCTCTTTCTGGTTCATCCAGCTTTTCCATTCCTTCTCCAAAATCGCTCGATTTTAAAATTCTATTTATATCTGAATTTATTGTTGCTGCGTTTTCCGCTACAGCGAGCTCTGGAGTTTTAGGAGCAAGAAGTAAAGGGAACTTCCCACTTCGGATATCTACGTAAAAATGAGGTGTAGAACAATCCGGATTTTGACAAGTGACTAGAATCATATTCGATTGATTTAAACAAAAAAACAGCTTATTAAATTAGCTGTAAATACCCATTATTAGGTATTTTAAACCGGGGGATGAAAGTGTAGGAGTATTAATAATTTGAGGAATTTGAATATACGTACATTCAAATAAAATAGACTGCACAAAAACCTTAAAAAAACTGGGGTTTTTCTACAATTTGAGTATTATTTACTGGGAAGTCACCTATTCGGTGAGCATCCTTTTTTGAAAAGTTCGGAAAACCCCTACTTATTGGGCTTTTGAAAGATAGGTTCTAGTCCCTCCGGCTCCACTTTTTAGAAACCACTCTAAAACAAAACCCTGTAATCAATTAATTTACAGGGTTTTTTATTTCATGAGGAAACTAACAACCACTTAATTATTTGAAGTAAAATAGAAGAACGAACTACACTGGCGGTAGAGTCCCATATTTACTTAACCCCATGAGAATATGCACTTCTACTGAGATTGACCAAAATGAAATGTTTAGGACATTGACTTACCAATTCCCTTACTTCAGTTTATAAATCCGCTTGATTTTTATTTCTTTTACTAGTGATTGCCCATCTGTCTCACCAGATTGAATCTGTTTTACGATATCCATACCTTCAATCACCTTTCCAAAAGCGGCAAAACCTTGTCCATCTGGATTACGCTTCCCTTCGAAATCAAGTTCAGGTTGGTCGTTAATACATATGAAAAAAGCAGCTGATGCGGTCCCTGGTGCCAATCTAGCCATTGAAACCGTTCCGTTTTTATGTAAAATCCCTGTATTATTGGTTGTTTCGTGAACAATGGGAGGTAATGCCAGGTCACCTGCAACGAAATTTCCTTGGATAACTTCTATTTTTTTTGGATTCACAGGCTGATTATCAACTCTTACAACTCTATAAAAACTTGCCCCTTCAAAGTTTTCATTTTCAACATATTGTTGAAAGTTTTTGACCGTTATTGGAGCCTTTTTTGGATATACCTGTATTACAATGTCTCCGACTTCCGTTTCTATGGTATAGATATGTTTTAATTCCACATCTTGCACAGTAGTCTCTGCACCTGTTTTTTCTTTACATTTAAAAGAACTATTCAGCACTAAAAGGCAGAAAAAACCAAATACCAAAGCTGGTGTTTTAAAAAAATTAAACATAGTTTTTGTTATTTTATGGCGTAAATCCTTTTTATCTCAATTTTCTTTTTCAGCATTTGACGATCAGTTTCACCTCCTTGGATCTTACGCACAACATCCATACCATCGATAACTTGCCCAAAGGCAGCAAAGCCTTGGCCATCTGGATTGCGTTTTCCCCCATAGTTAAGTTCTGGCTGATCGTTAATACAAATAAAGAACTCAGCAGCGGTAGTGCCCACATCCAACCTACCCATGGAAACTGTTCCATTCTTATGGGTCAGCCCTGTTTCTAGGGTTGTTTCGTGGGCGATTACTGGAAAGTAATGGTCCTTTCCAGTGAAATCACCTTGTATCACTTCAATCTTTACAGGGTTTATAGGTTGATTGTCTAATCGTACCACTCTATAGAAATAAGCGCCATCAAATTCTGCCTGATCCACATATTTAATAAAATTACCGACTGTTATGGGGGCCTTATCTTGGTATACTTCAAAAGTTATATCTCCAACCTCTGTTTCAATCACATAATGATTTTTAGAAACGGAGGAACAGCTTGTTAGAACGGCTAAAAGAAAAAAAGAAAGGATTGTTCTCATTAATCCAATATTTGAAAAGTTAATCAATAATTGAAACCGCAAAGTTGGTGCGCATGCTGCTATCAAATCGATCAACAACTCCACCATCTACATAATTGATAACAAAGCTTATGTTAAAAGAATCCCCAGCTCCCAAATCTCCAACTGAGAGATTTGGAAAGCCGCTAACTAACTCATTTGAAGATAAGGTCATTGTGGTTGGAAAATCAACAATAACTTCCTCTTCGATTACTGAGGATTCCCCGTTTACGCTACTAACGTAAGATTTATTTACAATAATGGATTGCACGGGTCTTTTATCACCTTTGAAACTCACGGTAAAGTCGAGTTCATAAGTGTTTACATCGGTTAAAGAAACTTCAACGGCACTAGCAACTGCTACATCCAATAACACCCCATATTCTGTTCCTTTTAAAAAATCTGGTACCACCTGGTTTTCGTCATCACTACAGGAAAGTGTTATACCAATTATGACTGCCAGAACGTATTTTATAATATTTTTCATTGTCTTATTTTTTAAGTTTAGTTGTCCCAGAAAACAAATTCATCATTATTGGGTGTGGTTGGTGGTGTAACACTGGACGGATAAGGAAATCTGTTTAGCGTTGGACTGGTCTGTACAACCAATGTTAGGTCATCTGGAATCCCAGTTCTACGCCAATCATTATATTGCTCCATTCCATTACCAAAAAGGTGTACATATTTTTCGAGCATTATCAGCTTTAACTTATCTGCATCACTAGAAGCATTGAAAGCTAATAGTCTATCGGCAACATAGGTATCTATTTGAGCAGTTGAAATCCCCGGGCCTACTCCTAAGTCGTTAACCTTTGCCATTGATTCCCGTATGCCTTCTTCAAACAATACCTCTACACTTGCAGAAGCGGTAATACCTAATGCCATTACAGCCTCAGCTTCAATAAAAATACGCATGGCGTTGGTCATCATTCTATAGGTTGCCGCTCCTTTTAGTCCCAAGTCGGCAGTAGTAATTCCGCCAGAACCATCATCGTATTTTCCTCCTGCAGGATATGCTCCATGGAAGGTTCTAGTGTCCTGGTCCTCAAAAGTGGATAAGCCATTAGGGTTACCGGAATCTCGTCCAATAAACACACCAGGGGTTTGGTTATATAGATAATACGGTATTCGAGGGTCATTATTACTTGTCAAAAGATCATTAAAATAGTTTGCTATTCTGTTATCCAACCGTGTCACATAATCAACTTCAAAAAGTGACATTCTGTTTTCAGGCGCAGCGGTGTCACCATACAAAAGTTGAAAATCGTCATCACTCGACTGTATAAGATTGTCTTGTGTTATCAAAGCCTCCATTTTGGGACCTACACTACTATCTACCAACCGTGTCTGGTTGTACATTTTAAGCAACAAGGTATTCCCCATTCTTTCCCACTTGGCAAGATCGCCACCATAAACTACGTCATCACTTCCCGGGGAAAGCACTGATGTTTTGTTCAAATCGCCCAGTGCTTCGATAATCAATGCTTCCAAACTGGCATAGATTTCGCTTCCCGAATCATAAGCGGGCATATCAATTTCAGCATTGAAGGCTTCGGAATAGGGAATGTCATTCCAAAGATCTACCATTAGGCTAAAGGTATAGGCCTTCATGAGCTTGGCTATTCCAACATAATGCCAATTTTCTTCTATAGTTCCTTGGGTAATAACATCTTCAAGATCCTTAAGACCACCACTATAAAGATTACTATTCCATAAACCATCAATAGTAGTTCTAGTGACCGTGTAGTTATCATATCTTGAATTGACCCTTGTTTGCACCGCACTTGAGGTAATCGCATTTACCAGGCTTGCAAAAGACTCTATCACAGACACTTGACCATGCGGCAACAACTCTATAACCGTTGCTGTTGTTGGGCTGTTTGGATTATCGTTAATATCTAGATCACATGATGAGAAAATTAACATCAATATGAAAAGATAGGGTGCTTTTTTATATATAATATTTTTCATCGAATTGTATTTATATCTATTAGAATGAGAGTTTTATGTTCAGGGCCATATTTTTTACCGTTGGTGGGGCATACTGCTCCACACCTTGTGCATTACCTGCTCCGTAAGTTGACACTTCAGGATCTAAATGAGGGTAATTAGGGGCCTTAAACCATAAATTCCTTCCCAATAAAGTCACGCTCATACTTCCGAATGGAAGTTTTTTCAACATCTGTTTTGTAAATGTATATCCTAAACTAAGTTCTCTAAGTCTAAAGACCGTGGCATCAAAAATCAATGATTCCGCGCTAAATCGATACTGATTACGTTGTGTACCGTTTGTAGCGCCACTCCAGTAATTCTGAGGGGAAATTTGAATATTGTTCGTTACGGTATTTCCATTTTGGTCCAACATGGGCTGTGTTGGGTCGTTCGGGTCTGCCAAAACACCAGGTAGAACATAGGTTCTATCCCTGTCCACAGCAGTTTCCTCTGTCAAACCAAAACCTCTTAGATATCCGTTGGATAGAGAAAGGATATCACCTCCTTGTTTCCAATCGAAAAGAAATCCTAGTTTGAAGCCTTTATAGGTCATGGTGTTGTTTATACCCATTAGAAAATCAGGATTTGGATCACCTACTATTTGTTGCCCTGGTGCCTTGGTGGGCAATCCAGTAAGGGCATTGATCAGCAGATTGCCATTGGCATCCCTATTTTGTACCTCACCTTCAATAACGCCATATGGTTCCCCAACACGTAAGATATTGCCGTATGCAGCAACCCTGTTTCCAGGATTTATTTGATCTAAACCATCGATAAGTTTTTCTACTTTACTTACATTTCTGGCGAAGGTTGTATAAATGTTCCAGCTGAAACCCTCCGGATTTAGAAAAGGATTCAAGTCAAGTCCTACTTCCCATCCTTTATTCGATATCTCTCCCGCATTCAATGTTTTTGTAAAATACCCAGTCGCCGCAGGTATGTTCACACTGAAAATCTGATCTTCCGTAATCTTACTATAGTAGGTAACATCGATTCCCACTCTGCCTTTCAAGAGATTAAGTTCGAGACCGGCTTCATATTCGGTGGTAAATTCCGGTTTTAAGTTTTCATTCCCTAAATTATCACCTACCTCAGTACCAGATATTCCATTAAAAGGAAATTGAAGCCCTGATCCGTCACCATTTATGGTATTGACGGTTTGGAGTAAATAAGGATCTGCATCATTCCCGATTTTAGTATAGGCCAATCTCAACTTGCCGAATGTGAAGAAATCCGATTTCACATTAAATGCGTCCGTAAAGTTAAAAGTGGTTGAGATGGACGGGTAAAAGAAACTTCTTTCTCCTTTGGGCAAGGTCGACGACCAGTCATTTCTTCCGGTCAGGTTCAAAAATAAATAGTCCTTATAAGAAAGTACCATATCACTGAAAAGCCCCACAATTCTCCTATGGCTAAAAGTAGATAAATCTGTAACCACCGATTCAGTATTGGTGATTCTTGAAATACCACGTTTAATAATACCTATACCCGTAAAGCTCGTAATGTCAGTTTTTCTTTGGTTGAAATTATGTCCCAACACCACTCTTAAATTGAGGTCTTCGGTCAATTGTTTCGACCCCGTAACGATAAAATCAGAAGATATTTCTGTAAAGGTAATATCATTGTCCGTAATGCTACCAGGAGAATTGAAACTACCTCTAGGGATGACCTGAATTCTGCTATCTGTATAGGTGTTGAGTCCAATTTTATAAGAAAAATTCAACCATTCGTTTGCCTTGTAGTCGGCAGAAAGGTATCCGTAAACCCTATTCACATCACTATCATAAGGCCCTTCTTGTGCCAACCATCTTGGATTGTCCCAAAATGTATATCGAAGTTGCTCTCCCGTGACTTCATCGATATATGGAAAACCAGTTAAATCATAGCTACGAGGCACAAACAAGGTTTGCCTATTAATACTGGATAATGTATTGTGCCCACCTGATAAGATTCCGTCTTGATGCGTATTAACGTAAGTTGCCGATGCCTTTATTTTTAAGCCGTTTTCAAGATTGGTCAACCCAGAAACCTTAATAGATGTTCTTTTAAGGCCTGTAAAGGGTATAAAGCCCTCATTATCAAGATTACTTGCTGTTACTGCAAAGGCATTTTTACCATCTCCACCTTGTGCCCTTATGGATGTTTCTCTTTGGAAACCTGTTCTGTAAAAATCTTTTACATTGTTTGGAAACGCTCTGTAAGGAACTGCGTCACCCACATGATTGATATATTTGATTACGCCATCATCCGAAAACAAACCACCATTACCGTCCAAATTGGGATCATCAAACGCCGGACCCCAAGATTCTGTAGCAACAGGACTAAAGGTATATTGTCCATTTAGATAATTTCCCTGGCCATATTTATTCTGATAATCGGGAAACCTTGAGATGGTCTCTGCTCCTACAGTATTCGATATTTCCACTTCCATTCCTTTTCTAGAGGCACTACCCGATCGGGTCGTAATGATGATTACCCCATTTGAAGCTCGCGAACCATATAATGCCGCGGCCGCCCCTCCTTTTAAGACCGTCATACTAGCAATATCATTGGGGTCAAGGTCCAAAGCCCTATTGGAATACGAAGATGAAGCACCGGCTAAATCTGCTGTACTGGTAGTTGAATTATCGAATGGAATACCATCTACCACAAAGAGCGGTTGGTTGTTTCCTGTTGCTGAATTGTTCCCCCTAATAATGATGTTCGTAGAAGAACCCGAAGCGCCTCCAGATCCAGAGATATTTACCCCTGCCACTTTACCACTCAAAGCCCTTAAAACATCTGCCTCAGCTTTATCGGCCAATTGATCCCCTTTAACTTCTGAAACGGCATAGGAAAGTGTCTTTTTATTTCGTTCAATACCCAAAGCGGTAACTACCACTTCATCAAGTGCGTTGGCATCTTCCCTTAATTGTGTATTGATTGTTGTACGCTGGTCAATAGCCACCTCTTTCGATTCATAGCCTATGTATGAGAACACAAGATGTGTAGTTGAAGTGGGCACTTTTAAAGAATAAAGACCATCAAAATCAGTAACAGCACCTACTGTTGTGCCTTTGGCAACAACTGTAGCTCCAATGAGGGGCACATTCAATTCATCTGTCACAAGCCCCGTTATTGTAAGGTCTTGGGTTACGTTTACACCCCTTTTTGTGGCCAATACTTTTTGAGCCTTTTTTGAATTGGGATATAACAGAATATCATCGCCATTCTCAATATCCCTAAGTTCATTCAGCTTTTCTTTTAACCTTTCTAGCTTGTTCTTCCCATTTCTATTGTTCTTATAGATGACAATATACTTATCGCCAATCGTCTCAAATTTTAAATTAGTGCCACTCAGTAAAGAGTTAACCACAACTTCTATTTCCGTTTCTCTACTAAAAAGCTCACTTAAAGACACCTCAACTTCTACATTCTCCAGTAGTTTGGTTTCATAGCTGAAGAATACATGGTAATTCTCACTCGCCGCCTGTAAAGCATCCGTGAGTTTTATTTTGTTAACTTTTGAAAAGGCATAAGATGGGTCCTTATTCGTTTCAGACAAATTGGCTGATGCATAGCTGCTGCTCAAAATGAAAGCCAACAGTAGAATGCCTCTTTTGAAGACAATAGATTTTTTCATAAATTTGGTCGTTAATTAGTTGTATTATATTGCAATTAGTGGGGGTAATCTTGTTCAGAAGATTATCCCTTTTTTATTTGATAAACTCAGCCCCAATTATTCTCTCAATAGTAGTTACCGCAACTTCTTGGTTTGTAATTGAAACTCCTACGGTAACTTCTTTATCTCTGAGTGCATTGTCTTTAAGTTTTAGTTGAATCCCGTATACGTCTTCCATCTTGGCCAACACAACATGTAAAGGTGTATTTGTATACGTCATAACCCCATCTCTCCATGAAGTTTCATCCTTTTTCGCCCTTTGTTTCTCAGGTAATTTTCGGCTTTTGGCCTTATACGTTATTTTTTCACCGGGAGCCATGAGGAGTTGCTTGTTCAAATTGCCTTTTATATCAAGCTTGATTTTTCCCTTATCCAAAATTACTTTGGTATCTTCTTTTCTATTATCAACATTAAATGCTGTTCCCAAAACCTCAACATTAACATCGTCAGTGATAACAATAAATTTAGCCTGTGTTTCTTCTATCGTAGTTACATCAAAGTAGGCTTCTCCATCTAACCATACTTTACGGTCAACTGTTTCGTCCCATTTCTTGGCTAATCTTAATTTGGAATTGGCACCCAAAGTAACATGGGTTCCATCTGGAAGTTCAATTTTCTTATACTCCCCGTAAGCAGTAGTGTAGTAATCTGTGTTAATGTTTTTGTAGAATAAACTGAAAGCCACCAATACAACTATAGAAGCTGCAGCCACATAATTGAATACTCTTTTCCGGTTTCTTTTAAGAACCCGTACTTTGCCCGGTGCTTCATTGGCATACTTGGAAACAAATTCTTGGTACTTTTCTTGAATTTGTACTTCACTTACCTTATTGCTATCGTAATATTCATGAACACCTTCTAAAAAAAGTCTCGCTTTTTCAATATCCAAGGATTTAGTTGGGTGTTCTTCCAAGAAAGCATCCCAAAAAGTATTTACTGCCTTATTTGGTGCGTATACCCACTCTCTAAAATAAGAGTCCTTGATGAAGTCTTCAAAAAGATAATTTTTAAAATTTTTATGGCTCATTTAGCAATGCTATTTATAGTAGAAGCCGCAAAACATAAAAATGTAACCTTGGAAAATAGATTTTTTTTAAAAAAACTTTTTTAAGCTAAAAAAGCAGACACTATAAAAGCCCTTATTTTTTCTGAAAATATGGAGTCTTTCAGTTTTTTAAGGGCTCTGGAAACATAGTTTCTAGCCACTTGATTGCTCACGTTCATTATGTCTTCGATTTCCTTATAGGAAAAGTTAGCATAATATTTTAGGAAGATGATTTCCTTTTGCTTGTCCGGTAATTTTTCTATGGCATTTTTCAAGTTCATTTTTAGACATGAACTTTCCTCAGCTTGCATTATTTCCTTTTCCACTGAGGTAATGGACTTTTCATTAACCAGGGTCACCAAGTAATTATCCTTACTTTTTTTGGAACGGTTATCCTTAATAATACGATGAATCAGGTTTTTTCGAATCGCTTTGCATGCAAACGCTTCAAAATTTTTAATGTCCTTTAATTTTTCTGAATGTTCCAAAGTCCAAACAAAAAAGTTTTGAACGGTATCTTCCACTTTTACGGAATCATTATGCACAAGGCAACCATATTGGTATAGTTTGCCATAGTACTTTCTGTATAATGATTCCACCATTTTTTCTCAACTTAATGGTTATATCAAGGATACTCATTATTTATAGTGTCCAAAATAAATAATTGCTCTTTCCTAAAACTGCGTATTGTTTTATGCTATTTCCGCTGCAGTGAGTACTAAATTACAGAAATTTAAAGAACATGTTCCCATGCCGTAATAGAGAGTCAAACTGATTAGGAAATTTCTTTCTTGGTTTTGTGGGAACGGTAAACCGTTATGTATCATGGGATTGATTGAGATGTTTACATGGAAGGTGAAAAGTGAAAAAAAATCCTACTTGGCTTCATTGATAAAAAATACTATACAGCTATGTTCTTAAACTCTGCGGCTCTGTTTTTCCAACTAGAAAACTGGTCAAAAAGCTTTATTTTTCGATAAAATCAGCTTCATTTACCATTTATCCTGTCTTCTCTTCCTTTATCGATTCCTTTATGACAACGCCTTAGGTCTTCCCAACTTTGCCTCAAAGAAGTTCCCAATGAAAGCAATACTTAACAACATTAAAAAAGAGTTTTCTACACCGGATAATTTAAACGCAGCCATTAGTTGTTTAATCATCTCTATTACCGTTTTCTTTATAATGGCGGTGCTAGGTAGGAATACATTGTTGTAATTCCTTCCTATTATTGTCTGAGGCAAGGTTCAACGACCATTCTTAACCAAAAACCACTCTCCTATTTGGTGGCTTTTTACTTTATCCATAAATTCAATAATTAATTGTTTTTAAGGATTTGTACACCATTATAGACATAGAGACCACCGGCAATGGCATTAAAGGAAACAAGATTACCGAAATCGCTGTTTTTAAATACGATGGTGAGCAGATTATTGATGAGTTCACCTCTCTGGTAAACCCGCAATGCCCCATTCCGCATTTTATAACCGGTCTTACCGGTATTGACAATCAACTTGTCCAAAACGCACCAACTTTTTCTGAAATTGCAGATAAAGTCTTTGAGATTACCAAAGACAGTATTTTTGTGGCCCATGCCGTAAACTTTGATTATGGGGTTATCAAAGAAGAGTTTAGACAGATAGAGGTTGATTTTACCAGAAAAAAACTGTGTACCGTTCGCTTATCGCGTAAACTTATTCCTGGTTTACAATCCTATAGTTTAGGTAAACTGTGTTCTGCCATTAACATTCCACTTAAAGACAGGCACCGTGCCAGAGGAGATGCTCATGCAACGGTTTTATTATTTCAAAAACTACTTAAAGCGCCTGATTCAGAAACTGTTTTTCAAAAATTTCTGAATGCTAGAAGCCAAGAAGCTACCCTACCTCCCCATTTATCAAAATCTGTTTTCAATAAAATTCCGCAGAAGCCAGGCATTTACTATTTTAAAAATCAGAAGGGTGAAATTATTTATGTAGGGAAGGCGATCAACCTTAAAAAAAGAGTCTTGGGTCATTTTTATGACAAAAGCACCAAAGAAACCCAAATGTGCAGCGAAACAGCTGATATTGATTTTAAACTCTCTGGAAGTGAACTTGTGGCATTACTGATGGAATCTGCCGAAATAAAAAAACACTTTCCACCGTACAACAGAGCCCAAAAACGAATTGTAAAGAAGTATGCCATATTTGCGTATGAGGATAGAAAAGGAATTATCCACTTGGCTTTTAATGTTATAAAAGGAGTTCCAAATCCGCTTAAAATATTCTACAATCAAACAGATTGCAGGGCCTATTTACATGAAATATGCAAAGTGTTTGCGCTCTGTCCAAAATATTGTCATTTACAAGAGACCAATGCGGCATGCTCCCATCATGAATTAACTTCTTGTGACGGGGTATGTAGGGGTGATGAGCCCATACCCCTGTATAACAAAAAAGTCGAAGCTGCTATTAAAGACATGAAAGCTATACAGTCTGAGGTTAGAATTATTAAGGAAAAAGGTAGAAATGAAGACGAAAATGCTGTTGTTCTTATTATGGAAGGTATGTATAGAGGGTATGGGTTCATTGATCAGCAATTGGAAGTTTCTTCACTAACTGATATAGAAGCCTTTATTGTTCCACAAAAAAACACAGTTGAAACAGAGAGAATACTCAATTCCTACTTATTAAGAAATGATGAGATGAGTAAAGTGAAAACCGTTTTTGAAACTTAGTAAAACAAGTAAAATTAGTCTTTAATTTTCTTATACATACGCACAACAAAAAGCACCCAGGCAAGAAATATTACTGCAACTAAAATGGAATAACCTAAGACAAAATCCATTATTTCTTATATTTCAAATAATTCATAAAACCTAAAATGGTTGGTGCCCAAAATGCTATAAAAATAGCATCCATCTTGTTTCCTTGAAGGAAAAGTACTTCTGAGACAATGATAATTGATATCACTACCAAGAGCATAATGCAATTCATTGCTCCTACTCTCTCAATAAAATTTCTGAACATGTTTTTCGTAAAATTACTTCTACTAAGATACTTAATATAACGAAGGGAAGTTTATAAAAATTGTGATTTTCTTAACATTTATTTTTAGAGGAAATACCTTACACAAATAGTTTTACACTAAATATACTATCTCCATGTTTTATATAGTCAAAACCTGTATGCAATTCTCTTTGTGCAACTGCGTATGGATAAAAAGTAATTGGTTCTATGCAAACCATGTTTCTAACCTCCGTCCAACACATAAAATGTTTAAAACCTTCGGTTTTTATGGTGATATCTTTCTTATCCTTTAAAGTAATTGATTTACAATTTTCAACTTGTAAAGCTCTGCTTCCAACCGCCAATACCTCATCCAAAGTAATTTCCTTGCTATCAGCAAGAATTACAGGATTTGCAATATGTAGTTTAAATGCAGGATGATACCCTAACATAAAGGGCATATCCCGTTCCCCAGAAATGGTGAAGGTGATTTCTAAATTATCTTTCTTTAACTCAAAAGACTTTTCAAAAGCAAAGGTATATGGCCAAAACAACCATTCCTTGTTCGATTTTTTAGGGAATTTAGAGTTTCTGACCCGTGTTCCCATTTCATATTCTTTTCTGAAAACTGCTGATGTTTCTGTTTGAGAAATTAATTCGTATTCCAATTCGCGCAACAATCCATGTTGATCTTGAATTGCTCCATTTCCTCGCGGCACCTGTACTCTAAAGTCAATTTCATTCAATGGCCCAATAATAGGGAACATCTCCGTATCTGCACTTCGCCAGCCAGGACTTCCTTTTTGGTGAATAAATTCATGTTCTTCAGCTATAAAGCTTACAAGTTCACCTTTATCAATCCCTGCAGTACAATTTTCTTTTTTAAGGTGTACCATTATTTGGTATTAATCAATCCATAAATCAAAATCGCTCTGTACATATTGGCTGATTTTGATTCTAATGTAAAGAAAATTTAGTCTATATATCCCTTCTCTCGCATCCAATCATCATTGAACATCTTACCCACATAACGACTACCATGATCATGGAATAAAACTACTACCACATCATCTTTGGAAAAATGTTCTTCCAACTGCAACAGTCCCTTTATTGCCGCTCCCGCAGAGTTACCCAAGAACATACCTTCTTCTTTTGCCAAGCGTTGTGTATAAACTGCTGCATCCTTGTCCGTTACTTTAGTAAAACCATCGATAATATCAAAATCAACGTTCTTAGGCAAAATATCTTCCCCTATCCCTTCGGTAACGTATGGATAAATTTCATTTTCATCAAAAATACCGGTCTCATGATATTTTTTAAACACAGAACCGTAGGTATCAATTCCCCAAACCTTAATATTCGGATTTTGTTCTTTAAGATATTTACCAACGCCTGAAACCGTTCCACCCGTGCCGACTCCCACTACAAAATGGGTCACTTTTCCAGCGGTCTGATTCCATATTTCAGGCCCCGTACTCTGATAATGTGCTTTGGCGTTACTTGGGTTATCATACTGGTTTACATACCAAGAGTTTGGAATTTCCGTGGATAAACGTCTAGCTGTGGAATAATAGCTTTTAGGGTCCTCTGGAGCTACATCTGTGGGACAAACATGCACTTCGCTCCCAACAGCTTTAAGAATATCTATTTTTTCTTTTGATTGTTTGTCACTGATGACACAAATCATTTTATACCCTTTGACCACTGCTGCCAAAGCCAGCCCCATTCCTGTATTTCCTGAAGTTCCCTCGATAATCGTACCACCTGGCTTTAAAACTCCAGAAGCCTCAGCATCTTCTACCATTTGAAGCGCCATTCTATCCTTTACGGAGTTTCCTGGGTTAAAAGTTTCGTACTTAGCCAAGACCATGCAAGGAAGGTCGGCAGTCAATTTATTGAGTTTTACCAATGGGGTATTACCAATGGTTTCAAGAATGTTATTTGCATATTCCATAATGGTGGCAAAGATAGTTTTTTGAGTTGTGCGACCATATCAATATTGCCCAAAAAAGACCACTAAAGTTATTGGCCACTATTCAAATTTAATTGCCTTGACCGGAGTTATTTTGGTTATGATGTAGGAGGGTACTAAAAGCATGACCAAGCATAGTAACATTACTCCAAGATTTAACAACAGAACCGTGGAAATATCAATATGCACTGGAATATACTCGATATAGTATTCCTCAGGATTGGGAAATTTAAACAACCGGAATTTATCTTGAAGGCAGAGCAATGCCAAACCAATACCATTGCCCCATAGCAACCCAATCGCTATCAAGTAGGTAGCATTATACAAAAACACTTTACGAATGCTCCAATTCTCAGAACCTAAAGCTTTTAAGACTCCAATCATTTGGGTTCGCTCCAAAATGAGCACTAAGAGCGCTGTAATCATGTTTATTCCCCCTACAATGATCATTATCCCAATGATAAGTGCAATATTAAAATCGAACAGGCTGATCCATTCAAAGATTCTGAAGTATTTGGTTTTAATATTTTGGGTATCTAGATCGGAGAGTGTTTTTCCATAGATTTCATTGCTTTTCTCTTCAAGTTGGTCAAAATCTTCCAGAAATACTTCAAAATTACCTATTTCGTTGGATGTCCATTTGTTCATTCGCTGTATATGCCGAATGTCCACAAAGACATAGGTAGCATCAAACTCTTCAAAACCACTATCATAAATCCCCGTAATTTTGAACCTTCTATTATTGGGAACCCTGGATGCATCGCCATCTTTTAAGAAAAAAGAGAAAAAAGAATCATCAACTTTTAGTTGCAACCGATTTGCCATCATCCTCGATACCAATACCTCATCATTCAGTTTTCCTGAATAATCCGGTAATCTTCCATCAACAATGTATTCTTCAAAAACAGTCCAATTATAGTCTTGGCCCACTCCTTTGGCGAGCATACCTTCAAAGGTGTCTTCTGTTCTTATAATTCCGCCTTTGGTTGCTACTGCCTGAACATGGGAAACCCCTTCAACATCTTTGAATTTGGGATAAAAATCTTGCTCTAAAGAAACTGGGGCTACTGAAACTTCAGAAGTATTGTTATCGTAATTTGAAATTTGAATATGACCGTTAAAAGCAGCAACTTTCTCTCTAATCTTGTGTTTTAGCCCCACTCCAGTAGCAATGGCAATAAGCATCATTACAATACCAATTGCAATAGCCGCAATGGCAATTTTTATTATAGGGGCGGAAATGCTAATTTTATGCTCCTTCCCTGTAATCAGGCGCTTGGCTATAAACAATTCTAAATTCAACGAATGCCCATTTTTTCTATTTTCAAAAGTACAGTTTTATTGTTGGTTTTACTGTTTTCTTCATGTAGGGGACAGGAAAAAGAAAGTAAGCTCACAGCTATAAACGGAGAAACAGATTCTATACCAAGAATCACTGTTGCTGCCAATAGAACGCAAGCATACCTTCCACTGCTCAAAAACAAAATTGTTGGGGTTGTTGCCAACCAAACCAGTGTGGTTTTCAAAGAAAATGGACATACACATCTGGTAGATTCTTTGCTCTCTTTGCAGGTTAACATTAAAAAGGTCTTTGCTCCAGAACATGGCTTTCGTGGAAAAGCTGATGCGGGTGAACATGTAGAAGATGGTGTCGATTCCAAAACGGGACTTCCCATTTTTTCTCTTCACGGAAAAAACAAAAAACCTTCCAAAGAACAATTAGAAGGACTTGATCTTGTCGTTTTTGACATTCAGGATGTTGGAGTACGGTTTTACACCTATATCGCTACATTACAGCTGGTAATGGAGGCCTGCGCAGAAAGTAACATTCCCATTATTGTCCTGGACAGACCAAACCCAAATGGGCAATACGTTGATGGCCCAACCATGAAAAAAGAACATACCGGTTTTTTAGGCATGACCACAATTCCTCTGGTATATGGGATGACAATTGGTGAATATGCAAAAATGCTTAATTCTGAAGGATGGTTAAAAGGAGGCATCACTGCTGATTTGAGTGTAATTCCACTCAAAAATTACAGTCATAACTCCAAATATCATATCCCAATAAGGCCCTCCCCCAACCTTCCAAATGATGTTTCCATTAACCTTTATCCTAGTTTAGGGTTGTTTGAAGGCACCAATGTTAATGCTGGTCGTGGAACTGAATTTCAGTTTCAACGGTATGGTGCTTCTTTTTTGGATAGCGCCCAATATGATTTTACCTATGTACCTAAACCTAATTTTGGTTCCAAACATCCAAAAGAACAGGGTAAAACTTCCTATGGTAGAGATTTATCTCAGTCTGAACGAATAGAATCAGTTTCTTTGCGATGGCTACTTGATGCATATATGAATACTGTGGACAAGTCAAAGTTCTTTATTACCAAATCCTTTACCAAACATGCTGGAACACCCGAGTTACAAAAACAAATTGAAGAGGGGTTAAGTGAATCAGAAATAAAAGCCACTTGGCAAGAAGACCTGGAAGCTTTCAAAAAAATAAGAGCTAAATATTTAATCTACGATTAGCATCGCCAACGTTTTACAAAACTTTAAACAGAATCATAGTACAAGGCATAATTTTTGTACAAATCCTTACTTACCACAGTGGCCGAATTAATGATAAGTACTTTCTTTTTGTTTAAAATCAGTGCTAGCAGAATAAATAGTCCCTTTAAGCACAAACCCATCATTACAAGGAATATCTATCTCTTTGTGCTTCATATTAAAGGTTTCTGAAAGCGTTTTTACTCAGACTCAGAAGTGGTAGGCCTTCTGTATTTATGAAAAGGTTGTTTCAGCAAGCCTATAATACTACTATTTTCTTTTTCATCTGGAAAAGTATCCACTCCATAAACAATTGCATCAACGTCCATTTTCATGAAGGTTCCGAATAGTCTATCCCAAATAGAGAAAATGTTACCGTAGTTGGAATCTGTAAAGGGTAATCTATAATGATGATGTACCTTGTGCATATCTGGACTTACAATCAACCAACTTATTGCATTATCTACTTTCTTGGGTAATCGAATATTGGCATGGTTAAACTGTGAAAGAACAACGGACAGACTTTGATACAGCATGATGATACCAATAGGGGCACCAACCAGAAAAACACCTATTAAAGTAAAAATATACCGAATTAAACTTTCCAATGGGTGATGTCTGTTTGCCGTAGTGGTATCTACATTATGATCTGAATGATGGACCAAATGAACCATCCAAAGTGGTTTTACTTTATGCTCCACTAAATGCGCAGTATACGCTCCAATTAAGTCGAGAAGCATAACTCCAAGAGCAACATAGAGCCACAGCGGCATTTCTGGAAGCCAGTTTATAATTCCAAATTGGTTTTCTACTGCCCAATCTGATGTTTTCAACAACAAAAAAGCGAGGGGAAAATTAATAATAATGGTCGTGAGGGTAAAGAAAAAATTAGGAACAGAATGACGCCATTTCTTATACTTAACACTAAAAAGAGGCACTATCCCTTCCAAAATCCAGAAGAACGTAATTCCCCCAACTAGGATAAGGCTTCTGTGCAGTGCCGGAATATTTTCAAAATAGGTGATTATCTGATCCATATTCTCAAATATAAGAAATCATTAAAGCTTTACTTTCTTTTTCATTTCTTCAACAATGTTAAAAGCGGCAGGGCATATAGCCACGTTTTTTAAGGTAAGATTGCTTATCTGATGGAACTTTTTCCGATCTGTATGGGGAAATTCTCTACATGCTTTTGGCCTAACATTATAAATGGAGCAATAATTATAAGTTCCCAAAAAAGTACAGGGCACTTCTTTTAACACATAATCATTTTCTTCATCTACCCTTAAATATTGGTCAATAAACTTTGAGGGCTTTGTTCTAAAATGTTTTGCAATTCTATCCACATCCGTGTTGGTAAAAAGAGGGCCCGTTGTTTTGCAGCAATTGGCACAAGTAAGACAATCTGTTTTTTCAAACTCGGCCTCATGCAGTTCACTCATCACGTAATCCAAGTTCTTCGGCGGACGCTTTCTCAGTTTTGTGAAAAACTTCTTGTTTTCAGCGTGTTTTTCCTTTGCCTTCTTTGGCAATTCCTCTAATTCCTCTTTCATGAAAGACAAACATAAAAAACACTTTTCATTTAAACCTTTATCTATTAATAAAGTCCCATTTTTGCATCAACCATTTTAATTTATGTCGGATATTATTGGAACAGCTTTACTGGACTATCATTCAGGGAATTATACGGAAGATATTAAGACCTATTCATCCTTGGATGAAGAAGACAGTATACCATTACCCTATTTGTTCAGGGGTTTTAAAGAAATGCCATTGTTAGAACAAAAAGCATTAAACCTAGCAAAAGGAACCGTTCTTGATATTGGTTGTGGAGCTGGGAACCACACCCTGTACCTACAAAAAAAGGGATTTGAGGTTACCGCTTTGGATGCTTCAAAAGGGGCGATTGAAGTTTGTAAAAATAGAGGTGTTAAATCTTCAGTCCACAGTTTGTTTCTTGATTATAACGACTCAAAATTCGATACACTTTTACTGCTTATGAATGGTATTGGTTTAGCTGGAAAACTAAATAATCTAAGCTCTTTTTTAAATCATTTAAAGTCATTGTTACTGCCAAACGGGCAAATTTTATTGGATTCCAGCAATATCGTTTATATGTTTGACCAAGACGAAGATGGTGGATTTTGGATTCCAAACAGTGGTGATTATTATGGTGAAGTAACCTTTGTCATGGAGTACAAGAATCAGAAAAGCCCTTCCTTTGAGTGGCTTTACCTTGATTTTACGACTTTACAAAATGCTTGTGCAGCCCACGATTTTGACTGTAAACTTGTAAGTGAGGGAGAACATTACGACTATTTGGCAAAACTTTCTTTCAAATCATAATAGAATGCCCGCCTTACCGTTTTTAATACATATCAATATAGTATGAAAAAGAAAATCTTTATTGCACTCATAGTTGTTTTTGGGTTTATCAATGCCTGTTCTAATGATTCTGATGATACTCAAACCCCGCAAAATGTTGATAAAACCCCCAACCTTCAGGCTACAGGTTCTTCTGCAAATGATTTTTTATCCAATGATAACTTTGATAGGCTTTTAGTTGAAATAGGTTATGTTGAAGGTTTTCAACCAACAGGTCAGACAGTTTCCAACTTTGAAGACTATCTTAGAGAGCGAACTTTTAAACAGAATATCGAATTCTCCTTTAAAAGTCTTTCATCTCCTGATGAAGAAACATTGGTCTTAGATGAGATTGCTGAACTGGAAAATGAGAATAGAACCGCATACAACAATGGAACTACTTTGGCTATTTACATTTATTTTGCTGATGCTCCCTCCGATGGAGATGATTTAGATGAAGGTTTGGTGACATTGGGAGCAGTTTACAGAAATACTTCCATGGTGATATATGAGTCTACTATAAGAGATTTAGCAAGCCGAAGTTCTTTAATAACCGTAACTGATGTTGAAACAGCCACATTGAATCACGAATTTGGGCATTTATTTGGACTTGTTAACTTAGGCACAGTTCCCGTTAATGACCATGAAGACCCAGATGCGGAAAACCATTGCGATGTACCAGGTTGTCTTATGCGAGCTGAATTACAGTTTGGTGCTCCTACCGCTAGGAGTTTGGCCGCTAAAGGAAGTGTCTTGACTTCTCCGTGTAACTTAAGTGGTGACTCCATGCTAAAACTTTTGGAAACCAGAACCTCCAGTGGACTTGCAGCAGTGCCCGTTCTTGACGCTGAATGTATTTTAGACTTGCAGAGTAACGGCGGACGTTAACCCTATTCTATTACGGAATATTTAAGTATTTGTGTGTTTGTAGAGATACTTTCCACTTGGGGTTTTGCATAACATAATCCACAATCAATGGAACCATTTTTTCTCGAACGCTCCATTCTGGCTGCAAATAGAGAATGCAATCCCCGTTTACTTTAGCGGCCTGTTCCTCAGCAAAAATTAAATCATGTTTGTTGTAAACGATAACTTTAAGTTCGTTTGCCTCATCGTATATCTTTTCCTCCGGAAGTTTATTTTTCTTGGGAGAAAGACAAATCCAATCCCAAGCTCCCGTTAAAGGATAAGCCCCAGAAGTTTCAATATGTGTTTGAAGGTTCTTAGCCTTTAACGCAGAAGTTAAAGGTCCCATGTCCCATGTAAGTGGCTCACCACCGGTAATTACTATGGTATCAGAATACGTAGCAGCATTATCTACAATACTATCAATTGAAGTAGGTGGATGTGTCTCAGCATTCCAACTTTCCTTAACATCACACCAATGACAACCAACATCACAACCTCCTACACGAATAAAATAAGCTGCAGTGCCCTTATGATAGCCTTCTCCTTGAATGGTGTAAAATTCTTCCATTAAAGGAAGCATCTGCCCTTTATCCACCAAATCCATTACCTGCTCTGAAACCATTTTGCAAAGATAGGACTTAGTTCATCTTAGACCTAGACTTAAAACCTATCGTACTGCGATTACTTCAATTTCAATCTTGGCACCAACGGCAAGGCCTTTAGCTGCAAAAGTGGTCCTGGCCGGTTTTTTCGTAAAATATTGGGTATAGACTTCATTAAAAGCCTTAAAATCTTCAATATCACTCAAAATAACAGTACACTTTACAACATTATCCAATGCTAAGTCATGATGTTTCAAAACAGCTTGAATATTCTTGATCACCTGTTCAGTCTCACCTTTTATACCTCCTTCGGCCATATACCCTGCCGCCCTGTCAAAACCAATTTGCCCGGCTAGAAAGAAAAGATTTCCTGCTTGCACTGCTTCACTAAATGGAGCATTATTTCTGGAGGGAATATGTGATTTATGAAATGTAATCTCTGTCTTTTCTTGCGCTGTCAAAGCTGTACAGATAAAAAAAGTGAGGGCAATGGATAATAATCTTGCTGAAATCTTCATAGTATTATGTGTATTGATCTAATATATTGAATCTTTTGTCTTCTACTAAATTACCCTATTTTTACGAAAACTGAATTCCATGAGCAGCAAAGAAAAATTCTTTGAACATATTGAGAAAGGCTATACAACCAAAGGTGATTACATTACCATGGGAGCCGGAATGTTCAATGGAGAAACGGTAACAAATGCTTTTGTAAAGATTCCTTTAAAAACCTTAAATAGGCACGGACTTATTGCTGGAGCAACTGGTACGGGAAAAACCAAAACGCTTCAGGTTATCGCAGAAAACCTTTCAAATAAAGGAATTCCCGTTCTGCTTATGGATTTAAAAGGTGACCTCAGTGGTATTGCACAACCTAGCCCAGGCCACCCTAAAATAGATGAACGCCATGAAAAAATTGGACTTCCGTTTGAAGCCAGTGGGTTTCCAGTTGAGGTTTTATCCCTTTCGGAACAAGATGGTGTTCGCCTAAGAGCTACGGTTTCCGAATTCGGACCTGTTTTGCTATCAAGAATTCTTGATTTGACCGTTACACAAGAAGGAATTGTAGCTGTTGTCTTTAAGTATTGTGATGACAACAAGCTTCCTTTGCTGGATTTAAAAGATTTTAAAAAAGTGTTACAATATGCCACAGGAGAGGGCAAAAAAGAATTTCAAGAGTCGTATGGACGAATCTCTACGAGTTCTACCGGAACTATTCTAAGAAAGATTATTGAACTGGAGCAACAGGGAGCTGACTTGTTCTTTGGCGAGAAATCCTTTGAAGTTGATGATTTGGTTCGTATTGATGAAAATGGCAGAGGTTACATCAATATTATAAGACTTACAGATATTCAAGATAGACCAAAGTTGTTTTCTACATTCATGTTGAGTCTATTGGCTGAAATCTACGCTACCTTTCCAGAACAAGGAGATAGTGATAGACCTGAATTGATTCTCTTTATTGATGAGGCACATCTTATTTTTAAAGAAGCTTCAAAAGCTTTATTGGAACAGATTGAGAGTATCGTAAAATTGATACGTTCTAAAGGTATTGGACTCTATTTTGTAACTCAGAACCCTACAGATGTTCCGGATGATGTGCTGGGACAGTTAGGGCTAAAAGTACAGCATGCCCTAAGAGCATTTACCGCAAAAGACAGGAAGGCCATAAAACTTACCGCTGAAAACTACCCAGACTCGGAGTTTTATGATACCAAAGAAATATTGACCTCATTGGGAATAGGCGAAGCACTTATTTCCGCATTGGATGAAAAAGGGCGACCTACCCCATTGGCGGCAACCATGCTGCGGGCTCCTATGAGCCGTATGGATGTTTTGACCAAGGCTGAACTTAAAGAAACCTTGGGTAAATCCAAATTGATTAAAAAATATAATGATGAGGTTGATAGAGAGAGTGCTTATGAATTATTGAACGAAAAAATAGAAAAAGCCCAAAAAGAAGCTGAAAAGGAAGAAAAACAAAAGACTACATCTCGAAGAAAAACGTCCACTAGAAAAAGTACTCGAATGAACCCTGTGGTAAAAGTTTTGACCAGTGCCACCTTTATTCGTGGAGTACTTGGTGTTTTGAAAAAAGTTATCCGATAATTTTTATGAAAAGAATATTTATAGTTTTTGCACTTGGATGCTGCTTTGCATTCGTTCAATGCACTGAAAAGAATACCACTTTTTTAATTACTGAAAACTCCGTAGGAGTTCTTTTAAAAACATCTCCAGCAAATACTTTGGAAACCCTCTTTGCTCAGGATTCCATTGTAAAGGACACCTCTAAACTTAATGTTGGGATCAAAGCGGAAAAAACCAAGGTTTTTGAAAAAGGGGGCAAACACCTTTTAACACTTACCTCAAATTTGGATAGTATTCCCACTATTGGAAATGTTAGAATATTTGATCCTCGTTACACTACAGATAAAGGAATCAGTCTAAATAGTACATTTAAAGAGATCCAAAATAAGTATACGATCAAAAAAACGGTGACAACCTTAAACAGTGTTGTCATATTTCCTAAGAACAGTAATCTGTATTTTACCATTGACAAAGAGGAATTGCCTTCAAACCTTCGCTATACCACTTCCCATATTGAAACGGTTCAAATACCTGACAATGCCAAAATAAAATATTTGATGTTGGGGTGGGATTAGCCTTTGTTAATTAAATCCTAAAGGACGTAGCTACTTATTTTCGTTTGGGTAATTTGAAAGTTAAATCCAACCAAATGAAAACAATACACTTTCTTACTATCTTCCTAGCTCCCATTTTTTTACTGGCTCAATACGATTTTGAACCTTCTGTAGAACACCCATTTGGATTACCAAATCCAAAGGCACCAAAAGAACTATTGGATTTTGCACCATTGATAGGGGAATGTAACTGCAAGTCTGAAACCCGAAACCCTGATCAGACCTGGGCAGAGCCTGTTGATATGATCTGGCGATTCAAATACATTATGAATGGTATGGCCATTCAAGATGAAACCCTGAAAGAAGATGAAACCTATTCTGGCAGTATTCGTCAATTTAGTCAGGATAGCACAAGATGGTATGTCCATTATTACACGACCCGAACTGTTTCCACAACATTAAGGGCATGGGAAGGAAACAAAAATGAAGAGGGTAAAATTGTATTGTATAGCGAACAAAAAGCACCAAACGGTACCGATGGTTTTTATAGACTCTCATTTTATGACATTGATGATAAAGGTTTTAAATGGGTTGGAGAATGGGTAGATAAAACTGAATCTGTAGTTTTTCCAACGTGGAGAATTGATTGTTCAAATGGTAAAATATCCAATACCAATGACAGTGAAAAAAATAAAGTAGTTGCCGCTTCCAGAGGTTTCTCAACCGCTTTTATCGCCCAAGATTTTGATACAATGGCAAACAGTTACACTCAGGATGCCAAACTCATTCCGTTAGGAGTTCCAATAGTAGAGGGAAGAGAGGCCATTAAAGCACGTTGGCTGTTAGGAAAGGACACTAAGATCCTATCTCATGGTATGGATACATCAGAAATAAAAATTATAGGGGATTATGCCTATGATTATGGATACTACCATGGTACCAGTAAAAAAGGAGAAGAACCTGCGACCAGTTGGAAAGGAAAATATGTCGTTGTTTGGAAAAAAGAGAAAGGCACCTGGAAAATGTATATTGATATATGGAACAGGCTTAAAGACTAAAACAGGCCGTATTTTTCTCTATTCGCAAGTACTTTTGGGCTATTGGTCTGCATCCATTCCGTTAGTTCAAGTAATTTTTCAACATAAGTTTTTCCAAAATCAGTGAGACTGTATTCCACTCTAATGGGCACTTCTGGAAATGCCTTTCTAGAAATATAGCCATCGGCTTCCAGTACCTTTAGACGTTGGCTTAAAACTTTATTAGATATACCATAGACAAACTTTTTAAGTTTGTTGAAGCGCAAAACCGGAAAATAACCCAACCAAAGAATAATCAATGTACTCCATTGATCAGAAGCAACTGACATTACATCACGAACAGGACAAAGCTCAGGTGGGTTTTTGTAATCAATATGCCCAAACATTTTTTCAATTTTTTTAGCAGTTCTAAGCTGCTGATTTTCAGTAACAGTTTCCATATCTATACTTAGTTTTGAATGGGTGACTTCTTTTTTCTTACAAAAGGATTCTGTATTTTTAGTTTCTCCAAAAGAGTAAGTTACAAAAAGTAACCTGATGAAAAAACTAATTGCCAAAATTCTTCCTCTCGCATATGGTCAATATTTCAACCTGCATGCTCTATTGGCTCCGCAAAAAACCGCTCACAAGGCTTTCAATTTGTTCTGTACCGTTAGAAAAGGGAGGGTTTTGCCTCAGCAAGAGGCATATTTAGATAAAGCCAAGAATGGAGTAGAGTCAGCCGCTGGGCATAAACTACAATCTTATCATTGGCCTGGAAAGAAAGAAACCGTGTTGTTAGTGCACGGTTGGGAAAGCAATACTTTTCGTTGGCGCAATCTTATACATAAACTTCAAGATGCTGATTTTAATATTATAGCGTTTGATGCTCCCTCGCATGGGTATTCTACCGGTAAAATCCTATATGTACCCTTGTATGAGGAAGCACTTCACCATATGATTAAAAAATATGACCCAAAATATCTTATTGGGCATTCCGTAGGGGGCATGACATTGATGTACAATGAGTACAAAAACCCCAACCCCAATGTAGAAAAAATAGTTACTATAGGTGCTCCATCTGAGTTTCATGAAATCATGGAGCATTATCAGCACCTATTAAAATTCAATAATAGGGTAATGAGGGCTTTGGACAACTATATCCTTAAAAGATTCGGTTTTAAAATTCATGATTTCTCAGCATCAAAATTCGCCCAGTCCAATACCAAAAAAGGATTGTTATTTCATGACAGATTAGATGCGATAGCGCCATATCATGCCTCTAAAAATGTAAGTGAAAATTGGAAGGGCAGCACATTGATAAGTACAGAGGGATTAGGGCATTCCATGCACCAAGAAGACGTAAATAACCAAATTATTTCTTTTCTGGAGGCCTAACAGGATTTTAGATCTAAAAATCTTCAGGTATTAAAAATCCCTATACGGTGATTCTAAATACTGATTTGCTTCTTCTTCAGAAAATCGTGCAGTTTCATTATCCCAATGCAACGTTTTATTAGGAAAACGACCTGCAATAACGCCTAACAATATGGTTTCCGTTAATCTTGCAGAATAAGAGAAAGGTGCTGTACAATTATCATTGCCCAAACACGCATCCACAAACTGATGGTAGTGTTTTGGACCTTCGGAATCGTAATCACGTATGGGTTTACCCATATTATTTGCTTTCTCCACCGCTGCAATTTCCGTTGATATGTCTACATATTTTCCATCAACAATCTTCTTTGGCAGTTGCATAAAGTGTGGTAATAACAAACGCCCTTTTTCTCCTATGAACATAGCACCTTGATCTGGTAATACTCCATCCATAGCTTCTTTAGTATCCAGTGACATTTTATCTTCCATAGCTTGATCATCATCATTTTCAACTTCTTCATTTTTCTGCGAATGATCAACTGAATTGGGCAATTCAAGATCCTTATGCATTTTTGGGGCACCAGGACCATCATACCAAACCCACTTTAATTTATCAGCTGTGTATTTTGTACCAGGAAATTCATATGTAACCATATTCTTCTCCGGAAAGCCAAATCCTGTTGGTTGCCTACATTCGTTTTTAATAGTGAGTGGTACATCCAACTGAAGGGCATTGTACGGGGTATCAAAAATATGTACTCCCATATCTCCCAAAGTACCACAACCATAATCCATCAACTTTCTCCAGTTTCCAGGATGATAATAATCTTTTTTATAAGGTCTTTCTGCGGCGGTACCCAACCAAAGATTCCAATCCAAGGTTTCCGGAATGGGATCACTACCTGAAGGAGCCTGGCCATTGTACCCCCAATCCTTGGGAGACCATGCTCTTACCGTATGTACTTTACCAATGATTCCAGATTGAATCAACAAAGTGGCCAATTTGTAGTCATAAAAAGAGTGTACCTGAATGCCCATTTGGGTAATCAAGTTCTTTTCAGTGGCCAGTTTACGCATTGCTCTTGCTTCAGATACGTGATGCGTTAGCGGTTTTTGACAATATACTGGCTTACCCATATCCATAGCCATCATAGAAGCTGGGGCATGTGTATGATCTGGTGTAGACACAATAACGGCATCGATATCATCACTCATCTCTCTTAGCATTTCTCTATAATCTGAAAATGTCTTAGCTTTTGAATGAATCTTTTTTGCCGCTTCCAAGTTGTTAGAGTCCACATCGCAAAGCGCCACAACGTCCACCAATTTATGGGATGAAATTGCCTTTAAATCTTCAAAACCCATATTCCCTACACCAATATGCGCAGTTCTTAAACGTTTATTTCCAGAAAAAGCCCAAGTTCCCGATGGCATTAACGCCAATGATGATGCAACAGCTGCAGTTTTTAAAAACTCTCTTTTTTTCATATCTAAAACCTGTTATAATTTTTTAACTTTTATGTTTCTGAACCAGATAGGGCTGGAGTGATCCTGCAAACCAATGAATCCAGTTTTATATTTTCCGTAATCCGCACTGTTTTTCCATTTGTCCGAATTTTTCTTTTCGTACCATGCTTCATCCCACGGAACAAAAGATAGCAACATTTCGCCATTAAGCCAATGTTCAACTCTTTCAGGGGTAAAAACAATTTTGGAAGAATTCCATTCACCAACAGGATTTAATATCTTTTTAATCGAATCTGCAGGATGCATTGCGTAATCTGAAGCTGTTCGCTGCAATGGTTTTAATTCTTCAGGTTTATCTGTATAGCCAAGGCTTGTATTATAGTCTGTTAAATCATGGATTCTGGCATAGTTTTCATCGTCTATGAGCTGATATTCAGGTGAAACTTCCGGCGGACCATCATATCCTTCTTTAAGGTGGTAAAAAATACCGCTATTACCTCCCTCAGGCAATTTCCATTCAAGGTATAACTCAAAATTATCAAACTCCTCGGCACCATAAATAATATCCGTGCCTCCTTTATAATCTTGTTCAAGCCCCAGTTCAGTATCAAAAGTCAATGTACTGTCCTCAACCACCCATCCCGGTGGAAGGGAATCTCCGTTGTACGCTCTCCAACCTTCTGTACTTGTGCCGTCAAAAAGATAAATCCATTCATCAAGTTCGGTGGTATTTTCAGTCTCATTTAATACAGTTGTTTGGTTTTTAATGTTCTTTTTACAAGAAGCTATTAGCACCAACAAAATTAGAATTGTATTTTTTTTCATGTACCTGTTATTCAAATCAATAGAATCGTAGTTATTAAATATAATGACATTTCATTTTTAGGAAACATTATATAGACTACCAACATCTTATGAACTACGAATACCATTTTAACAGGAACTATCAATATTTTAAATAAAAATTAATTGCATCTATTTGGAAGATTGTTGATGACAATTTACTTTTATCAAACTATGCAAAACGTCACTCCTTTTCACATTGCCATTCCCGTTCACAATCTTGATGAATGTAGAAGCTTTTATAGAGATATTTTAGATTGTGAAGAAGGACGAAGCAGCGATCATTGGGTAGATTTCAACTTGTTTGGTCACCAACTGGTGATTCACTACAAACCAAAATCCAATGTGGAACTTCACACCAATGCCGTAGATGGCAAAAATGTACCTGTCCCACATTATGGAGTTGTTTTACCTTGGGATTTGTTTCAGTCTTTTTCGAAAACACTTAAAACCAAAGGTGTTGAGTTCATTATTGAACCTTATATTCGATTTGAAGGTGAGGTTGGAGAACAGGCCACCATGTTCTTTCTGGACCCTGCAGGTAATGCATTGGAATTTAAGTCTTTTAAGGATATGAATCAATTGTTTGCCAAGTAACTAAACTAGATTCATCCCCTTTCTTTTTACCCAGAAAAAGGCAAATATCATGTTAGGAACCCAGCAAAGCCAAGCTACTATCTTGTAGGCTATTAGGAATTCTCCAAAGGCCATTGTTAAAAGTGGTAGCCATATGCGAAGTGTTACAGCCGCAAAACAAGCGGCATAACTGTAAATCATCATTCCTTGATGGAGCGCTAAATCTTTTGCCCTAATGGCAAAATATGCCTTTAGTGTCGTGTATAGCCATATTATTCCCAAACAAAGAAACCCCAATGAAGTAATAAGGCCTCCGGTAGCAAAAAAAGCAATGTAAACACCACAGATCCCTCCTATCAAAACAGAAAGAACATAAAATTTTCCCAGGTTACGATGTAAACTTAAGTTTTTGGAACGAAGCTTTTTACTAAACTGAGACCACCCGCTTATAAGTGCCAAACCACCAAAAGTAATATGGCCATAGAAACCAATATTCCAAACTTCGTTTGCCAATAGTTCGGCCGTTTTACTATTTAAAATACCAAATTTATCAGCCGCGAACCAATATATCAAGGGATAAAGCCCAACCCCTATTGCTAAAAAGGCAAACACTATCCATGCTATTTTATTTCTTGTGATACCCGCCATGCTTGTTTATTTATGGGTAAATTATTCAAAATATAGTTTAAAAAACCAGAATCCCTGATTCAAAGCGTGATAAAATCCCTTGAACAGGCAATATTAGCCTTTAAATTGATTTACTGTCCTTTTACCAATTTAAAGTACTCTTCTTGACCATTCCCATCTAAGACCTTCATTTATTTGTAACGCCAACTGGTGAGATCAGCGCCTTTTGGTGCGCTTTTGGCTATTCGTTCCATTATTTTGGGCACATACATAGAGTTATAACGCATTCTAGTAATATGATTGGGCAATTCCGGGTCTCCATTCCAACAATGCTCTGCTCTATCGCCATACAATACTTCCCCCTCATAGTAAGGGTCAGTTGTGTTTTCTAAAAAGTCCTCCATTAAATAAACCGCATTGTTTAAATAGTAGTTGTCCATATCGCCACAGTAAATATGAATTTTACCTTTGAGGTTTTCACCTAATTTATCCCAATCACGTTCCAAAATATGTTTAAGGTCAAAATTTTCGCGCCAATATTCAGCTACTGTTGGATTGATTTCCCCCGTCATTTTATCCCACAGTCGTTGCGGATACCCATCATTGCCTTGAGGAGAGTATGTGGCCTCCCAAATGTCCCACTGCTGACCTGATCTTGATTTTGTACCCAGAACCAATTCTAAATGATTGTTCTCACGAACAGTACTTTGAACATGACCCAGGTAATCGCGATGAGACGGCACTTCTACCTTTTTGTGATTACTTTCATAATAATATGCATTCTTGTCTTCGTAGATATTGGTGAGACAATAGGCCCTAAAATCAATGGGGTCTGGACAAGCAGCAAAACAGCCGTTGTATTCTTCAGGATATTTTACTTGAACCGCAAGAGCTTCCCAACCTCCTGTGGAGCCACCATATAAGAACCGTGACCAACCTTCTCCCATACCCCTAAACTCTTTTTCTATGTATGGAATCAATTCATGGGTAATTGCATCTCCATATGGTCCTTGACTGGCAGAATTTACTGCGTATGAATCATCATAATATGGAGTCGGATGTTGAATTTCAATAATTAAAAACCTAGGGAAGTCAGGTTCGTTCCACCTCTTATAAAAGTCGTAAGCCTCTTGTTGTTGAATAATATTATAACCATCAACATCAAAACGCGCAGAATACTCCGGTTTTGTATCTGGATCTGGGGGTGAAGTTCTAAAACCACCAAAATCATTTGGAAAATGACCATGGAAAACCATTAATGGATATTTTGCCTCTGGATGTTCCTTAAAACCTTTTGGAAGCAAAACATGGGCTCCCAAATACATGTCCCTGCCCCAAAACTCAGACAGTTTTTCAGATTTTATTTTTATATGTTTTATCCATTCAGTGTCTTCCGCCTCTTTAATTGGTGGAATAACTTTATCCATGGTAACACTAAGATTTTGGATACCATTTTCATCAATTGTAACCTTAAAAGGCTCGCTAAACAAATTACCTGGCGATCTGTTCCATTGCTGTCCTTCCCCATTATCCATAGGCAGTTTAACAGTATGACCAGTAGATAGGTTGAACGTTTCATATGTATGCAAGAGTGCTTGCACATTGTATTCGCCTGGAGGCACCTCGTTTAAACTTGCATATGGAAATCCGAATACTGAATCATTGAAGATGATTTCATCTCCTGGTTTCATACCATCCACATCCATTCCAAAAATCAATTGGGTATCTAATCCACCACTGATTTGAAAACGAGGTTCTTTTTCATCATTTGTAGAAAGCATTAAAAGCAAACGTCCATCAATAGCATTCTCGTTTATTTCCTTAGAAAAAGAGACTACAATCTGATTTGAGTTTTCATTTTTGGCGCAAGAATTTAATAGAAGTAAAAGGCAAAAGAATGCGAAAAATTGATTTTTCATGGTCAGTACAGAATTTGATTAAAAAGGTACTGAATTTAAATCGCTGTTCAAATCATTTTACAGCCTAACTAAAAATGAATACTAATTAATGCTTGAAGAACGTTATATATATAGAAATCATAGGGTATCATACCTACTAAATTACCAAATGATGAAAGTTATACTATTATTGATTACCGTCTTGTTCTCGTCCATGGCATTATCTAGCTGCACCAATGATGAAGGTGACAGTGACTTAGACATTATCACTCCAAATGACGAACAAGAAAGGGTTTCAATTCAAACTGAAAAAGAAAGCAACAACTAAGTATTTTTTACCTTGTGTCTTTCTCTTGCCAATAAAGTGTTTTTTAGAAGCATAGCGATGGTCATTGGTCCAACACCCCCTGGGACTGGAGTAATAAATGAAGCTTTTTTACTTACGTTTTCAAAATCAACATCACCGGTAATATAATAACCTCTTTCTCTGGTTTCATCCGGTACACGGGTAATCCCAACGTCTATTACGACAGCACCATCCTTGACCATTTCGGCCTTTAAAAAGTTAGGCACTCCCAATGCCGAAACAATAATATCGGCTTTTTGGGTAAAGGACTCTATATTCTTGGTTCTACTATGGGTTAAAGTAACTGTTGCATTGGCTGCTTTCCCTTTTTGACTCATAAGAATGCTAATGGGTCTTCCTACGATATGACTGCGTCCAATGACAACGGTATGTTTGCCTTCTGTATCCACATTATAACGCCTTAACAGCTCCATTATACCAAAAGGCGTAGCAGATATAAAGGATTCCATATCCAAGGCCATCTTACCAAAATTGGTAGGATGGAAACCATCTACATCTTTATCAGGGTCAACTGCCATAAGCACTTTCTCTTCATCTATATGCTTAGGTAAAGGTAATTGTACAATATACCCGTCTATATCTGGATTGGTATTTAAATCTTCAACTTGTTTTAACAATGCTTCTTCAGTGGTTTCTTCTGGAAGATGTATTAAGGTTGATTCAAAACCTATTTTTTTACAAGAACGTACTTTACTGCCCACATAGGTGAGGCTTGCTCCATCTGTACCAACCAAAACAGCAGCCAAATGAGGTACTTTTTCTCCCCTCCTCTTCATATCTGCTACTTCAATAGCAATTTCATCTTTTATTTGGTTTGATATTTTCTTTCCGTCAAGGATTTCCATGGGATTGGTTTATTTTGGGAGTGGTTTTCAGGTATTTAGGTCATTGATAAATTACCGCATGTTTTGCATCATTTGCATCATCTTCTTTCCGCCACCGCCTTGCATCATTTTCATCATCTTGCTCATCTGCTCAAATTGTTTCAAAAGTTGATTCACTTCTTGCACGGTACGTCCGCTCCCCATTGCAATACGTTTTTTACGACTCGCATTTAATTTTGATGGTGTAGAGCGTTCTTCTGGTGTCATGGAATGAATAATGGCTTCAATATGTTTGAAGGCATCATCATCTATATCTAATCCTTTCAATGCTTTTCCAGCACCGGGAATCATCCCCATGAGGTCCTTCATGTTCCCCATTTTCTTAATCTGCTGTATCTGACTAAGAAAGTCATCAAAACCAAAGCGGTTCTTGGCAATTTTCTTTTGAATTTTTCGGGCCTGCTCTTCATCAAACTGTTCCTGGGCCCTCTCTACCAAGGAAACCACATCTCCCATTCCCAAAATTCTGTCTGCCATCCTTGAAGGATAGAAGACATCAATGGCTTCCATTTTTTCTCCTGTACCAATAAATTTAATTGGCTTATCAACAACAGATTTAATGGAAATGGCTGCACCACCTCTGGTATCACCATCCAATTTGGTCAATATAACTCCATCAAAATTTAAGACATCATTAAATGCCTTTGCTGTATTGACAGCATCTTGACCGGTCATAGAATCGACAACAAAAAGGGTTTCCTGAGGGCTAATGGCTTTATGGATATTGGCTATCTCTGTCATCATCTGCTCATCTACCGCTAAACGACCCGCGGTATCTATGATGACTATATCGCATCCAGTACTTTTTGCTTGTTTTACCCCAGCTTTTGCAATGGCCACGGGATCATTGTTTTCCCTATCTGAATAAACATCTACCCCAATCTGTTCGCCTACTACATGCAATTGATTTATTGCCGCTGGACGATACACATCACACGCGACCAAAAGTGGTTTTTTGCTTTTTTTACTTTTTAAAAAACTGGCCAGTTTACCCGAAAAAGTCGTCTTACCAGAACCTTGTAGACCAGACATTAGAATTACCGAAGGATTACCAGAAAGGTCAAGCTCCTCGGCATCTCCTCCCATTAACTCAGTAAGCTCATCTTTTACAATCTTCACCATTAATTGGCCAGGTTGCAAATTGGTCAAAACATTTTGGCCCAAGGCTTTTTCCTTTACCCTATTGGTAAACTCTTTGGCTATCTTAAAATTGACATCTGCATCTAGAAGAGCCCTTCTTACTTCTTTTAGGGTTTCCGCTACATTGATTTCTGTTATCTGTCCATGACCTTTGAGGACGTGGAACGCTTTATCCAGCTTTTCACTTAAATTATCGAACATGTTCTTTCGTCATTTTTGAAGAAGGACAAATTTAAGAATAAAAAGAAAAGGACGGCTTTGGGGATAGCCGTCCTTTTCAAAAAAAAATGGGGAAATAATTTTATGGTCTTTCAAAAACCAATGTTTCCGTAGAATTTTCATCTTCATGTATCAATTCTATTCGGTTTGCTTCTACTGAGTTTATATACCAGTCATCTGTAAGTTCACCAAGAACAGCTTCATCGCCAAAGTTCAAGAAGAATTTTAAGTCACCATCATGGTTTCTTAGCACTCTCCATAAGCCAGCAGCTATTGGATCATCATTTACTGAAACTTCAACTTGGTGCATCGTAGAAAAATTGAAGTCCATTCCTGCAAATTCTGAAGTCATGTCCATGTCGTTCTCCTTGTACATGGCAACATTCCAATCTCCACCTAACATAATGTTTCTTATTTCAGGAACATCTCCATCTTCAACGCTGTCATCACATACGCGTAGTAGGACCAGTTCATAATCTATCTCTTCAACTTCAAATCTTAGTCTGGTATTGTTAAGGTCTCTTAAAGGCCATTCAAAGTTAACGCCAGGTTCGTCTCCCATTGTAATCAATAGCGATAACACTTGATCATCATTAAAACCGATCTCCCAAGTACCTTCTGATGTGGTAATTCCATTACTTAGGCTTACTACACCTTCTGGCAAGAATTTAAACTCAAATCCCAAAAGTCTTTCAATTTCTTCACCTTGGTTTTTCACCTTTTTGATAATCCACTCACATTCTTTCAAGATTTCTCTTAAAGTCTCTGGACCTGGCACTTCTCCTGGATCATCCTCACAAAGTTGCTTAAGGATTATCTTGTTTCCATCGTCTGAATACAGTTTAATGGTATGATCTCCAATTTCATATACCAACCATTCAAGGTTAAAGTCAACCAACGTATCAAATTCAAGAGTTAATAACGGTCCGCGCTCTGTAAAACTGGAAGCCCAAGTACCGTTAAGGATACCACCTTCTCTATCTTTTACTGTTACCGTACCATCTTCTGCAAAAGTCATTACGTACTCTAGATACTGTTCTGTCTGACTCTGGTTGTCTCTTATTACCTCACGAACTTCCCATGGGCATTGTGTCAAACAAAAATCAAATCGTTCTTCATCAAAATCATCATCGTTGAAGTCATTGTCATCATCTTCATCGCATTCTTCTTTGGCCATTTCCAATGCATTGGCCAATTCACCGTTATTGTTCACTACAATCTCAGTACCATCAAATTTCTTTAAGGTCAATGGGAATTGTATGCTCACAAGGTCATTATCCTCTAATCCAGCAAAGAACTTTCTTAGTTCTTTATCACTGTTCACAGATACCTCTCCCGTTACCTGATTATTAATATCAAACGTGAAAAGTGTAATAGGATATACAAAATCAATACATTCAATATCATCATCACTACCACCTTCTAAACATTGTTCGGCCAATTCTCTTAACTGTTCTTTGTTTTCGATAACAATCTCAGTAAAATCAGCAAGTGTAATGGTAATTGGGAAAATGATATCTAAAATATCTTCGTCCACATCGACTTCATCAAAAATATCTTCAATAGTGTGAAGATCTTCTCTAGAATCGATCGTAACTTGAATCCCATTTACTTCAACTGTATAAGGAAATTCAACAGCAAAACAGCTAGCGCCGTCCACAATATTGTCAAAAGAACCATCATTGGAAGATGTTTTCTCAATCAATTCAGCAGTAGAAGAGTTTGCGGTAATGGTTTCTTGGTCATTGCCTCCCGCTACTTCTTCAAATTCCTCTTGACATGAGGTAAAATTAAGGGCCATAAGAACAAGGCCTGCATACAATAAGTTATTAATCAACTTTTTCATAACGATTTGGATTTTCAGTTAGAATACAACCTTAAAACAACTCTGAAGTAAAAAACCCTACTTTATCTTAATTTTTTTTAAAATATCTTTGAGCAATCGACAAACCTTCCTCAATGAACAACGTTTGCGAAGAGCAAGTCTTTAGCTCAATATTCAAAGCTAATTCCAAAACGGTATTCAACTATATATATTATAAGTTCGGCAATGAGGAAAAATCCCATGATGCTGTCCAAGAAGCATTTGTAAAGCTTTGGGAAAATTGTGCCAAGGTAACTCCAGAAAAAGCCAAGTCATATTTGTATACAGTCGCCAACAATTTATACCTAAATGTAATCAAGGCTGAAAAAGTTAGATTGAAGTATGCAGAACCAACTTATGAGCACTCCAATGAGTCTCCAGAGTTTTTGTTGGAAGAGAAAGAGTATAAACAGAAATTGGATAAAGCATTAAATGATTTGCCCGAAAACCAAAGAACTACTTTTTTACTGAACAGAATTGATGGAAAAAAATATGCTGAAATTGCAGAAATGGAGGGAGTAAGCATAAAAGCCATTGAAAAACGTATGCATTTGGCGCTAAAAGCATTACGGGAACAGATTGATGGTATTTAAAGGCTTATTAAAAAGTAGGGTTTTTTTAAAGATAATTGTTATAAAGGTGTAAAGCATAGAAATCATGCAAGAAAATTACTTAGCAAAATGGTTAAACGGTGAACTCTCTGGGGAGGAGCTTGCGGAATTTGAAAAGTCCGAGGCTTATGCCTCTTACCAGAAATTAAAGGATGTTTCGGCAACTTTAAAAGCCCCTGAATTTGATGTTGACCAAGCTCTTGAACAATTAAAAGAAGAACGTATTGTTAATGCACCAAAGGTTATTGCATTGAATCCGTTTAAAAAATTCTTGCGTGTTGCTGCCGTTATTGCTGTATTACTTGCCGGCTCCTATTTTTATGTAAGCACCTTGGACGAATCTGTTACAGCACAGTTGGCAGAACGTTCTGAAGTTATTTTACCAGACAATTCTGAAATTATCTTAAACGCAGGCTCCAGAGTCTCATTTAGTGAGAAAAATTGGAATGAAAAACGAAACGTTTCTTTAAAAGGTGAAGCATTTTTTAAAGTTGCCAAAGGAAAACGATTTACGGTTTCTACAAATCAAGGAACAGTAGCTGTTCTGGGAACCCAGTTTAATGTGGAAAACCGAGAGGGCTTTTTTGAGGTGACTTGTTATGAAGGTTTGGTAAGTGTAACCTATAACAATACGGAAACCAAGTTGCCCGCTGGCACATCTTTTTTGGTTATTAACGGTAAAATTATGGATACCACCAAGCCCAATACCGCACAACCATCATGGGTAAATAACGAAAGTAGCTTTAATAGTATTCCGTTGGAATATGTTTTTAGCGAACTGGAAAGACAATATGATATCGAAGTAAATTCACAAAATGTGGATAAAAGTCTGTTATTTACTGGAACTTTTAGCAACACAGACTTAAATATGGCGTTAAAAAGTATAAGTACCCCATCTCATATTAATTACAAACTTGAGGGTGATAATGTACTTTTCTATGCTGAAAAAGCTCCGCAGTAGCCATTTTGGCCTCCTCTTTGGGTTTTTCTTCTTGCTGTATTCCAGTATAAATGCACAGGAAAGACAAAACACGCCCATAGCTCTTGTTCAGTACATAAAGAATTTAGAAGACAAATTCAATGTCAAGTTTTCATATATAAATGAAGATTTAGAAGATATTGATGTTGCCGTACCCAGCAACCTTGTATCACTACCTGATATCCTTGAATATATTGAAGCTCAGTTTCAGATAAAAGCAGAAAAGCTCAATAATCGGTACTACACCATTACAAAAAGCACCCTTGTAACTGTCCAAGGGAAGATATTGGACAACTTTGCGGAAAACACCATTCCAGGGGCTTCTGTAGAGGTTTTTGATACAGAAATAGCCATTGCCACAGACACAGATGGCTCCTTTGTTCTAAAGGACATTCCTAGAAACGCAACATTAAAAGTTAGATCTCTGGGGTACATCACCAAATACATTAATGTAGAAGAATTATTAAAAGAAGGTGGAACCGCCAAAATACTCTTGGCCCAGTATTATGAGCAATTAAAAGAGGTCATTGTTTATCAATTTCTAACAACTGGACTTATTAGGGATAAAGATGCCAGTATTACCTTAAACACCGCGGATTTTGGAATTTTACCTGGATTAATTGAGCCTGATATCTTACAAACGGTACAAGCCCTCCCAGGAATTAAAAGTATAGATGAAACTGTATCCGACATTAACGTGCGTGGTGGTACCAACGATCAAAATTTGATTTTATGGAACGGTATTAAAATGTATCAATCTGGGCATTTCTTTGGATTGATTTCAGCTTTTAACCCTTACCTAACGGACAAAATAACCGTTATTAAAAATGGTACGCCGTCAGCATACGGAGATGGAGTTAGTAGCGTGATACAAATGGAAACCGGTAATGATCTATCAGATAACATAACTGGCGGTGCTGGGTTTAACTTTATTAGTGGGGACGCCTATGGGCAAATCCCTATCACTGAAAAAATTGGATTGCAGTTCTCTGCAAGACGTTCAACCACCGATTTTTTGAACACCCCCACCTACAACAAATTTTTTGACCGTGCTTTTCAGGATAGTGAAGTAACCAATGAAAACAATATATCCGTAAATGAGGATATTATAAGGGATGAAAATTTCTTTTTTTACGATTTTACGGGAAAGCTTTTGTATGATGTAAATGACCAGCACCAATTAAGGCTGAATTTTATCAGTATCAATAACAATCTTGATTATGTTGAAACTAACCTTATCGATTTAGAGACTACCAATAGTGTTTTAGAGCAAACCAATCTGTCTTTTGGTGGGCAGCTGCAAAGTCAATGGACGGACAGACTCTCTTCCAACTTAAATATTTACTATTCTCGTTATAATTTAGATGCCCAAAACCTCTTTGGCAATCAAATACAGCTTCTACTTCAGAATAATCAGGTTTTGGAAATTGCGATAAAACTAAATGCAGATTACTCATTATTGGAGAACCTCAACTGGAATAATGGTTATCAATACATTGAGACAGGTATTACAAATACAACCAATCTTACACAACCTCCTTTTGATAGTGAAATAAAGGGAGTTATTAGAATTCATGCCCCGCACACAGAAATTGGCTATAGCTCTCCTGAAAATAAATTTATTGGGAAAGCAGGTGTTCGTTTCAACTATATAGAAAACCTTGGCACATTTTCAAAGTTCTTGGTTGAACCTCGTCTTAATCTGAATTTTAGATTGGCAAATTATCTAAGAGGTGAAGTTCTGGGGGAATTTAAGAGTCAGACCACCAATCAGATTATTGATTTAGAACAGAATTTCTTGGGTATTGAAAAACGCAGATGGATTTTATCTGATGACAATACTTTGCCCATTACAAAGAGCAAACAAGGATCTCTGGGAATAAACTATGATAAGAACAGCATCTATATTGGCGTAGAAGGGTTTTACAAAAAAGTAGATGGCATAAGCACCAGTACCCAGGGGTTTCAGAATCAAAATCAATTCAGTGGTGAGATTGGCAGCTATGATGTTAAAGGAGTTGAATTTTTGATCAACAAAAAAGGAACCAATTACAGTACATGGCTAACCTATACCTACAACAAAAATGATTATAATTTTAATGCCATAGATCCCAATAGCTTTCCCAATAATCTGGACATTAGGCACACCATCACCTTTGCAGGTACTTATTCCTACGAAAACCTGAAATTAAGTTTGGGGGTCAACTACCGTTCTGGAAAACCATTTACGGAACCTCAAGAAGGTGACCTGGCTCTTGATACCACTGTTTTTCCTGCGAGAATCAATTATGAATCGCCCAATAGCAGTAGACTACCCAACTATTTAAGGGTGGATGCCTCTGCCATTTACAAATTCAATATTGGACAGCGAATAAAGGCCACTACCGGTGTATCTCTTCTTAACATGACCAACCGAAAAAACAGTTTAAACAAGTATTACAGGGTTACAGAGGACAATCAAATTGAAACGGTAGAGAGCATTTCTTTGGGTATTACGCCCAATGTTAGCTTTAGGGTTAGTTTTTAGATTACATCCGTTCCGGAACATCAATCCCTAAAAGTTTAAAAGCAGATTCAATCACTTCCCCAACTTTTCTGGATAACTGTACCCGAAACATTTTTTTATGTTTATCTGTTTCCCCCAAAATAGATACTTGTTGATAAAATGAATTGAATTCCTTCACCAAATCATAAGTGTAGTTGGCAATCAAAGCTGGACTATAGTTTTCCGCCGCCAATTGAATGGTTTCTGGAAAAAGCTGAAGTTGCTTGAGTAATTCTTTCTCTTTTTCGTGTAACGCTAATGATGTATCCACTAGGCTCAACCCAACACCATCTGCTTTACGAAGAATAGATTGAATTCGTGCATACGTATATTGAATAAAAGGCCCTGTATTTCCTTGAAAATCTACTGACTCTTCGGGATTGAATAGAATACGTTTTTTAGGATCTACCTTAAGAATGTAGTACTTTAAAGCACCTAAACCAATGGTTCTGTATAATCGTTGTTTTTCTTCTTTGGAATACCCATCCAATTTCCCCAATTCCTCAGAAATATTAGCTGCGGTAGCTTCCATGTTTTCTATTAAATCATCAGCATCTACAACCGTACCTTCCCTACTCTTCATTTTTCCACTAGGAAGGTCTACCATCCCATAACTTAAATGATACAATTGCTTTGCCCAATCATATCCCAGTTTTTTCAGAATTAAGAACAGTACTTTAAAATGATAGTCTTGCTCGTTTCCAACAGTATAAACCATGCCATTGATATCTGGAAAATCAGTTACACGCTGAATTGCAGTTCCTATATCTTGGGTCATATACACCGCGGTTCCATCTGAACGCAGGACAATCTTTTCATCCAAACCTTCATCCGTTAAGTCAATCCAGACGCTGCCATCTTCCTTTTTAAAGAAAACACCTCTTTCTAGGCCATCTTGGACCACATCTCTTCCTAAAAGGTAAGTATTGCTCTCATAATACAGAGTATCAAAATCAACGCCTAAATTTTTATAGGTAACATCAAAGCCGGCATATACCCATCCGTTCATTTTTTTCCAAAGTGCTACGACCTCTTCATCACCAGACTCCCATTTCCTGAGCATTTCTTGGGCTTCTAGTAAGATTGGCGCTTCCTTTTCAGCCTTCTCTTTTTCAACTCCATTGGCTATCTTCTCAGAAATTTGTTCTTTATATGCTTTATCAAAAGCTACATAATATTTCCCTACTAAATGATCTCCCTTTAAACCTGAAGATTCTGGGGTTTCACCATCGCCAAATTTCTGCCAAGCCAACATGCTCTTACAGATATGAATTCCACGATCATTAATAATTTGGGTTTTATATACCTTTTTACCTGATGCTTTTAAAATTTCAGCAACAGAATATCCCAAAAGATTATTTCTGATGTGCCCTAAATGCAGTGGTTTGTTGGTATTTGGAGAGGAATACTCCACCATAGTAGCGCCAGCGGAAGGGGTTTTCACATACCCATAATTTTCTTCATCTTGAATAGCATTGAAAAAATTAAGATAGAAATCATTGTTAATAACGACATTCAAAAAACCCTTTACCACATTGAACTTGGCAACCTCATCTACATTTTCTTGCAAGTACTCGCCAATCTTAGTGCCAATTTCAACAGGGTTACCTTTTACAAAGCGTAGCATGGGAAAAATAACCACAGTAACATCGCCTTCAAAATCTTTGCGTGTGGGTTGAAACTCCACTGAGGGTAAATCCACATTAAAAATGGAAGAAGTGGCTTTTTTAACTGTAGTAGTAAGGACGTGTTGAATATTCATCTATACGCTGCGTTTAAGGGTGCAAAACTAATCAATTCTTTGTCTTTAATTAACAAGACCCATACTAATCCATCCTGTTTTGGTTAACTTTATATATTCTGGTTTTCAAAGAAAAATGAACATAGAAGTATATAGACAATATTGCCTGTCAAAAAATGGAGTCACCGAATCCATTCCTTTTTCGAAACTGCCCAATATTTTAGTATTTAAAGTAAAGGGTAAAATGTTCACAGCTACGGATGTAAACACATTCGCCAGCTTTAGCATTAAATGTAATCCAGACACTATTGAAGAACTAAGGGCAACTTATCCTGCTATGGAAGAACCTTCCTATTTTAGCAAAAAACATTGGAGCCGAGTGGTTATGGATGGTAGTATTCCTGATGAATTGTTGTTTAGTTGGCTGGACACTTCCTACAATCTGGTTGTTGCCAATCTTCCTAAATCAATACGACCGCAACTTGAAAACGAAAATACTTCCACATAAAACTGCCCCCTATGCTTCTTAACGTCTCTTATACCGATAAAAAAATCACTAAAAAAGTTGATGAGGCCGTTGGTAAGCCCTTTACGCTAAAAGAACGTTTTGCATTGGGTGGTATAGGTTCTCCCAAACTTTTTATCACGGATACCGGTGTCGAAATTCAAAATTTATTGATTCTGGACAACAACCTGAATACCTGTAACATAGAAATGCGTCCAAAAGGAATCATTGTCCGTTTTAGATCACTATTGGAAACCTACGGTTTGATCATTCCTTATTACAAGCTTACCATATACAAAGGGGATTTAGCTGTATATTCCATTTATAAGGACAATTATTTTATAAAAGTAAAATCTGACACAAAAGCTATTCAAAAGTATTTTAGAAAGTTTTTGGATTACAAAGCCGATAATGCCCCAACCTCAATTGAAGATTTATGAATATCCTTCGAAAAAAACCAAAAATTGAAGTAAAGCCTACTACAACTGATAAAAAGCTAATCTTAATAGGGTGGGGTATCGTAACCCTCAACTTCATAGTAGTATTGATGTTTTATTTTGATTTACCCGAAACCATACCCGTTCACTTTAATTTAAAAGGTGAGATTAACGGGTTTGGAAGTAAATCTATCCTTTGGATTATTCCGGCCATAAGCGCAGCATTATATTTAATCACCAGCATTTTAGCGTTAAAATTGAAGCCCTATTATATGAATTACCCAGTGAAGGTAACTGAAAAAAATGCCAAAGAACTATACGCTTTAGGCATACGTATGCTCGCGGTAATGAACCTTACAACAGTCATTATTTTTCTGCTTACAACCATAATTTTCATATTAAAGATAAATGGTACTGTTGATACTATTGATGTAAAAACCCTTATTGGACTTTGGATAGCTATTGCACTGCTTCCCTTTGTCTATACTTTTAAAATGTTCACGGTTCCTAGACAATGAAAATCCTCCTTACCGGTGCCAACGGTTATATTGGAATGCGTTTATTGCCACAGCTGCTAGAATTGGGGCATGACATCATTTGCGCTGTTCGCGATGAGAAAAGACTTTCTGTAGACAAAAAGACCAAAGAACAAATTCAAGTCGTAGAAATAGATTTTTTGGATGACATCGACAAAAGCAAAATCCCCAAAGATATTGATGCTGCATACTATCTTATTCATTCCATGACTTCTTCTATTGATGATTTTGATGAAAAAGAGGCCATAACCGCCAAAAGCTTTAATGAATATGTTTCTGTTACCAACATTAAACAAGTCATTTATTTGAGTGGTATTGTAAATGATAAAAAATTATCCAAACACTTAAGCTCAAGAAAGAATGTAGAAGATATTCTGTACCAAGGTGACTTTAATCTCACTGTTTTACGCGCAGGTATTATTGTTGGTTCAGGAAGTTCTTCTTTTGAAATCATTCGGGATTTATGTGAAAAACTGCCCTTTATGATTACACCTAAATGGGTTTTGACAAAATCACAACCCATTGCCATAAGGGATATAATCAATTTTTTAACCGGGGTTCTTGAAAACCAAAAGACTTACAACGAATCCTTTGATATAGGAGGGCCAGATGTGCTTACTTACAAAGAAATGCTTCATAAATATGCAGCAGTAAGAGGTTTTAAAAATTGGATACTCACTGTTCCCATAATGACACCTAAGTTATCATCCTATTGGTTGTATTTTGTTACCTCTACATCTTACAAATTGGCCATTAACCTTGTGGATAGTATGAAAATGGAGGTCGTAGCCAAAGATGATAGGCTTCAGAAACTATTGGGAATAAAAACCCATTCATATGAGCAGGCAATTGAAATGGCCTTTAAAAAAATTGAGCAAAATTTGGTGCTGAGCAGTTGGAAAGACAGTATTGTTAGCGGGCAAGTAAGTGATGATTTGGAAAAATACATTCAAGTACCTAAGTATGGGGTTTTAAAAGATGAAAAAAAGCTTTCCATAAAAAATGAAAATGCAGTTTTAGAAAACATTTGGCGGATTGGAGGTGAACAAGGCTGGTATTATGGCAATAGATTATGGAAAATTCGTGGGTTTTTGGATAAGTTGAATGGCGGTCCAGGATTACGTCGAGGGCGTACCCATTCAGATAAACTATTTCCTGGAGATGCACTTGATTTCTGGCGAGTATTACTTGCTGATAAAAAAGCGAAACGACTCTTGCTTTTTGCAGAAATGAGAATGCCAGGAGAAGCATGGCTAGAGTTTAAAATAGATGAGCACAACGTCTTACACCAGACCGCTACTTTTAGACCAAAAGGACTTAGGGGCAGATTGTATTGGTACAGTATTTTACCCTTTCACTACTTTATTTTTGGTGGAATGATCAAAAATCTTTCAAAAACATAATATTCTGGCCCGAACTTTGAAACAAGTTTCCCCATAAATCGTCAAATCTTACAGGCTAAAGCAACCCTTTGGCCTAAAAACTTGTCTTTCTTTAAAGGACCATGAAAATTTAACCTATGCAATCTATTAAGCTTATTGCTTTGCTCATATTTTTCAACCTCTTTGAGGTTCAACTATCTGCACAAACCATCTCTTCAAAAATCATTGATAGTAAAACCAAGGAACCCATTCCTTATGCAACTATTCAATATGGTGAAAATCAAGGAGTGATTACAAATGAAGAAGGGCGTTTTAGTTTTGAATTGAATGAATCCGTTGAGCAGTTAGATTCCATTTATGTGTCCAGTATGGGGTACAACAAAACTGGGATTACGTTTCAACAGGCACTTGACAGTATCATAATTATCGTACCTAAGGCCATAGAACTTAGTGGAGTCTATCTTTTTGACAAAGAATTAAGTGTTGATGACATTATGGATAAAGTAGAAGATCGTCTTCACGTAAATTATAATAAAGCACCCATAAAACAACGTTTCTTTTTAAGGCAGTCCAGTTACAATACCATGCAGAAACTGGATATCGAATTTAAAAAATCAACTATTGAAGAATTGAATAAAAAACTTATAGATAGTATCATCAATATTCTTCCACGTAGTGCAACCTATTATACCGAAACCTTAGGTGATTTTTATCGTGCAGATGAAGAAAATAAACTAGAAGTGATTAAGGCTGCGGAATTGTACGACAAAAGTAATGAAGGCTCCATGGAAGCGCTTTCTGATAAGATGGAAGCCATTTTCAAAGCCAATGTAAAACCAGATTCTTACTTAAAGATAAAATCCGGAATCTTTGGCCAAAAGGTACAGGTAGATTCCATTTTGGAGGCAGAGGATGAAACTGAAGAAATAGAAGAGGAATTAAAAAAACCTGAGAAAAACGACTTTCTGGGAAACAGAAAATATGTGCTAGATGAAATACATTCCCAGTTTTTTGGAAAAAAATCAAAATTGGATGTGGCCAAGAAACTTAACCGATATGATTTTGAGCTTTTAGGTTATTCTGAACTTGAAAACCAAGGCGTATACGTAATTGGGTATGAACCTTCAGGAAGAGCTGATTTTAAGGGCACGCTCTTCGTGAATATAGAGGATTTTGCCATTATGCGCATAGACTATGAAAATGTAAAAACTATAAAAAGCATCAAATTATTGGGCTTTAGTTATAGCGAACAAACATATAACGGGACCACCGTATTCTCCAAATACGGAACAGATAAATATGATCTCAAATTTATGACCTTGACCTTTGGTCGTAAAATGGGAGTGGACCGTCCGTTAAAAGTGATTGAAAAAAACAAACATGTAAAAGGCCGAAGAAAGCAAAACGAATTATCGCTTGCTCTGGATATCGTTAATTACAATACAGAAAAATTTGAAATGGTAGTTTTTGACTCCAAAACCATCCCAAAAGCAAGTTTTGAAGAGTTGAAAGAGGATGAAACCGTTAAAGCCACTTACCTATCTTCTTATAATTCAGAGTTTTGGAAAGGATACAACATTATGGAACCAAACCAGGCAATTCGAGAGTTTACTGTGGAAGAAGAGTAATACTATTTGTTTTGGACACCTTTCCATTGTATTTTTAGACGTACCAAATTCTAAATCTATTTGTAATGAAAAAGAAGCGATTTATACTACTATTTATAGTCGCTTTAATTTCATGCTCAAAGGGAGATGAGAAACTACCTGCACCAATAAGTGGCCCTCATGATGATGAAGTTGTTGTTGAAACCACTAACATACTTTTGGATTCCGAATTTACAGGTTTAACAGGCTTACCTGAAGATCAAGGTGGACAGCATATTGCTAAACCTGTTACAGATTTATTGTCACCACTTGGGCATTACATTTATACGCCCAGCGGTTATGATGATGATAACATGGACTATCCTTTAATTGTTTTTCTGCATGGAGGTGGGGAAAGAGGAAATAGTTTTCAAGATGCAAACGATTTGGAAAAAGTGTTGGTGCATGGCCCTCCTTTTTTGATTGAATCCAATCGATGGAATCCTAGATTCCCTTGTATTGTTGCATCACCTCAAATAAGTTCTGGTAGTTGGTCACCGTCTTTAGTTAATGGCTTCATACGCCATCTTCTCCGCAACTATAGAATAAACAATACAAGAATTTACCTGACCGGATTAAGTATGGGTGGTAGAGGCTGTTGGTCTTATGTAGGCCAAAATGGCAATGATGGCTTTGCTACCGCCATGGTCCCCATTTGTGGATCAGGTGACCCATCACAAGTTGACAACCTTTCTAAAGTACCTGTTTGGGCCTTTCATGGCGCCGAAGACGATGTCATAAGTGCTTTTACTCAAAACGGTTCGGTTCCTATGGTAGAAGCAATAAATGAGAACGATCCTTTATTTTTAGCAAAAGTTACCATATACCCCAACATAGGTCATGACTCATGGACACAAACGTATAGCAATACTGGTAGAGGAACGGAAAGTGCTGATTACAGCCCGTTTGATATGTCTATTTATGACTGGATGTTCCAATACAGAAAGGAAGAGTGACTTTTCTGCTAAAAAATGTCAAAATGGTTCATATTTAACCATAATACTCACCATGGGTTTATGTGGTTCATTTGAATTTTCAATTCCTCAAAAAACATCATTACACTTCAATAACTTACTGATTTAATTGGCTTTGTCGATGTTATCATGTTAAACTGCCTCCTTACTTTGTCGTTAGTATAAATAATTGCCGCGGGCTTCAAAAGATAATTATCTTTAATTTTAAACCAACCTTTTTACAATTGACCTCTTTTTAAGGCAACCAAATACATGAATATATATTCATGATATGATTTTTAACACGGCAACCATGTTTTTTTTTAACGCTTATCAATTATTGCATGAAAAAAGGCTGATAGCGTGTATTCCGTTGTTTTATGTTTCATGTTTTTCTTTCGTTTTCGGTCAGGTTAAATCCAATGATAACTACCATGAGTGGTTTGATGAGTTGGTGGGCGTTGAGAACACCGCGTTGTACAATGGTATTGGTTATATTGAAAAGTATAAGGTAATTAATGAATACCACAAGTTTTATAAAACTACCGACTTCCTACCAGGTTCTATCGTTTATGATAAAAATTACTATTCCGGGTTAGAAATGAAGTACGATTTGGATGAAGATCTTGTTGTGCTAAATCTTAAAAATGGTTCAAGAATTATCCTTTTACAGCCTATAAAGAGCAAAATTGAGCGGTTTACCGTTGACAATCAATTATTTATCAATATACATGATAGTTTATCACTAGCCTCCAATGTTTCAGGTTTTCATGAAGTCCTTTATGAAAATCCTGACTTTCAACTATTGGAAAAACATCAAAAGAAAAGGTTTGTACGAAAAGGAAAGAATACCATTTATTATGAGTTTAAAAGTAGAAATTTCAACATTCTTTTTTATAACAACAACTATTTCCCCATCAGCAAGAGAAAAGACTTCATCAAAGTATTTCCTGAGTATAAAAAACAGATTGAACTATTTTCCAAGAAAACATTTCCTAAATCAAATTACCGTCAGCATTTAGTTTCTCTTGCCAAAAGAATCCATCAATTAAACACCTCCAATAGTAAATGAGGTGTGTTCTGACCATAATATTACTGCTAGGTTTTGAATTGACCATCGCCCAGAATGACTCGATTAAGGTCACCATGACTTTTGAAAAAGCCCCAATCGTTGATGTTCTAAAAGAAATAGAAGAATTAACGGAATATCGCTTTTACTATGCACCAGATTGGTTGGGTACTGAAACAGTTTCTGGGGACTATGAAAATGTCGCCATTCAGAACATACTGGAAAATGTTTTTAATGGAACGGTTATCAATTTCTACATTCTAAAAGACAAGAAGATTGCATTGATTAAAAATAACATCATCTATGATGAATTACCACCCGGTTTTTTTGGAAACCTAGAGAAATCAATCAAGGTAGAGGAATCGGAAAATACAGTAGTCAATAATGCAATATTTTTAACCAGAGATGATGCTCTGGAAAGAGGTGAGGTGGAAACCGTTAGGATTGGCAGAGCACATATAACAGAAAGAAAAAGCTTTGTTCTTAGTGGCTACGTGCAAAATAAAAAAACCAATGAGCCTATCCCCAATCTTTCTGTTGTTGCTAAGAATAGAAAGATAGGAACTGTTACAGATGCTTCTGGCTTCTATAAAATTGAGTTGCCCCCAGGGTTAAATATTGTTGAGACGAGTTCACTTGGAATTCAGCCCATGCGTAAGAATGTTATAATATATAATGATGGGGAGCTTAATTTTCAGCTAAATGAGAGTGTAGAACGATTGGAGGAAGTGGTGGTTAGTGCAGATTTGGCCAAAAACGTGGAAGAAGCCGTTATGGGAACCACGGAAGTATCAGCTGAGGAAACCAAGAATGTCCCTGTTGTGCTTGGAGAACGAAACCTTTTAAAAGTTGCAACCACTTTACCGGGAATCAGCACCGTAGGAGAAGGAGCTACTGGTTTTAATGTAAGAGGCGGAAACGCAGATCAAAACCTGGTTCTCATGGATGATGCCGTAATATATAATCCAACTCATTTTTTCGGCATTTTCCAAGCGTTAAATCCTTTTACCGCAGAAGACCTTAAAATTTACAAAGGAAGTATTCCTGCAGAATATGGGGGACGTTTGTCTTCTGTTTTTGAGATTACCAACAAGGACGCCAATACAGAGAAATTTGCAGGCGAAGCATCTGTAGGACCTGTCACCAACAATATAGCACTCCAAATACCCATTGTTAAAGAAAAATCTGGACTCTTGGTCGGTGGCAGAAGTTCATATTCAGACTGGATCCTTAGATCTTTGGATGAGGAATCCTTAAAAGATAGCCAAGCTTCATTTTATGATTTCATATTAAAGTACAATCATAAAATTAATGAGAAGAATGAAATTCGGGCCACAGGCTATTATAGTAAGGATGCTTTTAGTATAACATCAGATTCTCTATACAATTATAGCAACAGGTTGTTTTCTGTAAAATGGAATCACAGGTTTAATGAAAAGAACTCGGGGGATTTAATCTTGGCAAATAGTGAGTATAGGTTCAATATAGATTTTGATGGTGATGCGGATACTGACTTTCGGTTGGGCTACAGGGTCAACGAAACAGAGCTGAAGTTAAAAATGAGGTATTCACATAGTGTCGCCCACAAATTTAACTACGGAATTTCATCAAAACTCTATTTGGTAAATCCAGGAGACATTGACCCTGAAGGCTCTGAATCCATTGTTGAGCCCTTGAGTATTCCAAGGGAAAAAGCTTTAGAATCTGCAATATTCTTATCGGACACCTATAAAGTAAATGAAAAATTATTACTTGATTTAGGGTTTAGGTATTCTGTTTATTTTGCATTAGGAAAATCCACTCAGCGAACTTATCAGGAAGGATTGCCACTAGATGAAGGAACTTTTGTTGACAATATTGAATTTGGCAACAACGAAATAATTAAAACCTATTCTGGGCCCGAAGTTCGTGTTTCCGGAAGATATTTTTTAGCAGAAGATTTTTCTGTTAAGGCTGCATACAATAGTACGTTTCAATATATACATACATTATCCAACAATACAACAGTCTCTCCCATTGATACCTGGAAACTCTCTGATCTAAATATTGAACCTCAACGTGCAAACCAATATTCATTAGGGTTGTTCAAAAATTTTGATGATAGCAATTTTGAAGTGAGCTTGGAGGGCTATTTTAAGAAATCCAAAAACAATCTTGACTTTAAAGTGGGTGCAGATCTTTTGTTGAATGAGACAATAGAGACCGAAGTATTGCAAGGCGAGGGAAAAGCCTATGGTGTAGAGTTTTTGGTTAGGAAAAATAGAGGAAAACTTAATGGATGGTTGGGTTATACATACTCAAGATCTTTTATTAAACTAGATAGTGAGTTTGCTGAGGAATTGGTGAATAACGGAGAATACTTTCCCACTAACTTTGACAAACCGCATGATATAAGTCTTGTTGCAAACTATAAATTCACCAAACGCTTTAGCCTCTCTACCAATTTTGTTTATCAGACAGGAAGACCAGTAACTTATCCTATAGGTAGTTATACGTTTAGAGGGGCAGACTATGCTTTTTATAGTGATCGAAACAAATTCAGGATTCCAGATTATTATAGATTGGATCTAAGTTTTAATGTTGAGGGGAATCACAAATTAAAGAAACTGGCACATAGCTTTTGGAATATTTCAATATATAATGTACTAGGTAGAAATAATCCATATTCTGTTTTTTTTATTACGGAAAGTGGCGAAATAAAAGCATTCAAAAGTTCAATTTTTTCAATTCCAATACCAACAATAACCTATAATTTCAAATTTTAAAGACAATCAGGATACAAACAAATGTTTAAACAGAATTATCATTTTATCTTTTTATTGCTCCTCAATTGTACATTTTTTGGTTGTGTTGAACCATTTGATGCCACCACGGAAGATTTTGAGAGTGCACTGGTGATTGATGCATTGATAACCAATGAATTTAAACAACAAGTCATCCATTTAAATCGCACTTTTCGTTTTGAAGAAGGAAGCGCTAGCGGTGAAAGTAATGCCACAGTAACAATTGGTGATAGCATGGGGAACGATTATACCTTTGAAGAAACTCTCCCTGGCAGATATGTTTCGACCACTATGTTTAGTGCACAACCAAATGTAGATTATCAATTGTCCTTAACCACCAGTGAAGGGAGTTCGTACATTTCCAAACCCGTAGTTCTTCCTAAAGACACCTCAATAGATAACTTGTATGCCTCAGTGGAGAATAATGACCAAAATGTGGAGGGTGTTGCTATTTTAGTAGATACGTTTGACCCACAAGGCGAATCACAATACTATAGGTATGATTATGAGGAAACGTATAAGATTGTTGCGCCACGATGGAATCCACAAGATTTAGTGGCAATTTCAGAAAACCCGGACATTTATGAGCTTGTACCAAGGCCCAGAGAAGAACAGGTATGCTACAATACTGTGAACTCGCTAAATATTATTTTGGGAAATACCACGGGGTTCTCGGAAGATCGACTAACACGTTTTCCCGTTCGTTTTCTTGATAGGTTTGACTATATCATTGGACATCGATATAGTATTTTGGTAAGACAGTATGTAATATCAAGAGAAGCCCATTCTTTTTACACTACCCTCAATGAATTTTCTGGATTAGAGAGCATTTTCTCTGAAAATCAACCAGGGTTTTTTAATGGGAATATAACTTCTCAGAATGACCCCAAAGAAAAAGTGATTGGTTTTTTTGATGTATCGTCCGTAGATACAGAGAGAATATTTTTTAATCACGAAGATTTTTTTCCAGAAGATCTTGTACCCACTTATCCTGATGATTGTAGAATTACGACCCCAATTCTTGGTGAGCTGTTTGGTGCCATTAGGTTCAATGTCTCAAAATATACCGGACCGCATGAGCCTGCAGATGCTTCAGAAGGTATTTATAAACTGGTGCCCAGAATCTGTGGCGATTGCACTGTACTTGGAAGTAGCACAATTCCCGACTTTTGGATAGATTGATAATGGAGTTAATAAAAAAACATATCCTAATTTTCACCTTTATTCTTTTTACGGGGACACTCTGCATATTTGCACAATCGGCAAAGCTGGATAACTCAGAGGATATAGATTATTTAAATATTCACCAAGAAAAGGTTTTTATTCACTATAACAGTACTTTACTGTTTACTGGAGAATATTTATACTATAAAGTGTATAATCTCAATTCAGACAACAACGGTTTAAGCAACCTAAGTAAAATTGTATACATAGAACTGGTGGGCGAGGATAAAGAGTCCGTGTTCAGACATAAAGTCCGTTTAGAAAACAGTTCTGGACAAGGAGATTTTTTTATTCCAACTACAGTAAAATCTGGAAATTATAAACTTATCGGTTATACGCAATGGATGAAAAATGGAAGTAAAAACAATTTTTTTCAAGGAGAAATCGCCATAATCAATCCCTATCAAAACGATCAAAAAGTAATACTGAAGGATTCTAGCATTGTCAGCAGTAACAGTTCAAGAAGTTTACTAAACAGTAAAACACAATCAGCAACGAAAGCAAATAACGAAGGTATAAAAATAAGTGTCGATCAAAATACATTCAAAAAAAGGTCAAAGGTTTCCTTAAAACTTGAAGATGTTACAAAGACGTATTCCGGTGGCACATACTCCCTTTCTGTAAGAAATATAGATACTATTGAAAAACCTTTAATGCTTACTTCAAAAGCGTTCCGTTCTCTTCAGAGTAAGAAAGAGAAAGTAAAAAATCACATTTATCTTCCTGAATTTAGAGGCGAGCTTATCTCAGGCAAGGTTTTACCAAAAGATACTATAAGCCCTGTTGATAATGTAAACATTGCTCTGTCCATTCCAGAGAAAAATGGATATGATTTAAAAGTTGTTACTACGGACAAAAACGGCGTCTTTTTAGTGAGTTTAGAAAAAGCTTATAATGGAACCAAAGCATTTGTGCAGGTTTTAGGGGAAGCTCGACAGAAGTATACGATAAAACTGGATTCTGATAGTCCTATGGATTATTCAGGTTTAACATTCAATAGATTCGAGATAACACCCGAAATGAGAGATATGATTGTTGAAAGAAGTGTCCATAATCAGATTGAAAACAGTTACTTTTCCATAAAACCAGATTCCTTAAAGCCTACACCTACCGTTATTCCTGTTTATAAAGATATTATGAACACCTACATCTTAGATGACTACACTCGTTTTTCAACAATTAGAGAAACCTTGGTTGAGGTAATAGAATTGGTCTGGTCCAAAAGAATTGGGAAGGGTGAATATACCTTTCAAGTTAAAGAGAATGATTATGATTTTTACATTAAACCTGATTTTTCACCTTTGGTAGTTGTTGACGGTATTCCGGTTCAGAATCATGACCACCTTTTGGGATACAATGCAAGAAACGTAAGAAGTATCAGTTTTTTAAGAGATAAATATGTTCTTGGTTCAAAAATTTTCCAAGGAGTAATCGATATTGAAACCATTGACGGGGATTTTGTTTCTCCATATAATGGAGACCATAGGGTTAATTTTGATTTATTTAAGCCACTACCAATAAAAAAATACTTTAATCAAAAATACACTGAGGAAACCAAGCCTGATACAGATAGAATATTAGATTTTAGATATCAATTACTATGGGAACCAAATCTAGAATTGAAGGGCAACAAAACAGTGATAGATTTTTTCACTTCCGATGTTAGTGGAAATTATGAAATCTGCCTAGAAGGATTCACAGCCTCTGGCGAACCAATCTCAACAAGAAAAGTGATTTCTGTAAACTGATTTTTTTTACAATTCGTTACAAAAAGCATCAAAATAATAATAGAACCCTGGCAAGGGTACAATCACTTTTTTGGTAAGAAGACTTCTGCCATCATACAACGGGCACTTCCTCCTCCACAGGTTTCAATAGTATTCAAAGGGCTATGGATAATTTTACAATGCTTTTCAATAGCCGCTACCCTAGCCTCATCCAAACTATTATATGCTGCTGAACTCATCACCATAAAGCGCTCGTCATTTGCTCCTATAACCTGAAGCATATTACCAGCAAATTGGTACATCTGCTCCTCGGTAATAGAAATGATTTCCCTACCATCTTTTTTAAGCTGATCTACTACATTCTTTCGCTCCTTTTTATCATCTATGGTATCCAAACAGATAACGGCAAAGGTCTCGCCCATAGCCATCATAACATTGGTGTGGTAGATGGGCAATCGTTTACCCTCTACGGTTTGGTTTGCAGTAAATATTACAGGAAAACAATCAAAATCTTCACAGAACTCAATAAAAAGTTCTTCATGAGCCCTCTCTGACAACGCACAATACGCCTTTTGATTTACTCGATCTTTTAAAATACTACCTGTTCCTTCCAAAAAAACGTCTTCCTCTTCTGCTGCAGTATAATCTACAATATTATCTATACGAAAACCATGTCCTTCCAAAATATCAAAAATATCTTCTCTACGTTCCTTTCTTCGATTTTCCGCAAACATGGGATACACGCACACTGTCCCACTTTCATGAAAGGAAATCCAATTATTTGGAAATATGGAATCTGGAGTGTCAGTTTCTTTTTTATCATCAACCACAATAACATTGACTCCGTGATTTCTGAGTTTGGTTACAAAATCGTCAAACTCATTTTGAGCTTTCTTGTTGATTTCGTCATTTTTTATACTTAAATCTTCTTGAAAGTAATTGTTAACGGCCGTCTGCTCGTTCTTCCTGAAATTGACAGGCCTGATCATTAAAATGGTATTTGTTACTTGCATTGAAAAAGTTAGTTTATGCTCTTATTAAAGGTAGTGTGCTGCAACGTAGAAGGCCTTCTTGTTTGGCGATTTCAGAATATGGAATTTCTTCAACCGTAAAACCTTGTTCTCTAAGCCAAGTATTCAATCTTGTGAAGCTCTTTTCTGAAACTACCACTTCAGGAGAAATAGAGAATACATTGCTAAACATATTGTACATCTCGTCTTTGGTGATTTCAAATACGTTCTCCTTTCCAAAATAATCTACCAGCCATTGGTATTCTTCCTCTACCAAAAACCCATTTTTATGTAAAATGGCTTTATCCTTTCCTACTGGTTGAAAACAGCAGTCCAAATGCAATGCGTTCTCCTTCGCATTGGTATTGGATTTCCTCAGCTCAAAAGACTTTACCTTTTTGTGCGGAAATTGACTTCGAATATATTCCACAGCAGCTTTATTGGTCCTTGCAGTAATAAAATCTGGATAATCTTTACCTGTATAAGTGCCAATAAAAATATATTCGTTCCATGGCATTACGTCTCCCCCTTCTATATGGACTTCCTCTGGAGGTCTTATAACTTTGTTTGGATTTATTTTATCCAAAACATGGTCAATTGCTTCAAACTCACGCTCTCTATCTGGTAATATATTGGCATGAAATAATTTATCCTCAATCACAAAAGCTATATCTCTTGAAAAGATCTGATTACAATCTTTTAAAACGGACGGTCTAAAGACTTCAACCTTATACTTTTTAAAAACATCTAAAAAAGCTTCCATCTCCTTTGTCATATCAGCTTCTTTGGGGTATGTCCCCGCGAGAATATGTTCCAAGGATTTTGGGTCATATGCTTCTTCTGGAACTGGAGTTGGACCACAACTTTCTGCCGTTCCCAAAATCACCGCTTTTAGCGGACTTGTTTCATCTACAATATGCAACTGCATCATACAATATTTTTTCAAAACCAAAGGGGACACCATAATCTCCAATAGGAGAAAATCCCTAAAAATTCTATGGCAAAACTAGTGCTTTACTGGCGATTTTCCTTTTACAAAAACAGAAAAAACCCAATTTTATTAGGGGTTTTTACAGCCCTTTCCAAATTTCTTCCTTTATCATTCAACTATCTGATTTACAGATATATAAATTGAAGTTTTTTCAATAAATTCTTGTGCTAAAATGCAAAAAATTACATTGTTATCCTTACATTTAATCTGAGAAAGAGACTTCAGGATGAAAAAAGTTGTTTTCCCTTTATGTTTTATCATCATGGTGAGCATTGGTTTGCTATCCATGAATTCTTTCCCTGGAAAAATATCCTTATCCAAAGTTTTTAATACAGAAGAAAGTAAGGCTACAGATTATTCTACAAAGTATTCCGATTGTATTACTAAAAGTGATTATTCACAGTTTTTTAGCACTATGCTCATAGATGTGCCTAAAGAAGATAGGGTCTTTATTGAAGAGATAGATTTATGTTTGGAAAATTACCACCGCTCTCTAGACTCAACCATAAAGAATCTTAATGCAATAGATGGCCATGAGTTTCTCCACACGGAATATCTAAGGTGTAAAACCAAAATCAATACTGGTTCTTTATCAGAAATTCAGAAGTATTATCACCAAGGTATTATGCAAATATGTTATGATAAGGATAGGTTTTTAAACCTCCATTCTAACGGTAACATTGCAAAATTATAAATAAGAAAAGGCGATTTTCTCAAATCGCCTCACCTCTATACTTCTATTTTGTACATTAGTTTATCTTTTTTCCACCTTAACAAAAGGTCTAAGATTTTCCCCAATATAAATTTGTCTAGGCCTTCCTATCGGCTCACCTCTCAATCTCATCTCCCTCCATTGAGCAATCCAACCTGGCAGTCTTCCTAGCGCAAACATTACCGTAAACATCTCAGTTGGAATGCCTAATGCCCTGTAGATAATTCCTGAGTAAAAGTCTACATTAGGATAAAGTTTCCTTTTTACAAAGTACTCATCTTCCAAAGCTTCTTTTTCAAGAGCTTTTGCAATATCCAAGATTGGGTCTTCAATTCCAAGATTACCCAATACTTCATCAGCAGATTTTTTGATAATCTTTGCTCTTGGATCAAAGTTCTTATATACTCTGTGTCCAAAGCCCATTAACCTAAATGGGTCATTTTTGTCTTTGGCTTTGGCCATATATTTTTTTGTATCCCCTCCATCTTCTTGAATAGCTTCAAGCATCTCTAAAACCGCTTGGTTGGCACCACCATGTAAAGGGCCCCACAATGCAGAAATTCCTGCTGATAATGAAGCAAAAAGACCGGCATGGGATGAACCTACTATACGAACTGTAGATGTAGAGCAATTTTGCTCATGGTCTGCATGTAAAATCAATAGCTTATCTAATGCATCTATAGCAATCAGGTCCCTTTTATACTCTTGGTTTGGCTTTTTAAACATCATTTTATGGATGTTTTCTACATAGCCTAACGTATCATCTCCATAATCTAAGGGCAGCCCTTTCTTTTTACGTTGTGCCCAAGCAACTAAAACTGGAAACTTAGCAAGAATACGAACTATGGAACTGTACATTGCGGTTTCTGAAGAAACGTCAACTGAAATAGGATTAAAGGCTACTAAAGCACTTGTTAAGGAAGATAATACACCCATTGGGTGGGCTGACTTTGGGAAACCATCCAATATCTTCTTCATTTCCTCGTCTACATGGGACTCCTCCTTAATATCGTTATGAAAAGTATCTAATTGTTCCTTGTTTGGCAATTCTCCAAAAATTAAAAGATAGGCCACTTCTAAAAAATCAGCCTTCTCAGCCAACTCTTCAATAGAATATCCCCTATATCTTAAAATTCCTTTTTCTCCATCCAAAAAAGTGATAGCACTCTCACATGAACCTGTATTTTTATAGCCTGGATCAATGGTTACTATACTACTTACTCCTCTAAGTGTTTTTATATCTATAGCTAGTTCATCCTCAGTACCTTTAATAACTGGGAATTCGTATTTTTTACCATCATATTCAAGTATAGCTTTGTCCGACATTGTATGTTTTAATAGATTAATAAAATAGAACCTGAAATTTACGAAAAAGCACGGCCATTAACAATATTCCAGGCTTCAATTATGGTTCAGGAACTGCTTATTTTATAAGTCGTAAACTAACGGGGTAGCTAACTAAAATTATACAACTCTCTATAATAGTTATCTACAGATTTCTTCCAGGTAAATCTCTTTTTCTTGGCCGCATTTTGAATTTTTTTCCATGCAGGTTTATCATTCTTATAAACATCTAAGGCTAGATCAAAACCTTCCAACATACTCTTGATTTTTTCATCATAAGTATCTCCATCAAAACTAAAGCCTGTTTTCATATGAGAGACGGTATCTTTTAAACCTCCCGTATGATGAACCAAGCAAGGGTTTCCATTTCGCATAGCCAGCATTTGACTAATTCCGCAGGGCTCAAAAAGACTTGGCATAAAATATAGATCTGACTCTAGATAAATGGAGTCAATAAGGCTTTCAGATTGGCCATTGGTAAAAACAAAATTCTTATGCTCGTAGCTCAATTTTCTAAAAAGCTCCTCATACTCAGGGGCTCCAGTGCCTAAAAGCATGAAAATACCATCTACCTTTTCTAGCTTTTTCAGAATTTCAACAAAAGCCTCAGGGGAACGTCTAAAAAAGTAAAATTTTTGCTCTGTTAATCTAGCTACGCTGGATACAATGAATTTTGGTCTGTTATCCACGTATTCCATTATTTTTTCACCTGTATGCGCCAAAAAATCAGCTTTGTATTTTTTTGATTCTTCTTGTAGCCACCTAAAAAGGGCTTTCACAGTATTTCTGTAAATAAAACCTTTTTCTTCTGCATTGATATTTTTGTAATTGCACCCATTCAAAATACCAAAGAGTCTTCCCTCTTCATCAGCTTTTAATAAGTCTTTTTCTAACCCTTCGCCACCAATAAACTCCGGCGGGGAACTAGGAAGCAACACATCTTCTTTATAGGAAGGAGAAACGGTATGTACGGCATCAGCAAAACGGATACCAACTGCCATTAGGTTAATACAATCCTGGTACCGATAATCCATTAGTGACATATAGTCAATTGGTATATCTGGAAACCAGTTCTTAAGCGATGAGTAATTATCATCAAATGGTCTAATACCTTGAATGGCCAAATTGTGGATACTATAAACGGTACGAATATCTTTTAGGCTCTGATAATCCTTATGGTATTCCCTTAAAAATAAAAGCAAACTTGAGTGCCAATCATGTAGATGAATAATATCCAACTTCCCAAAAGCTCCTTTTTTAATAGCCTCGGCCACAGCGGTGCAAAAAATAAAGTATTTTACCGCATCCGTATAGAAAGGTTCTTCGGGGTCATTATGATAGATATGGGCAATGTCACCTGCTTCAATTTCAGGGTGGTGTATTACATAATGGACAATATTTGGGTATTCTTTCTTTGGTTTTACCTCGTAAAGTTCCGCGGTATAGGACAGTCCTCTTAGACTAAAGTTTAGGTTTGTTTTAAATAGACCATCTTGATGAAGTCTAGAGTACGACGGTACAATTACATGAACCTTATCTCCTTGTTCTGAAATTTGTCTAGGAACGTCTCTAACCACGTCTCCCATTCCACCAGCCTTACAATTGGCCAAAGCATCATTTTCTGCCGCAGCAAAAAGAAAATTGTTCATTAGGTAAGTTTTGTTTAGTCAATTAAGTTAACCAAAGTTTATTTCTGAAACAAAAAAAAGCCTTTCCCAATTGAGAAAGGCGTTCATAGTGCTAAAAAATCATTATCATTACTTTATTTTGAAAGCTTTCTCTTGTGGATAGTAAGCTATACTTCCCAGCTCCTCTTCAATACGCAACAACTGATTGTACTTGGCCATTCTATCACTTCTTGAAGCAGAACCTGTCTTAATTTGTCCTGTATTCAAAGCGACTGCTAAATCTGCAATAGTATTATCTTCGGTTTCTCCTGAACGGTGGGACATTACGGAAGTATACCCAGCATTCTTTGCCATATTAACTGCAGCAATTGTTTCAGAAAGCGTGCCTATTTGATTTACTTTTATAAGGATAGAGTTGGCTATACCATTTTCGATTCCTTTTGATAAACGCTCCACATTGGTTACAAACAAGTCATCCCCAACTAACTGTACCTTATCCCCAATCTTATCTGTTAATGATTTCCATCCATCCCAATCATTTTCATCCATACCATCCTCGATTGAAATGATAGGATACTTTGCAGATAAATCAGCTAAATATTGAGCTTGTTCTTCTGAAGTTCTTACAACACCTTTATCACCTTCGAACTTTGTATAGTCATATTTACCGTCTACGAAAAATTCTGCAGCGGCACAATCTAGAGCAATCATTACATCATCACCTAGTTTATATCCAGCCTTGTCAACAGCTTTAGCAATGGTATCCAAAGCATCTTCAGTTCCTCCTGCCAGATTAGGTGCAAAACCGCCTTCATCACCTACAGCGGTACTTAGTCCTCTATCGTGTAGAACTTTTTTCAAATTGTGAAAAATCTCAGTTCCCATTTGCATGGAGTGCGAAAAGCTTTTCGCCTTAACCGGCATTACCATAAACTCTTGAAAAGCAATTGGAGCATCTGAGTGAGAACCTCCATTAATAATATTCATCATAGGCACCGGTAATGTATTTGCACTAACGCCACCAACATATCTATACAAAGGCATGCCCAATTCATTTGCGGCAGCTTTAGCAACGGCAAGAGATACCCCTAGAATTGCATTTGCCCCCAGCTTGGATTTGTTTGGTGTTCCATCCAAAGCAATCATGGTTTCATCAATATAGTTTTGTTCAAAAACTGACGTTCCCACTAATTCTTCTGCTATAGTTGTGTTGACATTATTAACCGCCTGGCCAACACCTTTTCCCATAAATGAATTTCCACCATCTCTTAACTCAACAGCTTCATGCTCTCCCGTAGATGCTCCAGAAGGCACAGCTGCTCTTCCCAAAATTCCGTTTTCGGTCAGCACATCTACTTCTACTGTTGGATTACCTCTTGAGTCTAAAATCTGTCTTGCATGAATGTTTATAATAATGCTCATCTGAACTTAATATTTATGGTTGAAATTAATTTGGCTAAGATACGAAAGGTGAACTTTTTAGCTTCATGATAATACTCATAAAACACTGATAATAACCTAAAAATAAACTACAACGTTTTAGTTGCGACTTGTCTTGATCGCTTCAAAAAATTGATCGAATAAATAATCTGCATCATGTGGTCCAGGGCTGGCTTCTGGGTGATATTGAACAGAAAACACTTCTTTTCCTTTCATTTTGATACCAGCTACTGTATCATCATTAAGATGCAAATGGGTAATCTCCAAATCTTGATTAGCTTCTGTTTCTTCCCTATTCACAGCAAAACCATGGTTTTGCGAAGTTATTTCCCCTTTTCCGGTGACTAAATTGAGAATTGGATGGTTAATCCCTCTATGCCCATTGTGCATTTTATATGTTGAAACGCCATTTGCCAATGCCAGCACTTGATGCCCTAGGCATATTCCAAATAATGGTTTATTGGATTTTATCATCTCCTTTGTTGCAGAAATAGCATCTGTCAAGGGTTCTGGATCTCCAGGTCCATTGGATATGAAATATCCATCTGGATTCCATTTCTTCATTTCTTCAAATGGAGTATTGTATGGAAATACTTTTATATAAGCTCCTCTTTTAGCAAGGTTTCTAAGAATGTTCTTCTTGATACCTATATCTAAGGCTGAAATTTTATATGTAGCATTTTCTTCGCCAAAGTAATATGGTTCTGCAGTTGAAACTTTAGAGGAGAGTTCCAACCCTTCCATACTTGGAACGTTGGCCAACTCTTTTTTTAATTCTTCTATCTCATCAACTCTTGTGGAAATTAAAGCGTTCATTGCCCCGTTATCACGAATATAGCTTACCAATGCCCTGGTATCCACATCAGAAATGGCAAAAAGATTGTTCTTCTCCAAAAAATCCAATAGGCTCATGTCCGCACTTGGACGTGAATACTCATAACTAAAGTTTTTTACGATAAGTCCAGCAATTTTTATGGAATCCGATTCTATTTCTTCCGCATTGGTTCCATAGTTACCAATATGTGCATTGGTCGTAACCATTAATTGGCCAAAATAGGAGGGGTCCGTAAAAATTTCTTGATAACCCGTCATTCCGGTGTTGAAACATACTTCTCCAACAGCGGTACCTTCATTATTCCCAATGGCTTTGCCATAAAAAATAGTACCATCTGCCAGTAATAACAGTGCTCTTTTCTTTGAGTGATACTTCATGCGATTTTTAATTTCAAGTTTGACAAAAAAACATAAAAAAAGGATAAGTTTTCACTTATCCTTTTTTTTCTAATACAATAGTTAATAACATATTGCTATTCTTCTGAATCATCTGCTGTTTTGGTTTCAGCAACTGGAGCAGCAGCTTCTACTTTTTTACCTCCACCTCTTCTACTTCTTCGTGTGGTTTTCTTGGCAGGTTTTCCAGCGTTATAAACTTCGTTGAAGTCCACTAACTCTATCATGGCCATATCAGCGTTATCTCCAAGACGGTTACCCAACTTGATGATTCTTGTATATCCTCCCGGTCTATCAGCAACTTTTTCCGCAACTGTGCTGAAAAGTTCTGTAACAGCATACTTGTTCCTTAGGTTACTAAAAACAATCCTTCTGTTGTGAGTACCTTTCTCAGTAGTTTGATTGTTCTCTACTTTAGACTTGGTAATCAACGGCTCCACAAATTGCTTTAACGCTTTTGCTTTGGCAACTGTAGTGTTGATTCTTTTATGTTCTATTAGGGAACACGCCATATTGGCCAACATTGCCTTTCTGTGGGCAGCTGTTCTACCTAAGTGATTAAATTTCTTTCCGTGTCTCATGTTTTTGTTTTATCATCTTGCTTCCTAACTCGTAGTACCACGAGGAGCAAAATATGATTACTTAATCTTTGTCCAATTTATATTTGGATAAATCCATTCCAAATTGAAGGCCTTTGTTGATTACCAACTCTTCCAATTCGGTCAATGATTTTTTACCAAAGTTTCTGAACTTCATTAAATCATTCTTGTTGAAAGAAACCAAATCTCCCAAAGTATCAACTTCAGCAGCTTTAAGACAGTTTAAAGCCCTAACGGACAAGTCCATGTCTACCAATTTGGTTTTCAACAACTGACGCATATGTAAAGATTCTTCATCATATGTTTCAGTTTGTGCAATTTCATCAGCTTCTAATGTAATACGCTCATCAGAGAATAACATGAAGTGGTGAATCAAAACTTTAGCAGCTTCAGTCAATGCATCTTTAGGGTGGATAGAACCATCTGTTACGATTTCAAAAACCAATTTTTCGTAATCGGTTTTTTGCTCAACCCTAAAGTTTTCAATACTGTACTTTACGTTCTTTACCGGAGTGTAAACAGAATCAACCGCAATACTACCCAAAGGTGCATTGGATTTTTTGTTTTCCTCAGCAGGAACGTAACCACGTCCTTTTTCAATAATAACCTCTAGGTTAATACTTACTTTAGGATCCATGTTACAGATAACTAAATCTGGATTTAGTACTTGGTATCCAGAGATGAATTTTTGAAAATCACCAGCAGTCAATTGTTCTTTTCCACTAACGGAAACAGAAACTGTTTCGCTCTCAACATCATCAATCTGTCTTTTGAAACGAACTTGCTTAAGGTTCAATATCATTTCTGTAACGTCTTCAACAACGCCAGGAATAACAGAAAACTCATGTTCAACTCCATCAATACGAACAGAAGTGATTGCAAAACCTTCCAAAGAGGAAAGAAGAACTCTTCTTAACGCATTTCCAACTGTTAATCCGTAACCAGGTTCCAAAGGGCGAAATTCAAATTTCCCTTCGAAATCGGTTGAATCTATCATTATAACTTTATCGGGCTTCTGAAAATTTAGTAATGCCATATTGGATTAATGTTGATTTTATTTAGAGTATAACTCGACGATTAATTGTTCCTTGATATTTTCAGGAATCTGCATTCTTTCTGGAACGGTTACAAAAGAACCTTCTTGCTTTTCAGTATTCCAGGTAATCCATTCGTAAACGCTACTGTTATTAGACAGTGAATCAAGGATCGCTTGAACGGATTTGGATTTTTCCCTAACTCCAACCACATCTCCTGGTTTTAAAGAGTAAGAAGGAATGTTTACTATTTCACCGTTTACGATGATATGTCTGTGTGAAACCAATTGTCTTGCACCACTTCTCGTAGGAGAAAGACCCATTCTGTAGACTACATTATCTAAACGGGACTCACACAATTGAAGTAAGACCTCACCGGTTACCCCTTTGCTTCTGTTAGCTTTTTCGAAAAGGTTTCTAAATTGTTTTTCCAAAATACCGTAGGTATACTTGGCTTTTTGCTTCTCCATCAACTGGATTGCATATTCAGACTTTTTTCCACGACGTCTGTTGTTACCGTGTTGTCCTGGAGGGTAACTTTTCTTTTCGAAGGCTTTATCGTCTCCGAAAATCGCTTCTCCAAATTTTCTAGCGATTTTTGATTTTGGTCCTGTGTATCTTGCCATCTTCTTTAAATTGGAAAGTGCGATTATGAATTAAGGCTTATCCTTCGATAATCTATAAAGCACTTTCGTGAAGACCCTAACGGGCCGATTTATTAACTAATTAAACTCTTCTTCTTTTTGGTGGTCTACAACCGTTGTGCGGAAGTGGGGTAACATCAACTATTTCTGTTACTTCTATACCAGCATTATGAATAGAACGAATGGCAGATTCTCTACCATTTCCTGGTCCTTTTACATATACTTTCACTTTTCTTAGACCCGCTTCATGTGCAACTTTAGCACAATCTTCAGCTGCAACTTGAGCTGCATAAGGTGTGTTCTTTTTAGAACCCCTAAAACCAAGTTTACCAGCAGATGACCAAGAGATTACATCTCCTTTTTTATTGGTCAAAGAAATAATGATATTGTTGAATGAAGCAGTAACATGAGCCTCACCTGTAGATTCTACTATTACTTTGCGCTTCTTAGCTGTTTTAGTATTTGCCTTTGCCATAATACCTACCTATTATTTAGTTGCTTTCTTCTTGTTGGCAACCGTTTTTCTTTTTCCTTTTCTCGTCCTAGAGTTATTCTTGGTACGTTGACCTCTTAGTGGCAATCCTGATCTATGACGAATTCCACGATAACAACCAATATCCATCAAACGTTTGATGTTCAATTGTGTTTCTGAACGAAGTTCACCTTCAATTGTATAAGAGGAAACAGAATCCCTGATTCTTCCTATTTCTTCATCATTCCAATCTGAAACTTTAGTATCCTCGCTTACTTGGGCTTTCTCTAAAATCTCTTGCGCCCTACTTTTACCAATTCCGTAAATGTAGGTAAGTGAAATAACTCCACGCTTTTGTTTTGGTATATCTACACCTGCGATTCTTGCCATAATTACCCTTGTCTTTGTTTAAATCTAGGATTCTTTTTGTTGATTACGTATAATCTGCCTTTTCTGCGAACTATCTTGCATTCGGCGCTTCTCTTCTTTATTGATGCTCTTACTTTCATCGTATTAGTATCTGTAAGTAATTCTTGCTTTTGTTAAATCGTATGGGCTCATTTCAAGTTTTACCTTGTCTCCAGGAAGTAATTTTATATAATGCATACGCATTTTCCCAGAGATATGTGCCGTAACAACATGCCCATTTTCTAATTCTACCCGGAACATTGCATTTGACAATGCCTCTATTATTGTTCCGTCTTGTTCTATTGCTGGCTGCTTTGCCATAAATTATGCTACTTTTCTATTTTTTCCGGTTTTCATCAAACCATCATAATGTCTATTCAACAAATATGAATTTACTTGTTGCACCGTGTCGATTGCAACACCAACCATAATCAACAGCGAAGTACCGCCATAGAACAAGGCCCAACCCGCCTGCACATCCATCAACTTTACAACCACAGCAGGTAAAACTGCCAATAGCGCCAAGAAGACAGAACCAGGTAATGTGATCAACGACATAATTTTATCCAGATAATCCCCAGTTTCTTTGCCAGGTCGTATTCCAGGAATAAATCCACCACTTCTTTTTAAATCATCAGCCATTTTATTCGTAGGAACTGTAATAGCTGTATAGAAATATGTAAATATGATAATCAACACAGCAAACAGGATATTATATGCCAATCCAAATATATCGGCAAACTGGACTTCCATCCATTGGCCAACAGCTGTATTGTTAAACGTTCTACCCAATAAACTAGGTGCGAACATAATGGCTTGTGCAAAAATGATAGGCATTACTCCAGATGCATTCAACTTTAATGGGATGTACTGTCTAGACCCCATAACGTTTTTCTCATACCCGCCCGAAGCAGTTCTTCTAGCATACTGTACTGGAATTTGTCTTATTGCCATTACCAAAAGGACACTGGCCAATATTACCAAGAACCAAATGATAACTTCTATAAGGATAAACATAATACCACCTGTATTGTTGGTTGTTCTAGATATAAATTCTTGAACGAACGACTGTGGCATTGTAGCAATAATACCAATCATAATCAATAAAGAAATACCGTTTCCGATACCTTTATCCGTAATTTTTTCTCCCAACCACATAGCAAACACACATCCTGTCACCAATATGATTACAGCAGGGATTATGAAATCAGGTCCTTTGCCCAATACAAAAGCACTGTCCGGAACTCCAAGAGCACCTAAACCAAATAAATATGCTGGAGCTTGAACAATACAGATAGCAATGGTCAGCCATCGTGTAATTTGATTAATGGTCTTTCTACCACTTTCTCCTTCTTTCTGTAATTTTTGCAAATAAGGAATGGCAATTCCCATTAGTTGAACTACAATAGAAGCAGAAATGTATGGCATAATACCCAATGCAAAAACAGAAGCATTTGCAAAAGCTCCACCGGTAAAAGCATTAAGAATACCCAAAATACCTTGTTCGGTATTAGAGGTTAATTGCGCCAATTGGGAAGTATCAATACCTGGAAGGACAACTTGGGCACCAAAACGGTACACTATAAGTAAACCAAGGGTAACGAGGATTCGTTGTCTTAGTTCTTCTATCTTCCAAATATTTGATATGGTCTCAATAAATTTCTTCATGCTATTTTTCTTATAAACTTATTGCTTCACCTCCTGCGGCTTCAATTGCTGCTTTAGCAGAAGCAGTAAATTTATGTACTGATATTTTTAGAGATGCCTTTAATTCGCCATTTCCTAAAATTTTCACTAAATCATTCTTGTGAGCCAATCTGTTCTCAACAAGAATATCCAAGGTTACTTCCTTTTTAAGGGTACCATTATCCACCAACTCTTGCAATTTGCTCAAATTGATTCCTTGGTATTCCTTTCTGTTGATGTTCTTAAAACCAAATTTAGGAACACGACGCTGTAAAGGCATTTGCCCACCTTCAAAACCAATCTTCTTGGAATATCCAGATCTAGACTTTGCACCTTTATGCCCTCTTGCGGCAGTTCCGCCTTTACCAGAAGCTTGACCTCTTCCTAAGCGTTTTCCATCTCTGTTAACAGCGCCTTCTGCTGGTTTAAGATTATGTAAATCCATGTACCGTTATATTTTAAGCTTCCTCAGTGGAAACCAAGTGTTTTACCTTATTTATCATTCCAAGGATATTAGGCGTTGCATCATGCTCAACAACATGCCCAATCTTACGCAAACCAAGAGCCTCCAAAGTTCTTTTTTGGTTTTGGGTTCTCTTAATAGCGCTCTTTACTTGTTTAACCTTAATCTTTGACATAATATCCTCTTATTTATCCCTTAAAGACTTTTTCTAAAGAAATACCTCTTTGGTTAGCTACTGTTTGTGCTCCTCTTAATTGTAAAAGCGCATCAAAAGTGGCTTTAACAACATTGTGGGGATTGGAAGAACCTTGCGATTTTGAAAGTACATCATGTACTCCTACTGCTTCCAATACTGCTCTAACCGCACCACCTGCAATAACTCCTGTACCATGAGATGCTGGCTGAATATATACCCGTGCACCACCATACTTTCCTTTCTGCTCATGAGGAAGTGTTCCTTTGTTCAAAGGAATTCTTATTAAATTCTTTTTAGCATCTTCAATAGCCTTGGCAATAGCAGTAGCAACTTCTTTAGATTTTCCTAAACCATGTCCTACCACACCATTCTCATCACCAACAACAACAATTGCCGAAAAACCGAATGCTCTACCACCTTTGGTAACTTTAGTAACCCTTTGGACACCAACCAAACGATCTTTCAACTCCAGTCCACCTGGCTTAACTGTTTCTACGTTTTTGTATTTCTGGTACATAGTTTATTAGAATTTAAGTCCTGCTTCCCTAGCTCCTTCAGCCAATGATTTAACTCTTCCATGGTAAAGGTTTCCACCTCTATCAAAAGCCACTGTTTCAAAACCTAGTTTTGCAGCTTTCTCTGCAATTGCTTTACCGACTTGGCTCGCAATCTCAATTTTTGTTCCTTTTGCGTCTACACCTTTATCTCTTGATGATGCCGCTGCCAATGTGACACCATTGTTATCATCAATCAATTGAGCGTATATCTCTTTATTACTTCTGAAAACAGACAATCTCGGCCTTGTTTCAGTACCAGCAGAAACCTTTCGTATTCTTCTTCTGATTCGTAATTTTCTTTCGGTCTTAGATAATCCCATCGTATTACTTATTATGCTGATTTACCGGCTTTTCTTCTTAACTGCTCACCTACAAACTTGATTCCTTTTCCTTTGTAAGGCTCAGGCTTACGGAAAGCTCTAATCTTGGCAGCCACTTGACCAACCAATTGTTTGTCATGAGACGTTAACTTTATAATCGGGTTCTTTCCTTTCTCAGAAACAGCTTCAATTTTTACTTCTGAAGCAATATTCATTACAATGTTATGAGAGAAACCTAGAGCCAAATCCAATTTTTGTCCTTGGTTACTTGCTCTGTACCCTACACCAACCAATTCAAGTTCTTTGGTCCATCCTTTGGAAACTCCTTCAACCATATTCAAAAACAATGATCTGTAAAGACCGTGCTTGGCTTTATGCTCTTTGGAATCAGAGGGTCTTGCCACATGAATGCTTCCATCTTCAACCTTAACTGTAACCCCTGAAAATTCTTGAGACAGTTCTCCCAACTTACCTTTAACGGTAACTACATTCTCGTTCACTTCTATAGTGACTCCATCAGGAATTGTAATTGGATTGTTACCTATTCTAGACATTTTTTTTCTCTTTACTCAATTAATAAACGTAGCACAAAACTTCGCCACCTACGTTATCTTGCTTAGCTTGTTTGCTTGTCATAACTCCGTGAGATGTTGAAACAATAGCAACACCCAAACCGTTAAGAACTCTTGGCAATTCACCTGAACCTGCATATTTACGTAGTCCAGGTTTACTTACCCTTTGCAATTTTTTAATAACCGGCTCTTTGGTAAACTTATCATACTTCAAGGCAATTTTAATGTTCCCTTGAACTTTGTTATCCTCGAACTTGTAGCTCAAAATATATCCTTGATCGAACAATATTTTGGTAATCTGTCTTTTTAGATTGGAAGCGGGAATATCCACTACCCTATGACCTGCACTACTGGCATTTCTAATTCTGGTCAAATAATCTGAAATTGGATCTGTAAGCATTTCTTTTCTTTATCTGTTTACCAACTTGCTTTTTTAACTCCCGGGATCAAACCTTGATTGGCCATTTCCCTAAAAGTAACCCTAGATATACCAAATGTTCTCATATACCCTCTTGGTCTTCCAGTCAATTTGCATCGGTTACGCATACGTACTGGAGATGCGTTCTTAGGAAGCTTTTGTAAAGCTTCATAATCACCCGCTTCTTTCAAAGCCTTTCTCTTTTCAGCATATTTTGCTACCGTTTTAGCCCTTTTTACCTCACGGGCTTTCATTGATTCCTTAGCCATACTTAGTTCTTTTTAAAGGGTAATCCCAATTCGGTTAACAATGATTTAGCTTCTTTATCTGTGTCTGCAGAAGTAACGAATGTGATATCCATACCGTTAATTCTGTTGATTTTATCAATATTGATCTCTGGGAAAATGATTTGCTCCGTAACACCAAGGTTATAATTACCCCTTCCATCAAAACCTGTAGCCTTTATCCCTTGAAAATCACGTACTCTAGGAAGTGCAGATGTAATCAATCTATCCAAGAACTCATACATTCTTTCACCTCTAAGAGTTACTTTGGCACCAATTGGCATACCTTTTCTCAATTTAAAGGAAGCAACATCCTTTTTTGAAAGGGTAGCAATCGCCTTTTGCCCAGTAATATTCGACAACTCATCAACCGCATGATCGATAAGTTTCTTGTCAGATACGGCAGCACCAACCCCACGGCTGACAACTATCTTCTCCAACTTTGGAACTTGCATTACATTTTTGTAACCAAACTCTTCGGACAATGCCTTTACAACACGTTCCTTATATTCTGTCTTTAATCTTGGAATGTAACTCATAACTAAATTACTTCATTGGATTTCTTCGCAAATCTAACTTTCTTTCCATCTCTCACTTCATACCCTACTCGTGTATTCTCTCCAGATTTTGGATCGATCAACGAAAGGTTGGAAACATGGATAGGAGCTTCTTTTTTTACAATTCCTCCTTGAGGATTCTTTGCACTCGGCTTTTCGTGCTTAGAGACTATATTGGCTCCTTCCACGATAGCTTTGTTCTTTTCACGGTCAAGCTGAAGTACTTTGCCCTCAGTGCCTTTGTGGTCTCCCGCAACGACCCTTACCGTATCTCCTGTTTTTATTTTCAACTTCATCTTTCTGATATTTCTTTTAAAGCACCTCTGGAGCTAATGAAACAATCTTCATGAACTGCTTGTCCCTAAGCTCTCTGGCAACTGGTCCAAAAACCCTAGTTCCTCTCATTTCACCTGTTGGATTCAATAACACACATGCGTTGTCATCAAAACGGATGTAAGAGCCATCCGGTCTTCTTACTTCTTTCTTTGTACGAACCACAACAGCTGTTGAAACAGAACCTTTTTTTACAGTACCATTGGGGGCGGCTTCTTTAACAGTCACCACAATCTTATCTCCCAATGAAGCATATCTTCTTTTTGTTCCTCCAAGCACACGAATGGTCAAAACTTCTTTTGCACCGGTGTTGTCCGCGACCTTTAATCTAGATTCTTGCTGTAACATAATTATTTAGCTCTTTCAAGGATTTCAACCAGTCTCCAACATTTAGTCTTACTCAATGGTCTTGTTTCCATTATTTTAACAGTGTCACCTTCCTTGCAATCATTCTTTTCATCATGGGCAACGTACTTCTTGGTCTTCAAAACGAACTTACCGTACATAGGGTGCTTTACTCGCTTTACTTCAGCAACCACAATCGATTTCTCCATTTTATTGCTGGTAACAACCCCTATTCTTTCTTTTCTTAAATTTCTTTTTTCCATAAGGCAGAACCAATTATTGTAATTCCCTTTTTGTTAATTCTGTTGCAAGTCTTGCTACCGTCCTTCTCGTTTTTCTTATCTGTAAAGGATTTTCCAAAGGAGTAACTGAATGCGCTACTTTCAAATCAGCGTGTTGTTTTTTATGCTCAGCTAATCTTTCTTTTAGCTCTTCAATTGAAAGTTCTTTTATCTCTGATTGTTTCATCTTCTTCTCAATTAAAAATTAAGCGGAATAATCCCTTGCTACGATAAACTTAGTCTTCACTGGTAATTTTTGCGCCGCAAGCCTCAATGCTTCTTTTGCAACATCCATTGGAACTCCAGCTACCTCAAACATGATTCTTCCTGGCTTAACAACTGCAACAAAATATTCAGGAGCACCTTTACCTTTACCCATACGTACTTCAAGAGGCTTTTTAGTGATAGGTTTGTCCGGGAATATTTTAATCCACAGTTGACCTTGCCTTTTCATGTACCTTGTCGCAGCAATACGTGCAGCTTCTATCTGACGAGAAGTGATGAAGTGTGAATCCAAGGACTTAATACCAAACATTCCATTGGAAAGTTGGTGCCCTCTTTGGGAGTCTCCTTTCATACGTCCCTTCTGGGCTTTACGAAATTTTGTTCTTTTTGGCTGTAACATTTTACCTTTACTTTATCTTATTACTTTCTACGACGTTGTGGTTTTTTACCATCTTGTTTGCCGCCTTTTCCTTGACCTTTGGACAATCCTACTAATGGGGAAAGTTCTCTTTTACCATAAACCTCACCCTTCATAATCCAAACTTTGATTCCCAATCTTCCGTACGTAGTGTGCGCCTCATGTAAAGCATAATCTACATCTGCACGGAAAGTTGACAAAGGGATTCTTCCTTCTTTATAAGACTCAGAACGTGCCATTTCAGCTCCGTTCAAACGTCCAGAAATCTGAATCTTAATACCTTCTGCATTCATACGGATTGCTGCTGCAACTGCCATTTTAATAGCACGTCTATATGAAATTCTGCTCTCAATCTGTCTAGCAACACTTGCAGCTACCAAATTGGCATCAAGCTCAGGTCTTTTGATTTCATGAATATTGATTTGAACTTCTTTACCAGTAATTTTCTTAAGCTCCTCTTTCAGCTTATCAACTTCCTGGCCCCCTTTACCAATAATAATACCTGGTCTTGCCGTAGTAATAGTAATGGTAATAAGTTTTAAAGTTCTTTCAATAATAACCCTTGACACACTTGCTTTCGCCAAACGTGCGTGGATGTATTTTCTTATTTTATCATCCTCAGCCAGCTTATCGCCGTAATCTTTACCGCCGTACCAGTTGGATTCCCATCCTCTGATAATTCCTAAGCGATTTCCTATCGGATTGGTTTTCTGTCCCATATTATACTCTAGCTTTGAACGTTGTTATTAGATTCCAAAACCATGGTAACATGATTGGAACGTTTTCTAATTCTATGTGCTCTACCTTGTGGTGCTGGACGCAATCTTTTCAACATAGTACCGCCATCCACACGGATTTCCTTTATAAAAAGGTCCGCATCTTCAATACTTGCATCCTCATTCTTAGCTTCCCAGTTAGCAATTGCAGAAAGCAAAAGTTTCTCCAACTTTCTAGAAGCTTCTTTTGAATTGAACTTTAAAATTGCAAGTGCCATTTCTATCTGCTTTCCTCTAATCAAGTCAGCTACTAAACGCATCTTTCTTGGTGAGGTAGGGCAGTTGTTAAGCTTTGCAAAAGCAAGTTGCTTTTTCTCTTCCTTCAACCTTTCGGCCATTTGTTTTTTTCGAACTCCCATAGCTTACTTACTTTTTTCCTTTGTTTTTAGCTCCTGCATGACCTCTAAAGGATCTTGTAGGTGAAAATTCTCCAAGCTTGTGACCTACCATGTTTTCCGTTACATAAACAGGAACAAATTGTCTCCCATTATGCACAGCTATAGTTTGTCCTACGAAATCTGGCGTTATCATTGAGGCTCTAGACCATGTTTTGATAACCGTTTTCTTACCTGAATCTATATTATTCTGGACTTTCTTTTCCAGACTATGATGAACGTAAGGTCCTTTTTTTAATGAACGTGCCATTTGCTTTTACTTTTATTTCTTTCTACGTTCTATGATATATCTATTTGTATCTTTTGTCTTGGAACGCGTTCTAAATCCTTTAGCAGGAATACCGTTCTTAGATCTTGGATGACCTCCAGAAGCCCTTCCTTCACCACCACCCATTGGGTGATCAACAGGGTTCATAGCTACTGGCCTAGTTCTTGGTCTTCTACCCAACCATCTGCTTCTACCGGCTTTACCAGATACCAATAATTGGTGGTCAGAGTTAGAAACAGCTCCAATAGTAGCCAAACAATTGGCCAATATCATACGTGTTTCACCAGATGGCAGTTTAATGGTAACAAATTTTCCATCTTTTGCCATTAATTGCGCAAAAGTACCAGCACTTCTTGCCATTACAGCTCCTTGACCTGGTCTTAGTTCAATACAAGAAATAATGGTACCCAATGGAATTTCACCTAAAGGAAGTGCATTTCCAATTTCTGGAGCAGCCTTAGTACCAGAAGAAATCTTCTGACCTACCTGCATTCCATTTTGAGCAACCACATATCTCTTCTCGCCATCTTTATATTCAACTAGTGCGATAAATGCAGTTCTGTTAGGATCGTACTGGATTGATACAATAGTAGCATCAACACCCTGCTTATCTCTTTTGAAGTCGATAACACGATATCTTCTTTTATGCCCTCCACCTCTATGGCGAATGGTCATTTTTCCTTGACTGTTCCTACCACCAGACTTTTTTAACGGAGCAAGCAAGCTTTTCTCCGGCTTATCAGTAGTAATCGCGTCAAATCCGTTTACTACTCTAAAACGCTGTCCAGGGGTTATCGGTTTTAATTTTCTAACTGACATTTCTTGTCTTTATAGATTACTGTAAAAATCAATAATATCGCTTTCCGCCACATCAACAATCGCTTTTTTCAAGGCGTTTGTTTTTCCGTGTTGGATTCCTGTTTTTGTATAGCGACTCTTACGATTTGGACCATAGTTCATGGTACGTACTTTATCCACAGAAACACCATAGGTAGTCTCAACCGCTTCTTTGATCTGAAGTTTGTTGGCCTTTGGGTCAACATAGAAACCATAACGATTGAAAAGCTCGCTGTCCGCGGTCATTTTTTCCGTAATGATTGGTTTTATCAACACACTCATGATATTCTTATTTCTTTAGGTTCGATTCTATTCCTTCCAAAGCGCTTTCGGTCAGTACTACCTTACCAGCATTAATAATCTTGTAAGTACTTAATTCTGAGCTATTTACAACTTCGGAACGCTCCAAATTGCGCGACGACAAATATACATTATTATTTGAATCGCCCAACACTATAAGAGACTTTTTATTTTCTATTCCAAGAGAGGTCAAAAACGCTTTAAAATCCTTGGTTTTAGGAGCTTCAAAATTGAAGTCTTCAACAACAACCAAAGCTTTGTCTTTTGACTTTAATGTTAAGGCAGATTTCCTTGCCAAACGCTTAACATTCTTGTTTAATTTTTGTTGGTAATCTTTCGGTCTAGGACCAAAAATTCTACCACCACCTCTAAAAACAGGAGATTTAATACTACCAGCCCTTGCGGTACCCGTTCCTTTCTGTTTTTTTATCTTTCTGGTACTACCCGCTATCTCAGCTCTCTCTTTAGCTTTGTGAGTACCCTGTCTTTGGTGTGCTAAATATCGCTTAACATCTAAATAGATGGCATGCTCATTAGGTTCTATAGCGAAAACATCGTCAGAAAGCTCAACCTTTCTTCCCGTTTCTTTTCCTTTAATATCTAAAACTGCAACCTTCATTACTTCTCAATTGTTACGTAAGCATTCTTATGACCTGGAACACAACCTTTTACTACAATAAGGTTTTTCTCCGGAACCACTTTTAATACTTTCAAGTTTTGAACTGTTACTCTTCCTCCACCCATTCTACCTGCCATTTTCATTCCTTTGAAAACGCGAGCTGGATAAGACGCTGCACCAATGGAACCAGGAGCTCTTAGTCTGTTATGCTGACCGTGGGTTGCTTGACCAACTCCGGCAAAGCCGTGTCTTTTAACAACACCTTGAAAACCTTTTCCTTTTGATGTACCTATTACATCTACAAATTCACCTTCCATAAAAAGATCAACACCCAAAGTGTCACCTAATTTATGTTCACCTTCAAAATCTCGGAATTCAACGACTTTCTTCTTTGGAGAAGCACCTGCTTTTTTAACATGACCAAGTTCAGCCTTGTTTGCACGTTTTTCTGCCTTGTCATCGAAACCAAGCTGAAGGGCACTGTACCCGTCAACCTCTTCGGTTCTGACTTGGGTAACCACGCATGGTCCAGCTTCAAGAACGGTGCATGGAATATTCTTTCCATTCTCGTCGAAGATGCTGGTCATACCGATTTTTCTTCCTATTAACCCAGACATATATATAATTATTAATTGTTTACTTTTTTATTACACCAATTTCTTGGCAAAAAAATTGGGTCAAAGAAAAGATTCTGTGACCCAGATATTTTTCTTATTCCCGTTTTTCCATCGCACGCAGCTCCGGACATGTCTGCCTCTCTCTTAAAAGGCGTGCAAATTTATACTTTTATTTCGACTTCTACACCACTCGGAAGCTCTAATTTCATTAAAGCATCAATGGTTTTTGAAGAAGAACTGTAAATATCCAATAATCTCTTATAAGAACTCAACTGGAATTGCTCTCTTGATTTCTTGTTCACGTGTGGCGAACGCAAAACCGTAAATATCTTTTTGTGCGTTGGCAATGGGATTGGCCCAGTAACCACAGCACCGGTTGTCTTAACTGTTTTTACAATCTTCTCAGCAGATTTATCCACTAAATTGTGATCGTAAGATTTAAGTTTTATTCTAATTTTTTGACTCATCTTGCTGAAAAATTAAGCGGTTACTCCTTTTACTGATTTAATTACCTCTTCTGATATGCTCGATGGAGTTTCCGCATAGTGCGAGAATTCCATAGTTGACGTTGCTCTACCTGAAGACAAAGTTCTTAGGGAAGTAACATAACCGAACATTTCTGAAAGCGGTACGGTTCCTTTTACGACTTTAGCACCAGCTCTATCACTCATATCACTGATTGTTCCACGTCTTCTATTCAAGTCACCTACTATATCACCCATGTTTTCTTCAGGTGTAAGCACCTCAATCTTCATGATTGGCTCCATAATCACAGCACCTGCAGCTTTACCAGCAGCTTTGTAGCCCATTTTTGCAGCCAATTCGAAAGAAAGTGCATCAGAATCCACAGGGTGGAAAGATCCATCTTTCAACGTGACTTTCATGGTATCCATTTCAAATCCAGCTAAAGGTCCGTTTTTCATTGCAGCCTTAAATCCTTTCTCAACCGATGGAATAAATTCTTTTGGAATACGACCACCTTTTATCTCATCAATAAACTGCAATCCAGTTCCTTCGAAATCTTCATCCGCAGGACTCATCTCAAATACAATATCCCCAAACTTACCTCGACCACCAGATTGCTTCTTGTAAGTCTCTCTGTGAGCAGCCATTTTAGTAAGCGCTTCTTTATATTCAACTTGTGGCTCACCTTGGTTCACCTCAACCTTAAACTCACGACGTAAACGATCAACAATAATATCTAAGTGAAGCTCACCCATTCCAGATATAATGGTCTGCCCTGAAGCCTCATCCGTTTTTACCTGAAAAGTAGGATCCTCTTCGGCCAATTTAGCCAAAGCCATACCCAATTTATCAACATCAGCCTTAGTCTTAGGCTCAACAGCAATACCAATTACCGGATCAGGAAAGTCCATGCTTTCAAGGATAATAGGATGCTTCTCCGAAGACATAGTATCCCCAGTCTTAATATCCTTAAATCCAACCGCCGCACCTATATCTCCAGCTTCTATATAATCAATAGCATTCTGCTTATTGGAATGCATTTGATAGATACGTGAAATACGTTCTTTTTTACCTGAACGATTGTTCAATATATAAGAACCAGCATCTAAACGACCTGAGTACGCTCTAAAGAATGCCAAACGACCTACAAAAGGGTCAGTGGCAATTTTAAAGGCCAAGGCAGAAAACGGCTCTTTTGAATCAGGTTTTCTAGTAATTTCATTACCAGTATTTGGATCGGTACCTACAATATCATCTTTATCTATAGGTGATGGCAAGTAACGACAAACAGCATCCAATAAGAATTGAACTCCTTTATTCTTAAATGAAGAACCACAAATCATAGGAATGATAGCTCTATCCATTACCGCAGCTCTAAGTGCAGCATGCACTTCTTCCTCGGTGATAGAATCTTCATCTTCAAAGAATTTCTCCATCAACTCTTCATCATACTCCGCAACAGCCTCGATCAAAGCAGCTCTATACTCCTTAACTTCAGCTTTCATTTCTTCCGGAATATCAACAACATCAAACGTTGAACCAAAGTTATCATCATGCCAAACTATAGCCCTGTTCTTGGCCAAGTCGACAATTCCTTTAAAATCAGCCTCGTCTCCAATTGGCAATACAATTGGAACAGCATTAGAACCAAGCATCGTTTTTACTTGATTACAAACGTTTAGAAAGTTGGACCCTTGACGGTCCATTTTGTTAACAAAACCTATACGTGGCACTTTATAGTTATCGGCCAATCTCCAATTAGTCTCTGATTGTGGTTCAACACCATCAACAGCACTAAACAAGAAAACCAAACCATCCAACACACGTAATGAACGATTTACCTCTACGGTAAAATCAACGTGACCTGGGGTATCTATAATATTAAAGTGATATCCTTTGGCATCTGCCGTAGGCTTTCCATTTTCTGTAGGGAATTCCCATGTACAAGTAGTTGCAGCCGAGGTAATTGTTATACCACGCTCCTGCTCCTGCTCCATCCAGTCCATAGTGGCAGCGCCATCATGCACTTCACCAATCTTATGACTTACACCGGTATAAAACAGAATACGTTCTGTAGTAGTGGTTTTTCCAGCATCAATATGCGCTGCAATACCTATATTCCTTGTGAATTTTAAATCTCTTGACATTTTACCAACTAGAATCTAAAGTGAGAGAATGCTTTATTGGCTTCCGCCATCTTGTGAGTATCTACTCTTTTCTTAACCGCCGCGCCTTCTTCTTTTGCAGCAGCCAAAACTTCTGCAGCCAATTTTTGCGCCATGGATTTTTCGTTACGCTTCCTAGAGTAACTAATCAACCATTTCATCGCAGTAGAAATCTTTCTATCTGGACGGATTTGCATTGGAATTTGAAATGTAGCACCACCCACTCTTCTACTTCTTACCTCAACGTGTGGCATTACATTGGAAAGTGCATCTTTCCACAACTCCAAAGCTGTTTTTTCTTCGTCAGTATTTTTTTCCTCAACAATATCAATTGCATCATAAAAAACTTTAAAAGCAACTGATTTCTTACCATCCCACATCATCATGTTCACAAAACGTGTAACAAGCTGATCGTTAAATCTTGGATCTGGTAAAAGCGGTCTTTTCTTTGCCTGTCTTTTTCTCATCTCTTCTTATTTTTTTGGACGTTTTGCACCGTATTTTGACCTACGCTGTGTTCTACCCGCAACACCTGCAGTATCCAATGCGCCACGGACGATATGATATCTAACTCCTGGCAAATCCTTTACTCTACCACCTCTAACCAATACTATCGAGTGCTCTTGGAGATTGTGACCTTCACCAGGGATGTATGCGTTAACTTCCTTACCATTTGTCAACCTTACCCTTGCAACTTTTCGCATTGCAGAATTTGGTTTCTTTGGCGTAGTTGTATAAACACGCGTACAAACCCCTCGTCTTTGAGGACACGAATCCAAAGCAGCCGATTTACTCTTCTTGGTAATTGTGACTCTTCCTTTTCGTACTAATTGTGAAATTGTTGGCATTAAAATTTTTGTTATAAATGTAAACAACCCTCTTTTTGAGGGCTGCAAATGTAGTGATATTTCGGAATAATTCAAATCCTTACAGATTAAATTTGCAATCTATCTCAAAAAACCAAAATCAACAACAATAAGGAAAATGGAAAGACCTTGACATCAAAGAGGTAAAGAGCAAAAAACCCTTTACTTTTTCTGTTTTACAATGTTCCACTAAAAGCTACCAGGTTTACCAACCCACTTCTACTTTTTAGATCCACATTTTTTTCTTTTAGAAATTGCTTAATTTTATTTTGATGTTCAGCTCGAAACAAATCAACCAACTCTTTTTTGCTTCTACTGATACGAACTGGGTCATTATCATCAATTGAAATATAATAGTTGATCTCATCCACAAAACGATGTGGAAAAGACACAGCGTGTGATGTCTTTGCTCGCTTGCCTTCTTTGAACAATTTTCTATTCTGTTCAAACAGTTTGTAATTATCCGTGGAGTATATCATTTTTAAATAGCCGTACGACTTAACGCTATTATCATCAAGAAAAGAAGTGTATTTAAATTTATCGCCCCCGAATGAACATGAAATATTAGAATTCTTCAACAGCGCAAGGACTCCATCTTTCTTTAGCTTCGATTTCCTGATCTCAAATTCATCATTAAATGCATTATATCGCATATACATTTTACTCTCCTCATTACCGTTAAAGAAAATTGTGCCCAACACAAATTCATCCTCCAAATATATAGACCCTTCAATATCCTTTAATTCTATTTTTTGTTCAATCCCCATATTGGCCAACTTATCACGCATTTGATTATAAAAATTCTCAGATGCTGGGTTGTTACCAAAATCAGGACCTATTCCTTGTAAACCTTTTTGATATGAACCAATAACGCCAGGTTGAACATTAGCACTTTGCTGGGCCATTGAATACGTAAAACACAAAAAGAGTACAATTCCACTAAAAATAGACTTCATAATAGTAGTATATATATTAAGGTATAATTTACAAATTAAAATTGTCTTTTAACATTCGTCAACAATATTTAACAAATAAGTCTTCAAATTTGGGCATTAGATCAGAACCTGTACAACTCCAATGGTTTTTGAACCACCTCTGAAGCAATCTTCAAATAAGGGAAATTTGCGTTCAATACAATTTTTAATACCCATAATTGAAGAGTTAATAATTATGAAGAATCATTTTACGGTTAACCCAATTAAAAACATTGTCTTAAAAATTTAGTAAAATTAGTTTGGATTATTAACATGAAATTATGATTTTAGCGCCTAGCTAATTCAAATAATTTTAAAATGAGAACAAAACTTAATGGATTGTTAACGCTGTTATTGGCGTTTGTTGTGCAAATTTCATTTGCACAAGACAAGACGATTTCAGGTAATGTGACGGATTCTGATGGACTTCCGTTGCCTGGAGTTAACATTGTCGTTGAAGGTACCACTAACGGTACTCAAACAGATTTTGATGGAAACTATGCTATTAGTGCAAGTCAAGGTCAAGCACTACTTTTTACTTACATAGGGCAAAAACCCGCGAGAAGGACTGTTGGCGCAGAGAGCGTAGTTAACGTTCAAATGCAGGAGGACGCTCAAGCTCTTGAAGAAGTAGTTGTTACGGCTCTTGGTATCAAAAGAGAGAAACAAGCATTGGGTTATGCCGTGACTGAAGTAGGTTCCGAGGAGCTTGAACAACGCGCCGAAGGTGATGTTGCTCGTGTGCTTCAAGGTAAAGCTTCTGGTGTACAGATCACTCAACAAAGTGGTCTTTCTGGTTCTGGTACCAATATTATCATTAGGGGTCAAACAACTTTTAGTGGTAGTAACCAAGCACTGTTCATTGTGGATGGTGTTCCTTTTAGTACAGATACCAACCCTTCAGGAAGAAACGGATCTCGTCAAGATTTCGTTAATGGTAACAATGGTTCTAGTAGATTCTTGGATTTAGACCCAAACAGTATAGAAAGTGTCAACGTTCTTAAAGGACTTGCCGCTGCTACACTTTATGGTTCTCAAGGACGTAACGGAGTTATCTTAATTACAACTAAAGGTGGTTCAACTCAACAAGGACCTAAGAAAACTGAAATCACTGTTAATTCTTCGGTTTTCTTTAATGAGATTGCTTCACTTCCAGATTACCAAGATGTATATGGAAATGGATTTGATCAAAACTTTGGATGGTTCTTTAGTAACTGGGGTCCAGCTTTCGCAGAAGGCGGAGCTTCAGGATATGGAAATCAGCCTGCAATTGATGAAAATGCAACACTTGCACATCCATATTCAACTTCAACTGCAGCTATCCAAGCGGCGTTCCCAGAATTTCAAGGAGCGCGTTACGATTGGAGACCTTATGACAGTGTAAAGAACTTCTTTAAAACAGGTACAGTATCAAATACTTCCATTAACGTTAGAGGAACTTCTGACGATGGTAAAGTTGGATACAATATGAACTACGGTTATCTTAAGGATAATGGTTTTACTCCTAACAACAGTGTTAACCGTAACACACTTTCTGTTGGTGGTCGTGCTATTTTATCCAATAAGTTTACTATAAATGGTACATTAAACTATGCAAGAACTAAATTTGTTTCACCTCCAGTTGCTTTGAGTCAAGGTAACGGTGCTACCGGAACAGGTTCTTCTGTATTTGGTGACCTTTGGTTTACTCCAAGAAGTATAGATGTTATAGGATTGCCGTTTCAAGACCCAGTTACTGGTGGTAGTGTATACTACAGACAGAACAACTCTATCCAACATCCACTTTGGACTGTAAATAACGCAGAAACAAATCAGGAAACCAACAGGGTTTTCGGACAAGCTACAGTTCAGTATGAAATTAACGATAATCTAAACATTGTATACCGTGCTGGTGTGGATGTTTATAGTGAAGGAAATACAAACTTTCAAAACAAAGGTGGTATCAATAGTAACTCTGGAGATGTAAGATTGGCCAGTGGTATCTATGAAACTTGGAACAACACCAATACTATTTGGGATCATAACCTTGTATTGAACGGAGATTATGATATCACAGAAAAGATTGGTTCTACTTTCAACATTGGTGCAACTACAAGAAGAGAGGAATTCAATCAGCAAGGTGTTGCCAGTGATGGTCAACAGGTATTTGGAGTATTGAGACACTTCAACTTCTTAAACCAAAATGAAATTCAGCAAACGTCTGAAAGAAACATCGCTGGTGTATATGCACAAGCTGATTTTGACTATGACAACTTTTTATATTTAACGCTTGCAGGAAGAAATGACTGGGTATCTAACTTCTCAAAAGATAACCGCTCACAATTCTATCCTTCTGCAAGTATCTCTTTCATACCAACTGCGGCAATTGATGGTCTTAAGTCAGAAAATGTATTGAACTACTTAAAAATTCGTGGTGGTATCGGAGTTTCTGCAAACTTTGATGTACTAACTTCTAATTTCCCAGTAGCGAATACTTTAACATTGGATACTCAAGATGCACAAGATGGTTCTGGTCAAAATATAGTGACCAACACCACAGGTATACGTCTTGGAAACCCTGATTTATCTCCTGAAACTTTGCAAGAAATCGAAGTTGGTATCGAGTCTAGATGGTGGGATAGCAGAATTACATTGGATGCTTCTGTATATCAGAGAAAAACTAATGATTTGATTTTGGACAGACCATTGGATCCAGCAACTGGATTTACGGTTACTGCTACCAATATTGGTGAGATTGAATCTGAAGGTGTTGAAATTGACTTAGGTGTTAATTGGATAAGAGCAAAAGAAGAAGGTGGTTTCGATTGGACTACCAATCTAAACTTTACCGCTTATGAGACTACAGTAAATGACCTTGGGTTGGATACTGACCAAGTAGTTTTCTCTGGTTTTTCCAACTTAGGTAACGCCGCTATAGAAGGTGAAGCTTTTGGTGTATTCTTTGGAAGTAAAATCTTGACAGACGATAATGGTGACTTTGTAGTAGGTGCTGATGGAAATTATGTTCAGGATCCAAATGACGGTATTATTGGTGATCCAAACCCAGACTGGGTAGCTAACGTAAGAAACAGTATTTCTTATAAGAACTTTACTTTCGGATTCCAATGGAACTATACTCAAGGAGGAGATGTATATTCATCTACCATTTCTACTTTATTGGGTAGAGGGTTGATTACTGAGACTATAGATAGAGAGAATACTTTTATTCTACCTGGTGTTGATGCCGATGGCAATGTCAATAACAGACAGATTAACAACTCTACTTATTTCTTTAGTAACCTTTTATTTGGCCCTAACGAATTGCAAGTGTATGATGCTACAACGGTTAGATTGCAAGAAGCTTCTTTTAGCTATAGTTTGCCTTCTAAATTCTTGGACAAGACACCATTTGGAGCACTTACATTCACCGTATCTGGTAACAACCTTTGGTACAGAGCAATAAACACACCAAAAGGTGCCAACTTTGATCCTAACACCAATGGTACTGGAGTAGGTAACGGATTTGGTTTTGACTTTATCAACGGACCAAGTTCAAGAAGGTACGGATTTAGTGTAAAAGCAACATTCTAAGAATTATAATAATGAAAATAATGAGAAACATAAACAGATATATGACTTTGACGGTCTTAGGAGGTTTGCTTGCATTTACCTCTTGTGAGACCACAGAGCTCGACATTACCGCAAATCCAAATGCGCTTACCCCTGATCAAGCAGGTGTTGATTTCTTCTTGAATTCTATTCAAGAGGATTTTGTAAGACAGTATGAAGGTGATGCCGATTTTGACCTTAATGACAACTTCCAGTCAGGTGGTAATACCACCGGGGATGGTTTCAATGAGTTGGGTATGGAGATGACACGTGTTGTAAACATGAATGGTAGAAATTACCAAAGTGTTTATCAGGACAGTGATATGAACGATGAATGGATCAATGCCTATAGAGGTGTTCTTGCGGATATTCGCGCTATGACACCTTTGGCTGAAGCAGCAGAACAAACCAGACACATTGGTATTGCCCAATTTATCGAGGCATATTTAATGATCAGTATGGTAGATTTCTTCGGCGACGTTCCTTATTCAGAAATCGTTCAAGGAGCAGAGCAGAATTTTAACCCAGCATTGGATTCAGGAGCAAGCATTTATGATGCTATGTTGCTTCTTTTAGATGATGCAATTGCCAATTTCAATAGCTCACCTTCCTCTGATCCAGCTAATGATTTCTTTTATGGAAATGATTATGATAAATGGGTGAATGCAGCCAATACATTAAAGTTGAAAATCTATGTACAACGTAGATTGGTAGACACAAATGCCAAAGCTAGCTTTGATGCTATTATCGCCAGTGGTGACTATATTCAAGATACAGCTGATGATTTCTTGTACAACTGGCCAGCTGCAAGTGCTACACAACCAGATACTAGACACCCTAGATATGGTATTAACTATCAAGCGGCAGGTGCTGGAGAGTATATGTCCAACTGGTTGATGCAATTGATGGATACTACAGATGATCCAAGAATTCGTTACTACTTCTACAGACAAACAGCTGCAGTTCCTGGAGCTGGTATAGCGCCAAACGAAGAATTATTGAACTGTTCTTTAGAGACTCCACCGCAACATTATCTTGATGCAGGGTTTGGAGGAGATTTCTGCTATTTACCAAACGGATTTTGGGGTAGAGCGCATGGAGAAGCAGATGGTATTCCACCAGATGGTTTGTTAAGAACTACTTACGGGACCTATCCTGTTGGTGGTAGATTTGATGATGACAGCTTCCAAGCTATTAGCCCATCTTCAGGTGGAGGCGGAAATGGCATCACTAATCTCTTGACAGCTTTTGGAGTTGACTTCATGAAAGCTGAAATGGCAATGGCAGATGGAAATGATTCTGATGCTCGTATGTATATGATGGACGGTATTTCTAAATCTATCGCTAAGGTTCAGGCTTTCCTTTCAGGAAGAGCTGGAAGTTCAGATACATCATTTGAGCCTTCTGAAGCTGCGATTAACCTATACATGAACACAACGGTTGGAGTTCGTTTTGATGCCGCTGACATGGACGGAAAATGGGATGTTATAGCAGAGCAGTTTTTTATTGCTCATTTTGGCAACGGTGTTGAACCCTATAACTTCTATAGAAGAACCGGTTTCCCTACTACATTACAGCCTAACCTAGAGCCTGATCCAGGTACGTTTATTAGGTCTATGTATTATCCTGCAAATGCTGTTAATACTAACTCTAGTATTACGCAAAAAACGGATCAAACACAGCCCGTATTCTGGGATACTAACCCAAGTGCCCCTGTGGCCAACTAAAAAAAGAGCAATGAACATAAAATTTAATTTCATGAGAAAATTTAAGATATATGTCCTGTTGGCTGCGGCAGTCTTTGTTACCGCCTGTAGTGAGGACGACAAGATTACTTTACTGGTACAGGATACTGTAACAGCCGGTGCTGTCTTGAGAACCTTGGACTCATCCGGTTCCTTGGACATGTTTGATACTGGTGCTACTTTATCCTTTAGTATTCAAGAACAAGATGCCGAAGGTGGAGCACTTTTGGACCGTGTTGAGATTACAGGAGATTATGTGGACAACAATGGTACTGATGATGATTCTGTTTCTGGTGCTGCCCTTGCAACTATCGCCGCTAGTGAATTTGGTGAATTAGATGGGCTTCCAACTTTTGATTATAGCCTTACGTTAGCGGAGTTTCTTACCGCAGTTGGTATACCTATTACGCAAGTATTGCCAGGTGACCAATTTATAGTGAATATGGAGCTTTTCCTTACTGACGGCAGATCGTTTAAAAACGAGGATACCACAGGTAACGTAAGTGGAGGTTCTTTCTTTAGTTCTCCTTATCGTTATACGGAAACCGTTGATGATGGTGTCAGCCTTTTATTACCATTTTTAAACGATGGTATTAATGTTGCTGATAAGACTGGTGTAAATATCGCACCAACAGCCGTTAACGATGAATACTCAGTTGAGATTAGAATTGACGATGGAATGGATGGAGCTTTACTTAACACATTGACTATCTATAGAGAATTTATTGATAGAACTGTTGAGGATGGTGATCCTGATCTCTCTCAAGATGAAGCTGTAGAAGTGAGCTATGATATTTCTGCTCTTCCATCTGTAGAAGGTGTAAGAACTATAGAGTTTACTCGTACACTTCTTGAGATTTATAATGGAGTGGATTTTGCTGATTTATCAGTGAATGATGAATTCAACTACCGCTTTGAGTTTTTAACTGATGATGGTAGAATTTTCACCACTAGAACACCTGGCACAGAAAATTTTGTTCAGATCAATGTCCTAGATTGTACATTATTGAATGCAGATGCGCCGTTCCCAGGTGAATATATCATCAACTTCTTTGATAGCTTTGGAGATGGATGGGATGGAGCTCAAATTACCGTATCTATTGACGGTGGTGCTGCTCAGTCATTTACGCTTGGAAATGGTAGTTCAGGAAACAGTAAGTTTACTGTACCAGAAGGTGCTACGTCATTAGTAGTTTCCTATGTTCCTGGCGCTTTTGAATCAGAGCATTCTTATAACATTGCCGATCCAAATGGAAATCAGGCTGCTGTTGACCCAGGTGGTGCTCTTGGCCCAGTTGAGGGCACAGTTGGTATAGCTGTTTGTGACTAAAAGTTTATCATTAGATAATTTCATAAAAGGGCATCTGTAACAGATGCCCTTTTTTTGTTCTTTTAAATTATATCTTAATAAAATTGTACTTGATTAAACTCTTGGATAAGTTTAAACACTAAGTGCCGACTATCTTCAAAAGAAACCGTTTAACTTTGCAATAGCCCTACTTTTATACCTACCTACGTTTAAAATTTGAATTATTAGTTTATATTTCATTAAAATTGGTTGAATTAAATGATCAAAGTTTTTTACATAACACTCTTACTTTTTCTTCTCGTAAGCTGTGGTGACAAAACGAAAGACAATCAGGGTATAAGTGAAAAACCTGAAACCGAAAAGGAAAGTCCAGTATTCAAAAGGTTGGTGACAACAGCAAGTGGCATCAATTTTTCAAACACTATTGAGCATGATGTAGCAACCATGCAAAACCTATTTGACTACGATTACTTTTATAATGGTGCTGGAGTTGGGCTTGAAGATCTAAACAATGATGGTCTTTTAGATATCTTTTTCTGCGGAAACCAAGTTCCCAATCAACTTTATCTAAATGAAGGTAATTTAAGGTTCAAAGACGCCACCGAAACTTCAAACATCAATACTGGAAAGCATTGGTCCAATGGAATCACATTTGTTGATATCAATGGAGATGATTGGATGGATATTTATGTGTCTCAAGGAGGTCCCAATACCAGAGAAAATCGTAAAAATCTGCTGTTCATTAACCAAAAAAACGGTTCGTTCACAGAAAGTGCAGAAACCTACGGACTTGCTGATATGGGCATTAGTACACAATCTGTCTTTTTCGATTTTGACAAGGATGGCGATTTGGACTGTCTTGTAATGAACGAAAATGAACTCTATGGTGTAGATCCAATTAACCTTCAAAGACTTTTAAAGGCCAACCCGGATAATGTCTATTTTAATTCCTCACATCTTTACCGTAATGATAATGGAAGGTTTGTGGATATCACTAAAGATGCGGGGCTCGAAAAACCAATTTTTGGGCTGGGACTAACCATTTCAGATATCAACGAAGATGGTTGGATGGATATTTATATGGCAAGCGATTATTATCTGCCCGATGCACTCTATATAAACAATCAAAATGGAACATTTTCAGACAAAATAAAAGAGTCCACAAACCAAATTTCCTTCTATGGAATGGGTATTGATATTGCTGACCTTGACAATGATAACCTACAGGACATTTTTGTTTTGGACATGGCTGCAAATGATCATGTAAGATCAAAAACGCTAATGGCCTCTATGAGTACAGGTAGGTTTGATTACCTAGTGAATAAGGCAGATTTCCAGCATCAATACATGTACAATTCGTTACAGAAGAACATCGGTAATTCAAAATTTAACAATATTGCACAACTCTCTGGTGTAGCAAATACAGATTGGAGCTGGTCCGTGCTTATGAACGACTTTGACCTTGATGGACATAAAGAAATACACATCACTAATGGTTATAGGCGTTACGCGCTCGACAATGACCTTCAAAGACAGGTATTTGAAGCTAGGCAAAAATATGGCTCAAATGTTCCTTTGGATGTAAAACGACGGCTCTATGAATCTATGCCATCAGAAAAGTTGCCAAATATTCTCTACAAAAGAACATCAGACCTAAGCTATGACAACGTTTCTTCTAATTGGGGGTTAGATGATTTCTCCTTTAGTAATGGTGCAGCCTCAGGAGATTTAGACAATGACGGGGATTTAGACCTTGTTATCAATAATATAGATGAGAATGCATTTCTATATCAAAACACATCTATTGAAGAAAAAAAAGGCAACTACCTAAAAGTGATAGCAAACGGAGATTTGTCCGAAGAGTTTGCCAAGGTAAAAATAGATATTGGAGAAAACGCTCAAGTAATCGAAATAAAAAGAGTTAGAGGATACCGTTCATCTCAGGAAAACAATGCTTTATTTGGTATTGGTAATCAAAAAACCATTGATACGGTTACCATTTTCTGGAAATCTGGTAAAATGCAGCAAAAACTTGATGTTCCAGCAAACACAACCCTATCTTTTAGTGAGAGCGAAGCAAATATTACCGTTAAAACACCGAAAGAAAGAATTAAACACTTCCAAGAAGTTAGTGCAAATAGTTTAGGCTTAGATTTTACGCATAGAGAAAACGCTTATGATGATTTTGAAGAAGAAATTCTATTGCCCTATAAACAATCTAATTTAGGGCCATTTATAACCAAAGGAGATATTAATAACGATGGCCTATTGGATTTACATATAGGAGGAGCCTCTGGGCAGTCTGGACAATTATACCTGCAATCGAATGGAGGCTTCACTAAGGTCAACTCCCCTGCTCTTTCAAACGATGCTAATTATGAAGATATGGAATCCATCTTTTTCGATTTTGATGGAGACAAAGACTTAGATCTATATGTTGTTAGCGGAGGTAATGAATTTGCCGAAAATTCATCATACCATACGGATAGAATCTATGTAAATGATGGTGGACAGTTTACCAGACTTAACACTGATGTTTTAAGCTCTTACCCCAAAAATGGTAAAACAGTCTCCATTATCGATTTTGATAAGGATGGAGATAATGACATTTTGGTAGGCAATAGAGTTGTTCCAAAAAATTATCCTAACCCTCAATCATCCGTTTTGTATGAAAATAGGGAAGGAGAACTTGTTGATGTAACTGAAAAAATTGTTCCGGGACTATTGAATTTTGGCATAGTAAACGATCTACAAATCACTGATATCAATAATGACGGTTGGCAAGATTTTATTGCTGTTGGTGAATGGTCTGGTATTGGCATTTTCATTAACAACCAAGGTACATTTGAGAAGATTGGTGAAGACATTCCTGCTTTGAATGAAAAAGGTTGGTGGTTTTCCGTTAGTGAAACCGATGTGAACAATGATGGGCTTAAGGACTATATTATTGGTAACGCAGGACTTAATATCAAATTTAAAGCCTCCTCTGAAAAGCCTTTTAAGGTGTATGCCGCGGATTTTGATGATAACGGCACCAACGATATTGTATTGAGCAAAAAATACAATGGGACCTATGTGCCTGTAAGAGGAAGGGAATGTTCATCCCAGCAAATGCCTTTTATAAAAGATAAATTTGAAACCTATTCAGAATTTGCCAACGCCAGTCTAGTAGATATTTATGGAGATAAATTAAATGCTTCCTATGAAAGCAGCGTTACGGAGTTTAACTCAATAATCCTTATCAACAAAGGAGGTTTAAGCTTTGAAAAAGTACTTCTCCCGGCCGAGAGTCAGTCTTTTCCGTTACTCGATTGTGTTTTTATCGATATAAATGGAGATGGATATGAAGATGTAATTCCCGTGGGGAACATTTATGAAACCGAAGTTGAAACCCCCAGGCTTGATGCAATTTCGGGCCTTATTCTTTTGTCAAATGGAAAAGATGGTTATACCTGTGTCTCCAATAATGAATCTGGCTTGTTTTTAGATGGAAATGTCAAGGACATTGAAATCATCAGCAATCAAAAAAACGAGAAATACATAATAAATACGGTTAATAACGGTCCATTGTCTGTACATAAAATATCTTTGTAACATCTTTAAGCAATTTTTTATCTAAAAGACGCTATTCAACTGAACACTATGAGCAACCAAATCTATGGAATCCGGGCAGTACTGGAAGCGATTGATTCCGAGCAACCCATAAATAAAATATTTCTTCAAAAAGGACTTGGCGGTGAGTTGTTCAGAGAACTGGAGACCTCAATACGAAAATACGGTATCAGTAGTTCTTACGTGCCTATTGAAAAGCTAAATCGTTTAACCAAAAGCAATCATCAAGGAGCTGTAGCCAATATCTCTCCTGTTCAGTTCCATATTTTTGAGGAATTAGTAGAGAAAGTATTGGGGCAAGAAAAAAGTCCTTTCTTTTTGCTCTTGGACCAAGTATCAGACGTTAGAAACTTTGGAGCAATCATTAGAACCGCAGAATGTTGTGGCGTAAATGGCATTATTATACCTAAAAGTGGTGCTGCGCCAATTACGGACGATACGGTTAAAACCTCTGCAGGTGCTGCCTTTAAAGTTCCCATTGCAAAGGTTGACCATTTAAAAGATGCTATATTTTATCTTCAATCTTCGGGCATTAAAGTTATCGCCGCCACTGAAAAGTCTGAAAATGATATCTATATGGTAGACTTCAACACTCCCTGTGCAATAATTATGGGCGCTGAAGACAGGGGTATTTCAACTTCCATACTTAATCTAGTTGATCATAAGGCAAAACTTCCTTTATTAGGGGAAATTGGTTCTTTAAATGTCTCTGTTGCTTGTGGAGTGTTCTTATATGAAGCGGTTCGCCAACGTATGAGCTAAAAAGCTCTATTCGTCCTTATCTTTTTTATAGTGATAGGTCACTTTAACTTTTTGATGTTCTTCTTCCTCCGTTTTAGTTTCAATAAAATTGCCATCTTCATCAAAATGACTTAAAAAAGGATCATCCTCTTCCCTATAATCTTCTTTTTCCCAATCGTATTTTTTTTCCGCTGGAAGCCTAACATTCGTAGTAAGCGCCAAAAACAAACCTGTTAGAAACCCTGAAAGATGACCCTCCCACGAAATGTTATCTTTTACAGGGAAAATATACCATATCATGCTTCCGTAAATAAAGACAATTATCAATGAGAGGGCAACGAGTCTAAAATGTTTTGCAAAGACTCCCTTAAAAAAAATAAAACTTGCCAGAACATAAATGAGACCACTGACTCCAATATGATAAGAGGGTCTAGCAATAAACCAGGTTAACAGTCCAGAAATAAGAACACCCAGCACCAACGTTCTTAACGCAGCATGTCTGTAAAAATATACTAGAAAACCAGTCAATACGGCTAACGGAATGGTATTGTTGTATAAGTGTTCCAAAGACCCATGAATAAATGGGCTCAGCAAAACACCTATTAAACCGGAAAACCTTCTTGGATAAATGCCAAATTCATTAAAATTGAGTCCAAATTGTACTTCAATCCAAAATACGGTCCAAATGGATAGGACAGCCAGTAAAGGAGCAATTAAAATCCAGTTAGAAAATTTGAAATGATTATTATTCGTCATAACTATAGCTCATACTCAAATACTTGACCATACAAGTGAATTTACACAAATTGTCAGGTTTACTAAAAAAATACTATTATATGAAAGACGGTCATTCTGATACATTCTTCATATAAAATTGTCTTATTTTTATCTTTATGAATGAACCTCTTGCCGAGCGTATACGACCTAAAACCTTAGATGATTACATTAGCCAACATCATTTAGTTGGAGAAAATGGCTCATTAACGCATCAAATTAAAAAAGGGATTATTCCTTCTTTGATTTTATGGGGCCCACCAGGTACCGGCAAGACCACATTAGCCAATATTATAGCCCATGAGAGCCAAAGACCGTTCTATACGCTCAGTGCCATTAGCAGTGGTGTTAAGGATATAAGAGAGGTCATTGAGAAGGCAAAACAAAGTGGAGGTCTTTTCACTTCTAAAAACCCTATCCTGTTTATTGATGAGATACATCGATTTAGCAAATCACAACAAGATTCCCTTTTAGGTGCGGTTGAAAAAGGGTGGGTTACCCTTATCGGTGCCACCACGGAAAATCCAAGTTTTGAGGTGATTCCAGCACTTTTATCCAGATGTCAAGTCTACATACTAAATCCATTTAATAAAGGAGACCTAGAAGCTCTTTTGAGCAGGGCAATGGATACTGACCCCACTTTAAATTCAAAGAAAATAAAGCTAAAAGAAACTGAGGCACTGTTACGGTTGTCTGGTGGAGACGGAAGAAAACTTTTGAATATTTTTGAGCTTATCATAAATTCTGAAACTGGTGATACTGTTACCATAACCAACGATTTGGTTATGAATAAGGTGCAAAAAAACACAGTACTTTATGATAAAACTGGAGAACAGCACTATGACATCATTTCCGCCTTCATTAAATCTATAAGAGGAAGTGACCCCAATGCAGCTGTATACTGGTTGGCAAGAATGATAGAAGGTGGCGAAGATGTAAAATTTATTGCCCGCAGATTGGTCATTTTAGCGTCCGAAGATATTGGGAATGCAAATCCTACGGCATTAGTATTGGCTAATTCAGCTTTTCAGGCTGTAAATACAATTGGATACCCGGAAGCAAGGATTATACTGAGTCAATGTGCTACTTACCTGGCAAGTTCAGCAAAAAGCAATGCCAGTTATGTGGCCATTAAAGAAGCACAACAAAAAGTAAAGGAAACAGGAGATTTGTCAGTCCCTTTAGCTATTAGAAATGCACCAACAAAATTGATGAAAGATATAGGTTATGGCAAAGGGTACGATTATGCCCATGACCATGAAAACAATTTTGTTGATTTTGAATTTCTCCCTGAAGAAATTTCAGGAACTACGTTCTATAGACCCGGGGGCAATCCGAGAGAAAATGCTATGAGAGAATTCCTAAAAAATAGATGGAAGGATAAATATCAATTTTAAAATTTGACATTTAGTTCTTTAAGTACCTTTTCCCCATTTTCAGTATATTCAAAAAACCATTTGTCATCTTTTTTGAAAACCACTCCGTTTTTATCTCCATGGCTCACCAAAAAAACATTTTCCACAGAGGTTTCCATTAATTTAAGCCTAACTTTTGGAGTGCTATCCACAAGTTGGTATCCATTCTCTATAGGTTGAGCATATAACAAATCAGAATTTATAGGTTCTGCAACCACGTCCGCTTTTTTCATGGAAGAAGGTACGGGTTCCATACTTTTAAAACTCTGATTTTCAGTTGTTGCTTCCTGCACTACCATTGGCTCCTTAGGTTTCTCATCCAACGATTTTACATCGTTTTTAAAACTAACCGTAATAGGTCTTTCCACTTCTTTTACCTCTTCCTTGGGTATGTATTTGTATTGAAGCGTATCAAAAGAAACAAATGATTTCTTTAGTGCATCTGTATAAGCAGGCCTAAACTCCTTGATCTTGCTTTTTCCCTCAACTGTCCTAAAAATTTCAATAGACTGACAATCTCTAAGAACCAAAGTAGTTTTGGTACTGAAAAGGGATGAAGTATCCTCGAGGTTTACTAAAAGGCCCAGACATCTATTTTTTCTCAAATCCTCAGGCAATGCATCATCATAAACTGCCTTATATCCTCTTTGGTTAAAAAGATGTTTTATTGTGGTACTTGTTTGATGCTTGTTTTGAACTTTATAAGAGTCAAACTTTTTAGGCACTATAATGTATTTATAATCATTTAGTTGTCCATATATTGAACAACTCAATCCTATGGTAAACATCAAAAAAAATAGTAGTCTAGATTTCATATGGAATAGATAATCAATTATCGTTCCAAGATATAATATTAAATCCAAACTGTAAAGAAGCATAGTGGCTATCAGCAACATTTCTATAACCTAAAAGATTATCTCCCAAAATGTAGAAATTGACTGGTCCGGCTTGAAGGTTAAGGCCAAGCCCAATGTTGGACAATGAGTATTTATCGACCGTATAAGTAGTTTTAAGAGAAAGTGTTCTCCCCAATCTTCTTTGGTAAAAACCTGTTAACGCAGCCTGAACACCTCTAGGTCTCTTCATCATAAATAATTGCCCCCCAACACTATTTCTGTATAGATCATTATTTTGACCGCTTTCTGCATTGATTGCACAGCCGCAATCTTTATTGGAAGTTTCAGCTAGACCAAAATCATATCGAAATGACCCATAAACTTTTATTGGCCTAAAAGAAATATAGCCACTTGTGTCATTATCATCGAATGGAACCGATTCTTCAATTTCGTCTATAAGTTCCTGCCATAAATCGTTGTTTAAATCGTTTATGTCTTCTGGCAGGATAACTTCTATACCTTCATTGGTAGCACTCCCCCTCAATGTATAATTTTTAATATCCTTAGAATTATAAATGAAGCCAACATCCAATACGCTTCCTGTAATGGTTGTTTGAGGATTTATGTTATATGTAAAACCAGCATCAAAACCCAGTCCAAGATTTCCACCGAACAGTGCTTTCTTTATGAACAGACGCTCCAAATCCCTTCTGGTAGTGGACGTATCTTCATCTATTATATCCAAAAAACCATCAAGACCAGATGTCTGTAATTCCATATCAGCACTAATGGTATTGGCATAAATATTATTCTGCCCTTGTGTGGTTGTAAAAGACCCTGAGTTTTTTATAGATTGGAATTGAAAAATACTGGAATAGATTTTAGCCCTAGCTCCAATGGTAAGATTATTACTCATTTTTCTATTAACACCAAAATGGAACACGTTGACCATCTCTCCCCTCAAGTTTAGATCACCCAAATCAAAACTTCTTCCTATGTTATCACCTCCATTTCCCTCAAACGCCAAAATCGCTAAACCCTTGGGCCAATACGTAATGATATCCGTCTCTCCGTACATTCCAAAAGAATAGTAATCATCTGGTCTGTTCTTACTTCTAAAGCCCACATTGAACAGTTCTATCTGACTTGTAGTACTAAAATCATCTCTTTTGCTCATATCCTCTATCAATCGTTCCCTAACTTTAGTGGTAAAGTCAACACCGTCATTTGCAAAAAGGTCATTTACGGTTACTCCACTTGTTGCAGCTTGAAAGTATAATCCGGATAAAACAGGTATTCCTGTGTGCCATTTTTCTGAGGTCTTCACCCCTGGGTTGACCATTAGAGATTGTGGAATCTCATAAAAATCATAAAGCAACTGCTTGTTTTGGGACCACATGGAGGCTACCCCAAAAAAAGTGGTTAAAAAGAGTAATTTGCCTAGCCTCATTTTAATCGGAATAAAAATTCGGCGGCAGATCGCACAATAACTTTGGGGTCCGGCTCAGATGAAATACTAGTAGCATCTCCCAGATTGTTTCCGGTTACTCTAAATGTTGAAGTATTGGTCAGAATATCCAAACTCTTCCCTCCAGGACCATAGTCCACTTCTAAAGTTTCTGTTTGAGCAGGTGCTGGGTCAATACTTAGGGACTCTGTGTCCAATATGTTTCCTCCTTCATCCAAAAACTCAATAGTAATATTCAGTGTTTTACTTGTAGTGTTTTCAAGTTCATAACTAATCGTCCCTTCCAGCAATCGTTCCGCTACAAATTGTTCATTGAAAGCATCAAAATTGAAGGTTTGTGCATAAAAAGTACTTACTGCACTTACAGAATTGATGAATTCTTCATCAGATTCCAAATAAAAAATACTGGAAGCAACTGTTGGGGTAACGTTCAAATCATCAAACTGGTCAAAATCCTGTTCCTCTGAGCATGACAGAATCAGCATAGCAGCTACGGCCAACAACAGGTGGGGGGAAAGCAATTTTTTCATAGGTTCAAAAGCATTTTGTAATAAAACAATGTGGCCCTGTTATACCCTAATATAACTCTATAAAATGCTTTTTATTTCAATGAGATTGTTGATGATTTTGCATAAATCATGTTCAGGTTCCTTATGTGCATTAAAGTGAAGTGCATGGAACCCTGCCGATTTTGCCCCCCATGATATCTGCCTCTATACTATCTCCGATCATCAACGAATTTTGAGGAGCAACATTTGCTTTTGTCAATGCCAATTCAAAAATGTAAGGATGTGGTTTTTTTACTCCGGCTATTTCCGAATCAATTATTTGATCAAAGTATTGGTGAATGTTTGAACCTTTTAATTTTTTTTCTTGAATCTCTTGAAACCCATTGGTGATAATATGAAGCTTATATCTGGGAGACAGGTATTCCAAAACTTCAATTGTATTTGGAAACAAATTAGAAAAAGAGGATAGATGCTCTATATACTCATAAGCCAAAACATTTATGGTTTCGTCCGAAATTGTTTTCCCAATGTTGTCAAAAGTTCTTTTTAAACGTTGATATCTAAGTTGAGATTTGCTTATTCTATCCTCTCGGTATAATTTCCAATATTCAAGATTTATGGGAATGTATGCTGTTAAAAAATCCTCCAAATCCACGTCCAATTGATTTTGCTCAAGAATCTTTTGAAATGTCAACGCGGAATTTTTTTCAAAGTCCCACAAGGTGTGGTCCAAATCAAAGAAAACATCTGTAACCACTTCTTTAAACATAGTAGCGTCTTAAGAAGGATTGGTACAATTCTAACCAATTTAATTTATGGCTACTTCCCAATAGCTCATTTGAGAAAATTATCACTAAATCTCCATTTACTTGTTTTACCAGCCTATATACCCTATCCATAACTTCAAAAGCTTCTTCCTTCTTTTTACAATTTGCAAGGGCGTAATCGTGTATGGCAAAAGGATGCACTTTTAGGGGCTGTCTTACTTCCATATTAATGTCATAAAAATAAAAAGGCGTACAGGTACCGGCCCTAAAACCGATTTCATGGGTATATCCCATAGAAAAGTCATCTGTAAACTCAGTTTCAATAAGGTTGCGGTAGGTACTTGGCACATTGACCCTGTTATATCTTAATCTGGAATATTTAATGGGTCTATTAATAAGGTTGCCCAAGAGCCGTTTTTCTTCTTTTAAGACCAACTTGTTTGTAGAAGACAAAAAGGATGTACTCAAGGAAACAGCACTATAATCCGCAACCGATTTTATAAGGTACCCAAATTTGTTATTGTTTGGCGAAATGTTCTTGTCATGAGCTGAATACTTGGCGAACTGAAAGAAAAACATGGTTTTGATCGGAAACTTTTTATGAATTGCTATCAGCTCCTGAAAATTATCATAGGGATCCTTTTTTAAGCCCAAAAGCACCAAGGTGCGTTTGGCCATACTCCTAAATTTAAAACCACCAATATCTAAAAAGAAGCCTCCAAGACTTCTTACAAACCCACGTAAAGCATAACTATGAGATGTGGTTACGTTTATAATTGACGTGAAAGTGTACTTTCTTTTTGGGTTTTGTATGTCCGGAAAACGTTCTTTTAAGGCCTGCAACAGCTTATTGGCCCACAAATCTACAACGGGAAGTTCCAAAAATTTATTTTGATAAGCAATGCTCTCTTTTGCCGGAAATCTTCCCACACTGTCTTTTACATGTGGCAAATACTCCTCATATCTACTTAAAAGATAAAAGCTTGCCGAAAATATGTCATATGGTATGGCGCTTTTTTCTCCACTGGCAAAAAAACATGGAATACCATCCCAATCTGCAATTTTAATGTCCAGATCGTTAATGCCTTGTTCAAACAACAAATCATTGCTCCTGATAAAAAACTCGTTCTGCAAGGGTTGTTTTGAGTACGTTATTTTTGGGCCTTTATGTCTAATAAAATCCTCAACCTTGGTTGTAAACGTTACTTCTATACCCAAAATCTTTTCAAACAGCTGTTTTGCTGTATAGGTAAGTCGGTTGGTAATTTTATGGGTAAATATCAATAACATCTCTACGTGTCAACTAAAGTATTCCTTGGTCCGCAAAACTTAAATAATCATGCTGGGTTAAAATCAAATGATCCAATATTTTAATATCCAAAGCTTCTGAAGCTTTTTTGAGCTTTTCTGTAATTTCTTTGTCCGCAAGGCTTGGTTTTACCGTTCCTGATGGATGGTTATGCGCTAGTATAATACCTACTGCACCAAGTTCCAAAGCTTGTTTTAATACCAAACGTACATCCACCAAGGTTCCCGTAATACCTCCTTTGCTCAACTGGGATTTGTGTATCACCTTGTTGGAATTGTTAAGGTAGACGATCCAAAACTCTTCATGCTGTAATTCTCCAATTAAAGGGTACAATAGCTCAAAAGCATCTTTACTACCAGAAATTTTTGAAATTTTCTCGGCATCTCCTCCCCTCCTTCTTCGACCTACTTCCAAAGCTGCTGCAATGGAAACCGCTTTCGCCTCTCCAATACCCTTAAATTGCATTAACTGATTTACAGAAAGTTTACCAAGCTCGTTTAAGTTATGGTTTACAGAAGCTAAAATACGTTTGGAAAGCTCCACAGCGCTTTCCTTTTTATTGCCTGAGCCTATTAAAATAGCTATCAATTCTGCATCTGAAAGTATGGAGCGTCCTTTTTGTACCAATTTTTCCCTTGGCCTATCATCATCTGCCCAATTTTTAATGGAAAAAGAAGTTACTTTTTCTTGCATGGTCTAAATATAGGAGATTAATATTTTATGTAATTTTCTAACACTAAATATTTCCGTTATGAAATCTCTTTTTGATACCGAAACCTGTTCCGAAGTACTAAACCGTATTAATACGCTCACCGAATCTTCTAAAGCTACGTGGGGAAAAATGGAGGTAGGGCAAATGTTACACCATTGCCAATTTCCCTTAAGTCTTGCGTTGGGTAGGTACCAAATGAAAAAGCCTAACCCTTTTATGAAGTTGATTTTTAAAAGTTTTAAAAAAGGTATGTATGATGATAAACCCTGGAAACCCAATCTACCGACAGCAAAAGGTTTTAAAGTAGTGGATAAAAAAGATTTTGCCCCTGAAAAAACAACACTTGCGGGCTTGGTGAATGATTTTCATTTAGAAAAAAATAGAGAAACTTGGGAACCCCACCCCGCCTTTGGTCCTTTTACCCATGAACAGTGGGGGAAAATGCAATACAAACACTTGGACCACCACCTAAGACAGTTTGGAGTCTAATTGACAAAATCCGTGATTATTTCCTCCAGTTCGTTTTCTTTTCCTAATTTAATTCTAGCCAACACAACTAAGTAATACATGAGATTGTTGGGTTTTATACGTTTACTAAGAATATAATTAATCAAACTATGACCGCAGCCGAACTTATAAGTAAGGTGTTTTTGCCCTTATCTCTTGCTATTATTATGCTTGGTATGGGAATGACCTTGATTCCTGCTGATTTTACTAGAATCATAAGATATCCCAAAGCAATTTTTATTGGCCTTACCAATCAACTTATCTTTTTACCTATTGTTGGTTTTTCTTTAGCCATAGCTTTTAATTTGAATCCCGTGATGGCGGTTGGGTTAATGATATTGGCCACTTGTCCTGGCGGCCCTACCAGCAATTTGATAACGCAGGTTTGCAAAGGAAATATTGCATTATCGGTTACTTTAACTGCTATTGCCAGTATTGTAAGTATCATAACTATACCCTTTATCTTGTCCTATGTATTGGAATATTTTGGAACTGCCACAAATGTCACTATCAAATTGCCCATATTAGACACTATCCTTCAAATAATGGTCATTACGGTTATTCCTATTTCCATTGGTATGCTTATTCGCAAGTTTAAAACAGATTTTGCAAAACGCATGGAAAAAACAATGCGTATTGCTTCTACCGTAATTTTTATTTTAGTATTTCTAGCAGTGTTGGCCGCAAATTTCAACATAATAGGCAAAGCAATGAAAGAAGTGGGGCTGGTCACCTTACTCTTAAACCTAATAACCATGGGTCTGGGTTATTTAACGGCCAGATTATTTAAATTGAACTTAAAGAGCGCCATTTCAATCACCGTGGAAAGTGGTATACAAAACGGAACGTTGGCATTTGTGATTGCTACATCAATATTAAATAATATAGAAATGGGCATTCCAACTGGAGCCTACGCCATATGGATGTTTATAACTGGTGGAATTTTAATGTGGCAACTCGGAAAAAGACCTGAAGTAGATTCCAAATAAAAAGTACTAAGCGAAATGAAAAAACTGCGTCTTTATAGCAACAAGTTTGGATGGGTATATTGCCGATAAAAATGGAGGGGTTGATTGGCTGGAAAGCACGCCAAACCCAAACAAATCTGACTTGAGCTATAATACATTCATTGAACAGATAGGTGCCATGGTCATTATAGTAGAAAAAAACAATAGAACACTAACAATGTTTGTATAACTGCAAGTAGATTTAACTACTCGCAGCCCGAGTCACTTACCCTAAAAATTAAGGTCAAATTAACTAGGCACTGTAACAATCTATTTCTGGTTTTGTCTTTGTTTAAAGACAAAACCTTCTCATGAAAATTCCACACTTTTTTTTGATGACGCTATTGGTTTTAATCACCAGTTGTAGGGAAAAAACTCATCAAACTTCATTGCAAAAAGAAACAAAAACCATCCTAAACTTAAACCATAAAGAAGTACCAATCGATTCCATAAATTCATATGTGAAACTTAAAATGGAAGAAATGAATATTCCAGGAGTTTCCTATGCCATTATCAACAATGGGGAATTGGTTTTCCACAATGTAATAGGATACACCAATTTAGAAACTAAAGAAACCGTAAATAAAACAACTCTGTTTGAAGGAGCTTCGACTTCAAAACCTGTATTTGCTTCTTTGGTCATGTTATTGGTAGAAGACAAAAAAATTGATTTAGATACTCCATTGTTCAACTACCTCGATGAAAACGCCCGCGCCAATTATGCTTACGATGCCCGATATCAAAAAATAACGGCTAGAATGGTTCTGTCCCATACCACCGGTTTTCCCAATTGGCGTGGAAAAAATGAGTTGACCATATCATTTGAGCCGGGCACAGATTTCAACTATTCGGGTGAAGGGTATCAATTCTTGGTAGCAGCTGTCAAATCAATTTTACAAACCGATTCTGAAGGCTTAGAGAACTATTTTCAAAAACGTATTGCGGAACCGCTGGGAATGGCTCATACAAAGTTTGTGCAAGATGAATACAACAGAAACCACAAGGCATTCCCACATTTTAATGGTGTTAAAAAAGAAAAAAACAATTGGACTGTCAATGAATTCAATGCAGCTTCGGCCATACATACAGAATCTCGGGAATTCTCCAAATGGCTGATTGCAATAATGGAGGGAAGTCTACTTTCAGAAAGTAGCTCTTCCGATTTACTTAAAGATCAAATTACATCTTTAAAAGCACCATCTCTTGCAACTAATGAGGGAGCCATTGCCTGGACTCTTGGGTTTGCAAAATATAAAAATTCTGGCCATATCGTCTACGGACATGAAGGCAACAACGATGGGTTCAATGGCTTGTTTCTTTTTGACAAGGAGGAAAAATGGGGCTTGATTCAGTTCAATAATGCCAACGAAGTATACGATTTTGGATATGAATTGTTTGGGTATATTAATAAAATCAAATAAGTATAAGAACAATAGTAAATTGGGTGCTAATCCGAATCGCTATTTTGTTTAAATTAAGTAATTTCCCTGCACACAAGAAGAGGAAGGCTACGAAACAGAAGCAGTGTGTTTTGGAGATGGAAATTGTATTGAAAGGCCCATACCTGAAAGTTGTTTTTGATAAACCCTTACTCTAAAATTTGATGGAATCGAATTAGAAATAAAGATGAGGATTAAAATCCACATATTAACGGTATTGACCTTTCTTACATCTTGCTATGGGAGCAGTCAAAATCGTGTTGTAGTTAATATTCCTACCGCAGATTCAGAGTCCGAATACATTTGGAGAACAATCCAGGACATCAAATTCTTTGAAGGGAAAAATTATCAAATAAGTCTTCCCCAGGGTTCATTGATAAACGATTTAAAGGTTAAATCTAAATTAGGAAACCTCACAAATGAGGATTACGAAAGATTAAAGGTATTTGTTCAAGATAGTGTGTATGACGAAGCTGACTACCAAAAAGGGTATCAAAAAATAGAAGATGAGCTTGAACAAATCAACAGCATGATCAATGAAATAAGCCAATCAAACTTTAAATGGAATTTCAAAGAATTTAAGACATACCAAGTAAACCTTACCCTCTATGGACCCGGTGGAAGCTATAATCCTGATGAAGGGTCGGTGTTAATTTTCACTACAACCAACGGACGCTTCAAAAATTATGACAATCCCGCCAACACAATTATTCACGAAATAACCCATATTGGAATTGAAGAAGCGATTGTTAATAAATATAGGGTTTCCCATGCTTTAAAAGAACGAATTGTGGACACTTTTGTATTCTTAAATTTCGGTAAGTATTTACCAGAGTACCGAATACAGGATATGGGAGACAAAAGAACAGATCAATACCTTAAAACAAAGGAAGACCTAAAAGATTTGGACCACTTTGTAAAACGTATTACAAAAGAAAATTAATTATCATCAATGAGTAAAATGACACTTCAAGACATAGGATACAATGTTGCGCTGGAAGAATATGGAAAAGAACATAGCATAAATTCTTTTGACGTTGGTCGTGTTATATTGGAACATAAAGACAGATATGTGATCAAAACGGCAACCGGAGAATTGGATGCAGAACTAATTGGTAATCTGCGATATACTGCGGAAAGCAGGTATGATTTACCGGCCGTTGGAGATTGGGTGGCATTTTCAGAATACGGTGAGAATAAGGCACTAATACATGCTGTTTACCCAAGACATTCCATTTTAGAGCGGCAGGCTGTTGGCAAATCTGCAGAAACCCAAATAATTGCGACAAATATTGATTATGGCTTAATTGTTCAATCTGTAAACAGGGATTTTAGCATCAACCGTTTAGAAAGATATTTAACCATTTGCAATACTGCCAAAGTAGCACCCATCATCATTTTAAGTAAGATAGACTTAATAGACGAACAAACGTTAAGCTCACTTCTTGATGAAATAAAAGAAAGAATCAAAGAGGTTCCCTTAATAGCAATCAGCAATCAATCCCATGTTGGGTTAGATGAAGTAAAAGCAATTATCCAAAAAGGCAAAACCTACTGTTTATTAGGTTCGTCCGGCGTGGGCAAATCAACACTCTTAAACCAACTAACGGGTAAAGAACTTATGGATACAAGGTCTATAAGTGAGCGCATTGATAGAGGAAAACATGTTACCACTCACAGGGAACTAATTGTTTTGGAAGATGGCGGCATTCTTATAGATAATCCCGGAATGAGAGAAATTGGTATTACCAATACTTCCGCAGGACTTGAAATTACATTTGATGAAATTATTGAATTGGCACAAAATTGTAAATTCAATGACTGCACACATTCAAACGAAGATGGATGCGCCATACTTAATGCTGTAGAACGCGGAGAGGTTGATGCGGACTCCTATGCAAATTTTCAGAAAATGGAAAAAGAAAGGGTCTTTTTTGAATCCAGTGTTGCAGAAAAGAAAAAGAAGGACAAGAACTTTGGAAAAATGATCAGAGATGTCAAAAAACAAAGAAAACGGAATAAATTCTGAGCGCAGCTATTTATGAAAAGTATCGTCTGGAAAATACATTTAAAATCTTCTCCCGAAATAGTTTTTGGTTTTCTTTCTACAACAAGTGGGCGGGAAAAATTCTGGGCTGAAAAAGCTCCAGAAGTAAATGGAACCATCCACTTTTCTTTTCCAAATGGAGAATCTTATGAGAGTCAAATCTTGAAATCCAACACAAATATTGAATTTCAATTGGATTATTTCAATTCGACGGTCAAGTTTAGCCTAGAGCCTTCTTTAAACAACGGCACAGATTTAACCTTAACCAATGAAGGCGTAGCTGAAGATGAATATCTGGAAGTACATTCCGGGTGGATATCTGTATTGATGAGTCTAAAAGCAGCGGTCGACTTTCAAATTGATTTAAGAAATCATACCCCAAACAAGACTTGGGATCAAAAATATATTGATAATTAAAGATTAATACATCTCCCAATGCTATTGGCTGAGTAAACTCTTCCAAATGTTTCTAACTAATCTTGAAACCTTATCTTTAAGCATTAGCAACCAATAGATAGTCCTTAGCTTAAGCTGCATGCAACAAAAGAAAGCTCCTTGGTATTACCTTCTTCTACTTATATTGGCTGGGGAGACCGTTTTCATTCTTCCGTTTGTGCTTTCTCGTGTGTTTAGACCTACTGTACTCGATGTATTTGGGTTGGACAACGTGCAACTGGGACTGTGTTTTTCTGTCTACGGCATCGTGGCTTTGGTATCGTATCTTTTTGGCGGTCCTTTGGCTGATAAATTTCCTCCAAGAAAATTAATTGCCGTAGCACTTTGGATGACTGCATTAGGAGGGTTGGTCTATGCCACTTTCCCTAGTTATACTGTTTTAAAAATACTCTATGGCTATTGGGGCTTTACCACTATTTTTTTGTTCTGGGCCCCAATGATAAAGGCTACCCGTGTTTGGGGAGGCTCAAATTCACAAGGTAAGGCCTTTGGCTTTTTAGATGGTGGCCGTGGTTTGGTAGGTGCGCTGTTCGGAGCCATGGGCGTCCTAATTTTCTCCTTGTTTATCACCTCAGAAATTATAGAAGCTTCAGTCCCAGAAAGAAGGGAAGCCTTCAGGTACGTAATATTGGTTTCAGCTGGAATTGCAGTTCTGGTAGGATTTTTAGTATGGTTCTTCATGAGAATGGATCGCACTGCGGAAAAGGCTGTTATTTTGGAGAAAATAACCGTTTCACAAATTAAAGAAGTACTAAAACTGCCCTCTGTTTTGTTATTGATGATCATTATTCTTTGTGCATATGTGGGGTATAAAATTACCGATGTGTTTTCGCTCTACGCACAGGATGTTATGCGCTATGATCAAGTACAGTCGGCACAAGTGGGCACTTTTTTATTGTTTATACGTCCTGTAATTGGGGTTATTATTGGAATTTTGGCCGATCGTTCTCGAACCACATATTGGTTAGTGGTTAGTTTTATCATTGCATTCTTGGGAGCACTGTTGTTCGCTACCGGTATTATTTCCGAATCGGCTACTGTTTTGTTTTTTATTGCAATTCTTATCGTGGCAGCAGGTGTATATGCTGCACGTTCACTCTATTTTGCTGTAATGGAAAGAGGTGAAATTCCTTTAATACTTACTGGAACCGCTGTAGGTCTAATTTCAATCATAGGATATACGCCAGATATATTTGCAGGACCAGCCATGGGTTATCTGTTGGATAATTCTCCCGGCGCAGAAGGACATCAACATGTCTTCTGGATGCTTGCTATCTTTTCACTGATAGGTGGTATAGCAGCTTGGTTCTATTTCCGGTTGTACAGTAAAAAGAGAAAATAAATGTGTTCAAAATACATTTTGATGATTTACATTGTTTTAAAATTTAAAGAGTATGAAGTATAACGCAAAGAATCCTTCTAAGTTAAGACTTTGGAATTTATTGATTTTACTCCTCCTTATTTCTTCATGCAAGGAAAAATCTAATATAACAGCGGAAAAGGAAGTTCTTTTTATTTCTGAGGTAGCAAACGGTCCAAAACCCTGGACTTCCGAAAACTTTGAAACCACTGAAGATGACTTCACCTTTGCCATAATCTCTGATTTAAATGGAGGTGAACGTGAAGGAATCTATGCTACCGCGGTCTCTCAATTAAATAGGTTAGACCCAACTTTTGTGCTCAGTGTGGGAGATTTAATTGATGGAGGAACAGAGGATTCTTTGCAATTAGCAAAGGAATGGGATTCTTTTGATAAAAGAACTTCAAAATTAAATATGCCCTTCTTTTATTTAGGTGGAAATCACGATTTGACCAATCCTAAAATGCGTGAATTTTGGAAGAATAGATTTGGCCCACGCTATTATCATTTTTTATATGATGATGTATTGTTCCTAATGATGGATTCCGAAGATTATGAAGAAAAGAGGATGCTGGAAATTTATCATGCCCGAGCAGAAGCAATCAAAATTATCAAAGGTGAAATTGACGGCGTCTATGAAGAATCGGAATACTTTGGAATGAACGAACGCAGAGTTGGTGGAATGAGCAGTGCTCAATTTGATTATTATAAATCGGTTCTAGAAAAATACCCTGATGTAAAATGGACTTTTGTACTCATGCATAAACCACTTTGGATGAGAGAAGATGAAAAAGGACTGGGCAATCTTGAAAATCTTATGGCAAATCGACGGTACACCGTTGTTAATGGACATTTCCATTCCTTTTCCCATCGTAAAAGAAAAGGTAGGGATTACACCATCTTAGGTACTACTGGAGGTGGTCAAGACAAAACGGATTCGTTGTCTTTTGATCATGTTACTTTAGTAAGGATGACCAAAGAGCCAATTGTAACACATTTAAAAATGGAAGGTATTTTGGATGAGACTGGCAATGTGCCAAAACATTGATTTTTTCGCCAGTTTCCTTTTAATATTAGATTGAATATGAATTTTACAGAAGCACAGGAAGATATGCGTACCTCCTATTTTGGAGGAGGTCCAGGGGTTTTCGCATCTGGGGCTGTATGGCTCGCATCTGGGGTTACGGCTATACTAACTACAGAAAAAACAAGCGTTTTGGTATTCTTCTTCGCAGGAATGTTCATACACCCTCTAGGGATTTTGTTATCTAAATTTTTAAAACGTTCTGGACAGCATAAAAAAGAAAATCCATTATCAACTTTAGCATTGGAAAGCACCCTTTTATTGTTTATTGGGTTCTTTATTGCTTATTCCGTAATGTACATTCGTCCAAATTGGTTTTTTCCAGTGATGATGCTCATTATCGGTGGGCGATATTTGTTGTTTTCCTCAATTTATGGAATGCGTCTTTACTGGCTTTTAGGCTCAATATTAGCATTATCAGGAGCTCTTGGCTTCTTTTTTAACTCATCCTTCTATTTATTTGGATTGGTAGGAGGAGCACTTGAAATACTCTTTTCATTCGTACTGATATCTTTGGAAAAAAAGAGTAAAAAAACTAAACTCAAGTAGAAACACTTTAGATTTCAATACATAAAGAACAATTATGTTCTAAATAATAATCCAAATGAAAACATCTTTTTTAACCCAATGTTTTCCGAGCCTTGAGAAAGAGCTCGTTACAGAAATAGAGCACTATTCGTCCATCAAAAAATTTGAAGCCAAAGAATACATTGTAAAAGAAGGGCAGTTTATTAGGTCATTGCCCATTGTACTAGACGGAAGCATAAGGGTCTATAGTACTGAAGATGCGATGCAATTTCTATTGTACTACATTTCATCAGGGGCATCTTGCATTTACAGTTTTGCGCATACCTTCAACAATGAACCCGCGGAGTTTTCTGCCATTACAGAAGTAAAAAGTACTTTAATGCTACTTCCATTGGAAAGAGTTCGTTTATGGTTAAAAAAATATCCGTCTTTTGCCAGTATAGTGCTGAATGATTATCAAAAACATTATACAGACCTGTTGCATACCACAAAACAGGTTATTTGCTATAATCTTGAAGATAGATTGATTGATTACTTAAAAACCAAAGCGGAAATCGAAAAGTCCAACCTTCTAGGCATCTCTCACCAAGAAATTGCGGACAACCTTGGTACATCTAGAGAAGTTATAACCCGTGTGATGAAAAAACTGGGCAAAAATCAAAAAGTGGAACAAATAGGGCGAAAAATAAAAGTACTGTAAAGTAGCATATGTCACTGTTTTTAAATTGCATTACCAATAGTTTTGTGCCCAAATTATAAAAACATGTCAGAACAATTTCAATTAATTCCCGGTAACTCGTTAAAAACCAATTCTCCTGAAGAAGGAAGGGCACTAGCGGTTAAGATTGCAAGATTAACCATAAAGATTACGCAGCCAGATGCCAAAACCAGAGAAAAATTACGCCCAATATATGCCAATGATGCTTCAATGCTAATTGCTATTGGCCAAACGGTAGCAATGGAGTTTGCTACAATAGCAAAAGCCAATAATTATTGGAAATAGAATCAGCTGTATTAGAGATTTTCATCTTCGTCTTGGGTTTCTTGCAATTCAACTTTGTTATAAGAATCATTGATCATTCTGTCCTCCTCTAAGATAACATTGGAGATTCCTAGCATGAACGAAACCAACACTATGGAAGCAAACCGTTGCAGTTTGCGGTATAATTTTTTGACAGGAAAATGGAATAATGGTTTCACTCCATATGTATGGCAACTACTGTTCCATACATTCATGTGCTGACAAAATTGCTTTTTTAGACAATTCTATCGTTGAAAAATCTCCCTGACCCTACTAAAATCGAGTCCTCCATAATTACCAGAACTCATCAGTAACAAAGCAGTGTTATCAAAGTTTTGAGCAAAAAGATACTCTCGAAAAACATTGGAATCAGTAAAAATCTGTACATCTTCCCGGTTTAGGGCTTCTGCAATTTGGTTTGTCGTTACTTCTTCAAGCTGCTTGATTTTTACTGCATCTGGAGAGTAGAAGACAACAGCTTCATCTGCTGCGTCCAAAGCTCCATCATATTCTTTTAGGAATTCAGCATTAAGGCTACTATATGTATGTAATTCAAGGCAGGCAATCAATTTTCTTTGAGAATATTGTTCCTTCACAGCCATTGTGGTCGCTTTTACCTTGCTGGGAGAATGTGCAAAATCTTTAAATGCCACTTTTCCTGACCCTTCCGCAATTTTTTCCATTCGTTTTGAAGCTCCCTTGAAAGAAGCTATTGCTTCGTAAAAATCATCTTCGTCCACACCCATGTTCTGGCATATCCATTTTGCTCCCGCCAGATTGTTCAGATTGTGCTTACCAAAAATGGCAATGGGCATCTCACCTTCAGGGGTATCCAGCAGCGTTTCTCCATCTTCCACACTATACTTAGGTGTGCTATAAGGGAACTTACGAATAGCATTTTCAGTAGCCTCCACTACTTTTTTCACTTCTAAATCCTCTTCGTTATAGGTAACACTACCTCCGCGGACAACACTATCAACAAAAATCTGGAACTGTTCCACATAATTTTCAAAAGTGGGAAATACATTAATATGGTCCCAGGCGATGCCGCTCAAGAGCGCAATATTGGGTTTATAGAGGTGAAATTTTGGCCTTCTATCTATTGGAGAAGACAAATACTCGTCACCCTCCAATACTATAAAATCATTTTCTTCCGTAAGGTGAACCATTCGGTTAAAGCCCTCTAACTGTGCGCCTACCATATAATCAACAGCAATGTCATGATAATGCAGTACGTGCAGTATCATGGATGTTATAGTGGTCTTGCCATGGCTCCCTCCGATGACAACCCTGGTTTTGTATTTGGATTGCTCGTATAAAAACTCAGGATACGAATAAATTTTAATACCAATGTCTTGGGCTTTTTGCAGTTCTGGATTGTCCGGTTTGGCATGCATTCCCAAAATTACCGCATCCAATTCATCATGTATTTTCTCCGGATACCATCCAAACTCTTCAGGCAGTAAACCTTTTTCTTTTAAACGACTCTTTGAAGGTTCAAAGACAACATCATCACTTCCGGTAATCTCATACCCTTTATGTTCCAATGCCAAGGCAAGGTTATGCATAGCGCTACCACCAATTGCAATAAAATGGATTTTCATCAATACAGTTTATAAGTCAAAAATAGACATTGGCATAGCGAATACAAATAAACCATACATCTTATTAATTTTTATCTTAGGGTAAAATTTGAAGCAATGAACTTATCAAAAATACAATCTAAAGAAATCATGCCAGGCTATCACGGAAAAATGGTACATGGCGAAACAATGACCTGGGTTTTTTGGGATGTTGAAAAAGACGCTGAAGTACCTCAGCACAATCATATACATGAGCAAATTATGCATGTCTTGGAAGGTGATTTTGAATTTACAGTTGGAGGAAAAACAGACATTTATCATCCAGGAGATGTAGTTGTAATCCCTTCTAACATATCCCATGGAGGGAAAGCTCTAACTCCTTGTAGATTGATGGATATTTTTAGCCCAGCCAGAGAAGAATATAAATAGTTATGAATATATCTCTTAGGTAAAACTGCCTTGGTAGGTGGAAGCAGTAAAGGTATTGGCGAAGCTATTGCAAGGCAACTGGCGGACAGTGGAGCAAGGGTGATACTTATGGCCAGAAACGAAGGTAAAATGAAAACCATTGTTTCAGAGCTCCCTACAGATAAAGGGCAGAAACATCAATATCTGGTGGTTGACTTTTCAAACTTTGATACTTTTAAAAAAACCATTGCTGACTTTTTTGAACAACATTCCATTGATATTTTAGTCAACAATACCCAAGGTCCACAAGCAGGGGGTGCATTGGAAAAAAATGTGGAGGATTATCAAAAGGCTTTTGATTTTCTGTTTAAATCCGTTGTTTTCACGACCGAGCTTGCACTCAAAAACATGCAGGAGAAGAAATGGGGCAGAATTATTAACGTAGCCTCCATTTCTGTTAAAGAGCCGCTGAACTATTTGGCATTGTCCAATTCTATAAGGGCTGCAGTGGTTACTTGGGCAAAAAGCCTTGCTTTTGATGTTGCCAAAGACGGAATTACCGTAAACAATGTTCTTACCGGTTATTTTGATACCGATAGGATTGCTCAACTGAATGTCACTAAAGCAGAAAAACTAGGAATACCCCCCTCTGAGGTTCGTTCCGCCATGGAAGCACAAGTACCTATGAAACGTATTGGAAAACCCGAAGAATATGGTTTTTTAGTGGCTTTTTTAGCATCCGATCAGTCAGCTTATGTTACAGGGACAAATATCCCCATTGATGGTGGGTTATTAAAATCTTTTTAAACAGAAATCTTTTTAAAAATTTAACCATTCATCTTATAAAATATTGAATTCGTAATTTTTAGTTAATTTTATTGCTTAACCAATAAAATTCAAACACATGAATTCAAAAGTTTTTCTAGTCGCACGTATTCTTCTGGGGCTATTTGTTTTAGTATTTGGTTTAAACAAATTCTTTGGTTTTATCCCATTTGGAGAAATGCCCGAAGCGGCAATGAACTATTTTGGTGCACTGTCTTCAACACACACCTTGAAAATTGTAGGTATCATTGAGATATTAGCAGGATTAGCATTTATATTAAATAAATATGGCGCTCTAATGGCTCTTATTTTAATGAGTGTTTCTGTAAATGCTGTTTTGTTCCATGCCACTCTAGCGCCTGCAGATATTGGCGGGGCTTTGGCATTGATTATTTTAAATATAGTTGTCCTTCTTGGCTATAAGGATAGATACAAGGATATCTTACGAGCTTAAGCTCAAGCAAAAAGGCCCTTCTATAAAAGAAGGGCTTTTTAAATGCTACTCGTTTTTTGATTATAAGCTCATTTTATCCTTAAATATATAGGACTGTCTTCTGGACACTTCAATTTCTTCGCCATTCTTCATCTGAAGCTTTAGCTTGCCATTAAACCATGGCACTACATTTCCTATAAAATTGGTATTCACAATTTGTTGTCTATTTACCCTAAAAAAAGACTGTTCGGGCAATTTTTCTTCAACTTGATTAAGAGACTTGTATAATAATGGTTTTTTCTCTTCAAAAAACACACGGGTATAATTCCCAACAATTTCAAAATGAGAAATATCCCCAACCTTTACCAACCAGCAAGATTCTCCGTCCTTAATAAATATTTGACTGTTTTCCGTTAGCTTCTTTTCAGATTCTGTCTCTTCTGGATTCCCACTTAATTGCGCTTTTACTTTTTCCAAAGCCATTGAAAAACGCTTTTCATTTATTGGTTTTAACAAATAATCCAATGCATTGTATTCAAAGGATTTAATTGCATACTCATCAAAAGCGGTGGTGAAAACTGTTATTGGGACTTCATCCAACATCTCAAGGAGTTCAAAACCATCTTTTTCCGGCATATTGATATCTAAAAAAAGTAAGTCCGGGTTTTCTTTCTGTATGAGTTCAAACCCTTTGTCCACATTTTCAGCCTCCCCGATAAGCTCAATTTCTTCATGCTTTTTAATGAGCTCTTTTAACTCGTTACGAGCTAGCCTGGAATCTTCAACAATTACAGCTCTTATCTTCATGCCAGAGGAATTTTTATATGAGCCACAACTTCACTTGACACCTCTTTCAAACTAAAAGAGGCTTTATCTGCATATAATAACTTTAGTCTTTGACGGATATTCTTTAACCCCAATTGGGTCGTGTTTTTTCCTATTTGCAATTTTCCCGTATTTCTTACCTGAATGACCAACAGCTCTCCATCTTGCTTTATGCTCAAAACAATTCGTCCCCCTTGTTTTAAATTGGAAATTCCATGTTTTGTAGCGTTTTCTATCAATAATTGAACAACCATTGGTGGAATGTTTAATGAGAGCGTATCATCATCTATTTCTTCAACAAATTCCAATCGATCTTCCAATTGGATTTTTGAGAGATCTATGTAATTACCAACCATTTCCAACTCTTCTGCCACCGTTATAGCGTTTGTATTGTTCTTGGTAAGCGAGTATCTTAAAATCTCAGATAGTTTTGTTAGCATTTCTCTGGACTTCTCCACATCCTCTAACATTAACCCTCTAATATTGTTAAGGCTGTTAAACATAAAATGTGGATTGATTTGTCCTTTCAAGGTATTAAGTTGTGCCTGTTTGAGGTTGGTATTAAGTTCCAAACGTTCTATTCTATCTTTATTTAGCTTTAAGAGAAGTTTTACAACCAGATAGGTTGTAGTCCATGCTCCAATCACAAAAAGTGAATTTAATATTTGAATCCAAACTTTATCGTAATTGTTGAACATCTGGAGTTCCACATCAGTTAGTTCAGGTCCAAATTTTGCATAGATATAACCAAAACCATAGTTCATTGCTCCAAACAACATTGCTGTTATAAGAAAGGACACCATTACTTTGGTGAGTTCCTTAATACCGAATGAATCAAATTGAATATTTTTTTTAAAATACCAACGAAGCATAGAAGTGGAGGAAATACCAATGAACATCCCAAATATGCTTGAGTATAATATCAGCTCTATGCTTATTTTCTTCAGAACAAAGAGTGAAAGCATATTAACAAAGCCCCAACCAAGAACTTGTAGAATCCAAAAAGTGTACTTGCTTTTTTTATTGGTCAATTCCATTTTTAGTAATCAATACTATTTCAAATATACTTCTTTGCAGTTTTGCCATTTATTTTTGAAGGTTCTTTGGGTGTCGTATTTTCCAAAAACACAATGTATCATTAAATAAATAACTTACGCCCGACCTCTTTTTCCAGGAAGGCTACAACCTTTCTTATCCGTTCTTAAGAAGGCCACCCAAGTAAGTGATATTCCCGTGTAAAAAAAGATGAAGTAATCATCGTATTCCCACCCATTAAACTTTCCATAAAGCCCAATAAGCGTTCCTATAATTCCTGAGGCCAATACTATCCTTTGTGATGTGCTTAGTTTTTTCATTGTTGTGTTTTAAAGTTTAACCTATTGGTTGATTAGATAAAAATGTGAACTAGTAAAGTGATAATTAACTTGGCTAAAGCGATCATGTTTTTAGATTCTAATTGTTTACACATCGAAAATACCCAACAACCTTTCCAGAAAGAAGCAGATTATGACCAGTGGTAAAATTGAAAGTGCGAACGGTATCCTAAATTTTGGGCAATAAAAAAAGGAGCTTAAAAGCTCCTTTTTACTATACACACAGATGATGTTTCATTTAATCTTTTAAAGGTGCAGGTATTTCTTGCTTTCCTAAATGTTTGGAATAAAAGCCCATCATGGCCTTATACAGTTCAATTCTGTTTTCTTCCTTACCAAAACCATGTCCTTCATCATATTTTACCATATAGGGTACGTCATATCCTTTTCCTCTTAAAGCGCTTACAATTTGATCAGACTCATCTATATTTACCCTAGGATCATTGGCACCTTGCACCACAAACAGTGGTTTTTTAATCTTCTCCATTTGGTATACTGGAGAAACTTCTTCCATTATTGCCTTCTCCTCGGCCACATCCTCATCATACCAGATTTCCTTAATAATCTTTAAGTAAGGTTTCCAATAAGGTGGAATGGTTTTCATAAAAGTGAAAAGATTTGAAACTCCAACATAATCCACTCCACAAGCATATAAATCCGGTGTTTTGGTCAATCCTCTTAAAACAGCATATCCACCATGACTACCACCATATATGGCGGCTTTGTCCGCATCTACCCAACCTTGGTCAATAACGTATTGCAATCCATCCTCCACATCATCCATTGCTTTTCTTCCAATTTGTTTAAAGCCAGACTCTAAAAATTCTCTTCCGTAGCCTCCTGAAATTCTAAAATTCACTTGAAGTGTAGCATACCCGCGACTTGCAAACAATTGCGACTCTGGGTTAAAGCCCCATGAATCACGTATTCCCTGCGGGCCTCCATGTGGGTTTACAATTACAGGAACCTTTTGTCCAGCCAATGCTGCTTTGGGCAAAGTAATATAACCATGTAATGTAAGGCCATCTCTACTTTTAAAAGTAATGGGTCTCATTTCTGACATATCCTCTTCCTTAAGTTGAGGCATGGTATTATAAAGTTCCTTGAGTTCATTTTTTTGAACGTTGAAAGCATAATATGCTCCATACAGGCGATCACTGTCCACATATACCATATAAAGGTTTTCATCATCTGTAGTATCTAAAACACTGTATTGCTTTCCAGGAAGTTCTTTTTTAATCTTGCTATCCAATTTTTTGTATGAATCACTTATTGGTACCACAATGTTCTTTTCCCCTTCATAGGAGAAATAATCTATTTCATAATTTCTTTTTCTGGAAAGCCCCATGCTCTGGACATCATACTGATTGTTTGTAAAGACTTTCTCAATTACTTTATCTTCCATTAAATCATAGAGCACTATCTCTGCTTTGTCACTACTTAAATTGGAAATAACATATGCGTCATGCGGATTTTCAGTTGCATAGTTAAAATCAAGAATATTGAAAGAATCTTTCCAGTTTAATTTTTTTATGACATTATAGCTTCCATTGCCATCTTCATAATAAATGTCTTGCTCTACTCCATCACGTATTTTGGCAAAGGCCTTAAGATTACCATTTTTATCAAAGTTGTAACCAGCAATAGGGTTTGCTGCATCTTCATTGGAGTATAGTTGTGTTAACTCTCCTGTATTAAGGTTTACTTTATAAGGTTCAAAAACCTGTGGATTGTTTTTGTTCAAAGCAACAATAATGTGGTCTTTGTCCTCTTTTAGCAGTTCTGTAAACTGAGCTCTTACGCCATCAAAAGGAGTAAGGTCTTTTTGATTGCTCCCATCTAAATCCACCGCATAAATATGATAGTTTTCATCCCCTCCTTTATCCATGGAATAGAACAATCTCCCATTATTAACCCATCCATAGGTTCTAACAAGCTCTTCTTTCTCTTCAATTGCTCTTTTTATTTCATTGGTCTTAAGGTTCTTTACATAAATATGCCGTTTCCCCTCTACGTTACTTTCTCTGTAGGACAAGTATTTTCCATCAGGTGAAAATCTAAAAGTAAAGGCCTTTGGGTTTGCAAAGTAATCTTCCACGGTGTACCTGTAATCTCCCTCATCTAAAGATGCAAGGGAAATCAGTTCGTCGTTTGAACTAACCAAACTTGGGTTTCCAGGAACAGTTTTCTCCTGAGCGTATGAGGTCGTTCCTATGAGTAAAAACAAGGCAATACCACAAACAGTTTTAAAATTTAATGTTTTCATAAGTGTTTGAATTAATAGCTTTTGATTAAAATTGAAGTTAATCTTCTAAATAAGACTCGTTTAGAAAGCTTTTGTTACATTTTATTCAATCAAAAATAGCATTGGAACCCGTGCCCATGAAAATAGAATATGACAAACGGTAAATTAGCTTTGGCTAACGGAGATTATCTCTTTTCTGGGGGAAATTTGGAGAATACCTTTTTTACCAGTGCTCTTAACCTTTCTTCTCTAACGCTCGGTGAAGCATTTTCTCTAAAACCACTTTCGCTTGAAGCCTGCCAGAATAGCGCATCTTTTTGGGCATCTACAAAGTCAAACTGAATCTGACGCTGAATCCCTGAATTACCTAAAGGTAGACCTACGGAAATTCCTCCACCTACATTTCTGCCTGTTCCACCAATACCAACGCCTACAGCATTGTTTGGGGCACTTCTGTATTCATTGCTAAGTATATTGATGAAAAAATCAGGTTCCTCTACCAAAAGATAACCCTTTGCCTGTAATGTAGAATCAAGAGCCCGCATCAATCGTTTTTCATCCAATTCACTTAAACCGGATTCTATATCCGAGAAGTAATTATAACTGGTGTAGTTGGAAAAATTAGTGGCTTTATCGTAGTCGTAATTTACCCGGACTCCACTGCAGGATAACAGTGAACATATAAACAGTATGGAAAAAAGATATCGCATTTGTTCTTGGGAATACCTTTAAAATTAATCAATATTTGGTTTCAGAAGGAGAATAAATGATGTTATTCGTTCAATAACTTCCAGAGGTCATCCTTAAGTTCTTGGATACCCTGTTGCGCAACTGACGAAATAAATCGATATGGGATATTTTTGAAGTCCTTGTCCAATTCAACCTTCATTTCTGCCATAAGTTCTTCATCCAGCATATCGGATTTAGAAATTGCGATTATCCTTTCCTTATCCAGTAGTTCAGGATTGTAACGCCTTAGTTCGTCCAACAGGATTTCATATTCTTTTGAAATATCATTGCTATCTGCAGGTATTAAAAAAAGTAAGGTTGAGTTACGCTCAATATGTCTCAAAAAATAATGCCCCAAACCTTTTCCTTCAGCTGCCCCTTCAATAATACCGGGAATATCAGCCATTACAAAGCTCCTAAAATCTCGGTATTCAACTATACCCAAATTAGGTTTTAGCGTTGTAAACTCATAATCCGCAATTTTTGGTTTTGCAGAGGTCACCACTGAAAGTAGCGTGGATTTACCTGCATTGGGAAAGCCAACAAGGCCAACATCCGCCAATACTTTCAATTCCAGCGTTATTTGAGCTTCTTGACCGGGAATTCCTGGTTGCGCATATCTTGGAGTTTGGTTGGTGGAGCTTTTAAAATGCCAGTTGCCACGACCTCCCATTCCTCCTTCTGCCACTATTTTTTCTTCTCCATTCTCGGTAATCTCAAAGAGAATTTCATTGCTTTCGGTATCTCTTACTATAGTACCTAAGGGCACATCCATATAGACATCTTTACCATCTGCACCCGTACTACGATTTTTGCTGCCATGCTCTCCATGACTTGCTTTAAAATGCTTCTTGAACTTAAAGGTGACCAATGTCCAAAGATTACTATTTCCTCTAACAATTACATGACCGCCGCGTCCACCGTCTCCACCATCTGGACCACCTTTGGTAATATATTTTTCACGATGCAAGTGCACAGAACCCTTGCCCCCTTTTCCAGAAGCTACATAAACCTTTACATAATCAACAAAATTACCTTCTGTCATGGTGTGCGTTTTCGCAATTAATACTATGCTTTTGCAATCCTATAAACCAAGTCGTTTCCTCGATTTTCAGAACTTTGCTCAATGGTCAACTTATTCTTATTTAGTGAGCTTAATTTCTCCACTGCTTTTTGAGAACGAATGTTGTTCTTGTCTACAAAAAATACAATTTCATTTACAAACTGAAATGCATAATTCATCATTAGTTGTTTGCATACCGAATTGAACTTACCTCCCCAATATGCTCTTGACAAAAATGTCCATCCAATTTCCACGGCCTCTTTATACTTGGGAACTAAATTAAATCGTGAACTGCCAATCACATTACCTGATTGCTTTTCGATAATTACAATTGCTCCTTTAGAAGCTATTGATTCATTGAAAAAATTAGTGAATCCAGATAAAGTATATCTTTTGTTGTCTGGGTGTTGTTCCCAAACTAATTGATCCGATGCAACCTTATATAGCAAATCAAAATCTTCTGACAACAAGGGTCTTAGTCTTACCAAATCATTCTCTAGAATTGGCTGTAAATCAAAATTCATTTAGATTTTCTATAGTTTTTTTGAACTACCTTATTAAAGGTCGTTTACAACAGTACTGAGTCGCTCTGTAATCTGATTTATTTCCCCTATTCCATTAACAGAATGAAACTTCCCTTGTTTCTCATAGTAAGCTCTTAAAGGAGCTGTTTTCTCATTGTATTCATCAAACCGATTTCGGATTTTATTTTCATCCTGATCATCTGAACGGCCACTTTCCTTGCCACGTTCCAGCAAGCGAGCCACTAAAACATCATCATCGGCCTCTAGCGCAATGGTGGCGTCTATCTGCATGTTTTTGGATTCTAAAAAATTGTCCAATGCCTCTGCCTGTGCTGTTGTTCTTGGAAACCCATCAAAAATGAATCCTGCCGCATCTGGATTTTTGTCCACTTCATCCTTCAGCATGCTTATCGTTACCTCATCAGGAACCAAATCGCCCCTATCTATATAAGATTTGGCCAATTTGCCCAGTTCCGTTCCGTTTTTAATATTATATCTAAAAACATCTCCTGTAGAAATGTGTTTTAAATTGTAGTTTTCCTTTAAAAACCCAGCTTGGGTTCCTTTTCCCGCTCCCGGCTTTCCAAAAAGCACAAGGTTGATCATATTATTCTGGTTTAGTTGATATACTTCTCTTAAGTTTCTGCCCAATTCATTATAATCCAGGCCATATCCTACAATAAAATTATCAGGAATTTCCATTCCCACATAGTCAATTGAATATTCACCTGAATACACATCAGATTTATAAAACAACGAAGCTATTTTAAACTCTTTCACATTGGTTTGAGAGAACAAATGCACTAATTGCTTCAATGTTCGGCCCGTATCAATAACATCCTCTAAAATAATTACACTTCTTCCATCTATATCTTCCGGAACATCCAATAAAGTTTCTACAATACCAGTGGATGTTAATCCGTGATAGGAACTTAACCGCACAAAGGAAACTTGACATGGGTGTTGATATGCCTTCAAAAAATCGGATACGAACATGAATGCTCCATTGAGTACACCAACAAAAATAGGAGTCTCGTTCTGGTAGTCCCTGGCTATTTCAGCCGCTATTTTTTCAACGGCAGCTAAAATTTGTGCCTCCCCTAAATAGGGCTTAAAAACTTTGTCATGGAGCTTGATCAAGTCGTCATCAATTTTAATAGGTTGGCAAAGATAACATTTTTAGGTGCGCTTTACCCTCTGAGCTTTTATCCCTTCGAGGAATTCATGTATTTTTGCTTTCATTCCAATTAACAGATCAATGCATTTTTTCTCTTCCAATTTTAAACTCGGTATTCTAGGTGGTGGCCAATTGGGCAAAATGTTACTTTATGAGACCCGAAAATGGGACATTTATACTAAGGTAATGGACGCTTCCAAAGAAGCTCCTTGTAAAATAGCCTGTAATCATTTTGTGCAGGGCAGTCTTCTAGATTTTGATGATGTATATACTTTTGGAAAAGATGTTGATGTTTTGACCATTGAAATTGAAAATGTAAATGTGGACGCTTTGGAAAAATTGGAAAGTGAAGGTGTAAAAGTATACCCCCCTACCAACGCGCTACGGATTATTCAGAATAAAGCGACACAGAAGCTGTTTTATACCGATAACAATATACCAACTGCTCCATTTACCCGATTTGCCTACACCTCCGAAATTGAGGATAGTATTGCTAATGGCGGTCTGGAATTTCCTTTTGTTTGGAAAAGTGCTCAGTTTGGATATGATGGACAAGGAGTTAAAGTGGTGCGCTCTTTAGAAGACCTTAAGGGTCTACCCAATGTGGAATGCATCGCGGAAAAAATGGTCGATTTTAAAAATGAACTGGCCGTTGTTGTTGCTAGAAATACCAACGGAGAAGTAAAAACGTATCCTGTTGTTGAAATGGAATTTCATCCTGAAGCCAATCAAGTTGAATATGTTATTTGTCCAGCACGTATTGAAAAATCCATTGCACAAAAGGCAGTAGAGGTAGCTTTAAAAGTTTCATCACATATGGAGCATGTTGGATTGCTTGCTGTGGAATTGTTTCAAACACAAGACGGTGAAATTTTGGTTAACGAAGTAGCACCAAGACCCCATAACAGCGGACATTATAGTATTGAAGGCAGTTATACCAATCAATTTGAACAGCATATAAGAGCAATACTTGGTTTACCTTTGGGAAAAACGGACAGCAAAGTAGCCGCAGTAATGGTAAACTTGGTAGGTGACGAAGGACATACTGGAGATGTTGTTTATGAAAATATAGATTCCATTTTAGAAATGGATGGTGTAACTCCTCATGTCTATGGAAAAAAACAGACACGCCCGTTTCGTAAAATGGGACATGTGACCATTGTAGATGAAAACATGGCCAAAGCAAGAAAAGTGGCACAACAAGTAAAAGAAACGATTAAAGTTATAAGCAAATAGCATTATGAGCAAAGTAGCCGTAATTATGGGAAGTACCAGTGACCTTCCTGTTATGCAAGAAGCCGTTGATATTTTAAAAGGGTTTGATATTGAAGTTGATGTAGACATTGTTTCTGCCCATAGAACTCCAGAAAAACTGTTCGATTTTAGTAAAAATGCCCATAAGAATGGATATACTGTAATCATCGCCGGCGCTGGTGGCGCTGCCCACTTACCTGGAATGGTTGCTTCTTTATCTCCTTTGCCAGTTATTGGAGTTCCAGTAAAAAGCAGCAATTCTATTGACGGTTGGGATTCTATACTCTCCATTCTTCAAATGCCAGGTGGGGTTCCCGTAGCAACGGTAGCACTTAATGGCGCAAAAAATGCTGGTATTTTGGCTGCCCAGATTATTGGATCTTCTGATAAATGTGTCTTAGACAAAGTTGAAGTCTATAAACAAGGGCTTAAAGAAAAAGTCATCAAAGGAGCCGAAGAAGTGCGAAATAAGAACTAGAGATTCTTCGTCCAACCTGTCATACTGGGTCTATCGAAAGTGACTTCCAAAAATCATCTGTCAAAAATTCCAAATTATAAAAAGAAATCCGCATATGCCTACGAATAACCCTCTTCTCAAATCATTTGACAAAGCTCCTTTTGAACAAATCAAAAATGAACATTTTAAACCAGCCTTTTTAGAGGCAATTGAAAATGCCAGAAAAGAGATAGATGCCTTGGTTGAGAATACCGAGGCACCAACTTTTGAAAATACGTTGGAAGCTTTGGAATTTTCTGGAAGGCAATTGGATAGGGTTTCCAGTATTTTTTTCAATCTCAACTCAGCTGAAACCAATGATGAGATTCAAAAAATAGCGCAAGAAGTCTCTCCCTTATTGTCAGAATTTGGTAATGACATCACATTGAACGAAGCGCTCTTTAAAAGGATAAAATCGGTCTACGAACAAAGAGGGCACCTTGACCTTACCACAGAACAACAAACCTTATTGGAGAAAAGGTACAAAAGCTTTAGTCGCAACGGAGCTAATCTAGAGGATGCCGCAAAGAAACGCCTTAGAGAGGTTGACGCCGAACTGTCCAAACTAAAATTAAAGTTTGGTGAAAACGTGTTGGCAGAAACCAACAAGTATGAACTATTGCTCACAAAAGAAGAAGATTTAAATGGATTACCAGAAGGAGCAAAAGAAGCCGCGGCACAATTGGCAAAATCAAAGGAGAAGGAAGGCTGGTTGATTACATTGGATTACCCAAGCTACATTCCATTTATGAAATACGCTAAAAATAGGGCGTTACGAAAAGAACTCTCCCTAGCATTTGGCAGTAAAGGGTTTCATAAAGACGAGCTGGATAATCAAGAAAATGTTTTAAAGATTGTATCACTTCGCCATGAGAGGGCCAATTTGCTAGGGTATCAAACCCATGCACACTTTGTCTTGGAAGAACGAATGGCGGAAACTCCCGAAAAAGTGCAGAGCTTTTTGACCGAGCTTCTGGAGAAGGCAAAACCAGCTGCTGAAAGAGAGTTTGCAGAATTGGAAGCATTTGCAAAAGAACTGGACGGCATTGCTCAACTGGAGAAATGGGACAGTGCATATTATTCTGAAAAGTTGAAGCAAAAATTGTTCAATTTGGATGATGAAAAACTAAAGCCCTATTTTAAACTGGAAAATGTAATTGATGGTGTTTTTAAAGTGACGGAAAAACTATTTGACCTCAACTTTAAAGAAGTTTTCAATGTTGAAAAATACCATGACGATGTAAAAACCTTTGAGGTTTACGACAGCTCACAAAACTTGGTTTCGCTTTTCTATGCAGATTTTCATCCCAGACCCGGAAAACGCGGCGGTGCTTGGATGACTTCCTATAAACCACAATACACATTGCAAGGTAAAAATAGTAGACCTCACATTTCAAATGTCTGCAACTTTACAAAGCCCACAAGCACCAAACCATCGCTTCTTACCTTCAATGAGGTAACCACGCTGTTCCATGAATTTGGTCATGCGCTGCATGGCATGTTGGCCAATACTACTTATCCAAGTATTTCAGGCACATCGGTCTATTGGGATTTTGCAGAACTTCCCAGTCAAATATTGGAAAATTGGTGCTATGAAAAAGAAGCTTTGGAACTTTTTGCCTTTCATTATGAAACCGGGGAATTGATTCCTATGGAATTGGTTCAAAAAATAAAAGAATCTGCAACCTTTCAAGAAGGTATGGCCACACTTCGTCAATTAAGCTTTGGCTTCTTGGATATGGCGTGGCACGGAAAAGACCCATCAAAAATTGAGGAAGTAAAAAATTACGAATCCAAAGCATTTGAAGGCACCAATCTATTTCCTGAAACTCCTGAAACATGCATGAGCGTAGCATTCTCCCATATATTTCAGGGAGGGTATTCCTCTGGATATTACAGCTATAAATGGGCAGAGGTTTTAGATGCTGATGCATTTGCGTATTTTAAAGAAAAAGGAATTTTCAATAAGGAAGTCGCAACCAAATTCAAGGAACATGTACTTTCCAAGGGAGGTACAGAAAACCCTATGACACTTTACAAACGTTTTAGAGGTGCAGCACCTAAAATTGAACCTTTATTAGAACGGGCTGGGTTGATAAAGAAAGTTGGTTAATGTTTTTTAACTTTCAATAATTTTTGAAATTACAAAAATAACACTATCTTTGTTTCATGGAATACCAAGAAGCAAAAGATAAATTTATTAGTACCTGGGGCAGTCTGGGTACTTTATGGGGCATAAACAAAGCTATGGCCCAGATACAAGCCTTACTTTTTATTTCCACAAAATCCTTGACTACTGAAGAAATTATGGAAGCCCTTCAAATTTCCAGAGGTAATACCAGCATGAATGTTCGTCAGTTAATTGACTGGGGAATTGTGAAAAAAGAGTTGAAAGCAGGGGAACGCAAAGAATACTTTTCTACTGAGAAAGATGTGCAGGAACTCGCCCGCATTATTGCTGAAGAACGCAGCAGAAGAGAAATACAACCCGTTATCAAAACACTGCAAGAAATCAGTTCCATAAAAGATGATGGTACGGAAAACACAAAAGAACTCATTAAACAAACAAAGGCTCTCCATGATTTGGCCAAAACGGCAAATTCACTTTTGGATAAGGCAATAACTCATAAACAGAACTGGGTAAGTAGTGCGCTGCTGAAAATAATAAAATAATTTTTTTAATTACAAATTTCAATGTTTTCTGAAACTTTAAAAATACATAACTATGATATATAATGTTCCAAATTGGTTGATTGTTTTAGGAGGTATTGGTCAAATATTTACTGCTCTTATTTATCCATACATCAGGCATAAAGTATTTGATTGGTATAATGATGTAAAGCAGTTAAAACCATTAAACCAAGAAATTGCGAAAACATACGGCAGATATATTCAAGGTCTCAACTTTTCTTTTGGTTGTATTGCAATTCTCTTGACCAATGATTTACAAAACGGAACAAAATTGGCAATTGCCATCACCGGGTTAATAGGTGCTTATTGGATAGGCAAAGTAGCTACTCAAATAGCATATTACCCTATGTACACCATTCCTCAAAAACCATTGTTTAAAATTGGCAGCTATCTCATGAATGCCCTGTTCATTCTGTTTTCTGTGGTGTTTACCTGGTTGTTCATTAACAATTTCATCCTGTATTCTAATTCTTAAAAGCGTTTATTATGAAAGATTTAGTGTTTGAGAAGAAGTACTATCCCATTGAAGAAAAAGAAAAAAATGAGGTAGATATTATTGATTTTTATGACGAAGCCACAGAAGACTATGAGTTTTGGAGTAAGGACTTTAACATGCATTTTGGGTATTATGCTCCATTTAGAACAAATCCTTTTAAAAGAGATGAGATGCTGAATGAAATGAACAAACAAGTTTTAAATAGATTGAACTTAAATCAGGGTAAAGGACTATTGGCGGATTTAGGTTGTGGTATGGGCGGCAGTATCAGGTATGCACTAAAGAAAAACCAAAATCTTTCTGCCATAGGGGTTACATTATCAGAATTTCAAGTCAATGAAGGGAACAAACTTTTGAATGACTTAAATGCTGTTATTTTAAAAGAAAACTACAACCATACGTCTTTAGCCACAAATTCATGTGATGGAGCAATAGCAATAGAAAGCTTTTGTCATTCTGGGCATGACAAATCCTCATTTTCAGAAGCACATCGTATTCTAAAATCTGGTGGAAAACTGATTATAGCAGATGCTTTTCTAAAAAAAGAAGCTCAAGAACTTTGTCATGGAAGCGCATTTGCTTACCAAAAACTTTGCGACCATTGGAGTTTGGAAAAGTTAGGTGACATAAAAAAGGTGGCATCTGATTTGAAAAAAATAGGGTATAAAAACGTAAAGGTTGAGGACATATCATTCCGTGTTGCCCCTTCAGTACTTCATGTACCATTTGCAATAACAGGTTTTATGTTCAAAAAACTTTGGGAAAATGGGTCTCTTAAAAAGGAAAGTCTGCACAACTTAAAAGGTTCTTTTTATGCGTTGTTATCAGGTTTGCACATGCAAAGTTTTGGCTATTATATAATCACTTGTACCAAATAGGACTACTTTAGAGACAAATAGCATTCAAAAGTTTACGATATCAATGGTATACGCATAATTTTTTCGTGTTTGTTGATTTCTAAAAGTCATAACAATAAGCTAAATTTTACTTTCATGAACTTTTCGTGATACTTTTTAAAGTCGTTTGTAATAGACAAAGCATGAAATCATTAACTAAAATCTATTACATTTGGTACTTCTTGAAAAAAATATGGCAGCTTACGAACTTAAACCCGAAACATGGGTAGATCAATATGCAGATTACTTGTTCAACTTTGCAGTGGCTCGCGTCAGTGATGCGGAAATAGCAAAAGATTTAGTACAAGAAACTTTTTTTGCAGGACTTAACTCAGCTAAAAATTACAAAGGAGATGCGGCAGAACGCACGTGGTTGATAGCTATCCTAAAAAGAAAGGTTATTGATCATTACAGAAAGATAAACTCTAAAAAGGGTAAAGCAGAGGTTCGTATGAATTACAATGCTAATGCAGATTCCGAAGGTGATTGGCTAGAGGAGCAAGTAGCAGATCCTTTTAGCAAAGATGGTGACAACACATTGGAAAATGAAGAATTAGGGTTGGCCATTCAAGAGTGTATTTCAAAATTGCCTAAAAAACAATCCTTGGTTTTTAATATGAAGACCATTCAAGGAATGAGTACTGAAGATATTTGTAATGAATTAGGAATTAATCCGTCCAACTTGTGGGTAATGATCCATAGAGCGCGAACAGCCCTTATGGGTTGCCTAAATCAAAATTGGTATTAGATATGAAGATTTCATGTGATGAAGCATCGAATATATGCAACAAATCACAATATAAAGAAGCTGGATTTTGGGAAATTCTAAAACTCCGTTTGCACATTCTCTCATGTAAAGCTTGCGCAAAATTCACAAAGCAAAACACCGCGCTCACTTCTCTATGTGACCGTGCGGGCCTTAATGTACTTTCAGAAAGTGATAAAGAAGAAATGCGCAAGGATTTAGAAAAACACCTTTAATAGAGCTCATTTATCAATAAGAAAAAACTTGCCCAAAGAATAGGTATTCCTTCAACCCAAAATGAAGCGAAATAGCTATCCTCCATTTTATTTTTTAAAAGAAAAACCACTGTTAAGGGAATGGCCACAAAAAAGCGTGCTATAATTTCTCTAACAGATAATTCGTCCTTTAAAAAAGTGAGAAGAATGAATAAAACAATTAATAGAAGGCCCATTACCCGAGTTTTTTGACTCCCTATTACTTGCGGCAATGTCTTTAAACGCTTATCATCCCATTGTAGGTCCCTTATTTCAAAAGGAAGGATTAGAATCAACACAAGAACAAATCTTTGGCTGAACAAAACCCACAAATCCCAGGTAATGGGAGTTTTGGATTCTAAAACAGGTAATAGTACTGTAAACCCTACCCAAACAATGGCTACAACATAAATTTTAAACCCGCCCAAGCTTCTCAAGTTTTTAGCTTTAGGCAAAAATGGAACAGCATATAAAGTTGAAAGCAGGCCTAATCCAACAACGGCCAACCAGATTTCCTTAGTAAGGTCTACTAAAAAATAAAGGGCAAATACAAAGGCCAGAAAACTAAAAATTTGAATGTTTTTATGGTAAACATTGGACACAATCAAATACTTCTTTGCCTCTACTCCATATTTTACAAAATTGTAGCAGACTATAGTGCTGCAAAAAATAAACCCAATCAAAGAAAAATCAACAGGAATGTTTAATAGAAGTACTGTTACCAAAACCAAAGAAACCACCGCCAAAGCTGTATGAATACTGGCATCTAGGTAAAAATCAAAAATGGTTCGCAACGTTCGCATTAAACAGAATCTGGTTACCAAACAAAAAGGTTGATTCATGGTTAACAACTTTGATTTGGCAATTGTCAAAATTGCTTATTTTCATTGAATTAATCCCTAATTTTGTGGACTTTATTGAATTGAATATGAATACAGAAGTGTTTGCCTCAAGGCATATTGGGATTACAGAAAGAGACCTCCAATCTATGTGTGAAACGGTTGGTGCAGAAAACTTGGAACAGTTGATTTATGAAACCATTCCGGATGATATCAGGCTCAAAGAACCATTGAAACTCCCTCAAGGTATAAGCGAGCATGAATTTTTGACACACCTTCAGGAATTATCTGAGAAGAACAAGGTTTTCAAATCCTATATTGGTTTGGGGTATCATGAAAGCCTGACTCCCTCTGTAATCAAAAGAAATATTCTTGAAAATCCAGGGTGGTATACGGCCTATACGCCATACCAGGCGGAGATTGCACAAGGACGTTTAGAAGCTTTGTTGAATTTCCAAACGATGGTGTGTGATTTAACAGGAATGGAATTGGCAAACGCATCTCTATTGGATGAGAGTACTGCAGCAGCCGAAGCTATGACCATGCTTTTTGACATTCGTTCAAGACAACAAAAGAAAAATGGCACATTAAAGTTTTTTGTTTCTGAAGAAGTACTTCCCCAAACATTGAGCCTACTCCAGACAAGATCTACACCTTTAGGAATAGAGTTGGTCATTGGAAACCATGAAGAATTTGATTTCTCAAATGGTTTCTACGGAGCTTTATTGCAATATCCGGGCAAGCATGGACAGGTGCATGATTATGCTGAATTTGTGCAAAAAGCCAAAACCAATGATATCAAAGTTGCTGTAGCAGCAGATATCTTAAGCCTAGTATTACTTACACCTCCCGGAGAATGGGGAGTGGATGTGGTAGTGGGCACCACGCAACGCTTCGGAATTCCATTGGGATATGGTGGGCCTCACGCAGCCTTTTTTGCTACAAAAGAAGATTATAAAAGAAATATTCCCGGTAGAATTATTGGGGTTACAAAAGATACTGATGGCAATCCTGCGTTGCGTATGGCATTGCAGACAAGGGAACAACACATAAAAAGAGACAAAGCCACTTCCAACATCTGTACAGCACAGGTATTATTGGCGGTAATGGCTGGAATGTACGCTGTTTATCATGGCCCTAATGGATTAAAATATATTGCAAACAAGGTTCATGCCCAAACCAAAGTGCTTTCTCAAACCCTTGAAGCATCTGGTTTTAAACAAACCAACACTGCATTTTTTGATACAATAAATGTTAGTGTACCAGATGCAAAACAGCTTAGGGAAGTAACAGAAAGCAAAGGCATAAATGTAAACTACATTGATACTGAAACGGTATCAATTTCCTTGAATGAAGCTTTCTCGGATAATGATTTCAAACTTTTAGTTTCTTGTTTTACGGAGTCCCAAGTTATTTCTCAGACAACGGACATAAAAGTAGCTATCCCTAACACATTACAACGTCAAACTCCCTTTTTAGAACACGAAGTTTTCAATTCGTATCATTCCGAGACTGAGTTGATGCGCTACATTAAAAAATTGGAGCGCAAGGATTTGGCATTAAACCACTCCATGATTTCTTTGGGTAGTTGCACAATGAAATTGAATGCTGCTTCAGAAATGCTCCCGTTGAGTTGGGCAAATTGGGGAAACATTCATCCCTTTGTACCATTAAATCAAGCAGAAGGATACCAAGAAGTTCTAAAAGAACTTGAAGAACAATTAAATGTGATTACCGGTTTTGCAGCTACATCATTACAACCAAATTCTGGAGCGCAAGGAGAATATGCTGGATTAATGACCATAAGGGCCTATCATGCATCTAGAGGAGAAGGACACAGGAACATCTGTATCATTCCTGCATCTGCACATGGAACCAATCCAGCTTCCGCAGTTATGGCAGGCATGAAAGTAGTAGTCACCAAAACTGACGAAAAAGGAAATATTGATGTTGTCGATTTAGAAGAAAAAGTTCAGTTGCATTCAGAAAACCTTGCGGCCTTAATGGTAACATACCCTTCAACTCATGGGGTATTTGAATCTTCTATAATTCATATAACCAAGTTAATCCATGAGCACGGCGGGCAAGTCTACATGGATGGTGCCAATATGAATGCCCAAGTAGGCTTAACCAATCCAGCGGTTATTGGAGCAGATGTATGCCACCTTAACCTTCATAAAACCTTTGCCATCCCACATGGTGGTGGTGGCCCTGGAGTTGGCCCTATTTGTGTTGCAGAACAACTGGTGCCTTTTCTTCCAACCAATCCAGTAGTGGAAACTGGAGGAGAAAAAGCAATTACAGCCATATCAGCAGCTCCGTGGGGAAGCGCTTTGGCTTGTTTAATTTCCTATGGATATATTAAAATGTTGGGGGCCGAAGGGCTAACAGATGCCACTAGAATAGCCATCCTAAACGCCAACTACATCAAAGACAAATTAAAAGGAAAATTTGATGTGTTATACGCTGGTGAAAAGGGAAGAGCTGCCCACGAAATGATTATTGATTGTAGGCCTTTTAAGGCGCATGGAGTGGAAGTAACGGACATAGCCAAAAGGCTAATGGATTACGGATTCCACGCTCCTACGGTATCTTTTCCCGTGGCAGGAACCATTATGATAGAACCTACTGAAAGTGAAAGTCTTGCAGAACTGGACAGGTTTTGCAATGCTATGTTGTCCATACGCGAAGAAATTGATGAAGCAAGTTCAGAAGATGAACACAATGTCCTTAAAAATGCACCTCATACATTGGAAATGATCACTAGCGACACATGGGATTACCTATACAGTAGGAAAAAAGCTGCATTCCCATTACCCTTTGTTTCAGAAAATAAATTCTGGCCTACCATCCGAAGAACAGATGAAGCTTTTGGGGATCGTAATTTGATTTGTACCTGCGCACCAATAGAAGCATACGCAGAAGTGTAGCAAAACATTATATTTATTAGTAAAAGGCCTTGGTTTAGTCCATAACCCAAGGCTTTTTTTTGTTTGCAGAAATGTAAAACCAAACTTGAACATCGTAGCAATTATTATGCGTGCATAGTAACGGGAGCTGTAAACAATTATATTTAAATTTTAAAACCTCAGCATGAAAATTGGCATAACAGGCACAGGAAGTTATATTCCATCAATCGTAACAAAAAATGATGATTTTTTAGAACATGAATTTCTTGGAACGGATGGAACCACTTTTGGAAATGATAATGCCGTAATCATAGAAAAATTTAAAGCAATTACTGGAATTTCAGAAAGACGATATGCAAATCCAGAGCTAAAAACATCTGACCTAGGATACCTTGCATCAGAAAAAGCCATTGAAGATGCTGGAATTGATAAAGAAGACATTGACTATATCATTTTCGCACACAATTTTGGAGATCTGACCCATGGAAAAAATCAAGGAGATACCCTACCAAGTCTAGCGACACGGGTAAAACATCTACTTAAAATCAAAAACCCAAAATGTGTGGCTTATGACATGCTTTTTGGTTGCCCCGGTTGGATAGAAGGTGTTATTCAAGCTTATGCATTTATTAAAAGTGGAATGGCCAAAAAATGTTTGGTAATCGGTGGAGAAACACTCTCTAGGGTGTTGGACGAGCATGACCGTGACAGTATGATCTATTCAGACGGTGCCGGAGCTGCTATTATTGAGGCAAATGCAGCTTCAGGGGAAATTTTGGGACACACTTCGGCAACATACGCTAATGAGGAAGCTTACTATCTGTTTTTTGATAAGACCTACAATAACGAAGGATGTCCAGATACCCGATATATAAAAATGCATGGACGTAAAATCTATGAATTTGCATGTACCCATGTACCGCAGGCAATGGCCTCATGCTTAGATGAAAGCGGTGTTCAGATAGATGAAGTAAAGAAAATTTTTATTCATCAAGCAAACGAAAAGATGGATGAAGCCATCATAAAAAGGTTTTATCGATTGTATGATAAAGCGGCCCCTGAAGACATTATGCCCATGAGCATACATAAATTGGGTAACAGTTCTGTTGCCACAGTACCCACTCTTTATGATTTGGTGAGCAAAGGAGAATTTGAGCATCATAAAGTAAAAAAGGGAGATGTTATTATCTTTGCAAGCGTTGGCGCTGGTATGAATATCAATGCCATCGTTTATAAATATTAGATGTACGAAAACAACTTTCCAAACAAACGCTACAGGCATACCATAGCTTTTTTACAAAAACACATTAATACTTCTGAATCCATTTTAGATTTAGGGGTAGAAAATCCATTTTCTGAAATCATGAAATCCAACGGATATCAGGTGGATAATACTGGAGGCGAGGATTTGGATATTGATTTTGAAAAAGTCAGTAATTCTGAAGCTGAAGTCATCACAGCCTTTGAAATTTTTGAGCACTTGGTAGCTCCTTTTAATGTTTTGAAGGAAATAAAAGCAAAGAAACTAGTTGCAAGCATCCCCATGCGATTGTGGTTTTCATCTGCATATAGAAGTAAAACCGACCCTTGGGACAGACATTATCATGAGTTTGAAGATTGGCAGTTTGATTGGCTCTTGGAAAAGGCAGGATGGACAATTAAAGATTCTACTAAATGGACCAATCCTACTAAAAAATTAGGGATACGACCAATTCTACGGTTTTTCACCCCTAGGTATTACATGGTTTACGCAGAACGTAAATGATAGTTTAGGTCATTCAGAAATGACAAATGATTAGTTTATCTCCATTGTTTTTTGGAATTTTGACTCATGCGAATAAGCATCATCATCCCTGCACATAACGAAGCGTCCTATCTTTCTGCTTGTCTGGATTCGTTTGTTGCCCAAACCCGTACCCCAGATGAAGTAATCGTGGTAGATGATAATTCCGGTGATGCTACCTTCAAAATTGCTTCAGATTATAGCGAAAGGTTTAATTGGATAACCGTTTTACAACGAAAGTCAGCAGATGAGCATATTCCAGGAAAAAAAGTGGTGGATACATTTAATTTTGGATTGAAACATGCCTCAAATTATAACTTGATAGGCAAGTTTGATGCAGATATTATTCTCCCTACCAATTATTTTGAAACCATATTAAACCATTTTCAAAGCAATTGGAAATTGGGAATGTGTTCTGGCTTACTTTATGTGAAAAAAGGAAAAGATTGGGTGTATGAGCACATTGCAGATAAAAACCATATCCGCGGTCCCATAAAATTGTACCACAAAGCTTGCTTTGCTAAAATAGAAGGTTTACGCCCCGGGGTAGGATGGGATACCGTGGATGTCCTTTTAGCAAAATACCACGATTTTGAAACCTTAACGGATTCTACATTGCATGTACAGCATTTACGCCACACCGGTCATGGTTACAGTATCAAAAACTATCAAGCTAAAGGAGAAGCGCTCTATAAAATGCGGTATGGTATTGTTCTCACCAAAATAGCGGCATTAAAAATGGCTTGGCAATCCAAAAACCCATACTTATATATTCAAATGATTCTTGGTTACCTAAAAGCCATCATCAACCAACCTGCAAGGTATGTAGATCATAAAGAAGGTGCCTTTATTAGAACATATCGTTGGAAAGGTATTTTTTCAAAGATGATCTAACTCATCAATAGCCACTATTTACTATCTCTATTCCGTGCTTCATCCATCACATTTAACTATTCCAAAACTTCACCTATCGGTTTACCTGTAGTTCCATTTGGGAATGCTATCCCCAATAAAGTTGCCACCGTAGGTGCAATATCAGGAATCTCTGTACGGTTTGTTGTACTTCCTTTTTTGATGCCATTCCCGTAAAACAACAATGGTACGTGAGTATCATAAATCATAGGTGAGCCATGGGTAGAACCAGTTCTATGATATGAGATAAAACCAGGTTTATACACGTAAATCACATCACCAGAACGTTTTTGATTCCATCCATTTTGTATAATGCTCGATATTCCTTTAGTATATTCATTTTGCCACATTTGATAACCTGTATAGGTTTTGGCAATGCCTTCATATCCCAATAATTCAAATGCAATTTCCTCTTGTACATCCTCCAAATCCATATCAAGGTTATCAATCACTTTTCTATCCAAAAAATATTGATGATTACTTATTCCCTTGACAATGTCCGTGGTTCCATATTTGTATTTTAAGAATTCATCAAACTTTTCTTTATTCGCATCCATTTCTACATATCCAGCCGGAATCTTTTGATCATTTAGATAAGCCGGAACATTGATGGCCCCGTGATCCGCTGTCAAGAATACTGTATATTGACCTTCACCCACTTTTTGATCCAGGGTGTTCAAAATTCGCTCTAAATCAACATCCAATCGTAAATATGTATCTTGAATTTCTTTAGAATTCACGCCAAATTTATGGCCAATGTAATCGGTACTGGAAAAGCTGATGGCTAAAAAATCGGTAATAGCATCGGTACCTAAACTTTCCTTTTCGAGTGCTTCTAGAGCAAAATCAGCTGTAATACTGTTTCCGTAAGGAGTGTATTTCAAAATTTCAAAATCCTTCTCTTTACTTAGCAAATTTGGTGTACTATGGGGGAAAGTCGGCGTAGTTTCATCTTCAAACAGGCCTTCATAATCATTATTATCGTTACCACTTTCCAAGTATAAATCAATATCTTTTATAGTAGTCCATGCCTTTTTGTATGCTTTTATCTTACCAGACCCATTAAAATCAGTAACCCATTTAGGAAGTTGTTGCATATAATAAGTACTACTGATCCATTTACCTTGATCAGCGCCCTCAAACCAATAAGCCGCATTGGCAGCATGTCCCCCGGGCAATACAGCACCTCTATCTTTTAAGGACACTGCAATAACTTTACCTCTTTTTTGGGTATGTAATCGTAATTGATCCGTTATGGTCGTGGTCAACATACGATGCGGAGACATTTCTCCCGCATCTGAAGAAGTACCGACAGATTGGTAGGTATCATCCCCTGCACAATACACGCTTTTGTCCTGTGTTTTATCGTACCAATTATTTCCTATTATTCCATGAGTGGCCGGAGTAGTACCCGTATAAACAGAGGCATGTCCCGGGCCCGTACTCGTAGGCGCATAATTAAAATGGTGGTCTTCACAGTTAAACCCATCATTTACCAAACGCTTAAATCCCCCTTCACCGTAGTGGTTCCAAAATCGGGTCAGGTAATCATAGCGCATCTGATCCACAACAATCCCCACTACTAATTTTGGGGAATGTGCTATTTCCTTGGGTTTTTCTGGAGTTACTTTTTTCCCTTTCCGCTGCGCAAATGAGGAGCCGGCAGTAAATAAAACAAGTAGTATAACTAAGAGGTTTGTTTTTCTCATGATTAGAATTATAGGTAAATAGCATCAAAACTATTCATTTATATTTTTAAAACTTTAAATGAAGGTTAAATACACCTCAATATTGTTATTTTTATGGCTGCAAGTCTATTTTTAGTGCATGAACTATCTTGAAGCGATTGGAAAATACTTCATCATGATATGGGAGGTTTTTAAAAAACCAACCAAGTGGCCAATCATGAGATCCCTGATTTTAAAAGAAATCGATGAGTTAATATTTGGCTCTCTGGGCATTATCATTTTTATTGCCTTCTTTATTGGAGGGGTTGTTACTATACAGACCGCCTTAAATCTTAACAGTCCGTTCTTACCTAAAAGTCTGATTGGTTTTGCCACAAGACAGTCGGTAATTCTAGAATTTGCCCCAACCTTTACTTCTATAATTATGGCCGGTAAAGTTGGTTCTTATATCACTTCCAGTATAGGTACCATGCGAGTAACGGAGCAGATTGATGCATTAGAGGTCATGGGAGTGAATTCTTTGAATTATCTGGTTTTCCCTAAAATAATTGCCATGCTAATGTATCCCTTCGCTGTGGCAATTGCCATGTATGTAGGTATTCTTGGCGGTTGGGTTGCTGCGGTTTTTGGTGGTTATGCCCCCAGCGGAGAATTTATTAAGGGATTACAGTTAGATTTTGATTCGTTTCACGTTACTTATTCTTTTATTAAAACTTTGGTTTTTGCCTTTGTTATTGCCACAGTGCCATCTTATCATGGTTTTTACATGAGAGGTGGAGCGTTAGAAGTAGGAAAGGCCAGCACAACAGCCTTTGTATGGACTAGTGTGGTAATCATTATTCTGAATTATACCCTTACACAACTAATGCTAGGCTGATGATAGAAGTTGAAAACATTCATAAATCGTTTGGAGACACCCATGTACTTAAGGGTATTAGTACAACTTTTGAAGATGGAAAAACAAATTTGGTCATTGGGCAAAGTGGTTCTGGGAAAACAGTCTTTTTAAAATGTCTACTGGGCCTATTTGAGCCCGAAGAAGGTCAAATTTGCTATAATGGGCAGTTTTATTCTGAACTATCCAATAATGAAAGGCGTGATTTAAGGCAGGAAATGGGAATGGTCTTTCAAGGAAGTGCCCTATTTGATTCCATGACCGTTGAAGGAAACGTGATGTTCCCATTGGGTATGTTCACAAAACAGTCTAAAGCTGAAATGCAAGAACGGGTAGATTTTGTTTTGGAGCGCGTAAACCTTATTGATGCTCATAAAAAATATCCTTCAGAAATTTCAGGGGGAATGAAAAAAAGAGTTGCCATTGCTAGAGCTATTGTGATGAATCCAAAATATCTGTTTTGTGACGAACCCAACTCTGGTCTAGATCCCAAGACCGCTATATTAATTGATAACCTTATCCAAGAAATAACCAAAGAATACAACATTACTACCATCATCAATACACATGACATGAACTCGGTAATGGAAATTGGTGAGAAGATTATCTTTCTAAAAGACGGTCATAAAGAATGGGAAGGCACCAATAAAGAAATCTTTAAGACTGACAATGAAGCCGTGACCAACTTTGTTTACTCTTCAGAACTCTTTAAAAAAGTACGTCAGATGTATATTGAAGAAAGGAATTAGTATTGGGCGGTGGAGTTTTATTCCACTTCTTTAACCACTAGTGTACTATCCTGAATCCTAAGTTTTAACCAAGTTGTCATCTTTTTGGCATCAATGTCTTTCTGGTTCTTTTTAATTCCATCTTTCCATTTCACTTCAAAAACAGGAACGGTGTCCAACTTATTAAAATCGGTTTGTATTTGATAGGAGAAACCCAATCCAGCAACATTTTCATAATTCGCTTTTGCCTCTGCACTTATATTTCTAAAAGGGATTTGTTTACCCGCGTTCTTGGTCAAACTGGCAACTTCCTCTTCCAACAATCTTATCTGCTCATCTTTGTTTAAAAGCTCAGCCTTATTTTTTTCATAAAGCTCGCTAACATAGTTGAACTTCTCTTGAGAATCATCCTTACCTCCCTGTAAAATTCTGAACTCAGCATCTTTTAACCTTGAATACTCATTCTTTTGCACTCTCCATGTATTGATGATGTTTTCTGGTATTAACTCATCTCCCATACAGACCAATTCTATTAGAGGTGTTCCATCATCCACATACTGAATTTTGGTAAGGTTATCCACATAACGACCCGATGCGGTAAATTGATATACCTCAATCGTCTCTTGTAAAAATTCCTGCGCCTGTTTTTTAAACAACGATTCCTGGAATACCTGGTAAAAGGTAAATCCTGCAGGAATCATAACCAAAATACCGGTAATTGAAGCTACTCGTGCTATAAATCGCCGCCTTTGGGAATTTGCATAGCGCACCATTGGAAACCTTAAGAACTTGATTACCAAAAAAGTGGCCAAACCAATAAAGATGGTATTTATGGTAAACAAATACATAGCACCCGCTGCATACCAAGGTTTGCCTATGGCCAACCCAAAACCTACCGTACATAATGGTGGCATAAGCGCGGTTGCAATGGCAACACCAAAAATAACACTGGCTATGGTTCCTTTTTTAGCTCTGGCAATCACTAAGGCCAATCCACCAAAAAATGCTATTAGAACATCCCTAATATCTGGTTTAGTTCTTGCTAAAAGTTCTGAAGATTCATCACGTAGTGGAAACAGGTAAAAAAACAAGAAAGCCGTAATTACACTCAACACTACCATCACCGCGAAGTTTTTCATCGATCTGCGTAGTGTATCAATATCGTTAATTGCCAAAGAAAGCCCCATGCCTAAAATGGGTCCCATTAAAGGCGAAATCAACATCGCTCCAATAACAACGGCTGTAGAGTTTGCGTTAAGCCCTATGGATGCAATAAAGATGGAACAGATAAGGATCCAGGAAGTATGCCCTTTAAAAGGAATATCTGCGATTATGGATTCTTTAGTGGCAACAGCATCAGTATTTGTTCTTATTTCCAGAAGTTCGGAAAGAAACTTGCGCACGCTGCCCAGTAGCCCTTTAAAGTCTTTTTTTACTTCATCCCCACTATCTTGATTGGGAGTATCGTTCCCTCCAAACAAATGTTCACTCATATTTATGTGTATTGCTCGCCAAATTCTTCTTTTACCTGACCAAGCACTGTCTTAATGTCCTGTTGTTTAGATTTTGGGTAGATAAGCAGAACTTCTTCTTTGTCTACTATAATGTAATCCTCCAATCCATCAACAACAACAATTTTTCCTTTGGGGGAACGAATCATGTTTCCTTTAGCGTCTTGCAAGAGTACTTTGCTATTGACCACGGCATTCTCCGCTTCATCTTTGTCCAATTTATCATAAAGAGCACCCCATGTCCCCAAGTCATTCCAATCAAAAGTAGCAGGTAGCGTAAAAATGGATTTAGATTGCTCCAATATAGCATAATCTATTGAAATGTTTTCCGCCTTGGCATAGTTTTCCTCGATAAATGACTTCTCATCAACAGTATTGTAGCATGAAATTCCATCTTGAAACAACTTAAATTGATCAGGTTGAAGGTTCTTGAAAGCATTTACAATTGTAGATACACTCCACATAAATATTCCAGCATTCCAAAGAAAATTACCTTGCTCCAAAAACTCCTTTGCCGTTTCGTAGTCTGGTTTCTCCCTAAATTGAGACACTTTTTTTAGTTTTTCGTCACTCCCTTTTTCAAATTCAATATAACCAAAACCAGTGTTGGGAAATGTAGGTTGAATACCCAATGTGCAAAGCACCTCTTCTTTCTCACATTTATCAAAACACGCCTTAACATCATCTTCAAAGGCCTGCTCATCTTCAATCCAATGATCACTTGGAGCCACAATCATTACCGCATTTGGGTTCATTTTCTGAATTTTCAAAGAAGCATACAAAATACATGGCGCTGTATTTCTCATTGCAGGTTCTAAAACAACCTGTTCTTGTTTAACCATGGGCAGCTGTTCCAAAACCAAACTGTTGTAACGCTCATTGGTAAGAATTAAAATATTCTCCGTAGGAATGAACCGGTTAAGACGGTCAAATGTTTTCTGAATCAGCGTTTTACCTGTGCCCAACATATCATGAAACTGTTTGGGGTAAGACGATGTACTTACAGGCCAGAACCGGGAACCTACCCCTCCAGCCATTAATACTGCATAATAGTCCTTGTTCATGTTCATTATATATTTTTATTTTAAAATGGCGGCTCTATGTGGGCATCCTGAATCAATTCGACCTCCGCGTTGGGTTGGAACAAATATAATCTACCTGTTGACAATTCGATGCACTCATAACGTTTTACTCTTTTTTTTCCTTTTTTAAACAAGCGGCCGTTATACAACCTAAAAGTACTACCCATTGGCAATTCAAATACGTAACTGTTTTTTCTTTCTTCTACATCAAAAGTTTTTAGCGCTATTGACAAACGTGCATCTGTACTACTGCTAGCTTTTGGGTTTTTAAAGTGATTGGCTATGACAGGCAATAATTTAGAAGGAAAGACCTCCGGTCTTATAAAAGGAATTATTAAATGTTGAAACGTCCGCTTCCATTCAATTCCATGGGGCTTAATAAAACGTCCATATTTTTCAAAAGCAACCAAGTGGGCAATTTCATGCACCAGTGTAATCAAAAAACGATATTTGTTTAATGAAGCGTTGACGGTAATTTGGTGTAATCCATTGGGCAATTTCCTATAATCACCATGACGGGTCACCCTATGGTTAACAATTTTCAAGTGCACCCCATGTTGTTTTATCAAGGCAAAAGAGGGCGCAACTGCAAGCTCTGGAAGGTATTTTTGTAGGACATCATCCATCTAGTCAAAAATAGTTTATTTGAAAATCATCATGCAATCTAAATAGTATCATAAAAATACCTTATTATCTCTTTGGTGGGAAACAGAAGTATAACTACTTTTCCCCAGTTAAAAATCATAAAAACATGAGCAAAATACTGCAAATGCTTTCATCTCTTTTCAAAAAAAAGGGCCCAACAAATATTGAGTTTGAAACGTCCAGGCAATACTGGGAAGATCGCTACAACAGTGGTGGTAATTCAGGAGCAGGGTCTTATAATAGACTTGCTGAGTTTAAGGCTGAAATCATCAATCAATTTGTTGCTGAAAACAATGTGGAAACGATTGTAGAGTTTGGTTGTGGTGATGGAAACCAATTGAAGCTTTTTAAATTTAAATCCTACACGGCTTATGATGTAAGCAATACAATTATTGAAAAGTGTAGGGAAATGTTCAAAAATGACACTTCTACTTCATTCTTTCATGTTAGCGAATACCAACAACAGATATTTGACCTTTCGCTTAGTCTAGACGTTATTTATCACTTGATTGAGGATGAAACCTTTTATGAATACATGAACAATTTGTTCAATGCGTCTTCAAATTATGTTATTGTCTACGCTTCAAACACCACGGAAAATGAAAAAACGGCCGTACATGTAAAACATAGAAAATTTACAGATTGGGTAGAAAAACACAAGCCCAATTTTAGGTTGATCGAACACATTCCCAATAAATTTCCTTTTGATGAAAAAAACCACAAAACAACTTCATTTGCCGATTTCTATATTTATAAGAAAGGATAATTCAAAAAAATCAGGGTGTTGAAGAGGATACCGGCAACAGTTTTCCATTATATATTTTATGGCCGGTAAGCGCAAAATCTTTAATATATGTTGCCATGTCCAAGGCGGTCACTGGAGCTTCGTAACCTGGAAAAGCTTCTTCCAACATTTCGGTTTGCACGGCTCCTAAAGCCAATACATTAAAACTGGGGCCGGTTTCTTTAAATTCTTCTGCCCAGAGTTCTGTAAGTGTAATCACAGCGGCTTTACTTGAACTATATGCGGATAGTCCTGGAAATTTCATACTGCCCTGAACTCCACCCATAGAGCTAATGGTGACCACATGTCCTGTCTTCTCCATCTTTGGCAAAACCGTTTTGGTCATTTCTGCCACCCCAAACACATTTACTTTGTACACTGCTTCAAATTCTTCTTGGGCAGTTTCTAAAAAAGGTTTGTTCAGTAAACTACCAGCATTGTTAATGAGCACATCTACAGTATTCCAGTTCTGAAGAAAAGAAGTTATTTTTTCAAAATGGGCGGAATTTCCTAGATTAAAAGAAAAACTGTGAACATTAGAAAGTTTTAGGTCAGCAACTGGCTTTTCGTTTCTAGACAGTGCTAAAACTTGATGCCCTTCATGGGCAAATAGCTTTACAAGTTCCAAACCTATGCCCCTACTTGTTCCTGTTATGATGATGTTGGCCATACAAAAGTTTTCTATTCTATTCCTTCAACAAGCTCCGGATGACAATAATGGGTTATTAATTTATCTTAATTTCTTGTCCAGATGCATTGGAAATTCCTTCCAAGACCGGTAGCATTTTGTTAACTAAGGTCGCCATATGGTCAAAATCTATAAGACTTAATTCATCCCCCACTTTATGATAGTGGTCAAAATTGGTGAAATCAAAAGTGCAATACGTATGGGATGGCACTTCAAATTCTTTGTGAAATGGGTAGTTGTCCGATCGTTGAAACAAACTATACTCTCTAGCGGTAGGTAAAAAACCAACAAGTTTTTCCTTTGCATAGCCGTTACTAATCTCTGCCAAGTTAGATTTTTTATAGCCAGTGATATAGACAAAATAGTCTTTTCCCCTAAGTGGTACTCCAGTCATCTCGAAGTTTAACATGGTGTATAAATTTAAATTCTGTGCTTTCAGCTTTTTTGCTAAATGCCCTGAACCCAACAATCCTTTTTCCTCAGCACTGAACAAAGCAAAAATCAAACTTCGTTTGTTTGTTTTTTTTGTTCCAAAGTAACGAGCCAATTCCATTACGGTAGCGGTTCCAGAAGCATTGTCATTAGCTCCATTGGCAATTGCATCTCCCTTATCAATAGTAATAATCCCTATATGATCATAATGCGCCCCAACCAAAATGTATTCGTTCTTCAATGTTGGGTCGTTTCCTTCTACAATTCCAACAACGTTATATGACGTTTTTTTATAATTAGAAAGTGTATCTCTATAGGATTTAAAATAAGGTGTAACACCATGTGCTTTGAAATGGTTTTCAATATACTTTGCTGCCATTTCAATGCCCTCGCTACCTGAATCCCGTCCTTTTAAATCATCCGAAGCCAAGTAATTCATTAACGTTTCAATCTGCTTTGCATCTGTAAACGTAGCTTCGGAATCATTTGAAACCTTTACTTCCGAAACTTCTTTAACACTACCTTTTACTCCTTCTGGGCCAGAAGGTGTGGATGGCGGATTGGCCGTTGTGGTCTCTACCAATTGGGCAGATCCACAGTTTAACAACAATGCTGTCACGAAAAGGATTAATACTTTGCTCATCTTAATTAATTTATGTTTTTAAAGATAAAAAAAGCATCCTTAAAAGGATGCTTCTATATTTAATTGTTCGTGACTACCTTTGGAACCGACTCTTTTATGCCAACATGGTAACTGGGTTCTCCAGGTAAGCCCTAAGTGTCTGTAAAAACTGAGCACCAACGGCACCATCAACCGTTCTATGATCACAAGCCAATGTAACTTTCATAGTGCTTCCAACCACAATTTCACCATTTTTTACAACCGGTTTCTCCACTATTGCCCCTACAGACAAGATTGCGGAATTTGGTTTATTGATAATTGACGTAAATTCCAATATTCCGAACATTCCAAGGTTGGATACAGTAAAGGTACTGCCTTCCATCTCATCTGGTTTTATCTTTTTGGATCTTGCCCTTCCCGCCAAATCTTTTACTGAGGCACCAAGTTGGGTTAGACTAAGGTTATCAGCAAATTTTATTACTGGAACAACCAACCCTTCATCTACTGCTACCGCAACTCCCATATGAATATGGTGTTTGAAAATAGTAGCTTCATCTGTCCATGTTGTGTTAACCTGCGGATGTTTTTTAAGTGCCATAGCACAGGCCTTTAATACCATATCATTAAAAGACACCTTGGTATCTGGCAGATTGTTTATCTGAGCTCTTGACGCTTTTGCATTGTCCATATCCACCTCTATAGTAAGGTAGAAATGTGGCGCGGTAAATTTTGATGCACCTAAGTGCTTTGTAATTGCTTTTCGCATGGAAGAGTTCTTTACTTCTTCCATACTTTCTTCTCCAACTGGCAAATTAACCGGTGCCATTGGAGCAGCTACTTCGGTTTCTGAAGGTGCAGTAGCGGCAGGTGCAACTGTAGTGGAGGGTTGATAATTCTCAACGTCTCGTTTCACAATTCTACCATGATCGCCCGAACCAGTAACATCTGATAAATTGATTCCTTTATCACTAGCGATTTTCTTTGCTAAGGGAGAAGCTAAAATACGCTGTCCGTTTTGTGAAGGAACCATTCCTGCTGTTGCTTCTTGCGTTTTAGAGGACTCGGCTACTTTTTCTTCCGCTTTTGGAGCACTATCGTTGGCACTAGAACCTGATGGAGCACTAAGTACAGCGTTCACATCTGTTCCTTCTGGCCCTATTACGGCCAAAACATCATCCACTGGTGCGGACTCTCCTTCTTTAATTCCAATATGTAATAAGACACCTGAGTAGAAAGATTCAAACTCCATAGTAGCCTTATCTGTTTCAATCTCGGCCAAAATATCACCTTCCTCTACGGTATCTCCTACCTTTTTCAACCAAGCTGCTACGGTACCTTCTTCCATAGTATCGCTTAGGCGTGGCATTGTAATAATTTCAACTCCTTCTGGAATAGCTGCAACAGCTACTGGTGTAGCTACAGATTCTTCTTTTACTTCAGGAATTACAGCTTCTTCCTTTATAACTGGAGGTGTTGCCGTTCCATTTAATAATCCAGAAATATCCTCACCATCTTCACCTATTATAGCTAAAAGTGAATCAACAGGAGCGCCATCTCCTTCTTCTACACCAATATGAAGAAGTGTTCCTTCATGAAAGGATTCAAATTCCATTGTGGCCTTGTCCGTTTCAATCTCGGCCAAAATATCACCTTCTTCAATTTTATCCCCTACTTTCTTGAGCCATTTTGCCACAGTGCCTTCCTCCATGGTATCACTCAATCTAGGCATGTTGATTACTTCTGCCATCTACTTATAATTTATGTTGTAAAAATGGATAATCTTTTTGTTCGTAAACGGTATCATACATCTGCTGTACTGGAGGGAAATCTGATTCTTCCGCAAATTTCTCACATTCTGCCACCAAATCTTTAACCCTTTTGTCAATCTCTTTAATTTGATCCTCAGACGCATGTCCTTTTTCAAGAATAATTTCTTTGACCTGGCTTATCGGATCTATTTTCTTGTACTCCTCTACTTCTGCTTTGGTACGATAATGTTGTGCATCAGACATGGAATGTCCACGATAGCGATACGTCTTCATCTCTAAGAAAGTAGGTCCGCCACCTGTGCGCGCTCTCTCTACGGCCTTATCCACTTCTTTAGCGACAATTGCAGGATCCATTCCGTCGACTGGACCACAGGGCATTTCATATCCAAGTCCCAATTTCCAAATATCTGTGGAATAAGATGTACGGGCTACCGAAGTTCCCATAGCATATCCATTGTTTTCGCAAATAAACACTACTGGCAACTGCCATAGCATAGCCAAATTGAAAGCTTCATGCAAAGAACCTTGACGAACTGCACCATCACCCATGTAACAGAGTGTTACCGCATCTCTTTTAAAGTATTTATCTGCAAAGGCCAATCCAGCGCCTAAAGGAATCTGTCCACCAACTATACCGTGACCTCCATAAAAACGATGTTCTTTGGAAAAAATATGCATGGAACCCCCCATACCTTTGGATGTGCCCGTTACTTTTCCAAAAAGCTCGGCCATTACACGCTTTGGATCAACACCCATACCAATTGGTTGCACATGATTTCTATATGCAGTAATCATTCGATCCTTGGTCAAATCCATTGCGTGCAATGAACCTGCCAAAACTGCTTCTTGGCCATTATATAGGTGAAGGAAACCCCTAACTTTTTGTTGAATATATACTGCGGCCAACTTGTCCTCGAACTTTCTCCAGAACAACATGTCCTCATACCATTTTAGGTAAACTTCTTTGGTGATTTTTTTCATCAACGGTTGTATTATATGAAATTCTCCAGCGTCGGAGAAAAGCAAAAATACATATATATCTGTTTTGTAAAAAGATTTGGTTTAAGAATCGCTCAAAAATGAACTACTAAATGCCAAAGGTAAAATGTCAGCTATGGAATCACATTTATAAATAGCCCCTATTTCGCCCCTAAGCAATATGGAAATAGGTGACTTTTGTTTCTGCTCATACTCTATTATCGATTGTCTACAATTACCGCATGGGCCAGCCGGAGAATCGACCACATAATCTTTTGAGGTTGCGCTAATGGCTATAGATTTGATGGAAATACCTGGGTATTTTGCTCCCGCCTGAAATATGGCTACGCGTTCTGCGCAAAGTCCAGAAGGGTATGATGAATTTTCTTGATTGTTACCAATGACCGTTTCTCCATTTTCCAGTAAAACCGCAGCACCTACCTTAAAATTGGAGTAAGGCGCGTATGCATTTTCTCTAGCATGTTCTGCATCACTTAACAATTTCTGTTCGTTTTGTGACAGATCTTCTTCCCTATTGTAAACGGAAAGCTCAAAACCAATATGTTGTTTCTTCATTCTGTTGTTAGGTATTGACCAAAAATAAGAAAACCTGTCGATGGACAGGTTTTCTTATAATTTTATTGTCTTTCTTAATCATTTACATACTCCTCACCAAAATTAAAGGTAAGTGAGAATCGTAATGTGTTTTCTAAAGGATTCCTAACCTGAGAAGTAGAGAATAAATAAGAAAGGTCTATCTGAGCTGCCTTAAACTTAAAACCAGCACCTAAAGTAAAGAACTGTCTTGCGCCTTTTTCCTCATTTTCATTAAAGTATCCAGCACGCAACATAAATGCTTCTTGGTATCTATATTCTGCTCCTAATGCCCAGGTAACTTCTTTTAACTCTTCTCCAAAACCATCAGGAGCATCCCCCAACGATTCAAAAGCTCCGCTTAAGAAACCTATTTGTTGGTATTCGTTGTTGTCCTCTGCAGTGATTAAGCCATCTCCTGTAAAATCCCTTGGTGTCGGCACCAAAAGTTTATTGAATTCAGAAGTAAGTCCCAATACATTGTCTTGATCTAGTATAAAATCAAAACCAGCTCCAAATTTTAAATTTGTAGGCAAAAAGTTTTCTTGACCACCAGCATCATATTGGATTTTTCCACCTAGATTAGAGATGTTAAATCCTGCTCTCCAACGGCCATCAAAACTGTTATAGGCTATTTCTCTTGAACGGAAAAAACCTGCAATGTCCACAGCAAAAGCATTGGCAGCTTGGGAATCTTGCGTTCCATCTTGAAATCTAAGGTTTGAGCTGATAAATCGTCCACCAACGGCCATAGAAAATGTTTGGCTAAGTTTTAAGGAATAAGATCCATCTATAGCAAATTCATTAGGTTTTACCAAGGTAGCATCCTCATCTATTGTCTGACGAAGTTCTATTTCTCCCAAACCGAAATAACGAATGCTTACAGCAAACGCACTACGATCATTGACCTTGTTATAAAAGTTGGCGTTTAAAAGGGAAACATCATTCACAATACTTTCCAAATATGGCGTATAACTTACTCCAATCCCCATTTTTTGGTTTGCGAAAGCAAATTTTGCTGGATTCCATTGTTGAGAGAATGCGTCAACAGAAGTTGCAACACCCATGTCCCCCATACCAGAAGCTCTTGCATCTGCAGCAATAGTCAAGAATGGGACAGCTGTTGTAATTACTCTTTCTTGTTGTGCACTTATCTGCGGGACTATGACAAGTAACACTGCCAATATCAGTAACTTTTTCATTTTTAGCGTTTAGTAAATGTTAAGGTTCAGAGCATCTAAAAAGTATAGAATACCCTTAGACGTATTACATGTAAACGAACATTTCCAAAAATTCTTGTGATTAACACCTTTTTTTTTAACCAACCTTTAAGATGACATTCATGTTCCTAGGCAAATTGGACCCTAACCTGAAAGATTAAACCGTTAAAACCCTAATCAATTCATACTATTTTTAAACCTATAGCGTTTAAATCGTAGCAAGTGTTTGTTAGATAGTTGTCATAATTATTTTGCAAGCACAAAATATTATGGTTAAAACATCGTTTTATTGCCAATACAAAGATTTTAATAAATCAAATCAAGTTAAAGTAGCTAGGGATGAAACCCTAGGTTTTAAAGTACTCAAGCCCAAATTATGAAAAAACACTTTATCAAAGTTGTACTTTCTTGCGCTGTTATAGTGGGAAGTTTTTCTAGTTGTAAAAATTCCTCATCCTCTTCTTCCAAGAATGTTTCTAGAGCCACAGGATGGAAAATAAATGCCAAAGAAGGTGGATTTCAATACAATTCTGATTTTAAGGAGCAAGTAACTCCCCCAGGAACTGTATTCATTGAAGGTGGAACATTTACCAAAGGTAAAGTTCAAGATGATATCATGCACGATTGGAACAATACTCCCACGCAACAACATGTTCAGTCATTCTACATGGATGAGACCGAGGTAACCAATGTAATGTATTTAGAGTACTTGGATTACCTTAAATCAGTATATCCTCCGGAAAACCCTAACTATAAAAATATTTATAGCGGAGCTTTGCCAGATACTTTAGTATGGAGAAACAGATTAGGTTTTAATGAAACCATGACCAATAACTATTTAAGACACCCTGCATATGCTGAATATCCAGTGGTTGGTGTAAATTGGGTTCAAGCTTCTCAATATGCGGAATGGAGAACAGATAGAGTTAATGAGGCCATGCTTGAAAAAGAAGGTTTCTTGGCTCAAGACGCAAAATACAAAGTGTTGAATGGAGAAATTGGAGGAACCTTTAGCACAGAAGCTTATTTGAATAACCCTGAATCAGTTTATGAAGGTCAAATAGATTCACTACAAGGAAAGCAGAAAAAAGATTCAATTAATTCATTTGCCAAAAGAAGTAGTGGCATCATAATGCCAGAATATAGGCTTCCTACGGAAACTGAGTGGGAATATGCGGCCCAAGCCCTTATTGGATCTAGAGAATATAACAACTACAGAGGTAGAAAGAAATATCCATGGGAAGGTGATTATACCAGAAATGGACAGCGCGTAGGTCGTGGTGATCAGTTGGCCAACTTTAAACAAGCCAAAGGTGATTATGGCGGAATAGCAGGATGGTCAGATGATGGAGCTGATATTACAGCACAAGTAAAATCATACAAACCAAACGATTTTGGACTTTATGAAATGGCCGGTAACGTATCCGAATGGGTTGCCGATGTATATCGTCCAATTGTGGATGATGAAATAAGTGACTTTAACTATTACCGTGGAAATATTTTCTTAAAGAAAGCCATTGGCGAAGACGGGAAAGTTGAAATTCTTAAAGATGAAATTGTATATGATACATTACCAAACGGTAAAATTGTAGCATTGAATCTTCCTGGAGAAATTAAAGAAGTACCAGTAGATGAGCAAGAAACTTATTTAAGAACTAATTTCTCTTCTAGTGACAACCGTGGATACCGTGATGGTGACCCAGGCTCTTCCAGGTTTTTTGAAAGATTTAGTGATGAATCTGATAGCAGAAAAATGTACGATGCTCCAAAACATAAAGTGGAGCGTGATTCCACAGGTAAAATCCTTCGTCAGTATGATACTTCCAATTACAGAACATCTTTAATTAATGATGAAGTAAGAGTATACAAGGGAGGCTCTTGGAGAGACAGAGCTTTTTGGTTAGATCCAGCTCAACGTAGATACCTGCCCCAATACATGGCAACTGACGATGTTGGATTCAGATGTGCAATGTCCAGAGTAGGTTCTAAGTCTAAAACCAAGAATAAAACCGTAAGACACAAAAAAGCAAAATAATACTTTAAATAGTATTTTATAAAAGCCCTGACTAAAATCAGGGCTTTTTTTTATCTTCGATTTATGAGATTGGAAAAACTTCACGCGCTCTTTTTAGAGCACCCAATTATTTGCACAGACACAAGAAAAATAACCAAGAACTGCCTGTTCTTTGCACTAAAAGGCCCAAATTTCAATGGCAATAAATTTGCTGAAGATGCACTTAAAAAAGGTGCAGCATATGCCATTGTTGATGAACAGCAAGATGAAGATGTAGAGAATTGTTTTCTAGTTGACAATGTATTGGAGACGTTACAAAAACTTTCCATATTTCATAGAAATCATTGCTCCGCTAAAGTTATTTCTCTTACGGGTAGTAATGGTAAAACAACAACCAAGGAACTCATTAATGAGGTTCTTTCAAGAAAATACAGCACCATAGCAACAAAAGGAAACCTAAACAACCATATTGGTGTGCCACTCACACTTTTGTCCATTAAAAGGGATACAGAAATAGCTATTGTTGAAATGGGAGCTAACCATAAAAGAGAAATTGCACTTTTAAGCAGTATTGCCCAACCCGATTATGGCTACATCACCAATTTTGGAAAAGCTCATTTAGAAGGCTTTGGAGGTGTGGAAGGCGTAATCCAAGGAAAGAGCGAGCTTTATGATTATCTCATTTTCAATGATAAGCACGCTTTTTTAAATGCTGATGATGATATACAACGAGATAAACTAGGCCATTATATCAAAAAGTTTGGATTCAGTACAGAACGTCCAGATTATTACAATATAAAATTCATTGAAGCCAATCCATTTGTGGTTATTGAGGTTGAAGACAAAAAGATAGAAACACAACTCATTGGCAAATACAACTTTCCCAATTGCTGCGCAGCTATTTTGATGGGCAAATATTTCAATGTTCCCCTTGAGGAAATTAAAATAGCATTAGAATCATATCAACCGCAAAACAATCGTTCTCAGATTATTGATAAAAATGGATTCAAAATCATTCTTGACGCTTACAATGCTAACCCATCAAGCATGACTGTGGCTCTGGAAAACCTGAAACTAATGGATGCAAAAGACAAGACTCTCATTCTTGGAGATATGTTTGAACTTGGCGTCGATGCAGAAAAGGAACATCAAGCAATTGCAGATTTAGCAAAAAGTATAGCCTTTAAGAATGTGTACTTTGTTGGTGAAAATTTCTATAAAACCAGTACTTCTTTCAAAAAATTCAAAACGTTTGATGACTTAAAGAAAGAGCTAATTCAAAATTCTATAAAGAAAGGCACCTTGCTGATTAAAGGATCTCGCGGAATGGCACTTGAACGGGTTCTTGATTTTCTATAACAAAGTCATAAATAAATCATAATACTTATAAAATCAGGCATTTATTGCTAGGTTTCTTGAAATGTCCTTTTGTTTTATGCGACATAGTAATCAACAAACCAAATAGATCATGGAAAAAAGTGTAATTGTTTTTGACGGGGAATGTAACCTATGTAATGGCGTAGTAGGGTGGTTATTAAAATTTGCTCCTGAAGACATTTTTCAATTTGTGCCTTTTCAATCTCCACAAGGCCAAAACTTGTTGCAGCAATATGGATTCTCAATAAATCAGTTGGAAACCGTAATCCTTTTTGATGAGCATGGAAAACACACACACTCTGATGGTTTTTTAAAAATTATTTCTAAAATACCCAAATGGCGATTGGTTTCGGCCCTATTGGCATTTATTCCCAGAATCATAAGAGATACTATTTATAATCTTGCTTCTAAAAACAGGGTGAAATGGTTTGGAAAATCTCAGGCCTGTACTATAAGTCTCTGAAAAAGTGGGATATACTGGATTCGAACCAGTGACCTCTGCCCTGTCAAGGCAGCGCTCTAAACCAACTGAGCTAATATCCCTTTAAGAAAGGAAGTGCAATATCGTAAAATTGTCACCAATCCCCATACTCTGCAGAATTCTTTTGAGTTTCATGAAGCGTAATATGCAGTAGTTGATTTTTTTCCAGTTCCGGTTTCAAAATATCGTAAATAATCTTTACAAAATATTCTGTGGTAGGCAGTATCTCAGCAAACTCTGGACAATCTTCATTTAGATTCTTATGATCAAACCTGTCTTCAATTTCTTCTTTGACCAGGGTGCCTAAAACCGCTAAATCCATTACAAAACCTGTATCTGGATTTACCTCTCCCCTAATTCTTACTTCCAAATCAAAATTATGACCATGATAGTTAGGGCTATTGCATTTACCAAAAACCTCAACATTTTTTTCATCGCTCCAATTAGGATTATGCAGTCTATGCGCTGCATTAAAATGTGCTTTTCTACAAATTGTGGCAATCATACCGCAAAGCAAATAAAAAGATAGGACTCAACACAGTTTTTTGCATAATAAAAAAGGGTCGTTCTGGAACGACCCCATTTATAATAAATAATATAATTAAACTATAGATTATTTAAACAATAATCAATGAGTTCTGCCTCTGCTGTTATAGTCCCATTAACGCCATCAATATCTACCACTGTATTTCCATTGGCCGAAATAACCTGTCCGGTCACTTCACCGTCAAAATCACCTGATATAAAAATGACAGAGATTACCTGTGCACTGCCAGGAACCACAAATGTCTCTGAACCATCAAAACCATTGGCTAAGGTATAGTCAGTTTCGGTGCCATCAATACTAACTCTAAAAGCTGCGTTGTTCCAACCATCTCCAAAGGAATCTTGAAAATTTATTATCCAATCACCTGCTGTAGGAACTGTTGGCGGACAAACTACAGGAGAAGTATATGCAAATGGGGAGCTAAAAAATGACCCATTAGCTACTGTACCTGCAGCGTTGTTAGTAAATACACGACCATCTGTAAGTACCGCTTCTAATCTAAAATTAAAAGCATCCCCTCCATCAATGTCGTCAAAATCTATACCAGTAGCAGCAATTGCTTCCGAATAAGTCGCACTCACGTCTCCTCTTGGAAATCCAAATGGTCCTTCAGTAAAGCTAGAAGCTGATACAGTTGGCAGAGAAGCTTCATCTGTACTTAAATCAGGGTCACCATCCTCTATGGTATTGTCAACAAATGTTACAAAGACTCTTATTTCCGAAAGTAGGGCACCACCTTCAGCGTCTTGTGCTTCCAAAGTCCTTCCCCACACTGAACTTGTGTCCAAAATATTAAAATTATCCCCTAAAGTGGTTACTGTCCTTAATACTAAACCACGCGCCACTGTTGCTTGTACGTCATCCACTATTTTTTCCTCCGAACAGGAAACAGCTGTCATCAACCCTATAGCGAATAATATGTATGTTCTTATTTTTTTCATAATATTATTTTTATCAGTCATTGCTTTAATTAGTTCGAATTAGGGAATGAAGGTCCCGCTGGATTATTATCCCAAAACACCTGTACAGCAAGATTTGCCTTTTGCGTTATGTTGGAATTTGAAGTCACCGCCTGATTAGGATAGAACATAGATCTTGGGAAACTTCCTGGATCTAACTCTCTATTAGGCTGTAAACTATTTGGAAATCCAGTTCTTCTATAAAAGTTATATGTTTCTATTCCGTTTCCGTAATGAGCAACAAAGTAACTTTCTGCCAAGATATTCCACTGATCATCTCCTGTTGCCGATCCAAAATCCGTAACCACTCCATTAATAAAATCTGTTACATCTGATGTCAGAGGTTCAAAAGAGAGGTCAGCATTTGGGTCTACTGATACAAAACTTCTTGCTTTTGCTATCTGTTTTGTAATTCCAGCTTCCAAGAAACCTTGAGCCAATCCAGCATTGCCTTTTACCAATTCTATCTCAGCCTTCCAAAAATCCACCATAAAAGCATTCAAAATTGGAGTGACTCCTGCGCCCCCACCTCCATTAGATAGAGGGTCTGTTGGTTGTGCTACAGCACTAAAACTGTCATCATCAAAACGTCCACCTGCTGGGTATACTCCCCATGTTGTTCTTAGGGGACCATCTGGTGGAGCACCTTCATCATCTCCATGATCTCTACCCCAATAGCCATTTGGAAGATTACAAAAAGTAAATCCTCCTGTAGTATAATGCAATGGCGGGGTTTGTAGTGAACATCTCAACGTTTGCTCATCTGCCGGAATCTCCTGCCCAGGAACCTCATTGGTCTGTCTATAAAAATAATACCTAATTCTAGGGTCATTGGTTGTTTGCATTTTGTTCATCAACCAATTGGAAGCATAATCGCCTGGACCATTGGAAACATAGTTCAGTCCATATCTTGGATGCCTATTATCTGGTTGGGCGGCACTAGTACCTGGCCAAACAAAATCAAAATCATCCGCGGTATCGGTAATATAATCCCCTGAAGCGACAATTGCTTCGAAGGCATCTATCGCTCCGGGATCTACCAACCTAGTTTGAAGGTAGAGCTTCATTTTTAAGGTATTGGCTGCCTTAACCCACTTTGTATAGTCATTTCCATAAAAAAGCTCCACAGGCGGATTGGTAGATGACGTATTGGTGAAATTGATGATCGCCTGATCCAAAAGTGCAAGCGCTGCTTCATAGACCGATAAACCACTATCTAAAGTTGCATTAACAATCTCTGGAGCTTGAACTGCCTCCGTATAAGGAATATCACCAAAAAAGTCTACCAACGAAGAAATCGTATATGCTTCAATAAATTGAGCTATACCTAAATGACGTGTTTGCCCAGCTTCTTCCGCCAATGGCGTCATTAATCTGATATCAAAAAGGATTCCTCTATAGGCATTATCCCATTCATCATCAACATCACTATCTTGGTAAGTACTTTCATAATCCCTACTGGACATTTGCATTACTCTGGTAAGCTCCATTCCCAAGGGTGAAAGCCCATCACCAAATTGAAAACCACCACTTACAAAATTGTCGTTTGGATCACCTGAAACATCACCGTCCAATTGTCTGGCAAAATCTTCTTGTATAGAAGTTATAAAGAAATCTGGAGCTGCTAAATCAGGCGTTAGAAAGTTTGGATCGTTTGTTATATCTAGCTCAGTGACTTCACAAGAGGTCATCATCAAGAGTCCGGTAAAGAGACTCATTGCTATATGTTTGCTTCTTATTTTCATTTTTCTATCTTTTTTAGTCATCTTAGAATGTTGCTTTTACACTGAACCCATATCTTCTTGAACTTGGTCCATTAAGGAAATCGAATCCAAATCCATTACCTACTCCTGTACCCGAGGTATTGGGGTCAAAATTGGCACCATTAGGAGTGTTGATTGCATCATACCAAAGATTGAATCCGGAAACAGTGAAAGAAAGCGCACCAAAAGGTGTGTCTTCCAAAAACTTCTTGGGCAAAGAGTATCCTAATGTAACTTCCTGTAAACGAAGTACGGTAGCATCGAACACTTGTAGTTCCGAAATATTTCCCAAAATGTTATTGAAAAAATAATCCGAGTTGTTTATCTGTACATCATTCACGCTGCCATCACTTTGAACACCTGGCAGTACAAATGTATTTTCACGATCAAGTGTTTCAACAATAAGGCCTCTACCCAATAAGGTAGAAATAGTACTGGACCAGATATCTCCTCCTTGGGTCCAGTTAAACTGAAATCCAAAGCTGAAATTTTTATAAGAGAACGTGTTGTTGATGTTCGCTACAAAATCAGGATTTGGATCACCAATCACCCCATCTTGCGGATCTTGAACAAAGTCTCCAATACTATTGACCACAAATTGGCCATTCGCATCTCTTAGAATACGGGTTCCATATATTACCCCTAATGGTTGTCCTTCTATTGCTGCGTTTCCTAGGTTACCAAAACCAGAATATACGATCAAATCTGTTTCCTGCCCTAGGTCTATAACCTCAGACTCATTGGCAGTAAAGTTTAAATTGGTATTCCAGTTAAAACCTCCTTCTTCTTGACTTCTAAAAAAGTTAAGCCCTAGATCTACTTCAATTCCTTCTCCCTTGATTTCACCAACATTGGTGTTTGTTTGGAAAAAACCAGAGGAAGGATCCAAAGGCTGCTGAACTATCAAATCTGTGGTTGTACGCTCATAAACTGAGGCATCCAGTGTAATTCTACCATCCCACCATCTAGTTTCAACTCCTAATTCTATTTCTGAAACTTGTTCAGGCTTTAAATTTGGATTTCCAAGTGTTAATGGACTTGTATTTGTTACAACGTTGGTCCCTGTTGGATCTTGAAAATCTTGCGTATCCAAAACTAATCTGTTAGAAACCGGGAAATTATCGGAATTCGCATCCGGGAATCCAGCAGAAGTACCATACCCAGCTCTTATTTTCAAATAGTTGAGTACATTTTCACTTTTAAGACCATCAAAAGCCTTTGTTGGCACAAAAGAAATGCTGGCACTAGGATAAAAAAGTGACCTGTTAGCAGTTGATAGGTTGGAAACCCAATCGTTTCTTCCTGCTAAGGTTACATACAGATAGTTATCATAATCAAATTCCAATTGTCCGTAAAATCCAACTAGGTTACGTTGTGAAGTTTGTTGAATCTCATTCTGATTTAGGAAGTTGAAATGTCTTAGAACATCAAAAACCTGCTGCGCATCACTTGCAACACCCTGTTGATTAAACACTTCTCTTCTTCCATTGACACCAACGTTAAATGTTGTTCCAACCTTTTCAGTTATGTCGTAATCTCCGTTGATTGCCAGGTTATGATCCCAAATAGTATTGGTATTGTTCCATGTTTCATAAATACCACTGGCCAATCTAGGCTGTGGAACGTTTCCATTGATTCCTCCTTTATTTTGAAAATTCAGGTTGTTTTCGCTATAAACATCAATACCAACCCTATAAATAAGATTTAAGTTGTCGTTAAATTGATATTGTATGCCCATGTTACCAAAAACCCGGTTAGTTTCTTGTTCTGTTCCCGCATTATTAGCAGTCCACAATGGATGTTGAATATCGTTACCGTCACGGTAATAAATACTTCTACCATCAATTGGACTTTGAAAAGGAAGTCCAAGTACATCAATACTCCTTGGTGTGAAGAATAAATCTCCAAATACCGAAGAACCTGAACCGGTTGCTCCGTTACCCTGACTCAAGGCCACCGGAGGAGACATAAACTTTGTTCTTGCAAAATTTAACGCCCCTGTAATAGTGAACTTGTTACTAAGAACCGCTCTACCACCAATACCAAAATTGTTTCTGTTTAAACTGTTACCCGGAGTAAACCCGATATCCTTTAAGTGACCATAATTGGCATTGTAGGATATTTTACCATCATCTGAACTACCAGTTGCATTTATAGATAGGTTAGTAACCGTTCCGGTTTTAAAAAAATCCCCAAAACTATCATATGGTCTCCACTCATATCTTGCACCAGCAAATTCTGGAAAAGCCTGTTGCCCTGCAGTGGAAGTTGAATAAGGGTGTGGAAGTGTTCCATTGGCATCAAAAGCCGCACTGTTTCCCCAACCAGAGACTCCGTCCCTATCAAAACTAGGTCCCCAATTACTGAAGAACCATCCAAAGGACTGGTCAAAACCATTTCCATATTGATTTTGATACTCTGGAGTAGAGGCAATCTCGTTAAAAAACAAAGAACTGTTTACTGTAATTTCTGTCTTTTTAGCACCTTGACCGCCAGCACCAGCTTTAGTTGTTATTAAAATAACACCATTCCTACCCAAGGACCCATAAAGTGTAGATGCAGCCAAACCTTTTAGCACGTTGACACTTTCTATACTATTGGGGTCTAAATCTAAAAACCTACTAGATCCATTGTTACCGTTGATAAAATCTTGCCTGGATCCCTGTCTACCTGAAGCATTGGTATCTCCATTAAAAGGAACACCATCTACTATGAATAAAGGTTGATTACTTTGGCTAAAGGAACTATATCCCCTAATAATAATGTTTGTTCCTGATCCAGAAAGTCCACTCTGCTGTGTAATATTAACACCAGAAGCTTTACCTATTAAGACTCTTCCTAGATCTCCTTCAGCTTTTTCTTCCAATTGTTCTGAAGAAACTGAGGCAACTGCGTATCCTAAGGCTTGCTTTTCCCTCTTAATACCCAATGCCGTCACTACTACCTCTTCCAGAGCCTGTGCGTCCTCCTCCATTTGAATATCTATAACACTTTGCGATCCAACAAGCCTCCTTGCCGGTCTTTGACCAAGGTAAGTGTACACCAATGTTTGACCAATACTTGCTACAATGGAATAGTTACCATCAAAATCAGATTGGGTTCCATTTGTAGTACCGTCGACTACAATATTGACCCCAGGTAGTGGTATCCCTGTCTGATCAATGATTGTACCGGTAATCGTTTTTTCTTGAGACCGAGCAAATGCCATACAAAATAACATGAACACGAGCGTCCCAAATAGCTTCTTTACTTTCATAGAGTTAAAAGTTTTGTTAGTAATTAATGAGTTAGCGCAACTGAGAAAGGCAGGCGGGATAAGGTGTTTGATAGCTAATTCAAATAATACTCCCTAGTACGAAAACAAAACTTATTGGAAAGTCTCTATTTTAAGGTAGTAAGGCCTCTCACCGCCTTACCTTTACAATTGCAACCACAAAACAATCATATGCCCTAAGATTTAAAGTACTTCTACAACGGGACGAACAATAAAATAATTCAAGCCCAACGGGAAATACCCTTTTTAACAATTAATTACCTCGACTTAGTGATTAAAAGGTTTGTTAAAATTTAACAAACATGATATTATCTATTTGATTTTTAAGTATTTAATTGAATCAACCCGAACCATTGAGTAAGATTTCTAGAGGTTGGGAAATTTTTACTTAAAAAATAAGAAAACAAAATTTTAGTTTGAACAAAGAAATGGATGAGGTGATGTGAGATCGGAAAGTTTAACGAAAATTGCTTTAGGAAGCATACACTGCCAAACTGCGGAAGTCATTTGGGCTTAAACCGGTATCCTTTTTGAATGCACTATAAAAACTGGTCTTACTATTAAAACCCACTTCATACATTATCGCTTTAACACTAAGAAATGGCTGAGATATAAGCAGATCTTTTGCCTCCTTTACTCTGTAATGATTTAATAAAGAATAGAAGTTTTTTGCCAAATATTCATTTAGTACTTGTGAAACCTTATATCTATCCCTTGCTATATGCAATGAAAGCTCATTAAGGCATATTGTATTATTCTTGTAGACCTTATCATGTTCAAAAGCTTCCTCTATCTTCTGCTTAATCTCTGTGGCCTCCTGAAGAGTTAGTCCAGATTTCACATATTTACATGTTAATCCATCGTTGCACTCTTCCTGTTGGGTTTTATATGCAGAGAAAAAATGTTGAATAAGTTTTCTCATGTTTAGATTGTTAGATTAAACTTTATATAATTACCACAAAAACAGCATATTATAGTTTTATCCGATAAGGGTTTACGTAAATATTTATCGGGATTGCTTACTTATTAATCTTTAAAATCCTGAAAACAAATAGAAAAGAGATCGTAAATGAAAGAACACAAAAAAGGAAGTAGTTTTTATAAAATAGTGAAGAAATTGTATGATTGCTAATGACCACCAAGTATATAAAACGCAAAAAACCCACCTTTTCGAGGTGGGTTTCTAACTGTGGGCGCGAAGGGATTCGAACCCCTGACCCCCTGGGTGTAAACCAGGTGCTCTGAACCAACTGAGCTACGCGCCCGTTCTTAAAACGGAGTGCAAATATAGCATCATTTTTTGGTTACCAAAAAGAAAAAACGTAAAATATCTAAACCACTTCGGCAACTACAAACGTACTACCCCCAACATAAATTAAATCATCATCCTTAGCATTGGACAATGCTTTCTCCAAACCTTTTTTTACAGATGTAGAGATTTCTCCCATAAGTCCAAAATTTCTTGCGCGACCTTTTAAATCTTTAGCCTGTAAACCTCTTGGCACATTGGGCTTTACAAAATAATACTCTGCATTTTTAGGAAACAAACAAAGTACATCATCTAAAGCTTTATCATTTACAAAACCAAGTACAAAATGGATCTGCCTAGGTTCCAATTTTCCTATTTGCTCCAGCACTAAGCTAAGCCCCTCTTTATTATGTGCCGTATCACATATAATTTTTGGCTTTTTACCAAGAATCTGCCACCTTCCCAAAAGACCGGTATTATCAACACATCTTTTAAGCCCTGCTTTTATATGAGCGTCTTCAACTTTTAAATTTTTCAGTTTTTTGATTGAAGCTACTACACCTTGAATATTCTTCTGTTGATAGTTGCCCAGTAAATCCGTTTTATACGTTTTAGCTGGAAGTTCATCAGTAAAAACAATTTCCGATTTTTTTTGTGCAGCAATCAACTTAAAAATCCCTTCAGTTTCAGACTGCCTTTCACTAATGACCACGGGAACGTTTCTTTTTATTATACCCGCTTTTTCCAAGGCTATTTTTTCCAAAGTGCCTCCTAAGATTTGGGTATGATCTAACCCAATATTAGTAATTAAGGAAACTTCCGGAACAATAATATTTGTAGAATCCAATCTGCCTCCCAAACCAACTTCCACAACAGCAATATCCACTTTTTCTTCCGCAAAAAAATGAAAGGCCATTCCAACGGTCATCTCAAAAAAGGAAAGTTCATTGCTTTCTAAAAAGGTTCGATGGGTTTTTATGAAGTTTTTTACATTATCCTTGCCAATAGTTTTCCCATTAATCTTGATTCGTTCCCTAAAATCCTTTAAATGGGGTGATGTATACAGGCCGACCTTATATCCTGCCTCTTGAAGAATAGACGCCAACATGTGACTGCAAGAACCTTTTCCATTTGTGCCCGCTACGTGTATACTTTTAAATTTCTGATGGGGATTTCCTAGAACTTCAGAAAAATAAAGAATGTTGTCCAGCTTGTTTTTTAGGGCTTCCGCACCTTTCTGTTGATACATTGGAAGTTGTTGAAACATCCAATTCAAAGTTTCTTTATAAGTCATTTACTGACCTAACTTAAAGTTGACAACAACAAAACCAGTCTGCTGGGATGGCGCATTGGAATCTAGGTTCCATTTATGAAGAAATGCTGTTTTTCTTGCCGGTTCCAATAGACAAGGTGCATTATTTGTAGTTCCTTTTACCCCCGGAGTTGCCTTTATTACCTTTCCATTTTTGTCTACCACAATTCTTACTACAACACGACCGTCTTCATTGCATTCTTGTTGCACTTTTCCTTTACTTATCAAAGAACGTCCGTTTAATCCGTATCCTCCTGTTCCACTCCCACTTCCTGGGGCTCCATAATAACTGGTAGCATACGGATCACCATCTGGCTTCCCTTTGTCCCCGGCCTTGTCATCATCTCCTTCACTTCCAGTTGTTTTTCCGTCAGATTTTCCAATCCCCCCTATTAAGGCATCAAGGCTTTTCTTTTTTGATTCTTGCTCTTGTCGTTTTCGCTCCTCAGCTTGTTTTTTCTCTCGTTCAACTCGTTCAGCATTGGCCTTTGCTTTTTTAGCAATTTCATCTGCTTTACGTTTGGCCTCTTTTTGTTGATTTATTCTGATGGTTTCCTCGTTCTCACTGGTTAATACCTTTTCAACCGATGCTTCTGGAGCAGCTTCTTTTGGTTGAGCCTGCTCCTGAACCTCTTTCATTGGTTTTATCACTTCCTTTTTGGGTTCGGAACGTACTTTTTCCGTAGGTTGCACCTTACCACTACCAAAATCCATGGTGCCAAAATTTATGGCTATACCATTTTCAATTGGCGGGTCCATATAGGTCATTCCAATATAAAAAAGCAATAGCAATAGCACGCTTAAAAGAAGAGTTGTAAGCGTGAATGATTTTTTCTTGTGTCTCGTATCTAAAAATGACATTATTTTGGCCGCACAGCCAAGATAACCTTGTAACTATTTCTATTAGCAATATCCATTACGTTGACGGCCTCTTTAATTGCCACGCTTTCTTCTGCTCTTAGAATGATTGTAGGCTTTTCTTGACCTTCAAGTGCCTTTTTTAATTCAATTTCAATGTATTCCTCGTTTATCTGTTCATTATTCACAAAATACTCCAAGTTCTTATTAATAGTTACTGAAACATTCTGTGTGTTTGTGGACTTTCCCTTGGCTTTTGGCAACAGCAAATCCAAAGCGTTGGGAGCATTGGAAGTCAACATGAAAAATACCAATAACAGAAACACTATATCCGTCATTGATGACATGCTAAAATCTGGACTTACTTTATTTCTTCCTTTTAATTTCATAATGAAATTCTAGATAGGTTCATTCAACAAATCCAAAAACTCAACCGCATTAGCCTCCATTTTGTGAACCACCTTATCTGTTCTATTAACTAGGTGGTTATAACCAATATAGGCTATAATACCTACTACAAGTCCAGCAACCGTTGTTGTCATTGCAGTATAAATTCCTGAAGCTAATGAACCCATTTCCGCCTGGCCACCGCTACTTGCCATTTCATGGAAAGCTAAAATCATACCAATTACGGTTCCTAAGAACCCAATCATTGGTGCTGCACCGGCTACAGTAGCCAATACACTTACGTTTTTTTCTAGTTTGTATACTTCTAAAGTACCGGCATTTTCTATTGCGGTATTTATATCATCTAATGGCTTACCTATTCTTGATACGCCTTTCTCAGTTAATCTGGCAACGGGAGAATCTGTTTGTGCACATAGAATCTTTGCTGCTTCCAACTTACCGCCCGTGATATGATCACGAATCTGATTCATAAAGTTTTTGTCAATTTTTGAAGCCGCTTTAATCGCGAAAATGCGTTCAAAATAAATATACATAGCCACAAAGAGAAGTACAAAAAGCACCATGATAATAACGATACTACCCGTTCCTCCACTAACTATTAAATCAATAACAGAAAGGGTTTTTTCTTCTGAAATAGATGCACCCATCTCAGCCCCTTCTTCTAAATCTTGAAAAGTAATCATATAAAATCCCCAATTTAAGTTGCAATAATAACGGAGATTTTTGAGCTAAAGTATTTTTTAGAAAAAATATCGCATTACAACAAAGCAAATAGCTCCCGAGATAAATCCAAGGAATGCAAGCCATGCTATTTTCTTAAAGTACCAAAAGAAGTCAATTTTTTCCATTCCCATGGCAACAACACCTGCCGCGGAGCCAATTATTAACATACTTCCACCTGTCCCTGCAGAATAGGCTATAAAGTGCCATAATGGGTTATCCACTGGTTCAGAAAACATCCCTAAACTGGCAGCTACAAGTGGAACATTATCTATTACAGCTGATCCAACACCCAGTAGTATAACAACTAAATCCGAAATTTGTGTTCCCGCAATCTCAGTTCCTATAAGGGGAGTGCTTTGCTTAAGACCTTCGGCAAAATTAAATAACAATCCTAAGGATTCTAGAGCTGCAACAGCCATTAAAATTCCGAGGAAAAATAATATACTTGGTAACTCAATCTTAGTTAAGGCACTATGTACTGGACTGTGATGCGCTTCTGCATCGCTTTCAGGATCAACAGACGAAATGGTAATCTTGGAATTGCTGTAAATCTCTGCAAAAGTTGCCACTACCGCCAAAGACAACATCATGCCCACATAGGGTGGCAAATGCGTTATTGTTTTAAAAATAGGAACAAATACTATTGCTCCAAGTCCCAAATACAGCATTGTTGCTCCAAATTTTGATTTTGCAGGTTCCGTTTCCTCAACATCAATACTACCTTTGAAAGCAGGTAGAAAAGAAGCAATAAAGGTTGGCACCAACATACATATTAAGGATGGCAATAACAGATAGCCTATCAACTTACCTGTTGTCACTTTATTCCCAATCCATAACATAGTTGTGGTAACATCACCAATTGGAGACCATGCGCCCCCAGCATTTGCCGCGATTATGATTAAACCAGCGTACCATAATCTATCATTTCTAACTTTAACTATTTTCTGTAGAATAGATATTAAAACTATTGTTGCGGTAAGGTTATCAATAATGGCAGAAAGAATGAACGCCAGAAAAGCGAAAATCCAAAGTATCTTTCTTTTACTTCTTGTTTTTACAAAAGATTTTATAGTTGCAAAACCATCAAAATAATCAATAATCTCTACAATGGTCATGGCTCCTAAGAGGAAAACCAATATTTCAGAGGTCTTTCCTAAGTGGTGCAATAACGTCTCCTCCAAAACATGCATTTTATCTTCATGCCCCAAAGAAGAGAACCCTTCCATTAAAGCATGTTTTCCAGAATCGAACCAAGTAGTAAACCCATCTATACCAAAGGCCATCATTGCCCAAAGAATAGCCATCATTGCCAATGCGGGAATCAGCTTGTCAATCTTTAAGTTATGTTCAAGGGTAATGGCAAGGTATCCAATAACAAATATGGCAATGAGAATGGTTTCCATGTTTAGTTGGTTTATTTAGTTGAAATTTCTTTTGTTTAAAACAGTCTACTTTGCTAAAGATATTCAAAATGAGTTTTCCCACATAATCTAATTCCTAGAAAAATATTCAAAAAACAATCATCTCTTTTAATAAATCGACGAACAACATTGTATCATTCTCATTTTTTAATGCCGTTTATCAAAAAAATCATAGCATAAGGCTATATTTGCATACAATTTTTATTTATTTCTCAATTTCATGGACTTTACACTTTCTGAAGAACAGTTAATGATACAGCAAGCGGCAAAAGATTTTGCCCAAAATGAATTGTTGCCCGGGATAATAGAACGCGATGATGCGCAAAAATTTCCCACAGAGCAAGTGAAAAAAATGGGAGAACTGGGCTTTTTAGGGATGATGGTCAATGAAGAGTATGGTGGTAGTGGACTTGATACTCTTTCATATGTTTTGGTCATGGAAGAACTATCTAAAGTTGATGCGTCAGCTTCAGTAGTAGTTTCTGTGAACAATTCCTTAGTATGTTGGGGATTGGAAACTTTTGGTTCTGAAGCTCAAAAGAAAAAATATTTGACTCGCTTGGCATCAGGAGAAATTATAGGGGCTTTTTGTCTTTCTGAACCTGAAGCGGGCAGTGATGCAACCTCGCAAAAAACTACCGCTATAGATAAAGGTGACCATTATGTTGTTAATGGAACCAAAAACTGGATTACAAACGGTAGTACTGCAGAAGTTTATTTGGTTATAGCACAAACAGATGTGGAAAAAGGACATAAGGGAATAAACGCCTTAATTGTTGAAAAAGGAATGGATGGCTTTGAAATTGGTCCTAAGGAAAATAAACTGGGTATTAGAGGTAGTGATACACACTCTCTATTATTCAATGATGTTAAAGTACCTAAAGAAAATCGTATTGGTGAGGATGGTTTCGGGTTTAAATTTGCCATGAAAACCCTTGCCGGTGGTAGAATAGGCATTGCTGCACAAGCACTTGGAATAGCAGCTGGAGCATATGAACTTGCCAAAAAATATTCAAAGGAACGTAAAGCCTTCGGAACAGAAATTGCAAATCATCAAGCCATAGCATTTAAATTGGCCGATATGCATACCAAAATTCAAGCAGCTCGCCATTTGGTTTATCAAGCTGCCTGTGACAAGGATAATGGAAATGACTACACGCTTTCCGGTGCCATGGCCAAACTCTATGCTTCCGAAGTTGCTATGGAAACCGCCGTTGAAGCTGTCCAAATACATGGCGGTAACGGTTTTGTTAAGGATTATCATGTGGAAAGAATGATGCGCGACGCAAAAATCACCCAGATTTATGAAGGTACTTCAGAAATTCAAAAAGTTGTGATTTCCAGAAGCATATTGAAAGATTAGAAAACATTGTAATTTCTTATACCCTTTAAAATCATAGGTCATCTTTGATTATTTTTTCTTTTTCTAAGTTATAGCCCTGTTAGAACTGAGGTCGACTTAGTTTATTTGAGTGTATACTCAAAACAACCCCTTCTTTTCTTTAGGCAACTCCATTTTCAACTAGTGTTTTTGAGATAATCATAAATTAACAATGCCCAAATTTTGATTTTGAATATTTTTTAACGTTTCATTCCAAACGTTGATGATTTATCTACAATTGAACCAAAACCTTGTATTTTACTCACATAAAATGATATTTTTGAAGAAATACCATAATGATGACGTTAGAGAAACAGGGATTATATCTACCAGAATTTGAGCATGATAACTGTGGTGCAGGTTTCATTTGTAGCCTAAAGGGAAAAAAGTCCAATGATATTATTCATAAGGCTTTAGAGATATTAGATAAACTAGAACATAGAGGTGCCGTAAGTTCAGATGGTAAAACTGGTGATGGCGCCGGCATTCTAATTGATATTCCCCATGACTTTTTTACCGAAGTATGTAAGTTCGATTTACCAGAAGCTGGTGATTATGCCGTAAGCAATGTTTTTCTGCCACAAAAAGATAACCAACGAGATTTCTGTGTTTCAACCTTTGAAGAAAACATTAAAAATCAAGGATTACAATTATTGGGATGGCGAGATGCTCCAGTAAACCGCTCCATACCCGGAAGAATTGCAGCCGAAACAGAACCGTTTGTAAAGCAGGTATTTGTTGGAAAAGGTGATTCTGTAGATGATTTTCAATTCAATTTGAAGCTTTTTATCGCAAGAAAGATTACAGAACATGCCATCATCAAAAGTAAGCTTTCACAGAGTCAATTCTTTTACCTACCAAGCCTTTCCACCAAGATTATCATTTTTAAAGGGCTATTGGTCCCTCATGACATAAGCAGATATTACGAAGACCTTCTAGACCCTAGAGTGGTTACCCGTTTAGCACTAGTTCACCAACGCTTTTCTACAAACACATTTCCAACTTGGGATTTAGCGCAGCCTTTCCGTTATATGTGCCATAACGGAGAAATAAATACCCTTAGAGGAAATGTATCTAGAATGCGTTCCAGAGAAGAACTATTAAAAAGTGATTGGTTCGGTGAGGATATCAAAAAGATACTTCCGGTAGTTTTACCTAGAAAATCAGATTCTGCCAGTATGGACATGGTTGTAGAATTGCTATTAATGACTGGTCGTTCCCTTCCGGAAGTCATGATGATGCTGGTCCCAGAAGCTTGGGAGAAAAACACGGAAATGTCAGAATCAAAGAGGGCATTTTACGAATATAACTCATGTGTAATGGAACCGTGGGACGGACCTGCTTCAATTCCATTTACTGATGGCAATTATATAGGTGCTGTTTTAGATAGAAATGGATTGCGCCCGTCTAGATATTCGGTCACCAAAAAAGGGTATGTAATCATGTCCTCCGAAACCGGGGTTGTTCAGTTGGAGCCAGAAGATATTGAATTTCATGGACGACTGGAGCCAGGAAAAATGTTCTTGGTAAATATGGAAGAAGGCCGCATAATCAATGATGAAGAAGTTAAAGAAGCCATTGCCAAAAAGCATCCTTATAAAAAATGGTTGAAAAGCAATCTTGTTCATCTAAAGGATATTCCTTATAATGATTGTCCTGTTTTTTATGGAGAGTTCCCTATTGAAACCCGAAGAGCTGCTTTTGGTTATACCTTAGAAGATATTAATACTATTGTTTTGCCAATGGCAAAATATGCCAAGGAACCTATTGGATCTATGGGTTCAGATACCCCTATTGCAGTATTGTCTGAGCGCCCACAACTCATATACAATTACTTTAAACAGTTATTTGCACAGGTAACCAATCCGCCTTTGGACGGAATTAGGGAAGAATTAATTACCGATATTAGCCTAACACTAGGTAGTGATCAAAATATTTTTAACATATCAGAATATCACTGTAGAAAACTAAAGATTCAAAATCCCGTCATCTCCAAAGAGGATTTGGACAAAATCAAAAACTACGATGCAAGTCCAGATTACAAAGTAGTCTCCATTTCTGTTCTTTATGAAATTGACAAAGGCCACAATGGACTGGAAGAAGCTCTAAATTCTATTTTGGATCAAGCTTCATTGGCTATAGATGAAGGAGCCAACATTATTATTCTTTCAGATAGGATGATAAGTACCGAAATGGCAGCAATACCTGCATTGCTGGCTTGTTCATTCGTAAATAGTGGGCTTAGCAAACTAGGAAAACGTTCTAAACTCAGTATCATTATTGAATCTGCGGAACCAAGAGAAGTACATCATTTTGCGTTGCTCTTCGGTTTTGGTGCAAGTGCCATAAACCCTTATTTGGTCAATGAGATCATTGGGGAACAAATTCAAGAGAATGATATTACCGAATACACTTTTGATGAGGCTATAAAAAACTACAACAAGGCCATTGGAAAAGGAATATTAAAAGTGATGAATAAAATTGGAATCTCAACTTTGAATTCATACAGAGGTTCCCAATTATTCGAATGCATAGGTATAAATACCAAAGTGGTAGACAAATACTTTCCCAATACGCCAACCCGTATTCAAGGAATAGGTTTGTATGAAATTGAAAAGGAGATAGCAAAACGCCACAAAAAAGCATTCAAAACTCAGGAGTTAGCAGCCAATCTTGATATTGAGATTGGCGGAGAGTATCGTTGGAGAAGGGATGGTGAAAAACATATGTTCAATCCATTAAGTATTGCCAAACTTCAAAAATCGGTGCGCAATAACGAGCCGGATACGTATAAAGAGTATTCCAAATTGGTTAATGAGCAATCAAAAAACTTGATGACCATCCGCGGGTTGTTTGAATTTTCAAACTATGACCCAATTCCTATTGAGGAAGTAGAACCATGGACCGAAATTGTAAAAAGGTTTAAGACCGGTGCCATGTCCTATGGAAGCATAAGCAAGGAAGCCCATGAAAATTTAGCGATTGCCATGAACCGAATTGGTGGAAAAAGCAACTCTGGTGAAGGTGGAGAAGATTCGGCTCGTTTTTATAAAAATCAAACAGGCGACTGGAGGAACAGCGCCATAAAACAAGTTGCTTCAGGTAGGTTTGGAGTTACCTCCAACTATCTGACCAATGCTAAAGAAATTCAGATTAAAATGGCCCAAGGGGCTAAACCAGGAGAAGGAGGTCAACTCCCAGGTCCAAAGGTGAATCCTGAAATAGCAAAAACGAGAAATTCCACCCCATATGTTGGTTTAATTTCCCCACCGCCACATCATGATATTTATTCCATTGAAGATTTGTCCCAATTAATTTACGATTTAAAATCTGCCAACAGAGAGGCAAGGGTTAATGTAAAATTAGTATCTGAAGTTGGCGTAGGCACCGTTGCGGCCGGAGTTTCAAAAGCAAAAGCGGATGTTATTCTTATATCTGGATTTGATGGAGGCACAGGAGCATCTCCTCTTACATCATTAAAACATGCGGGACTTCCATGGGAATTGGGAATTGCCGAAGCGCAACAGACTTTGGTTTTGAACGATTTAAGAAACCGTATAGTTCTAGAATGTGACGGACAGCTAAAAACGGGAAGAGATGTTGCCATAGCTTGTCTTTTAGGGGCAGAAGAATTCGGTTTTGCTACGGCGCCTTTGGTCGCTTCAGGGTGTATCATGATGCGTGTATGCCATCTAAACACCTGCCCGGTGGGCATCGCTACCCAAAATCCAGAGCTTCGTAAAAAATTCAAAGGCAAACCAGAGCACGTAGTCAACTACATGTATTTTGTTGCCCAAGAATTAAGAGAGATTATGGCCAAACTCGGCTTCAGGACTATTGATGAAATGGTTGGTCAAGTACAAAAGTTAGATAGGAAAAAGGCGATTGAACACTACAAGGTTGCTGGTATTGATTTAAGTCCTATCCTTTATCAAGTGGATGTTCCTGAAGGAACCAAATTCCATAATACTCAGAAGCAAGTTCATAGCATTGAAAAATCCGTGGAATTTGATATCATAGCCCAAGCACATCCCGCTTTGTTCAGAAAAGAAAAGATTTCGTTGGATTTCCCAATTTACAATACAGATCGTGCTGTTGGAGCCATCATCAGTAATGAAATTTCAAAAATTTATGGTGCGGACGGTCTACCTGAAAACACATTAAAACTCAATTTTACTGGCTCGGCCGGGCAGAGTTTTGGCGCTTTTGCAACAAAAGGGCTTACCATGGCAGTAAACGGAAACACCAATGATTACCTGGGAAAAGGACTTTCAGGAGCAAAACTAATCATTAAAGTACCCTATACATCTACACTGAAACCTGAGGAAAATATTATAACCGGAAATGTCACTTTATACGGAGCTACCGCAGGAGAAGCTTATATTAATGGTAAAGCTGGTGAACGCTTCTGTGTGAGAAATTCAGGAGCCAAAGCCGTAGTAGAAGGTATTGGTGATCATGGATGTGAATATATGACAGGAGGAGTTGCGGTAATTTTAGGGGCTGTTGGAAGAAATTTTGGAGCAGGAATGAGTGGCGGAATTGCTTATGTTTTTGACAAAGACAGCTCTTTTGAGAAAAGATGTAATGGCGAGACGCTGAATTTATTATCTGTTGAAGAAGACAATGATGTCAAACAATTGAAAGAACTCATTGAAAACCACTACAATGCTACATTGAGTCCTTTAGCCCAAGACATTCTTGAAAATTGGGAAGAATGTTTACCAAAATTCGTGAAAGTTTTTCCCGAAGAATACCGTCAAGCATTAATACGATTAGAAAAAGAAAAAGTACAAACCTTATAATTTGAGCCATGGGAAAGACGACGGGATTTATGGAATTTGACAGGAAGGATGAAGCCTATGCACCTGTTAAGGAAAGAATCAAAAACTATAAGGAATTTACTGTTCCCTTAAAAGAAAAGGAATTAAAGGATCAAGGCGCACGATGTATGGACTGTGGCATTCCATTTTGCCATAGTGGTTGTCCATTAGGCAATCTTATTCCCGACTTTAATGATGCCGTATATCAAGGCAAGTGGAAAAAAGCCACTAAGATTCTACATTCAACTAATAATTTCCCGGAGTTTACCGGTAGATTATGCCCAGCTCCCTGTGAAGAGGCTTGCGTATTGGGTATTAATGAGGACCCTGTTTCCATTGAGAATATTGAGAAAAATATTGTTGAAACCGCCTTTAAAAACGGCTGGATAAAACCAGAACCCCCTATAACCCGAACAGGTAAAAAAGTAGCAGTCGTAGGGTCTGGTCCTTCCGGACTCGCCGCGGCTCAACAATTAAATAGAGCAGGGCATTCCGTTACTGTTTTGGAACGTGATGAAAAAATTGGTGGACTGTTACGTTATGGAATTCCAGACTTCAAAATGGAAAAGAATGTAATTGACAGACGCCTCAAAGTCATGGAAAAAGAAGGAATCATTTTCAAAACTGGTGTCCATGTTGGGGTTGACGTTAAAGCGGATGAGCTTCAAAAGGAATATGACAGCATTGTCCTTTGTGGTGGCGCTACAGTTAGAAGAAACCTTCCAATACCCGGTTCTGATTTAAAAGGTGTGGTACAAGCCATGGATTTTCTCCCGCAAAACAATAGAAAAGTTGACGGTATTCCATATGAAGGAGAGGAACTTTCTGCCAAAGGAAAAAAAGTGGTTGTTATTGGTGGCGGGGATACTGGTTCCGATTGCATTGGAACTTCAATTCGGCATGGAGCAGTTTCGGTAACAAATTTTGAGATTATGCCCAAGTCAACCACAGCAAGACCTGAGGGGCAGCCATGGCCATTTTGGCCTATGCGCTTGAGAACAAGCACATCCCACAAAGAAGGTGCTGAACGTGTCTTTAGCATTTCAACCAAAAAATTTATTGGTGATAAGAATGGTAATTTAAAAGGCCTAGTTACATCTGAGGTTTTCTGGGAAAAAGTACCAGGACAAAGACCTATCTTAAAAGAAGTAGCAGGAACGGAAAAAGAATGGAAATGCGATTTAGCACTTCTTGCACTTGGTTTCACAGGTTCAGAAACAACGATAGCTGATCAGTTGGGGTTGGAAATGGACACTAGAACCAATATTAATGCCTCAGTAAAAGATTACAAAACCAATGTTCCAGGTATTTTTGTTGCTGGTGACCAAAGGAGAGGACAGTCCTTAATCGTTTGGGCAATATCTGAAGGAAGAGAGGCCGCTCACCATGTAGACAATTTCCTAATGGGGAAATCAAATTTGCCTTTAAAAGGTGATGGTGATTTGCCAAGAGTTTAAATTTAAATACCCAACCAAACCCTTTATAGAAAACTCCCTAAAGCATTTTTTTAGGGAGTTTTTGTTTTCTATCATCTAATTATTAAACGGTGCACTTCAGTCTTATCTGATGTAATCAATCTCAAAAAATAAAGTCCAGCAGTGTATTCTTCAACATTAAAAGCTGTTCCTATCTTATAATTACCTGTATGAATAATTCTTCCTTCGGTAGTTATTAGTTGAATAACAACGTCCTCATAACTACTATTTTCCAATCTAAAAGAAGAGCTTGTGGGATTAGGGTAAAACAATGTTTGTGCTTGCTCTTCAACAAGTACATCAAACAGGTCAACATCTTCCGTTAATTGGGCTTTCAAAGGAGTCCCGCTAGACTGAAACTCATATGCTCCCACATCAAAAGCACTGCCAGAAGGTCGTGATGCATTATCCATATCGAAAGTTATCCCCCAAGAAGTAACACTTGAACCTGCATCAACAACATCAGAAGCAGAAGAAGAGGGACTAAAATCGTTGTTTAAGACATCTGTTAATCCTAAAGTATCTATTTGGCGCGTCATGATGTTAGAATAGATATTAGTTAATAAACTATCCCTAGTATCCCTTTCATTAAAGTCAAAATAGCTTTCTTTATTTTGTTTCCAAGTATTTCCTCCCTCAAAATCATACCCTGGGTCAACCACCAGATTATTTACAAAATAAGACGGGACTTCACTTTGGTTTCTATGTAAATCAGCCGGATCAACAGGATGCAAAACAGTGGTGTTATAATGTACCCCAGCCCTTTCTGGCTCCACT